>DAOTMI010000001.1:0-2261 GCA_035450165.1 Candidatus Woesebacteria bacterium
CTTCTTGGCGTTTTGCTTTAGATACTCCCAACGGGCAATTTCTGGTACCCAAAATATATTACGGGCATTGTAGGCGTCCTTATCCTCCCATTCGCCCTCAAATGCATCGGGATCGTTTTTAATTGATTGGTAAGTTTCTTCAAAAGAGTCGGAGATATATTTTAGAAAGATGAGGCCAAGTACGACATGCTTATATTCGCCAGGATCCATGTGGCCCCGTAATTTATCTGCCGCTGCCCACAATTTCTGTTCAAGGCCCAGATCAGCTAATGTGGTTTTTGCCATTATGAACCCATTTTATCACTTTATTCGTACTTATATTTATGACTAAAACTCTAACTAACTCACACTAACTCTTAATAAAGTGCCGTATTTTCGGGATAAATATTTAACAAATATTTATTAAGTGTTATTATATTAGTAATTCTTCAAAAAGAATTTGAGGCGTACTTATTAAAGGACCCACAAAGAAAGAAGTCCTTTTTTAATGAGTAACAATTTAAAAATCGAGTACATATCAGTTAAAAACCTAAATCTCGGTCTCTTGGTGTCCAATCATGTTGTCCGGCAAGGATTCGAACCTCAATTAGTTGGTTCAGAGCCAACTGTCCTACCATTAGACGACCGGACAATACCGACTATATTTTATCCTATCTTCAAAAACTTCTCTACCTACGCCTTACTAGCTGAATTAGTCAAGTAATAATTAACCCGGTCATATTTGGTCCGATTGATTTGACCCGTCATTAGGTAATAATCGAGAAGCTGAGATAATTTAAAAGCAGCTCGAATTTGGTAGCCAGCTTCAGCTAATTGCTTAGCCCCGCCCTGTTCACGATCAACTAAAACCACAATATCGGCTACTTTTAAACCAGCCTCCTCTGCCGCCCTAATTGCCTCTAATTTGGTATCTGCTTGAGTAACTAAATCATCAATTAACCTGACTCTTTTACCTGTGAGTTCCTTTTCATGACCTAAATCAGTCTTAACAATTCGCCGCCCTTCTTTTGTCTCAGCTTTAGCCAGAACGTCTTTAATCTCCATGCCGGCAGCGGCCGCATAAGCCCGGGCAATCGGTACCCCGGCATCAGGAATACCGGCACAAAAATCCGCTTTACTACCCTTAGTTATTTCCGCCAATACTAAACCCATATGTTTAAGGAGATCTTCCGGTAAATTACGCAAATTAATATAAATGGGTGACAAGGGGGCGGTCGGATTTTTCTCATGGAGTTTAAGGGCAAATTCCCCTTCCCGGGCGAAATCAATCGGACTCGTCGGCCGTACCACTTCATAAAAACGATAGCTGCCATCGACTAATTGCTCCCTTCTTCTCACCTTTGCTTCCGTTTTAGTTGCAATTAGTAAATCAGCCAATTTTTTTTGATTTTCAGTCATATTTATTGCCTAAATTGATTAATTTCCTCTTTTAACTCTTGGGCAGCTTTTCTAGCAGCTTGGGCAAAATCTGTTGGATCAGATGAAGCAAAAATTATCTCTCGGGAAGAATTAATAATTATTCCCTGCTTCCGGCTATCTATCCCAGCCTTAACTGCCGCTTCAACATCCCCGCCTTGGCCTCTCTTTTTACCTGCTCCAGGCACAAGAATAGGTATTTTATCCCCAACTATTTTTCTCGCCAAACCTAGTTCTTCTGGATAGGTCGCCCCGACCACCAAACCACAATTGCCGTTTACATTCCAATATTTAGCCACCCGATAAGCCACAATTGACCAAAGGGGAACAATATCACTCCCAATCTTTTCCCGTAATTCATCCATTCTGCCAAATTTATCGCTATAGGTCGTTAATTGTCTCAAATTAATCGGTAAATCTTGAATTTCGCCCCCCGATTTATTGGAAGTTTTAGCCAAAACGATAATCCCTTTGTTTTTCCATTCCAAAAATGGCTGAAGAGCCTCTAGTTTGATCTCTTTCCCATCAAAAAAGGTCGATCCCAAATAGGGATTGACTGTAATTGCATCGGCCCCCATTCGGTCAAAAGCCATTCGGGTATAACCAAGATTAGTATTGCCGATATCAGCCCGTTTGGAATCAAGAATAACCGGAATTTCGGGATAATTTTCTTTAATATAATTTATTGTCTCTTCAAGTGTCAGCCAGCCGGCAAAACCTCTGGCCTCATAAAAAGCAGTATTAGGCTTATAGGCACAAACTAAATCATGGGTCTTATCGACTATCTGCTGATTAAATCTTTCGATCGATTCTCCCCGGGGAATTTTTTCCTCATCGGAATCAAG
>DAOTMI010000001.1:2361-13976 GCA_035450165.1 Candidatus Woesebacteria bacterium
ATATTATAGGAATTTTAAAATTAAAAACAAGGGTTATAATATCTAAAAGATGAAAATAAAAATTTTGCCTTTATTATTAGTTGTTATAGGGCTTGTCCTTCGCTTGTCGCCTCATCCGGTTAATTTTGCCCCCATTAGTGCTATTGCCCTTTTTTCCGGTGTTTATCTGCCTAAAAAATGGAATTTAGTTTTACCCTTGTTGGTCTTATTATTAACTGATTATTTCCTCGGCTTCTATGGTGCTCTCATGATTTTCACTTATGGTGCCTATGCTTTAATTGCTCTTTGGGGGCAAATTTTAAAAAAATTTAAAATCGAAGGTCCAATAGGCGCCTCTTTAATTTTCTTTCTGGTTAGTAATTTTGGTTTTTGGGCAGTTAGTAATATTTATTCCCATAACTTAGGCGGTTTAATCACATGCTTCTTAGCCGGCCTACCTTTTCTTAAACAGACTTTAGTTAGTGATTTCCTCTACACTGCTGGTTTATTTATCGGCTATGCGATAATCAAATATGTGGTCCAAAATCTTAGCCGCCATTACCTATATTTGGCTAAGCTTGTTTAATTTTCACCAGCCGAAAATCATCACCCCGAAAGCTGATATTGTTTTTTTTGAACCAACAATTACTCCTCAAACTCGGGTTACTGCTAAAATTACCCCTGAAATAAAAATCAAACCAACTCTTACCCCTCAACCATCAGCGATAGCCGATACCACTCCATGGGGAATTGCCCAGCAAATCGATGAGCATACTTGGCAATTAAGAATTCAAATGGATGAAAAAATGGCTACCGCTAATGAAGTTTTAACTGCTCTTAATGAGTACCGCCGAATTCACGGGTCTGGACCAGTAGCTTGGGACGAAAGATTAGCTAATTATGCCTTAGAACGGGCAAAATATTTTACCAGTATTAAAAATGTTGACAAACATCAGGGGTTTGAAGAAAAACTAAAAGACGAGCAGGGTTTCAGGGATCTGGGATTTTGGTCATTAGGCGAAAATGCCTCCTACGGCTACCGACTAGAGGCCGTTCATTTGATTGAATGGATGTATGCTGCCGATAAAGATCACAATCAAAACCAATTGGAGCCGAGATGGACCCATGTCGGCATCGGTATTGACGGCGTCGCCACCTGCCTGATTTTCGGCAAAGACAAAATTTAAATTCCAATTTCCAATGAATTTACAATTAATTAATGAATTAATTCTCAAATTTAATAATTAGAAATCCTGTCTAACAGCAGGCAGGTTTGTTTCTTAGTTATTGGCTATTATTCTTTGCGGTATAATAAAAATTATGGATTTATACGGTTTTGTCCTTGGCACTAATCATTCACTCTGCAAAGTAGAAATTAGCGCCGTGTTGAAGTCAAAAAGAATAAACTTCGAAATTGTGACAGCTTCGGCAGAAATTTTGATTATTCAAGCGGAGAAAATACCATCAATAAACGATTTTGGCAGTACTGCCAAAATAGTGAGGTTCTATAAAGATTTAAATGAAATAGCGGCAGACATTCCCTCAACCACCAAAAACCTAACTTACGGCCTCAGTGTTTATCATGGCGGCGGTAAATTTAAACAACTTAATCAACTCTGGCACGAAGCTCCCCAAATCGCCCGGGAAATGAAAGAAATTTTACAAAAACACGGAATTAAGAGCGGTTTCCTACCTTTGAAAGAAAGAATTTTGTCCACTGTTTCGGTTAAAGAAAATTTACTTAAAACTGGTGGTTTTGAATTAGTTTTAATTGCCGGACCAGATCAAACCTATTTCGGTAAAACTCTCGCTGTCCAACCTTACGAAGAATATTCCCGGCGTGATTATGGCCGACCGGCCAGAGACAGCCGAACTGGTTTAACACCACCTAAAATTGCCAAAATGATGGTTAATTTGGCGTCCCTACCTAATGATGCTAAAATTTTAGATCCCTTCTGCGGCTCCGGTACTATTTTACAGGAAGCGATTTTACTCGGATATAATCAGGTTTTCGGCAGTGATAAGGATATCAGGGCAATTACCAACTGCCGCCAAAACCTCCATTGGCAATTTCCCAATATTAAAATTAATCTTAGAAGTATCGATGCTTTAAAACTCTCACAATTTTACAGGAATCTTGATGCCATTATCACTGAACCTTACTTGGGATCACCCAAATTACGAATTATGAGACGGGACCAAGTCTTAAAAGAAAGAGAAAATTTAGAAAATTTTTATTTGGAAGTTTTAAATGAATTTAAAAAAATTTTAAAGCCTGGAGGAATTATAGTAATGATTTTACCAGTAATAAGGTATAAAAATGAATTTTTCTACTTGGATATTTTAGATAAAGTTAAATTTAAACAACAAAAATATTGTGATTACCAAGAAAAACTTGGCTTAAATCTGACCAATAGAGGTACTATTGTTTATTACAGGCCAGGACAAACCGTTTCCCGGGAGATTATTATATGGAAATAAAGGAAGCCAAAAGTGAATCGGCTGTCAATCATCGACTTATCGTCACTTATAACGACTATATCCACCAATATCTTAAACAGTCCGAAGCAGAAATAGTTACCTTCGCTGACGGAGTTCAAAAAATAAAAATTTTTAAAGGGGGTAATTTGCCGGAGGTAAAATCATTAACTGAATTTCAAAAGGAAATAGAAGACCAAAATGGTTTGATTATTAAAAATGCCGACGACTTAGTAAAAGATTTAATGAGTCGACTGACTAAAATAGAGTCCGACGATCAACTGGCCGCTTTAATCAACAGCGCTTATAGGCTATTCGACAAAGAGGCTATTGGGGAAAGTTACTGGAGAAATAGGAATAAAAATAAATGGCCGGAAACAATTACAGTCAAAACTATGCCTAATCAGCTTGATCAATGGATCGAAAAAAGTCGGATTATTACTTTGCCGGTCGAATCACTTTTTCCTTCTTCTTCCAAATAACCCGATTATAAACCAGCCAATTTAAGGGAACAGTTAAGCCAAAAATAACAATAACCTGATAAAGGAAAAGATGATCGCCGAAAAGAGCTGTTAACAGAGAAACACCAATTGAGGGAATAATAATACCCGTTAGAATCGAGGAAAGATTAAAGGTAATAAATTTACTCAATAAGAGTTTAAAACTAGTTATTTTCTCCCGGGCGAAGGTCCAGACATTATTCCAAATAAAATTAGAAATAATTGAAATTTCAGCCGCTAAAGCATTGCATATTCCATTTAAAAGACTTAAATTAACGCCGGGTTTAATTAAAAGATTTTTAAAAATTTTAGCGCCGACGACATTAATCACAAAACCTAAACCACCTACTAAAGCAAATTTAACGAATTTTTGGGTAAATTCATCCCGCCAGCGAAGGAGAAGAACTACTCGGAAAATTTCTTTAGCAGTTCTAGATTCTATTTTTGACTCGCCGGCATTTCTTACCTGGAACTGCAAGGGAATTTCCTTAAATTTAGCCCCCATTTGCAGGGTTTCATAAAGCAGTTGAAGTTTATAACCAAAACTTTTAGTTAAAAGCCGATCACCCTGCCAATCTAAATCCATTCGATCGATAAAACCCTTTACTCGAGTAACTTTTAAACCGGTAGTTGGGTCAGTTACTCGCCAAAAATTTTTAAAAGGAAAAAAGAGAATAAAACGAGCGATCCAGCCGCCAACATCAGAGTAAAAAACCCGCTTTAAACCCCAACCTTTAGGATTGGAACCACCTTTAATTTTTCTCGAGCCTATAACATAATCGTAGCCTTCATCCATCGCTTTCAACATCACCGGAATTGCCTCCGGCGGATGCTGAAAATCACCGTCAAACTCAAAAACATAATCAGCCCCCAAATTGTCGAGAGCATACTTAAAACCCTTCAAATAAGCAGCACCGATGCCATCTTTAGAAGTTTCAGTATAAAGATAGGTATTTTTATATTTTTTAGCATAATTTTGGACAACTTTACCCGTCCCATCAGGCGAATTACCATCAACGACCAAAATTTTCATCTGCCACTTTTTGTCCAAAGATGGGAAAATTTTCTCATTTAAATAGACAATCATTTTTCCAATATTTTTAGCTTCGTTATAAGTTGGAATAATAATAACCGCCGTTTCCGTTGGTGGCTTCATATGAGATAATCATACCATGAGAATTGATCTTGTCACCTTGTTTCCCTCAATGTTTACCTCGCCTTTCGCCGAAAGCATAGTACAACGGGCAATAAAGAAAAAGCTCATCGACATAAAAATTCATAACCTGCGGGATTGGGCTGTTGATAAATATAAAACAGTCGACGATAAACCCTTTGGTGGTGGGGTCGGCATGATTTTGAAGGTAGATGTTATTGATCGGTGTTTAAAAGATATCGGTCCGGGACACACTATTTTGTTGTCTCCGCGGGGAAAACGATTTACCGAACAAAAAGCTGAAACACTGGCAAAATTAGATAGAATTATTCTAATTTGCGGCCATTATGAGGGGGTTGACCAACGAGTCGCCGATCATTTAGTCGATGAGGAAATTTCCATCGGCGATTTCATCACTACCGGCGGTGAACTGCCGGCTATGCTTATTATTGACAGCGTTGTTAGATTATTACCCGGAGTTTTGGGTAAAAACGAATCTAGCCAAGAAGAAAGTTTTTCATCTAAACTAAACCGGAAGATAGAATATCCTCAATATACCCGGCCAGCCGAGTATCGGGGTTGGTCAGTCCCAACAGCCTTACTTTCGGGCAATCCAAAACTGATTGAGGAATTTAAAAAGAAAAATACCCAGGAAAAGACCGATTAGATCGATTAAAGTATCTTGAAACCGGCTTTCTCTCCCGGGAACAAAAAACTGATGGATTTCATCTGATAAGGCGTATAAATAGCCAATTATTATAATATTCTTCCTTTTGATCAGCGCCCAGCCTAAACAAATAGCCAAAATAGCGTACTCAATTAAATGAAGCGATTTAAAAAACAAAAACCGCCAGCCGCCAGTTAAAGGAACAGCGGCGGTACTTTTTGATGAAAAATAAAAAATAACTCCCATCCAAATCAAACTTGGCCAAAAGCGAAAAAACTTTTGCTTCATAGTCAATTATACCTTCTCTTGATAAATTAACTATTATGTGATATAATTAAATATTAGAGGTAAAAATCAACCACAACGCGGCCTCTCATTAATTTCTATTTTCTATATTAGAGCATAAATAAAGGTGAAAGCAGACAAAGAGCTCCGAGACTAATTAAAACTAAAGAAATCAGATTAAAATCAGTTGATTCTAACGACAATTCTTCTTCCAAGGTCACTGAGGAAGCCGTGGCTTCAACCCCCAACGGAATTTTTAAACGGGGATCAGTTGTCAAGGTTTTTTTGACGATTTTAACCGGCGAAGGAGTTTTAGTCGGTTTAGGCGTTTTGGTTGCTTTGGGTATTTTGGTAGGCTTGGGAGTAGCTGTCGGCTTGGGAGTAGCTGTCGGCTTGGGAGTATGGGTTGGCGTCGGCACTGCTGTCGGCTCGGTATAACAGCTGTTATTATCCTGATTCATCGAACTGAAACTTAAACACCAGCTGTTATTTTCCTGCCAGCTGTATGATAAACCTTTTTTAGCCGTAGTATAGGAAAAACTCTCGCCAATCTGCCGATTAAACGGATCAAAAAGAGAGAGCGAATCACCATCATTATTTAAATAATTGGCAAATAGAAAAACAAAATAACTGTGAGCTAAAACAGGATTATCACCGACAATTAACCGGTAACGACTACTGTTATCTTTAATTTTATAATTTTCCAAATTAATCTCGAAATCATTATCGTTGAAAATTTCTACCCACTCACTGCCGGTTTCGGGATAAGGCATAATTTCATTAAGATAAAGGTGATCGACTGGAGGAGGCAGAGGCGTCGGCGTCAAAGTCGGGATTAAGGTGTTGGTTGGAACCAAGATTGTCGTCGGTGTCAGTATTGGTGTGGGAATAGGAGTAGGAGTCGCTGTCGACAAGGGAGAAGGGATAGGAGTGTTGGTTGGAATAGGAATGGGAGTAGGCGTTGGATAAGCAATTTGATCAATAGTCTCACCAATACCGTTAATCAAAATTATTTTCCCTTCTTCATTATTTAACCAACCTTTGGTTTTTATAAATCTTAATACCTCATTTGAATTAATTATGCCCGACAGGGGTAATTTATATCCATTTCTATTTAATAAATTCCATTGATCAAGGCACACAGAACTGGTACCAACATTTATCAAATCTACCCATTCAGGGTCACAATCAGCACAAAAATCACTAATTTTTACCTGGGCTAAAGCTGAATTTACACTAGTGAAAAGCAAAATAACAATCAGCAGAGCAGGAAAAAGCATTAACTAAGATTAGCAAGATGCGGAGAAATACACAATTAGACACTTTTTAACCCAAGCTCTTGACTGTTATTTTCTTAGAAATTGGACTGATTATTGGCCCTTGTTATCTAGAACTTTATTTATCTTCCGCAAACAGGCTTCTCGACCAATAATCAACATACTTTCAACAATCGGCGGAGTAATTTTTTTGCCGCAAATGGCCAGTCTTAAAGTCATAAAAAAATCGCCGGTTTGATATTTTTTTTCTTTAATTAAATTTAAAAACTCATTTTGGAGATTGGCAAAATCTTTAGTTTCTAAAATATTTTTAATCTCCTTTAACATTTCCAAATCAAGCAACTCCCGAGGCGGAATCAAATCCTTAGTTGCAAATTCCAATAAATTATCCGCATCATTTAGGGTAAAAATACGGGATTTAATTAAGGGAATAAATCGCGGATCAGCCTGGGGTAAAAGTCGAGCCAATTCTTTATCAGTTTTTTGCCGCAGATAAAATCCATTGAAATAAAGCAATTTTTGTCGATCGAAGGCTGGCTGGCTTTTATGAAGATGTTCTAAGGAAAAAACTTTAACAAACTCATTAAGAGAAAAAAATTCCTGGTCAGTCCCCGGATTCCAACCTAAAAGCATTAAATAATTCAAAACTGCTTCCGGCAAAAAACCCTCTTCTAAAAATTGCCTGGCCATTGTTGCTCCACTTCGCTTACTCATTTTCCCTTTACCGGAGGCATCTAAAAGAGCCGTTAAATGGGCAAATATCGGCGGCTTCCAACCAAAATACCGATAAAGCAGAATTTGTTTCGGGGTAGATGAAATCCATTCATCACCTCTTAAAACATGACTAATCTCCATCAAATGATCATCGACTACTACTGCCAAATGATAAGTTGGTAAACCGTCAGACTTAATTAAAACCTGATCATCTAAATCATCAGTTTGAAAGGAAATTTCACCTCTAACAGCATCGTTAAAGGTAATAACCTCTCCATCAGGCATTTTTAGACGAATTACATAAGGTTCGCCCTTTTCTAATTTTTCTTTAATCTCTCTCTGGCTTAATCGGAGACAGTAACGATCGTATTTAGTTTTGAGCCCAGCCAATCTCTCGGGAGAACAAAAACAATAATAAGCTTGGCCATGAGCTAATAATTGCTGAGCATACTGCTGGTAAATAGCCGCTCGCTGACTCTGATAAAAAGGGCCTTCATCCCAAGACAAACCATAAGCTTTAATATCTTCTATAATTCTTCTCTCTGCCCCTTCGACATATCTTTTTCGATCGGTATCTTCAATCCGGAGAACAAATCGGCCTTGATAGTGTTTAGCTAAAGCATAATTATAAAGAAGAGTGCGCAAGGCCCCCAAATGAATCTCACCAGTAGGACTAGGAGCAAAACGAGTTCGAACCATGTTTTATTTTAACATTTAAGGTAAAATTAATTATGTCCTTGACTACCACTGCTTTTAAAACCAGGCAGGCAATTAAAATAGGCTTGGCAGTTATTATTTTTATTCCAATCTTATGGGGAGGATTATCATATGGCCTTAAAAAATACCGAGCCGCCAAGCCGATTCAGGCGGAACCTAATATTAAATATGGAATCCTACCTAAAATTCAATTTCCGGAGAAAAAATTTGAGGCTAAAAACTTTTCTTTAGAATTAGTAAGCGATCAATTGCCTAACTTTGGCAATCAGGCCAGAGTCTATGTTGTCTTTAGAACTGACAAAGATTTTATGGCATTGGAAACAGAAATTCAAACTGCCAAACAACTAGGCTTCAATGATCAGCCAAGATTGGTTGGCCCTAATATTTATGAATTTCAAAACAACTATAACCAAAAATTAGTTATCAATATTTTGGACGGTAGTTTTCATTTAACTTATCCCTATAATGAAGACCAAATGCTTATGGGTAATGTTAATTTACCCAGTAAGGAGGAACTAATTACCAAGGCGAAATCTTTCCTAGCTGAAGCTAAAAAATTACCCCAAGATATCGGTGAAAATAAAGTTTCATACTGGAAAAATGAGGGTTCCGGTTTGAAACAGGTAGTCAGTCAATCGGAGGCTAATATGGCCCGGATTGATTTTTATCGAACCAATGTTTATGACAATTTTAAAATTGTCTCTACCGATGTTAATCGTGCTCCTATCTCGGTTTTGTTAACCGGCCTTAGTGTGAGTGGTAAAGATATCGTTGAGGTCGACTATAAATACGTCAATATTGACCGTGATTCATTCGCTACCTACCCTATTAAATCAACGGCTGAGGCTTATAATGATCTGAAAAGCGGTAATTATTGGCCGGCAGCCGATGTAACTGCTTCGACAGTAACTATCAGAAAAATTAATTTAGCTTATTTCGAACCGGTTGCCCTAACTAATTTTATGGAACCAGTCTATGTTTTTGAAGGCGATAATTTTACTGCCTATGTACCAGCTGTAGCCAATCAATTTACCAAATAACTGAGTTTTTAGCCCAATCTATTAACTTTTTTGTATCCTTAAACCTGTCCTGACTTTGGGTAACTACCCCAATTAATTGATGACCATTAAGATCGATTAAACTAATAAAACAACCTCCAGCTTCCGGTGTCCAACCAGTCTTTAAACCCTTAATTTCGGGAATAACTCCTAAAAGTTCATTAGTAGTTGTTAAATGGTATTGATGGAACCGATCGACATCAGTCACTGTTATTTCTTTTTGGGAAGCTACCTCAGTAATGATCGGGTTTTTAATTGCTAGTCGAGCCAATTGAGCCAGATCAAAAGCCGTCGAATAGTGATTAGGATGATGAATTCCATCAAAATTAACAAAGTGAGTATTCTTCAAACCATATCTAACTACTAACCGATTCATATCTGTCACAAAACCGGCTGTTCCATTCAGATGATGGTCAGCTAAGTTATAAGCGGCATCATTGGCCGAAGAAACTAATAAAGCTTGGACTAGGGAAAGTACAGTCATTTTTTCTCCTGGCACTAAACCCATTGTTTTCCCCTCTGGGTAAACTCTAGAAATAGTAACAATTTCTTCCAGAGGATAAATATTCAAGGCGGTTAGAGCGGTTACTAATTTAGTTGTTGAAGCCGGAAAAACCCGGATTAAAGAATTCTTTTGGGCTAAAACAGTATTAGTTTCGGCATCGACCAAAATATAGGACGGAGAATCGAGAATGGGAAAATGATCCTTATTAATCACTACCGGCCGACCAGTCTCCTGATAATCAATCGGTATTTTAGAATCCGCCTTAACTCTAATAGGAGGATAATGAATCAAATACGCCGCTAAGAAAAAAACAAAAAAACAATCTGCTATAACCAAGCCGATAAAAACCGTTTTATTTTTCATTAGTTCGATTAGTTAATCGGGAATCAATTCTTTCCATATCTCGAGGAAACAAACTAGCTTGCCTAATATTGTCTAAACCAAGAAGACCTTGGGTTATTCTTTCTAGACCAATGGCAAAGCCACCCTCGGGAGGCATACCATATTTAAACGCCTGTAAATAGGGTATCTCAAAATTATCAGGATTATAACCCCGTTGTTGAATGCTTCTTTTTAATTGTTCGTAATCATTAATTCTCTGACCGCCGGTAATCCATTCAGTGCCTAAACCAATCAAATCAAAGCTTAAAGTTAATTCGGGATTTTGAGGATCAGGAAAAGTATACATCGGCCGTTTTGAAGTGGGAAAATGAGTAATAAAAATTAAATCGCTGTTAAATTTTTCCACAGCATAACGACCAATTTCCCTCTCTCCTTCAGGGTCAAGATCAGGTTCCTGTCTTACTTCTCTTTTAGTTCTTTTATAAATAATTTCTTCGGCTTCCTGGAGGGTAATTGCCGGCGTTTCCCTAATGGTCCGAGGAATTTTAACATTATATTCAGCCAAAACATCGGCATATTTATCAGCCACTGTCCGGAACAACGTTTTAATTACTTCATCAGCTGTCTTTATTAATTCTCGCCAATTATCAATAAACCCCATTTCTACATCTAAAGAAACATATTCAGTCAAATGTCTAGTAGTGACCGATGGTTCAGCCCGATAAGCATGGGCAACGGTAAAAACTCTTTCGAAAACCGGCACCATTATCTGCTTATAAAATTGGGGTGACTGAGACAGATAAGCTTTTTTACCAAAATAATCAAGAGAAAATAATTCAGAACCACCCTCAGTCGCAGCTGAAACGATTGTTGGCACAAAAATTTCGGTAAAATTCTGATTTTTTAGATAAGAACGAAAAGTATCGACAATTGTTTCTTGAACTTTAAAAATATGCTGAATCCGAGAATGACGGAGAGAAACCGGCCGATAATCTAAAAGCGTCGGCAAGGTAACATTTAATTGTGGTTGATGAAGATCAAAGGGTAAATCGGCTGATTTTGATAAAATCTGAAATTGCTCAGCCGCTAATTCAATTTGCCCGGTAACAATTTTGGGATTGAAATTCTTTTTATCCCTGGATTTGATTAAGCCAACAATTTCAACCATATCCTCCATTTTCAGCTTGGCTAAATCCCGATAGCCAACCACCTGGATAACACCACTTAAATCACTCAAATCAAGAAAAACTAATTGACCATGAGAGCGAAGAGAAATTATTCGACCGGCTACTTTAACTTTCTGCCCAATGGCGGCAGGAGTATCTTCAATCCAAATTCTTTTCATATATGAGTATAACAAAACTATCTATTTATTTTAAAAACTCTTCCAAATCAACCCGAGGCAAACTAGTTATTTTTTCTCCGGGTTTAAAAATTATCAAATTTTCTTTCTCGGGATTCTTAATCCGAGCATAAACCGCCTCAAAACCCATTGGTTCCTGTTTAAGACAATCAAGGGCTTTTCGGGCTGCCTCGGTGGTAGTAAAAAGAACAAAACCAATTAGTTGACGGTCACTTTTGGAGTGAGTTAAAAAGGTGTTAAGAACCCCACCAAATTGACTAAAAAGGTCATACAGTTCATCTTGGCGAAAATTTTTCTCGAAATGATTTAAAAATAACCGATGAAAATCAATCCCCTTTTCTTTTTCCTCTTTCATTAATTTACGCCAATAGCGCGGTAAAATATATAGTTCTTTCTCATCAGTTAATTGATAATGATCAGGATGGCCCCGATAATCTTTTAAAATTTCCTGAGCTGGTTCGGGAGAAACGAATCTAATTATAAAAAACTTATTATGTCCATAACTCGGGATAACTGTCGCAATTTTATCCCCATATTGGCCCCAATTATCTTCCAAAAACCGAGTAACCTGCCTCTT
>DAOTMI010000001.1:14076-162296 GCA_035450165.1 Candidatus Woesebacteria bacterium
ACTTATTCCTATAATATTCTTCGAACTTAGGACCTAATTCTTTCAAAATATTCTCCAATTGATGGGGAGTTAATCGTTCGGGAGATAAAAACTTCCCAATATAAGCCGCCGTGGCCGGACTAATTCCCGCTTCATTAACCAATAACTGCTTAGCTGTCTGAATAAAAGGCTCAAGATAAGCAGGAAATTTTTCTTCAATCTTAAAACCAGGCGGCCGCCGGATGCCATCTGAACTAATTTCCTCATCCTCATCAAAAATATCTTCTTGATGGTAATGTTCTCTCCGGGGTGAAAAACCAATTGATTCTAACTCAACCCGCCGCTTATCTTTCACTGGTTTATTTTTTGTCTCACCGCAAATTCCCTTTTTAAAATCCTGGGAATGGCCGCTGAAAGCAGTCACACAACGCTTATACCAGTCTTGACCTTTCTCTTCTTTAAGAAGTTTTCTAACAGTCTTTTTGTCCAAATTATAGTCTTTACTTAATTTAATTAAATTCAATTTTCCTGATTCTATTTGGGAAATTATCTCTGGGAGGTCAGCTATAAATTTACTGGATCTTTCCGAACGACGATGATAACCTCTAAGGGCTGTAATATTACGCTTATACCATTCTTGGCCTTTATTTTCTCTTAATAATTTCCTAATAGTCTTCTGATCTAAATGATACTTCTCTCTCAACTGTTTTAAATTGAGTTCTTTCGATTCTACCTTAAAAACTATCCCAGGCAAATCAGCTAGAAATTCATCAAATTTTTCCGCATGATGACGATGAAAACCTTGAAGGGCTGTAACATTACGCTTATACCATTCCTGGCCTTTATTTTCTATTAATAATTTCCTAATAGTCTTTTCGGCTAAATGATATTGTTTGGCTATTTGCCTGAACCTTAGCTGACCCGCTTCTATTTGCTGGGTAATCAGAGGCAAATCAGTCAAAAAATCTTTTTTCCAATAAGAGTTACGCCAGCCAATTTTGGTAGTCACATAAGCTTTATACCATTCAGAACCCTTCTGTTCTTCCAACAATCGTTTGATTGTTTCGACACCTAAATGATATTGTTTACTCAGAATAACAACTCCCACTTGACGTGATTCAATCTTAGGAATAATTTCATCCAAAGAACGGCTAAAGGCTATTTTTCTTTCCTGATGAGAGTGGCCGTGGCCGCGGCGGGCGGTTACATAAGTTTTATACCAGTCGGAACCTTTCTGTTTTTTTAAAATTTCTACAATAATCTCTTTCCTTAAACCGGAATTTTTTACTAATTGATTCATGTTTAATTCACCTGATTCAAACTGCCGAATAACTTGAGGTAAAGATTCAATCAATATGGTTCTTTTAGTCAAAGATGACTCACCCACAGTTTTTTCCTTTAGGGGTGGACGGCCGCGACGGGTAGTTATATATAGGCCATACCAATCTAAACCATTTTTTTCCTTCAAAATTTTTTTAATAGTTTGTTTTGATAAATCGTATCTATCAGCTAGTTTAGTCAAATTCAATTTTCCCAACTCTAACTGCCGGCTAATCTCGGGCAAAGATTGGATAAAAGTAGCTTTTTTTTCTAAACAACAACCTAAAGAGCTAGGAATGCACCGATCGTACCACTCTTGACCCTTATTTTCCTTTAAAAGTTTCCTAATAGTTTGCCTTGCCAAATGATATTTTTGGGTCAATTTGGTTAAATTTAATTCCTTTGATTCTAGCCCTGAAACTATCCCGGGTAAATCAGCTAAAAAAGTTCTCACTTGAATTAAATTAAGATGGCATCGCTTGGCACTAATATAAGTTTCATACCACTCCCGGCCATTCTGTTTTATTAATAAATTTTTAACAGCTTTTCCACTTAAATGGTATCTTCTCATCAGGTAAATTAAACCCAGTTTACCTGATTCTATTTGTCGAGTAAGATGCTGTAAAGATCTAAGAAGAGCCGCTTCTTTGTTCCTCGTGGGACGCCCATAATTAACAGCCACATATTGTCGATACCAATCCAACCCCTGTCTTCGCAACAACAATTTCTTAATATCTTCTCTGTTGACATGGTATTTTTTCGATAAAACAGCCAGATTTATCTTTTTCTCCTCAATTTGTTTTACTACCTGAGGTAAACTTTCAATAAAATTTTTCCGCTTTCTCATATTATAATTCTCATGACGGCCGCGGTGGGCGGTCACGTAAGTTTCATACCACTTTTGACCATTTTTTTCTTCCAATATTTTCTGGATAGCATTCTTACTTAATTGCCAGTCTCTAACTAATTTTGTCATCGTAGTCATCCCTGTTTCTAACTGTTCAGTTACCTTTGATAGATGACTAACTAAAGCAATTTGGTTTTGATCAAAAGAAGAACAATTTGATCGCGAAGGTAAATACTTCTCACCCCATTTTTCCCCTTTTTCCTTCAAAAGAAGGTTCTCGATAGTTGACCGAGACAGTCGATAATGACAAATTAATTTTGTCATTTTTAATTGATGAGATTCTAATTTGTCGGTTATAATTGGCAAATCACGAATAAAATCATCCTTACGGCCGATATCTTCATCTAGCCATTTTTCCATTATCAACCCCAAACGGCCCTGAGTAATTTTCAGTTTATTCTCAATAAAAGACGGACTTTTACCCTCTTTTAGATATTGTTTGATTTGGGGTAAATACTCCCGATAGTGTTGAAACAATTTGTTTTCACGATTAATTTTAGTCAGATACTCATGATAATTATTACCCTGTTTTAGCTCGTAAATAAATTTAAATGCAAAGTAACCTAAGGATAATTCTTTTAAGATCTGAACATGAGTATATTTCTGTTCAATTAAGGATTCAATTTGGGTTAAATAATAAGATACTGGCTTATCCAATAGGTAATGACCTAACCTAGCGGCTTTTTTTTGATAGTCGCTATATTCTTCACCCAGTAATTTTCTTAGCCCTTTTTCTACCATATAACTACTCATACCGATTTGTCTACCAATATATCCTGGCGTTCGAAAATCCACTAGATATGGCTTTAATTGTTCGGGTGACGGTAACGGCTTTTCTTTATAACGATTAATTAGATTCGATTCCACAATAACCCGATATTCCTCCGGTTCAAGATTAGTTCTAATAATCTGATGAATATCCTTATATGGCAAAGACGTTTCCTTCACTACTTGACGGAGAGGAAGGTGACGTCTAATCAGATCAACTACCTGTGGAGTTTTTATTGAAAGATCAGCCTCTTTAATAATCCGTTCTAAAGTCTTTCTCGAAATATTAGTCGGAACATCAGTCAATTGATTAACAACTTCTCTTCGTCTAAAACCCTGCTTTAAAAGTAGATTAATATCCCTATCTAACTTGGTTAAAACTGATTCATTTTTTAAAACTTCCGCCGTCATTTGATTTAAAAATTTCTTTAATTATTAGTTGGGGCGAGGCGGTACCCCCATAATCATCAGTTTCCACAGAGGCAGTTAAGTTTATTATATCACCCATGTTTAAGGCTGAATCAAGATCTTTTCTTCTGAAAGCTATCGCTTTAACTGAATCATTCAAAATTAGTTTTAAATGATTATGGTCAGACCCTAACATTCTTTTACCTGTAATTACGGCTTTTTCAAACAAAAATACTGGTTTGGGATTACCGAGGCCAAAAGGAGCCAGCCTCTCAATCGCCCTTATATTCCGCATATTAACCGCAGAGAGAAGCATTCTGGCCTCAGCCTGAATTGGCCGATTAAATTTTTTAAGGGGATATTTTTCAATTTGGTGGATAAATTTAGGAATATTTTTAGTTAAAATCGAAAAACCAGCTGCTTGAGCATGGCCGCCTAAATCCAAAAGCAGGTCGGTAAAATTCCTTAACAATTTAATTATATTGATTTCCGGAATAGAACGACATGATGCCTTCGAAATATCCTTATCTTCGGCAATAATTATTGTAGGGAGATAATATTTTTCAGTTAATCTACCAGCGATTAAACCAATAACTCCCGGTAAAAATGACTTATCAACCGCTACTAAAATATTCTGCTGACAATCAATGAGTTGTTCTGCCTTAGTAATGCCTTCTTTTTCCAAATCCCGTCGTTCCAAATTCCGACCATCTAAAATAGCCGCATATTTAGCCGCTTGATTTTCACTCCGGCTGCAAAGTAAACGAAGACCGTCAGTTGGATCAGCTAGACGACCGACGGCATTTAATCGCGGACCAAGAACAAAACCTAATTCATAAGCTGATATCTCTGCTTTTCGAACAGCTGAAACTGACAGTAATTGCTTTAACCCCGGACATGGATCCGTTGATAATTTTTTTAAACCATGAACCACTATTTGCCGATTAACACCGGTAAGTGGTAAGCAGTCGGCTACCGTTCCCAAAGCCGCCAAGCCTAAATCAGCTTTTTTATCCAAATTACTGGCTAAAACCCAGGCGAGACCGCTGCCGGAAAGCTTGGTTGAATGAATAATACTGTAAACTTCGGGTAATTTATCATCGGGGAGATGGTGGTCGGCCACAATTACTTCAACATCTTTCAATTTTTTAAACTCCCTGCCGGCAACAATACCATTATCCACGGTGATCACGAGATTAAATTTAACTCCTTTTTCCTGCTGAAATCGATAAAAAGACTGGGCTTTAAAACCATAGCCATCAAGCTGGCGGTGAGGAATAAAGGGCCAAACCTGAGCCCCCAGTTTATTCAATACTTGCCATAAAATAGCCGTTGCTGTTAAACCGTCAACATCATAATCACCATAAACTAAAATATTTTCCTTATTCCTAATCGCTTTTTTAATTCGGGCAACGGCTCGAATTAAACCGGCTAGGCTCGGTTGAGGATAAGGAGGAAAAAGAAATTCTCTAGCATCTTTAGATAAAATTTGCCGATTTTTCAAAAGAATAGTTATTAATTCTTTAACGGAAGTATCGACAGTAATTATCTTGTTTGATTTAAGTTTTATTTTCCTCATTAGCTATAGTATAATCGCTTCACCTACAGAAAAACTAATGACTAAAGAAAGTGTTTACGAACAGGGGGAAATCCTCAAAATTCAAAAAAGTCCTCTCGGTCAGCTAGATCAATTAATCAGCCCGGAAAAAACGCCGATTTTAGACTTACTTTCAGAAGAGATTGGAATTAAAACTGATTTTCCCCAAAAACAAGTTGTCTGTTTTACTGCCGAAAACAGTCAAATTATCGAAATTATTAGCAAATTAGGAATAAAAATTGATTCAGCCGCGACTATCATCGAAGATGAAGTAAGCAATTTGGGAATTTTAGTCTCCTTTAAACAAAATTATTTAGCTTTTGATTTCAAAAACGTCAGAGGGATTGAAGAAATAATTATGTTAAATCGAAAATATAATCAGCCGGAAGAAAGGGAAAAAGTGGATAAAAGAGTCAGTCTTAAAACTAAAGAAGAAATCAAAAAAAACCCTAATGAAATTATTTATAATCTAGAAAAGTTAGGACAATCGATCGACAAATTAACCGACAATCCTCGGACCATTTTGGAGCAAATAAAAGAAAAACAGGTCGATAGAAAAACTTTTGAAACTTATCGGAAAATTGCCAATGAAGACCCAATCTTGCAATTAGCCGCGAGGATAAAAAAAATTGATGAAAATAATTTTATAGGAAAAGAACTGGCAAAGTTTAGAAATAAAATTTTCAAAAATCGATATGACCTTCTGGTTGATTTCACTCGTGATCCTACTATTACTGCTTCCCAACAAATAGAATTATTTAAAAAAATAAATCAGTATCGGCGGTTTTATTTAGAATTTATTCCAGATGAAAAAATGCTGGAAAATTTAGCGGTTGAATTATTAAAAAATCGGGCAGCAGTCAGGCAATATCAGCTGTTAAAGATGCAGGCAGAAATATGTAAAGATAAAATAGAAAAAACAATTAAGGGAATCGAGTTTAATTCGGCTACACGCATCGAGGGAGTAAATATTGGGGGAACCAAAAACGGCTATTCTCATTTTAGTCTTGATGAGACAGCCGTTGCTAAAACTTACGCTGCTCTCCTGTTTGAATCGGCTATGGGTATCAGAGCTACCGAAAAACTGTTATAATAGGGATGTTAATTTTTTAGTCCAAGTAGTATGAAGAAACTTTTTGTGGGAAATCTTTCCTACCAAATGACAGACGATCAGCTTAAAGCCATCTTCGCTCCTTATGGCAGTGTTACCTCAGCTAACATTGTTAAAGACAAATTCAGCGGCAGAAGCAAAGGATTTGGTTTTGTTGAATTTGAAAAGGATGATGAAGCCGCCGCTGCTATGCAAGCCTTAGATGGCAGTATGCAGGATGGTCGAAATATTGCTGTCAAGGAAGCTAAACCACGTTCCGAAGAACCCAAAATGAATTAAAAATTATTTTGGTCTTTTAAAACCCCCCGATTTTATCGGGGGGTTTTGTTTAAAATTTTAAATTCAAAATTAATTCTTGCTTCTAATATTTGGTTATATTATATTATAGGTCTTTGTTAAAGGGCGGTGGCTAGCGGATCTATTTTAAGGTAAAATTAAGGCATGGAAGCGGCGGCTAAACAAATAATGCAGAGGGTTATTGACGCTGGTGGAGAAATTTACCTCGTAGGTGGAGCCGTTCGAGATATTATTTCCAATCGTCAAGTAAAAGATTGGGATTTTACCACCAATTTACCTCCGGAGGCTATTCTTAAAATTTTCTCCCGTCAGAGCTTTTACAATAATCAATTTGGAACAGTTAGTGTTATTGGCCCCAATAAACAAATCTTTGAAATAACCACTTTCAGAACTGAAATCGGCTATCAAGATAAACGACATCCAGATCAAATCTGTTGGGGAAAAAGCCTTGAAGAAGATATCTGTCGACGAGATTTTACTATTAACGCTCTAGCGATGGATCTGAACGGCAAAATTTACGATTTCTGTCAGGGAGAAAATGATCTTAAAAATAAACTGATCCGGGCTGTTGGTAACCCTGATCAAAGATTTGAAGAGGATGCTCTAAGAATGATGAGAGCGGTTAGAATTGCCAGTGAACTGGGCTTTTCTATTGAGGAAACTACCTTGGTGTCAATTAAAAAAAATGCTCATTTAATCAAAGAAATTTCAGCCGAAAGGATTAGAGACGAACTCTTTAAAATCCTTCTAGCTCCATTTAATACCGAGGGTATCATTCTTTTAAAAAATTCCGGACTACTTAAGGAAATTATTCCCGAACTTTTAGAGGGAGTCGAAGTAACTCAAAAAGGCCATCATATTTATGATGTTTTCCAACACAATTTAGAAACTTTAAAAAATTGTCAAAGTAAAAATGTTATTACCCTCTTAGCTTGTCTTTTACATGATGTGGCTAAACCCAAAGTAGCCAAGGGCGAAGGGCGGGAAAAAACTTTCTATAATCATGAAGTTATTGGCTCAAGAATGGCCGTAAATATAGGCAAAAGATTAAAACTATCCAACAAAGAATTAGACCAACTCTTTAAACTTACCCGCTGGCACATGTTTACTACCAGTGAATTCCAAACTGATAAAGCCATTAGGCGTTTTATCCGCAAGGTAACACCTAAATATATTAATGAAATGATTGCCTTAAGAAGAGCCGATCGAATCGGCAGTGGTTCTAAAGAGACCAGTTGGCGTTGGGAACTTTTTAAGAAACGGATTATTGAGGTTCAAAAACAGCCTTTTTCAATTAAAGACCTAAAAATCAACGGTAATGATGTAATGCGAGTTTTGAAAATTAAACCCGGTCCCTCAGTTGGTCAAATTTTAAAAAAACTCTTTACCCAAGTCGAAAAAAATCCTCAATTAAACCAACGAGCCATGCTTCTGAAAGCGCTTGAAAAAGAGAATCAAAGGCAAAGCTACTCCAAAAGAGGAGTAAGTACCGCTAACACAGCCAATAAGTAGAGCGGTAGCAAACCAACGAGTTGTTTCTCCTCCTAAAATTACTAAGGCTGTCAGCATAAAAACAATTGTCATTGAGTTATTTAAAGAGCGAACAATTGTCTCACGCAGAGCTTGATCAGTTAAGGCCAGCCAATCAATCTTTAAATTCTGACGTTTTAACTCTCGGATCCGATTAAACGTCACTACGGTATCATGAACCGAAGCTGATAAAGTGGTCAACAAGGCCGTGACAAACAAAGAGTCCAGTTCTGCCCCATAAAAGTGCCCCAGCCAAGAAAAGGCTCCAAGTAAAATAAAAGTATCATGAAAATTAGCTAAAATAGCCCCTAGACCAAAAGTCCAATCATTGAAACGACTGGCAATAAAAATTAACAAAGCGGTTGAGGATAAAATAATCGCATAAATAGTTTTTCTTAGTAATTCTTTGCCCAAAACCGGCCCTAAAGTTTCAAAACGAAGTTCGGTAAAATCTTTGTCTAGTTTTTTAAAATCAGCTATTAACTGCTGATGAGTAGCATTATCAATATGCCCAAATTTAAGGACATATGCCTGAGAAATAGAATTCGGACTAATATTATTTTGTTTTAAAATATCAATAATTTCGTCTTTGTTCAAGGAAGTTCTAATTTCCCAAACAGTACCGCCGGCAAAATCAATGGATAACTGAAAACCCCAGGTAAAAATAGAATAAAGTGACAGTCCAATAAGAATTGAAGAAATTAAAAGGAATAAAGGACGAAATTTCATTTTTTCCTCCCCAAAACTCTTAATAAATTACGAGTAACAAAAACACCAGTAAAGATACCGATAAAAATGCCCAAAAGTAGGGTAACCGCAAAACCTCGTACCATCCCAGAGGTATTTAAAAAACTCCAATTGAAAGGGTTAAACAAAATCAATCCGGTAATAATAGTACAAATGTTAGCATCCTTAATTGAATCCCAAGCTCGGCCAAAACCCAACTCCATCGCTACATTCCATGATTTGCCTTTTCTTATTTCTTCCCGCATCCTTTCGAAAATAAGAATATTACTATCAACTGCCATACCAACTGATAAAAGAAAACCGACCAATCCCGGAAATGTTAAAGTAACTGGAATTAAACGATAAAGAGTTAGGGTAATTAAACCATAAATAACTAAACCAATATCGGCGATAAAACCAAGATAGCCATAGTTGCCAATCATAAAAAGACACACCAAAACCAAGCCAACCAGACCAGCTACCATTCCTTTTTGAATTGAATCTTGACCAAGAGTTGCTCCAACCTGATCTTGACGAATAAGTTTAATTGGTAAAGGTAAAGCCCCGGCATTTAGCTGAGCCGATAAGGTTTTGGCCGTTTTATTGTCAAAATCACCGGAAATAACCGCCTTTCCGTCAATAATCACTTCATTAACTACTGGCGCTGATACTAAAACATCATCAAGAAAAATGGCTAGCCGCTTATTTAAAAACTTTTTGGTAGCAGCTTCAAATAATTTAGCCCCCTCATTATTAAATTCCAAACCCACCTCTGGTTGACCAGTATTGGGATTAACCACAACTTGAGACCGAACCAAATGGGAACCGTTAATTCCCGTATCTTCCTTAAAAACATCATAAATGGTCGCTGACGCAGTTGCCTCCGATGCTAATTCTGTCTCACCCTTAAAATTCAACTGAGCCGTTTTACCAATTAAAGCAACCGCCTGATCCACATCCTCCACCCCGGGTAATTCCACCGTCAGCCGGTTTTGACCATCACTAGTAGAAAGTTGAACTGTAGCTTCAGAAACACCAAAAAGATTTACTCGTCTTTCGATATTACTCTTTAATGATTCCAAAGCATTGGTTAAATCCTCTTTTTTAGTTTGAGTTGTATCAATGTCAAAAATGAGAGAAGCACCACCGGCCAAATCGAGACCAAAATGTAAATCCATTCTCTTACTGAAGTCAAAATTACCTATTTTAAGGCTAAAATTGGGGCGTTTAGGTAAATTAAGAATTACTCCGATAAAAGTTATGCCGATTATTAGCCAAAAATTACGATAAATCGCTTTTTGATTCATGCCTTATTCTACCTCAATTTAACTGTCTAAATAATTAAGATTACCAAAAATTACCAATGGAGAACGAAGGAAAAAATCAATAATGAACTGGTCTCGGCGATTTCGTCGGAGTCGAAATTCATTATTGTCCATTATCATATAATTTATCTCTCGATTCCGTTGATCCTCTTCTTCTTTAATTAATTTTTCCACTTCTTTATAGGAAACATCACCAACAATTACCAAATCAATTATATCCGACGAATAGGTAGAACCCATAGCAAAATCAAAACTCATTAAAACATATTTTAATCGGCCGATTTTGGTTTTCCAAGCAAAAAAATTGCCTCCTAAACCAGAATTTTTATGAGCTAATAAAAGCAGGTCATAAAAATAAAATGACTGAGAATTGGCACCATAGTAAATCCGATTAGCTCGTTTATCCTGAAAAATTAAATCGGCTTCAAGTAAATTAGCCAATTCCCGACGAACGGAATTAATTTCTTCGTCAGTCAGACGAACTAACTCACGAACATAAAAAATCTCCCGTGGCTGATAAAAAAGAATATCAATCAGTTTAATCCTTGTTTGAGAAACTAAAACTCTTCTCAGCTGATTGTTAGCCTTCATAAGAAACTGCGTTGTTGAGGGGCAGAATTTCTATCCAAATCTGGCCTGGAACAAATTCTATTTCCCTGCCAGTAGAATCTTTAAAAATAGTTCGGCTTGTTCGCTTAGCTTTGGACCAAGTAATATCGATTTTATCTCCATTTTGAAATAAGATCCCCTTACCACTGCCAACAACTTCATAGAGATTATGGAGATGCTCATCAATCGACCGAGATTCTTTAACAAATTGAATTACGACATTCTTCGCTTCTAGCTGTTTTTTAGTATTAAAATCAAGATGAATTTGGTCACCATTGCTACGTCGATAGACATTAGCCGACGGATCGTAATCCCATGTCACCGCATAATCATTATAGCCGCTCCAAAAATTAAATTGGATTTTTTTAGCCGTTGAACTCGGATTATCTTCAGCCGCAAATTTCCATGGTTGAAAATTTTTATCCCAATTGGTTTGTTTAGCTTTAGTTTCATTAGTTAAACCCCGTTCAGCCGCAATATTCCATAATTCTTTAGTGGAACAATACATGGTATGTTCCATGGCTGTATTAGGACCAATCCGTTCCGGCTCACGGCGACAAACTTTATATGGCAAAGCAAACTGGGATAAATCACTCCAAGTACCGGCATTATTCCAACCATAATCAGCTATTTGCTCAATTGCCATTGCTTTCCGATTGGTTGTACATGAACCTACCTGCTGACCTGTAACCGGATCTTTAACCGCTGAACAATTCGCTCCACCAACATGGACATACAAAGGATAATCCGCATATTCCGAAGCCAAATCAACGAAATAACTCCGAGCTGACCGAACCGGACCAACATCATACTTATTTGGTGCTCCCTTAACTATATTACAGTAGAAAACACCCATAAACCGGGTAATACCACCCTCAGCCACCGCTTCATAAACAACATCGGCATTGCTTAAACCGGATTGGGGCCGAGCATCAACATGATTTTCAATCATTACTATTAAAGGCCGACGTTGCAACCAAATTTCTTTTTCTTCTTTAGTAAATTTTTGCCCGTTAATAGGACACACTTCCGTTCTCGGCCCCTCAAAGTTAAGAACTCCGGGTAATTGACTCCCGGAGGGAAGGGCCATTTCCTGACCGACAGGAGAAATAATTGCTTTTGAAGTAATCGGTAATAATTTACCCCAAATTAAAAAGGAAATACAGGTAACACCTAGATAAATCCCTCCGTAGATAAAAAATTTTTTCATAGCTAGATTATGAATTATTAATCGCTTTTTGTAAACATTCCTTTTCTTCCTTAGATAAGACGTTTTTACCAGATGGTTGGCCTCTAATTATTTCCTTGGCATAAATTCTGGTAGTTTCCCGACTATGAAGTGAAGTAATAAGGCAACCGGAATTATATTTATTTAAAAGACAAAGAGTGAAACTTTGATTACTCCCAACATCATTAAAGGGGTTAAAGCGGAGCAGTTTTATCTTGAGAGAATCGGCGTGGTCGGTAGAATTCTTGATTAATAATTGTTTATCCTTACGATAAAATAAAAAAATTAAATAAATCACCCCACCAAAAGATATTAGAGTTAATAAGTCAAACAGTAAATCCATAGACTATTGTAGCAAAATTTTATGCTATACTCTGCCTAGCGATGGAAAATAATAAAAACTATCTGATGTTTGACCTGATTAAAAGCGGCATTCTGAGTTTAATTTGTTTTGCTCTTATTTTTTTAGTTCGCTTCTTTTTAACAACTCATCACTATTTCAATTATTAATTTTTAAGTGGGAGGATAAAATGCCAACCATAAAGTTTTATTCAGTCAAATCGAGAAAATCAATCGATATTGACGTTGCTAAAGTTAAAAAAGTAATCCTCAAAAACGGTCGGCCGGCAGCAGAGGCTATTGATCCCGAAACTGGAACCAAAATGTTCAAGATCTTGTCTGCAGCCGATGCGGCTTTATTAAAATAAGGTATAATAACCGGTTTGGGGAACCGAAGAGTCAATCCGCTATTTAGCGGAAGGAAAGTCCGAACTGCAGAAAGCACGGAACCAAGAAAGGGTGGGGCGTAAGCCCTAGGCACCACTAAAGAGACGAGGAATCCGCTCTTGGCGGAGGAGGTGAAACGAGTGACCTTCCGGCAGAAATCTCAAACAGAAGCAATAACATCTGGCTTTCGAGAGCTTCAGGTAGAGAGACAAGATTGATGACTCTTAAACAGAATTCGGCTTAACGGTTCCCCGAACAAAAACTTTGTAAATCACTTCAAAGGTAAGGTAGATCGGAATGCTTAAAATTGCTCCCCCTAAGCCGCCGAGTTTAGCCCCGGCTAAAAGAATAAAAATAGTTAACAGGGGCGGCAAGCTAACCTGATCCTTCATGACTTTAGGGGTAATAAAGCCGTTTTCTAATTGCTGAACCACTAAACCAACAATGATTGCCGACAAAGCTGTTAAGGGTGACATTGTTACCCCAACAATACCCGCCAAAATAGTTGCCAAGGTTGGTCCAATGTTAGGCAAAATTTCTAATAAGGCTGCTATAATCGCTAATGGCAAAGCATAATTAAGACCAATCAAAAGATAACCTAAATAAGACAAGAGACCAATAATCAGCATTAAAAGTAATTGGGCATTAACCCAATGACCCAACCGAATTTCCAACAAAGTCATAAATTCCTGGGCTTTAGCTACTCCCCGCCGACCCCAAAAACGGCCGACATAGGTTTCCACATTTTTCCGTTCAAGAAGCAAATAAAAAGTAATAATTAAAATCAAAATAAAACTAAATAAATTAGAGAAAATAGAAACGACTGTTCGGGTAATACCACCGGAAAGATCACCCAAAAAGTTAAAATTATTGGATGCTTCAAGAGGTATTGCCTCAAATAGTCTAATGTCTTTTAAACTTTTAAAGATTCCTGGCAAAGCTTGAAGAAAAGCACTAGTTTGTTCGATAAAAATAGGAATAATACCAGCCACGGCAAAACTAATAATTGCTGTCATTATCAGATAAAGAATGATAATTGCGGCAGGCCGAGGAATTTTAAACCGAATAATCCAATTAACCATGGGATTTAAAATCTCCGTTAAAATTAAACAAAAGAAGAAAAGTAGAAAAACAGTTTTAAGCCGCCAAAGTAAGCTTAATCCTAAAATAATTAGAAGGGCAGTAATAATTGTTCGAAGAGAAATTTCAAATTTTAGCGGCCTCATAGTTTATTGTAACATTTTAAAACATAATCGATAACTTCTTGAGGATAATGAGGTGAAGTGATATCAAAATATCTTATATTAGGCATTTTTTCAAGCCAGGTTTTTTGCCGGCGGACATAGCGGTGTTCGTCAAACCGCCAACGATTAATATTTTCTTCTGTAAAACCGGTCTTTAATTCCTTGTAAGCATGAGTATTTAAACCTGGGTCACCCCACCGATATTTTTTAAGTAATTTTTCAATTTCTTGCTCTAAACCATTTTTAATTCTTGCTTCAACCCTTTGATCCACCCGTTGATATAAAACTCGATTGGGAGCAGTTAGGGAAAGATGATAATAATTTTCAACTTTCAATTCACAATTTTCAATTTTTCGAGGATGAGATAATTTAATTTCTATTTTCCGAATTAGACGATGGGGATTGTGAAGATCGGCGTAATTCAATTTCGAAAAACTCTCTTCATCCAAAAATTTATAAATAACCTGTAAAGTTTTTAAAGAAAATTTATTGAGAAAAAACCTCAAAAACTTATTCGGTTTAATGTTAAAACTCGGCTTGGGCGGATTGATGATTGCCTCTAGATATTGGCCGGTGCCGCCGACTACTATTGGCAGTTTGCCCCGAGATTTTATTTCCTTAATAGTTTTAAGGGCTAATTCTCGATACTGAGCCACCGAAAAGGATTGATTGGGATTGATTAAGTCAATCAAATGAATTTTGACATTTTCAGGCCGATCTTTACCGGTGCCGATATCTAGTCCTCGGTAGATCTGCCGGGAATCAGCTGACACCAACTCACCATCTAATAATTTTGCTAATTTAGCCGCTAAATCGGTCTTGCCGGAAGCCGTCGGCCCAGAAATAATAAGAATAGGTTCACTCATAAAATTTTAATGAATTTTCAATTAAACTCCTCCTAAACCTCCTTTCGTCAAAGAAGTCATCTGTCTAGGCGGAGGGAGGATTTAAAAATTGGATTTTGAAAATTATTTTATTAGTTTTATTAAACATTAAATCGAAACTCAACCACATCGTCCGGTTGCATTATATAAGTTTTTCCCTGATGATGAAGGGCTCCAGCCGCTTTTACCCCATCCCAACCACAATATTTAACAAAATCATCGTAAGAAGTAACTTCAGCCATAATAAAACCTCTTTCAAAATCAGTGTGGATAACCCCTGCGGCTTGAGGTGCCGTTGCTCCACGTTTGATAGTCCAAGCCCGAGCTTCTTTAATTCCAGCAGTATAAAATGATTGGAGACCAAGCACTTCGTAGGCTTTTTGGATAACTCTTTCTAAACCAGATTGTTTCAAACCATAACTGGCTAAAAAAGTTTTTTGGTCTTCTTGGCTTAATTGGGCTAACTCATTTTCTAATTTGGCGCAAACCGGAACTACGTTATTTAAATTTCCAATTTTTAAATTCCAATTTTCAATATTCTTATAGGACTCCTCTCCAACATTTATCACAATAAAATAGGGCTTGGCAGTTAACAAGAAAAATTCTTTAAGAATAGTCTTTTCTTCCTCACTTAAATCAAGATTAACTGCTAATTTACCCTGCTCTAAGGCAATTTTTAACTCTTTGGCTAGGGCAAATTTCTTGGGATTTTCTGGCCGTTTTTCATTCTGTTCCAAATATTTATCAATTGTTTCCAAATCCTTAATAATCAGTTCGGCCCAAACTACCTCCAAATCACTCTGAGGGTCAAGACTTCCTTCTTTAACTACATTAACATCATGAAAATCCCGAACCACATGACAGATAGCTTGACATTCTCGAATATTAGCCAAAAATTTATTACCCAACCCCTCACCAGTGGAGGCCCCTTTTACTAAACCGGCAATATCAACAAATTCAACCACTGCCGGCACAATTTTAGTAGTTTTGACAATGTCTGCTAAAATTCTCAATTTAGGATCGGGAACCTCGACTACCCCAACATTAGGGTCAATAGTGCAAAAAGGATAATTAGCGATATTGGCAATCTGCCGGCCCAAAAGGGCGTTAAATAAAGTCGACTTGCCGACATTAGGCAAACCAACGATCCCAACTGATAGGTTCATGTCCTCAAATTCTACCACCCAATTTGATACAATAAAACCATAGCTATTAAAAATAGCTATCGAAAAATTGGCAACTTAAGGAAAAAACACGGCCTGGTCAAAAGACACTAAACTGCCGTCGCTTGCCCGAATTGGCGCACTCTGAAAACAGGAGGCGAAATCAACCCGAAATATCCGGGCGGTGTTAACCGGCAAAAATTAATTCTAGAAAAAGAAAGGCAGAGAGTAATAAAAAGGGGCAAGAAACTATTGGTAGTGGATTACCAAAAAAAATGTGTTATCCTTTCCCAAGATGGGAAAAACAGAAATCGCAAAACAGCAAGGGGAGGAGTATCCAAACCAAATAGGTGGAAGGGAATGTCTAAAATTGATTGATGAAATCGCCCGAAAGGTTCTTCATGGGATTTCTTACGAACTAGGAGACTATAATCAATTCCCTACTATATCAATCGAAGAAGGACTAGAAAAGGCGAAGCAGTGGTATCAAAAAACAATTAGCACTCCTGAATGGTGCGAAACGGATTATTGGGTAAAAAGATTAGAAGGTTCAATCTATCGCGCTATTTACGCTACTTTCTTGGCCATGTCTAAAGACGAAAATATCAAAATGGAAAAAATTCAGGTGGACCGGGCCTATCCCGGATCAGCGGTAACAACTATTGACCTGCTGGTTGATTGGTCAGACACTGTTTTTAAAAAACTCGGGCATGAAATGAGTGATTTTTATCATGAGGATTTCATATAAATTTACCCGTGATTCCCAAAAATAAAACTATAGGCCAAAATCTGGCTCCACAAAGTCCAAATAGAATATTGGGGTAAACACAGGAAAATTAGCTCCCTTGACTTTTTATTCCGAACGTGATATAATTATGTTATATAGGAAGAATTAAGTGATGACTCCTGAAAACGAATCCATTACCATTACCCTTAAACCTAAGGTTTTAAAAACTTTGGCAGCTCTAGCGGCTGAAGATGAAACTACTCCTGAAAACCTGATTGGCCAACTAATTCTTCAAGAAGACCGCAACCGACACCTTGTTTTAAATAAAGGCGACGAGTATCTTGTCAGAACGAAATGTTCTCGGCCTTTATGCCGGGAAAGGAAAAATTAACAAAAGATTTTAGAATTTCTTCTAAAATATTCCTAAAGATTACTGCTGTCGGGCATAGTTAACCATTTGTTTAAATAATTCTAAACCTTCGGGTTTTATTCTGGTGTTACGCCGCCAATTAACGGATTGGGTTTTTAAAATCGATCTCTCGGGATGAGGCATCAGTCCTAAAATCCGGCCGCTTAAATCGGTAATACCGGCAATATTATGGAGAGAGCCATTGGGATTTAAATCGGCGTAGCGAAAAACAACTAAATTATTTTTTTCAATTTCTTCCAATTCTTTTCTCGGAGCGACAAACTTCCCCTCGCCGTGAGCCACATAAAAAGTCACCGGGCTGGTAAAATTCTTCAGAAAAAGACAGCGGTGCTTCTTTTCTACGGTCAAATTAATCGGCCGGCAAACAAAATGGCGGCAGTCATTATCGGTCAACGTAGCCTTCATTTTTCCTAAGCGGCCACTTGGCAAAAGACCGGTTTTAACCAACACCTGAAAACCATTGCAAATACCAAGAACCAAACCTTGCCTTTGATTAACAAAATCATTAATTTGATCAGCTAAATAAGAACTCAATTCGATTGCCAAAATTTTTCCCGAAGCGACATCGTCGCCGTAAGAAAAGCCCCCGGGGAGAGCTAAAATTTGATAATTCTTCAAGTGGTCTTTTTTCTGCCGCAATTCGTTAATATGAACAATTTTAGGATCAGCTTTAGCCAGTTCAAAGGCAAATTTAAGCTCTTCATCACAGTTGATGCCATCCGTTTTCAAAAGGCAAACACGGGGATTTTTCATTTCAGGAAAAAACCTTTCGAAGCGGCTTTTGCCAAGCCGCTTTCAAATTAATAACCGAAAAATTAAATAAATTTTGCTGATTATACTGGATTTTAATAGTTTTATTTTTTTGAGTTTTACCCAATTTAATTAAAGGCAAATTTTTAAACAGTTTTTTAACCTCAGTTCCCTTTTTTACTTCAATAATAAAGGTGCCGGCAGTTTCATTAAACAAAAAATTAACCGGGGAGAATTTATTTTTTATTTTCAGATCGACACCGCAGTCACCACCGAAACACATTTCAGCCACAGTGGTAATCACTCCGCCTTCGGAAACATCATGGCAGGCTAAAATGTTTCCCGATTTAATCGCCCGATAAAGAGAGTTAAATAATCCCGGCAAATTTTTCAGATCAACTCGGGGAATCGAATCAATCGAAAAATGGCTGATCTGGGCATAAACAGAGCCGCCGAGATTATCATCTAATTTACCCAGCAAATAAACATCACTGCCGATTCTCTTAAAATCAGAGCTGACAGTCAGGTCAACATTTTTTATCCGGCCGAAGGCTGAAATACATAAGACCGGTGGAATTTTTATCACCGAACCATTGGCCCCGCGATAAGTTGAAGACAAACTATCTTTACCGGAAATTACCGGAATCTGAAAAACATCCATACAGTCGCAGACAGCCTCAACCGATTGGTCTAAGGAAGCCATTGACTCTGGATCGGGATAAGGCCAAATATAATTGTTAATAAGGGCAGTTTCTCGGGGATTACCGCCGACTGCCGTTAAATTAGCCATCGCTTCAGTAAAAGCCCAAACACTGCCCCAATAAGGATCAATTTTATTTAAGACCGGATTGAGACCATGAGACTGGATTAAACCATATTTCCGACCAAGGATTGGGGTTAAAATTAAAGCATCATTAGGGCCATCATGATAAACTCCGGTAAAGGGTGGCAAGCTATTGGTCCCCTGAACGGTATGGTCATAAAGCCGAACGATCGGTTCTTTAGAACAGACATTGCCGTGAGAAAGGACTTTTTTAATAATTGAACCCCAAACTTCTCTCCGCCAAGGGGTGGATCTTATTTTGACCTTGTCAGCCGGCGGGTAGGCGGAGGGTAGAGGCGCGGCCGTCATTACTCGTTGAGGTAGACCATTTTTGAGAAAATCATAATCAAGATCAGCCACTTTTTGTTGACCGTAAAAAACATTCAATTTTTTAGAACCGTCAAAACGGCCCAAAACCGTCGCCTCAACATTATATTTTCGACAAACGGCTAAAAATTCTTCCTTGTTATTGGGAGAAATTGCAACAATCATTCTCTCTTGTGATTCAGATAACCAGATTTCCCATGGGGCTAAACCAGGATATTTTAAAGGGGCTTGGCTGATATCCACTGTTACCCCAATATCCTCACCCATTTCGCCAATAGCTGAAGAAAAACCGGCGGCGCCGCAATCAGTAATCGCCCGAATCAAATTCTTATCCCGAGCTTCTAAAACGGCGTCGAGCATCCGTTTTTCTTCAATGGCATTACCAATTTGGACGGCGGCTGAATTAACCTTAATCGTCCGTTGAGTCATCACTCCGGAGGAAAAAGTTGCCCCATGGATGCCGTCACGGCCAGTTTTACCGCCAATGACTATAGCCAAATCGCCAAATCTAGTTCTGCCCTTTTTTGCCCTCTTTTCAGGAATAAGACCATAAGCACCGACAATCACTGTCGGTTTAGCCCTAAAGTCAGGATGATAATGAACGGAGCCATTGGCAGTGGGAATCCCCATCCGATTGCCGTAATCCCGCACTCCTTCAACCACTTTTCTTTGCAGATAATCAGGAGAAAGAGTTCCCGGCGGCAGGAGGCGGCGATCCAAATCCCAGGGAGCGAAACAAAACATATCAGTTGAAATGATCAGTTTAGCCCCCTGGCCAGTGCCGAGAGGATCGCGGAAAACTCCGCCGCTGCCGGTCATCGCTCCGCCATAAGGTTCAATTGCCGACGGGCTGTTATGGGTCTCCACTTTGCCGCAAACCGCTTGGCCGTCGTAAAACCTCATCACCCCGGAGTTATCCTCAAAAGCGGAAATAATTTTGTTTTTAAAATACTTCCGGGCTGTTTGTTTAATTCTTGTAAACAAGGGCAATTTTTCTTTGCCATCAACAACAATCTTAGCCTTAAAAGTTTTATGGCCGCAATGCTCACTCCAGCGGGCGGCAATAATTTCTAATTCAACATCAGTCGGATTACGTTTCATCTTCTCGAAATATTCCTTAATAATTTTCATCTCCTCTAAACTTAAAAACAATTTCTCATTCGAAATTTCCATTAATTTATCATCAGACATTCCTCTAATTTTAATAATCTTAACCGGTCCGGGCTGGCTGCCGATTATTAACGTTTTAGGTTCTTCTAAAATAAAATGCTGGGTAATGTCATTTAATTCAATCTTTTTTCTCTCAACATTTTTATAAGCCAAACTGGAATCGGCGGCCAGTAAATTAATTCCTAAATCGCCGGCGGCTTTCATAATTGACGCCGCTTCTGGATTCATTACTCCCGGTTTATAGGCAACTTCGATTCCCTCGGTTTTTTCATCAACAATATACCGCTGGTTAATTGGATCACAAAAAAGTTTTTCCGCCAGATAGACCGCTTCCTTTTTTTTAATCCCCTCGAGCCGATAAATTTTATCGACTTTTTCTCCTTTAATAATTATCTTATGAATTTTTGGCATGAAATTTATTTTTCAATCGATAGACATCACGCCAGCCGATATCGGTTCGGTAATAAAGATTGTTACCCTCGATGGCAATTTTAGCCAAAGCCGTATAAGCCCTCTTTCGGGCGGCTAAAACATTCTTTCCCTCGCCAACTACATAAAATAACCGGCCGCCGGCGGCATAAAACTTATTATTCATAACCTTAACACCAGCGCCATAAATTTTAACATTTTTAACCATATCCAAGCCAATAATCTCCTTTCCCTTAACAGCCGAATAATCATCCGGATAGCCTTTAGCCGCAACTGTTACCGCCACCCGATACCGACTGTCAGTTTTAATTTTAAGATTATTTAATTTTCTTTTAAGAATTGCCCGACTGATCGCGAATAAATCAGTTTTTAAACCGGGCAAAATCACCTCGGCTTCGGGATCACCCCAGCGGGCATTAAACTCTACAACATAGGGATTTAACTGACCATCTTCTTTAATGGCGATGCCGCCAAGATAAAGAACACCCTGATAATTTTTAAGATTTTTAATAATTTTGTCCAGAATTCTGGTTTTAACTTTCTTAAGAAATTGAGGGGTAATTAAAAGCGGCGGACTACTGCAACCCATACCACCGGTATTTTCACCTTTATCGCCGTCGAGAGCGCGTTTATGATCTTGGGCTGAACCGGCTATTTGATAATTTTTGCCATCAGTAAAAACAAAAATAGAAAATTCTTCAGCCGGCTGATTACTATCACCTAACCACTTTTCAATCAAATAAGTTTTACCGGCGGCGCCGAAACGTTTTAAATCCAAAACGGCCTTTTGAGCCTCCCAATTATTCTTAGCCGGCAGAGCTCCCTTGCCGCCGGCCAAACCGGAGGCTTTAATAAACCAAGATTGGTCTTTCTGCTTCTTTAAAAACTCAATGCCGGCTTGAGGCGAGTGAAAAACTTTAAATTCAGGTTGGGGAATTTTTAATTTTTGACAGAAACGTCGGCAATAGGCTTTATCCCATTCGATCCGGCTAGCGGCCTTGGTCGGACCAACAACATTGATCTTATTTCTAATCAACTCATCCACCAAGCCAATAGCAACGGCATTATCCTGAGCCACATCAACCAAATCAACCTTTTCTCTTCGGCAAATTTCAATAATCCCCTTAACGTCAGTGGTTTTTAATTCTGGATAAATTTCTACCGGTTTATCGGTATTAATTGACATGAGATCATTACCGGGAATAGCAATTAGCCGGCCGACCTGTGGACTTCGGGCATAAGCCTCAACCAAAGCCGCTCCTCGGCCGCCGGCGTCAATTACCGCTACTGTCTGCAAATCGATCACCCGCCGTTGAAAAATGTCTTTTAATAAATCAATCTGTAATCGATGTTCATAAGGTAAAACTAATTGTTGGAGCTTTTCCGGAGTAATTTTAGAGTCGAAATAAATTTTAGGGGAAATTTTGACGACTCTCCCTTCGTCAAATCCCGCTGTTACCCGATGGGCTACCGCGTAAGTGTAATTTCGACCGGATTGAATCACCGCTTCGTGAACATGAATCCCATACATACCCCGGCCGCCGAATCGAGGCAAAGGACCAGGGTGTTGATTAAAAATCCTGTTTTTAAAAGCTTTGACAACCTTAACCGGTGTCAAGGGCAGCCAACCATTTTGAATAATGTAATTAATCTTATATTTCCTCAAATTTTTCAAAATTGCCTGGCCAAATTCATTATTGCTCTTAAAGCTTTTGGGATTAATAACCACCACCGGAATACCTAATTTTTGGGCTTTTTTAATGCCGTCAATATCAGGTCTGCTGGCGATAACTAAGGCGGGTTTGTAAAAATGAGCCATGGCAGCCATAGTAGTGCCGCTGCCGGAAATAAACGAAGCGTACTTTAAAGACATACGCTAGTTTAGCAAAAAACCACTTCAAGGGTTATTCTTGCCGCCGCATCTCTAGTAGATTTATTTATATACACTCAGAATTTTGATCAAAAAATTCCCCACCAAATGGCGGGGAATTTTTAAAATTCAAAAACAGTCCTTAACGCACCATTTTCTTGATTTTGGTTCCGGGGATATAACGAGGCATACGGCGGGCAACAATCTTTTTAGCTTCTTTGGAACCAATGGCCTTAATTGTCTTGGCCTTGAACATTTTGGTTTTGAAGGTTCCAAAACCGGAAAGTTTAACAACTTCGCCGGCGGAAAGAGCTTTCATGATTTCTTTCAGGAAAGTCTCAACCGCTTGCTTGGCAGCTTTTTTGGACAGTTTAGCTTTTTGAGCTACGACTTCAATTAGATCTTTTTTAGTCATTTTTTCTCTTAATTAATAATTCACCCTAATTTTAGAGTAATTAATTTAAAACGCAAGAGTCATCATTCATTTTTCCCCGCATTTTTACTGATTTTATTTCCTGACACTATAGAACTAGCCTTAAGTTCCCTAATAACTGTTACTCTAATTTGACCCGCCCACTTGGCTTCTTCATCTAATCTTTCAGCAATATTTTGCGATAAAACTTCTGCCTCAGCATCAGAAACCATTCCGGGATCAACAATAACCATTACCTCTCGACCGGCTTGATAAGCAGCTACTGACTGAACCCCATTAAACTGTTTGGCAATTTCCTCAATATTCTGCATCCGTTTAAGATACTCTTCATGAACCTCGTAACGGGCCCCGGGTCTAACCCCAGATGCGGCATCACCTAAATAAACAATAACAGATTCGATAGAACTAAATTCCTTACCTTCATGATGTTCGGCAATACAATTAATCACCGCTTCCGGTAATTTATATTGGTGTAATAGATTAACACCTAATTCCACATGAGTTCCCTCTTGATCAGAAATAACCTTACCGATATCATGGAGTAGAGCCCCTAAACGAACCACTCCCACATTAGCCTTTAATTCGTAAGCCAAATCCACGGCAATTTTAGTCGCCTCAACACTATGTTTAGCTAAATTTTGACCATAAGAAAAGCGAAATTTATATTTACCGATTTCTTTCATTAAATCAATCGGCAGATTAAAAACACCAACCTCTTGACAAATCCTTTTCCCCTCAGCCAAAAGAATCTTGTCCATTTCCTGTTTGGTTTGATTAACTACTTGCTCAATCCGCAACGGCTGAATCCGACCATCACGAATTAGTTTTTCTAAAGCCAACCGAGCAATTTCTCTTCGAGTGGAATCAAAAGAGGAAATACGAATATCATTCCCTTCATCCAGCTCTAGTTCAACCCCGGTAGCTTTTTCAAAGGCATGGATATTACGGCCTTCGCGGCCAATTACCTTGCCTTTAATTTTTTCATCGGCCAGGGTGATTGTCGAAACAGTATATTCAGCCACAGTATCGGTCACTCCATGCTTTAAGGCTTCCGTTAAAATTTCCTTAGCTTCCTCATCCTCTCTCTGTTTAATTAATTCCTTGGCTTCCTCAATTTTCTTTGCTACCCAATTGGCCATTCTTTTTTCTGTTGAGGAAATAATTAATTGTTTAGCTTTTTCCTGATCCAAACCGGAAATCTGTTCTAATTTTTCCAACTGTTTCCGATAAACGTCATCGATCTGGGCTAACTTAGCCTGAATTTGAGCATTCCGACTATCTAACATTTTTTCCTTTCTAATCAAATATTTTTCTTTTTCATCCAGCAAGGCTAAACGTCGCAACAATTCCGCCTCGGCTAAATTTTCTTTTGCCGAAACTACTTCAGTTTTAACTTCTGGTTTAACTTTAGTATATTCAACTTTATTACTTTCTTTAGGAGTTTCTAAACCAGTCGGCGTTAATAAATTCTTAAAGGTTTTAATGAATGAATCAAACATAAACGCTCCTTCTTACTTTAAGACACCAAAAATCAGACTAGCATAAGCAAAAAGTCAATAAACAAGGTGGACATTAAAGTAAATAGTAAATAGTAAATAGTAAATAGTAGACAGTAAATTTTACTCGATTGAGGTTAATTTATCAAATGTGGATTTAACGTCATCGTAGGCAAAACCCTTACGAATTAAACTGGCAAAAGTAGTCTTGGGTTTCTTTTTTAATAAGGCTTTGATTTTAGCTAAGTCATTTTCTTGGGATTGATAGTTAATTCCGGCTAATTTTAATCGATAACTAATTTCCCGATTAGACCGATCTTTAAATCTTTTCAAGATATAATTAATATATTGGGTCTCTTCTAAATACGGTTTTAATTCCTGAATAAGTTGGTCTGGCAAAAAATTTGGAAATTTATGTAATAATTTTCGTCGTAAAAGTTTTTCTGTCTTGGGTGACAAAGCAATTTGGCGGAGAGCATACTCCCGAGCCAAATAATTGGTGGATTTTTCTTTAAGTTCCATAAAATTCACTTCTTGGCCGGTTTTCAATCCTAGTTTCAGAGCTTCATCAACTAAAAAGGGAAGATAGGAACCATCATCAAAAACCAGATTGACCCGATTTTTAATTCTTGACGGTTTGAGACTTTGCAATTTCATTATCGGCTTTGACTTTGCTCCAAATATCGTCCCGTAATTTAGCCACAGCTTCAGGGTGATCCTGAAGGTATTTTTTCATTCCCTCTCGTCCTTGAATACTTTGACTATTAAATTTAAAAAAGGCACCTGACTTTTCAATTAAACCCTGCTCAACGGCTAAATCAACCAAACTACCATAAATGGACAAACCTTCATTATTGGTAATATCAAATTCACATTCTTTAAAAGGCGGGGCAACTTTATTTTTGACAATTCGGGCCCGATGCTGGGAACCGACTGGCTCGCCGGCAGCCGTTTTGATATTGGCGATTTTTCTAACATCAATCCGGACCGAAGAATAAAATTTCAAGGCCAGACCGCCGGGAGTTGTTTCGGGGTTACCGAATATAACCCCTATTTTCTGGCGAATTTGGTTAGTAAAAATCACTACAGCACGGGATTTAGAAATAGCTCCCGTCAACTTCCGCAAAGCTTGCGACATTAGCCGGGCCTGAACCCCCATCATCGCGTCCCCCATTTCTCCTTCAATCTCCGCTTTAGGTACTAAAGCCGCCACCGAATCGACAACAATCACATCTACGGCGTTTGAACGGACCAACGTTTCAACGATTTCCAGCGCCTGTTCCCCATTATCGGGTTGAGAAATCAAAAGGGTATTTAAATCTACTCCAATAACGGCCGCTCGAGCCGGATCAAGAGCATGTTCGGCATCAATAAAAGCGGCCGTACCACCCATTTTTTGGGCTTCAGCTACCACTCGAAGAGCTAAAGTTGTTTTCCCTGAAGCTTCTGGACCAAAAATTTCTGTTACCCGGCCACGAGGTAAACCGCCAACACCTAAAGCAACATCCAAGGGTAAACAACCGGTAGGAATAACTTCCACTTGACCTAAACCAGCCTGTTCACCCATTCTCATAATCGCGCCGGCACCATAAGCTTTGGTAATCTGCTCCATGGCCAGCTTAACCGCCTCTAGCTTCTTATCTGCCAAATCACCTGAGGCAGTAACTTTCTCCTTCTTAGCTTTTTTCTTCATCACTTCTTATTGATAGCAGGATTTATTGTTCTTGTCAATGTAAAATAAATAATCCATTGACAAAGAGGTATTATCAGCGATATTCTTTTTCATATGCGTCTAGAAAACAAAATTGCCATTGTTACCGGGGCTGGCTCAGGTATCGGCCGGGAGATAGCTCTAGCTTTTGCCCGAGAGGGAGCCAAATTAATTATTGCCGATTTATCGGTAGAAGGTGGACAAGCCACTGAGGCTCAAATTAAACAAGCAGGGGGTGAAGCTCTGTTTGTTAAAACTGACGTTAGCCAAGCGACTGAAATTGAGCAGATGGTTAAAACCTGTTTAGATCAATTCAGCCGGGTTGATATTCTTGTTAATAATGCTGGTATTTATAGGACCTTTAATCTCCACGAAATGACCGAAGCGGAATGGGATCAAACAATTAATGTCAATTTAAAAAGTGTTTTTCTGGGCAGCCGGGCTGTTTTACCTCAAATGCTTAAACAGGGTCAGGGAAAAATTATTAACACAGCTTCAATCGCTGGTTTAGTCGGTTTTGCTCAAAGCGGCGCTTACTGTGCGACTAAGGGCGGGATTATTGCTCTGACTAGAGAGATGGCATTAGATTATGCACCCCAAAAAATCAATGTTAATTGTATCTGTCCGGGGGTTATCAAAACAGCAATGACTAAGGAAATGACAACTGATCCAAACAGTAAACAATTTGTAGAAAGTTCAACTCCTTATCCCCGCCTAGGTGAACCGGCAGATATTGCCGCTGCGGCCGTCTATTTGGCCTCTGATAAAGCCGATTTTGTCAATGGGGCGGTTTTAGTAGTTGACGGCGGCTGGACCAGTCGTTAGCTAATTTCCGCCAATTAGCAGCCAAATTCAGCCTCAATCCTCTTTCGATTGTTTTCGTATTTCAAACATCAATCATCCCAAATACTAATCCGTGGATTGTGCCTAAAATTATTTTGTTCATAGCTACTTTTCTTTTTCAATTACTTTTAACGCCTTAAGATAAACATTTTTTACGCCATTATTCGTTTCTTTCATTACAAGTTCTTTCATTTTAGGAAGCAATGTTTTTTGCGCGTTTGAATTACTTTTAGCAATCTCACCCAAAGCAAAAGCCGCGCTCCAGCGAACAACCGTGCCTTTATCGCTGCTGTTCTTCAAAAGTTCAGGAATCGCCTTTTCAGTTTTGTCCGCATACTTTTCTGCCAGATTAGCGATTATTCTTGCCGCCTCACATTTCACCCGTGGCGCTTTGTCAGCCAAATGGTCAAGCACGAAATTAAAATAAGGCGCGACAAATTCCGGCTTATCCTGCGAGGCATACTCTAAAGATTCAATCAAATGTCATTGCTCACCGGCGGAGGCAGATTCAAAATAGGCAACAAGTCTGCCGACAAACTTTTTATCTTTCTTTATCTCCTCCGACAAAGCCGAAATTTTTTCCTTTGGTTTGAGATTTAATTTTAAGATTTCTTGAATTTTGGACATAAATTTATTTAACCCTCTATCTTTTGAGCACTGGAATAAATTTTTGTCTGCTCAATTTGCGCTTCGGGCATTTTTATCTGCCCATAGTGATATTTGGCTCGGTAAATTTGCCACTTTGGAAGCAATACTGACAATATTCCTCGCTTTTGCTTCCATCAGCATTAGTGCCAAAATTCTCAGGTTTTGGCGCTGGCATAGCGCAACTTTAGTAAAACTGTCCTTACGGCTGTGCCACGTTCATATTTTTTTTCACCTCACCCTCTTTTTCTTTAATTAAAATTTATTCGACCTTTTTAATATAAAAAATTTTATCTAAAGGTAATTTTTCGCGGGCAAGACGGAGCACGAGCTTGGAAATTTTTGGCCGCCATCTCATAAGAAATCTGGTTGTCTCATCTGGAAAAACTCCACCCGCTTCTTTCAAAAGCCAACCAACCCCCTTTTGAACCATCTCGTCTTCGTCTTGTATAAGTTCCTCGGCAACCTCTAATGCTTGTTTCAAATACTTTCCTTTCTTCACCGGCTTTACAAAAGATACGATCGCCGCTCGTCTGCGCCAACGGTTTTTTGATTTTGTCCATCGCAGTATTGTTTTAAGCTTGGTGTCGTCCTTCAAAATTATAGGCGTAATCAGCCAGCCACAAAGCATATCAATATTCGCCCAATTCTTTATGTAATCTATCCATTCATCAAACTTATCAAAAGTTAAATTATCAAAGTAGTTTTTAAATTCCTTTAAAATTGATTCAGCTACCGTTGCTTCTTCGAATACGCCACTTTTATAAAGCTGGTCTGCTACTTTTAAGGCGGTATCAAAATCCTTTTCTTTTTTAAGTTCTTTGCCAAAAGATTCTGCTATTTTTCTTGTTTCAGGAACTCTAAGAGCTAAAAGTTTAGTTTCATTACCAAACAGCGCTTTCGCTTTCTCTCTTTCTTTATCAGTTTTTGTACTGGCTTTATTTTTAAGCTCTTTCCTAATTTGTTTGATAATCTGCTTTTGATCCATACTATTTTATCAACTCTTCAATTGAAACACCCAAAGCCTTGGTGATTTTTGCCAAAGCAAAGCATAAAATTCGGTGATAGCGAAAACCAGAATCGCCTTGAGTGAGCCAAAGTCGGGGATACTGGATTCGAACCAGCAACCTCTTGCACCCCATGCAAGCGCGCTAGCCAATTGCGCCAATCCCCGTTAATAAATTTAAAATTTTTAATTTATTTCTAATTAAAAAATTATCTTGTCTAGGGTATTTTACCAAATTTTGCCTTTATTTATTGTATAATTATAGTTAATCAATTATCAGCCAATAATAGGCAGATGAGGAAGAGTATAATTGCTTATGATCAGTCAACTTTCAGCCAATCAAAAAATTAATGAAGAACATTTTTTAGTCAAAAAAGTTGACAAAAAAACTGCTAGGAACGGTAATAATTATTATGATTTGGAACTAAATGATAGTACTGGTGTTATTATCGGAAGAATATGGGATAATGCTCTGCCGGCTTGTAATTTTGAAATTGGCAAAGTTATCGAAGTGTCAGGACAAACAGATGAATACAACGGCAAACTAAGCTTGATTATTAATGCCTGTCAAATTGTTAACGGTGAGGACATAGCTAATTTTAAAACCGTAATACCAACAATGGTTTTCGATTTAGAAACAGTAGGAGATAAATTCGAAGAACTAGATCAGCAGCAACAAGATTATTTGTTTAATACTCTGGAAAAATACGAGGAGGATAAGGAAAAATCAAAAAAACGAACAGCTTTGTATGCGATTTTTGGGAAAATATGCGCTGCCGGTTGTTATAATCCCGATAAAAAACAGGGAATTACTATCGTAATTGGGGAAAAGAAACTCTGTCCAGAAAAAAATAATTTTACCTACATTGTGGTTAAAAATGAAAAAGAATTATTGGAAAAATTCTGGGAATTAGCCAGCAAAGTCCAACGTTTTGTTACCTTTAATGGCAATAATTTCGATATTCCATATTTAATTATCCGATCAGGGATTAACCGAGTCAAAATTCCTTTTGAAATTAAAAAATACAGTCAAAATTTTATTGACCTGGAAGATAGGTTAAAACAAAACGGAAAGCCCTTTAAGTTGGAGATGCTTTGCCGGGTTTTTGGCATCGACGATCCTAAGGATAAGGGAGTTACTGGTGCAGAGGTCAGCAATTTATTTTATCAAAAGAAATTTCAACAAATCGCTGATTATGTGACCAGAGATGCTGTTGCGACAGCAGAGCTATACCAGATTTGGAGGGAATATTTAAGCGGAGAAATCTAACGATAATTAAAAATTTAAAACTAGAAGAAGGATTAGGGCTAAAATAAAAGTGTAAAGGCTAAATTTCCAAAAATTTTTAGAAATTAAAGTCTTTTTAAGAAAATTGAGAGCTAAAATACCGGTAATTATGGTCAAAATTGTCGGTATAATCAAGGAAGGGAAAAAGACTATATCTTTATAAGCCAAAACAATTGCTCCCAAAGTCGCGGGAATAAACAAAGCAAAGGAAAAATTAAAAGCCTCTAACGGCGGTAAACCAACTAAAAGGCCGGCGGCAATTGTCGCTCCAGAACGGGAAACACCCGGTAAAAGAGCTATTGCCTGAAATATACCAATAATAAGGGCATTTTTATAAGTCAATCGGCTCTGATTAGTCTTTAAATTTTTGGTTAAGAAAAGAAACATAGTAGTGATAAGGAAAAAAAACGGCAAAAGTTTAACATTGGCAAAAAGAGTATCGAACTGTTCTTTAAATAAAATACCGATAATTCCAGCCGGAATTGAAGCCATAATAATATACCAAAAATTTTTCCAGAAATACCTAAATTGTTTTCTAAAAACAAAAAGGACAGCTATTAAAGTTCCTCCATGAAGAAAAATATCAAGACTGAGAGACGGCGTTAAATGAAAAAAGTGTTGATAAAGATTGAGATGACCGGTGGAGGAAATCGGCAAAAATTCAGTAATTCCTTGAACAATAGCCAAAACCAAATAAGACATAAAAGAGTATATCACGGCAGGTAGATTTCATTTATCGCCTTGGTGACTGTTTCATTCGGCGAGATTTACCGCCGGTACCGACCATCCGCCGCTCTCTTATCCGCGAATCAACTGTCAATAAGCCATTGGTCCGAAGAATAGGACCAAACTTGTCATTTACCTTTTTAAGGGCTCGGGCGACTGCCAAAGTAACCGCTTCTAATTGACCATGTTTACCGCCACCGTTAGCTCTGGCCTCATAATAATATTTGCCTAAAGTATTAGTCACTACTAACGGCCGCTCATAAATAATTTTATCCGACGATAATGGAAAATATTTATCTATGGCTGACTTATTAACTGTCATTTCTCCTTTTCCTTTAAAAAGTTTTATTGCCGCCACGGCACATTTTCTCCGACCAATCGCATAAGTATAAGTTTTAGTTGTCTTTTTTAAATTTGTCGCCATAAGGGTGATTTAAACCTGTAAAAACTTTCAATCTTTTTAAACGGCTATCTCTTAATCTATTTTTAGGCAACATATTAGCCACACTTAGATAAATCAGTTGCCGCGGGTCTTTTTTTAATAATGCTTCCCAAGTCAGTGATTTTAAATGGCCTGGCCAGGGAGTATGCCAAAAATGGCTTTTCTGCCGAAGTTTTTTGCCTGTTACTTGAATTTTCGCGGCATTAACACAAACAACATAATCGCCATCGTCTCGATGATAAGAAAAAGTTGGTTTATTTTTACCCATTAGCAGACTCGCAATCTCGGTACTTACTCGTCCTAATATTTTGCCGTCGAGATCAATTAAATGCCATTTTCTATTGGCCTTATTTCCTCTGAGAACGCTTGTTTTTGGTTTCATCTTTTACCTCCTTCTTAGTTTCGTTTTTCTTCTTAACCGAGCGATTAGCAATCGGTTTAACTTGCGAATTAGCGGATGTTGGTGCTGTCATTGCCACCTTTTTAGTCATTTTACTTTGACTAAAAGCTATCGGCTTAATAAAACTTAACTCTACTATTAAAGCATCATCGCCCCAGCGCCGTTTAATTCTCGTAATTTTGGTAAAATTAGCTGTTCGACCGTCAAAGACCTTTCGAAACTGATCATAAACATTATTAACCCAAGTCCGATCTTGCAAATAGCGAAAGAGAGCCCGTCGGGCAATTAAATCTGGCTGAGTCATAATTACTGTCCCTAATTTTTCTATCACCGGTAAAACCGACTTGGATTTGGCCGAAGTGGTTTTAATCTTGCCGTAAATAAACATACTCCTTACCTGATTAAGCCACAAGGCCTTCCTCTGATTAGTATTGCGACCTAATTTTTTACCCGAAATTCGGTGTTTCATTTACTGCTTCCAGCCAAAACCTTTATCTTTCAGCCAGATATCAATAATTTTTAACGATTTTTCACCAACATTTCTAGCTCTACTTACTTCAGATCGACCAGCTTTAACCAAATTATCAATCGTACTAAAACCAGCCTTTTTAAGGGCATTGATAACCCTCAAAGGTAATTCAATTTCCTCCACTGACATATCAATTCCCATCGTCGCGGCGGGATTAGCTGATAAAGTTACCACTTCTTCACTAAATTCCCTTGGCTCCACAATCTGATTAAAAGCAGCAACCAAATCTTTAGCCGAATATTTCAAAGCTGTCCTTGGTTCAATCGAACCGTCAGTCCAAATTTCTACCGTTAATTTATCATAATTAGTTTTTTTGCCTAATCGAGTCGGCTCAACCGTATAATTAACTTTAGTTACCGGCGTAAAGGTAGCATCTAAAATAATCTCGCCGACAATATCAGTTTTCTGCTCCCGGGCCATGGTATAACCTACTCCTGACTCTACGGTCAACTCCATTTTTAACGATGTCTTTTTATCAGTAATAGTAGCAATAAATTGATCTTTGTTGACAACACGGCACAAATCACTGTCTTCAATATCGGCGGCAGTTACCGGTCCCATTCCTTTTTTATTTAAATAAAGAACTATTGGTTTCTCTGATTTATAAATAAACTTTACTTTTTTAAGATTCAAAGATATTTCTACCAAATCTTCTTTAATTCCTGGCAAACTGGTAAATAAATGGTTGGCTCCCTCTACCTTAATTCGGGTAATAGCTGCTCCCGGAATTGTTATAAACAAAACTCTTCGAAGAGAATTACCCAACGTATGGCCAAACCCCATTGGTAATGGACCCATTTCAAACTTGCCGTAATCTTTGGTTTGTTTTACGGTTTTAACATTAAATTTGCTTGTATCAATCATAGTTTTACCTTGAATAATATTCAATAATTAAATTAAGATCAATGTCGGTGGGTAGATCCTCTTTAGTCGGTAAAGAGGTTACCTCGACCATTAATTTATTTTTATCTACTTTAAGCCAATTTAACGGCTTAAAATCTTTGGCAGCAACAGGGAGAGATTCACCAAATCCGTCGCTAGTCAGTTTATCTACAGCAATTATATCTCCTGGTTTAATCTGATAAGAATTAATATTAACCTTTTTGTTGTTAACTAAAATATGTCTATGACTGATAAATTGTTTTGCCTGAGAACGGGAGGAACTTAAACCAGCCCGATAAACTACATTATCTAAGCGGCGTTCTAAAAGAATCTGTAAATTATCACCAACCAAGCCTTTAAGTTTTTTAGCTTTAAGATAATAATTTTTGAATTGAGCCTCAGCGACACCATAAAGACGTTTAGCCTTTTGTTTAGCTCGCAACTGCAAACCATAGGCCGAGATTTTTGACCTTCTTTTGACTCCATGCATCCCCGGTTGAACTGCTCCTTTCTTTTCAATTGGACATTTAGCACCATCACAACGGCTCCCTTTCAAATAAAGTTTCTGTCCCTCAGCCCGGCATAAACGACACTTTGAATTAACCGTAATCCTCGACATAATTAAATTCTCCTCCTTTTAGGCGGCCGGGGGCCATTATGAGGTAATGGGGTAACATCGGCAATTTGCTCTATTTCAAAATCTTTTTTAGCTCTCAAAAAACGAAGAGTTGCATCACGACCAACCCCTGGTCCTTTTAAATAAACCCATAATCTTTTGATCCCCATCGGCTTTACCGCCCCCAAAGCTTTTTCTAAAGCGATCGAAGCAGCAAAGGGAGTGGCCTTCTTAGCCCCCTTAAAACCACAATGGCCGGCCGATGACCAGCTTAAAACATTGCCTTTGGGATCAGTAACCGTAACAATAGTGTTGTTAAAAGAAGAGTAAACATAGAGCCGTCCTTCGGCAAAACTTTTGATTACTTTCTTTTTAATTTTTTCTCCTGTCATTATTGTTTACTGGTTTCATCCGTTGGCGTTACGGAGGGAACCGTTTCCCCTTTTTCTTTTTGTTGGGCGGCTTCAATCTTAGCCCACGCTTCCTTAGTTAACGAACCAACCGTCTTTCGCTTGCCTTTACGAGTCCGGGCATTGGATCTGGTTCGTTGGCCACGGACCGGCAGACCTATCAAATGACGTAAACCGCGGTAACTTCTAATTGCTTTCAATCGTTCAATATTTTCTCTTATCTCCTTCCTTAAATCCCCTTCAATTTTATAATTTTCCAAAACTTTCATTAGATCAGCCACTTCTTCCCGAGTCAAATCTTTAATCCGCTTATCAACGGAAATATGGGTAAGGGCTAATAATTCTCGGGCCATAGCCGGGCCAATGCCATAAAAACTGGTTAAACCAACCTCAGCTCTTTCGTTGTCTGGTATTTCAACTCCTAAAATTCTCATTATAATTACCCCTGTCTTTGGGAATGTTTTTTAATAGGACAAATAACCCGCCGCACTCCTCGGCGAATAACCACCTGACAACTGCGACATCGACGTTTAACACTCGACTTAACTTTCATAAAATAACTTGGATATTGTAACCTAAAATCGGCTGAATATCAAAGAGTAAATTTAATTAACCACGGTAGACAATTCGACCTTTTTTACCGTCGGGACTTAAAACTAGAGAAACGGTATCGCCGGCCAAACAGCGGATATGGTTCATTTTAAGTCTACCTGCTGCATAGGCAATAATCACATTGCCATTTTCGAGTCGAACTCGAAATAAGGCATCAGGTAAAACCTCAACTACTACCCCTTTTATGGTTGGTTCTTTCATTATTTTTCAACTAATAAATTAAGTTTGGTATTAATTAAGGAACAAATATCAGCAAAAATTGGATCAATCGGACGATTACCTTCAATTCTCCAAAGTTTGTTTTTTGACTGAAAATAATCAAGGATGGGATTAATAGTTTCTTCGTATGATTTCTGCCTAGCAGCAATACTGGCTGGGGTTTCATCGGTGCGGCCAACATTGGAAAAGCGATGACCTGCCTCGGCTTGAATTGTTCGTCTCTTGATTATCTCTTCAAAAGTAACATCAAGGTGGATAATTGCATCTATTGCTTGCTGTTTACTAGTTAAATATTGCTCCATCATAACTCCTTGATCAAAATGACGAGGAAAACCATCAATAATAAAGTTTTGATTATTAACGGTCTCCAATTTTGCAGTTAATATGCGGTAAATTAGAGGATTAGGTACCCATCGACCTTGATCTACATAAACCTTAGCTTCCAAACCAAGAACTGATTGCTCAGCCATTTCATCTCTTAATAATTGGCCCATGGAAAAATGGGTCAAACCATATTTTTCAGCAATCAATTTAGCCTGAGTTGACTTGCCGCAACCAGAGGGACCAATAATAAATAAATTCATAAATTAATAGGTTAATTTTTCATAATTATAACTTTGGACAACATTTTCAATCTTACGGGTTAACTCAATCACCACCGAAACGATAATTAAAATACCAGTGCCACTGATAGAAAGGGTGGTGAGTCCAGTTGCTTTCTGAAGTAATGAAGGAACAATGGCGATTAAACCTAAAAAAACAGCCCCAATGGCAATAACCCTGGTAATTAAATACTGGAGCCGGGTTTGAGTAGAAACACCAGGACGAATGCCGGGAATAAAAGCTCCGGTTTTTCTCAGTTCATCGGCAATATCCTTGGGTTTAAAAATAACTGAGGTATAAAAAAAGGTAAAAGCAACTACCAAAAGAAAATAAAAAATCACATAAACAGAACTATCGGCCCGAAAAGTTCTGGCTAAAAAAGTTCCAAACTGACCGACACCACCTGGGATCCGGCTTAAAAACTGTCCCAACAGAGACGGAATTGTGGCTAAAGAAACAGCAAAGATAATCGGCATTACTCCCGCCGTGTCAACTTTAATTGGTAAAAAAGTAGTCTGCCCTCTTCGGGCATAATGAACCGGCACCCGTAAAACCGCCTCTTCAACAAAAACTACTCCTAAAATGATTATTAATGCTAGAGCTAGATAAATAAATATATTAAAAACATTTTGAGAATTGGATAAATCAGTTAAAGAAAAAGTCTGATAGAAACTTACCGGTAAATGAGAAATAATACTACCAAAAATCATCATGGAAATACCGTTGCCAACTCCGTAAAGATTAATCATTTCTCCCAAAAACACCATAATCATGGTGCCGCTTACCATACTGATCGCCAGAGCTATTAAAGATAATGGTGACAAAGAAATAATAATTTGCTGGGAACGAAGTAAACTGTACATCCCAATTGATTGAATTAAGGCAATCGGAATAGTAGCGACACGAATATATTGATTAATTCGAGCCCGGCCATATTCTCCTTCCTTTTGCAACTCGGCTAATTGAGGAATCACTAAAGCCAATAATTGCATCATTACTGAAGCATTGATATATGGATTAAGACCCAGGGCAACGATAGAAAAATTAGCTAAAGTACCGCCGGAAAACATATTCACCAAAGCTAAAATTTGATTCTGATTAAAAAATTTTTGCATTAAAGCCAAATTAACTCCCGGAACGGGAATATGAGCAATTAAACGAAAGATTACCAACATTGCTAAAGTAAACAAAATCTTTTGACGTAAAACAGGGATTGTTATCGCTTCTTTATAAACTGAAAGAGAGTGGATCAGCTTATTCATTTATTTTTTTTCTAGCCGAGGCTGACATTGGTATATCTTTTAAAACCAATTTCTTCTTAATTTTACCATTAGCTAAAATTTTTACCGGAAAATCAAATTTAACTGTTTCTCCTTCCTTAAAATGGGCTTCTAAATAGTCAAGACTAACTGCCTGAGGTTTAGTCTTGACTCCAAGACGGTGTTTACCGCGCAAAAACGGCAGTCTTTTAATATAACCCTTTTTAACTTTAGTCCCGTCAAAAATAAGGGGAACTTTTCCTCTAGATTTATCACCTTTTTGACCACGGCCACTGGTATGACCTCCCTTTTTTGAGCCATATCCCCGTCCTAAACGCCGAGCTGGTTTATTAGTAATTTTTTCTAAATGTGACAAAATTAAGTTCATTCTTGTAAACAACCAAGGGCTTTGAAGGTAGCCCAAACATTTAACGACTTATTCTTAGAACCAATAATCTTACTTACTATATCCTTAATTCCGGCCAATTCAACCACTGTTCTCACTGATCCGCCAGCAATAATGCCGCTGCCAGCTTTTCCTGGACGAAGCAAAACCACCGCACTTTTAAGTTTAATTTTAATTACCTGAGAAATAGTACCATTAACAATGGGAACCTTAATCAAATTTTTCTGGGCTTTCTTAGTTCCTTTAGCTACGGCATCAGCTACCGACTTAGCTTTCCCTAAACCAACTCCTACTTGACCCTTGCCATCACCTACTACCACTAAGGCCGTAAAATGGATTTGATTACCACCTTTAGTTTTCTTGGAAACCCGTTTTATTTCTATTACCTTATTATTTAATTCGGACGTTTCTTTTTCTTCTGTCATAGTTTTAAACCTCCTTGTCTAGCCCCCTCGGCAACGGCTTTAATCCGGCCATGATAACGGCTTAGACCACGATCAAATCTAACTTGGTTGATATTTTGTGCTAAGGCCAATTTAGCCAATTGTTTACCTAACTCAAACGCTTTTTCTGTTTTAGTCCCCTTAGTTTCCTTAAGGTTTTTAGTTGAAAAAGCAACTAAAGTTCGGCCATTTTGATCGTCAACAATCTGGGCCCAAAGATGCTGATTACTTCTGAAAACACTCAAGCGGGGTATTTCCTGATTATGACTCAGTTTAGCCCGAACTCTTTTAAGACGACGAATTTGATGATCTTTAATTATCATAGTTAAACTTTTGCCTTTTTACCAGCCTTTAACTTAATAAATTCACCTAAATAACGAATTCCCTTACCTTTATAAGGCTCGACTTTTCTAATTTTTCGGATATTACTAGCTGTTTGACCAACCACTTCTTTATCAGCACCACTAATAGTAATTTTAGTATCTTCATCAACCACGGCGGTAATCCCATCAGGTAAAACCATTTCGACCGGCTTAATATAACCAGCCCAAACTTTTAACTGATTACCATTAATCTGAGCTTTATAACCAGTACCTCGAATCTCCAGTTTTTTCTCCCAAGGAACCACTACTCCTTTAACCATATTATTTAATCGGGCCCGAATTGTTCCATGATTAGCTCGAGACTGCCGCTCATCGGTTTGACGACTAACCAAAAGAAGATTGTCCTCTATTTTAACTTCAATTTTAGGAGGAAGATGTAATTTTAAATCACCCTTAGGTCCTATCACCTCTATTTCTCTCCCTTTCGTTATGATTTTTACTTCATTCGGAACAATAATAGCTTGCTTACCAATTCGACTCATTTCTTGAAATTTTTAATTTTTAATTAATTTCAGCAATTAATTTACCACCAAGATGAAGTTTAGCTGCCTGACGTTGAGACATAACTCCCTTGGAAGTGGAAATAATAATTAACGAAGACCGACTCTTACCCCACGGTATACGGCTGGATTTAGTATAAAGAACTCGCCCTGGGGTAGAAAAAAATCTAACTTCACTAACCCGATTGATCTTTGCCGTCAAAGTTTTTCCTTCAACCTTATAACTTTCAATAAAACCGTGTTTTTTAAGTAATTCAGAAATGGCCACTAAATGCTTCGAAACAGGAGCAGTAACTGTTTTTTTTCCTGCCTGTGAGGCATTTTTAAGCCGAATCAGATAATCGTTGACTAAAGATAAGATCATTTTTACCAACTCGCCTTTTTTACTCCTGGCAGAACCCCTTCTTGGGTTAACTTTCTAAAACAAAGACGACAAACACCAAAAAAACGAATATAACCTCGGGGCCGACCGCAAAGCTGGCACCGATTGTGATACCTCACCTTATATTTTAATTTTTTTTGTTCTCTAACTTTTTTTGCTAAAGTAGCCATATTTATTTTTTCTCAAAAACGCAACCTAGGGCAGATAATAACATTTTTGCCTCTTCTTTGGAAGCAGTGGTTATATTCAGGGTAATTTGGATTGGTCTGATTTTATTAACCTTATTTAAATTAATTTCCGGAAAATAAGTCTGATCTTTAATAATTAAACTATAATTACCTTGATCATCAAACGACGTAGTTGGCAATCCTTTGAAATCGCGTAAACGCGGTAAAACTAAATTAAATAATCTTTCAACAAAATCATACATTCTCTTTCCCCGCAGGGTTACTTTTAAAGCCAACGGTTCATTTTTTCTCACCTTAAAGGCTGAGACTGCTTTTTTAGCTCGACAAAGTTTGGGTTTCTGACCGGTAATAGCCATTATCTCCTCGACAGCGGCTTGGAGCATTTCCGATGACTCTCGAGCTTCCTTAACCCGGTAATTAACCACCACCTTCTCAAGCCGCGGTAAAGAAAAAACATTTCTCGTTTTTCCCAACAATTCCGACAATTGTTTATTAATTTCTTTTGGGTCAATCATGGCGGGTTTTAGTTAAACCAATAAGAGCTTGGCATTTTTTACAAAATCGGAATTTTTCCCCAGACTTATCAATTTTATAACCTATCCGAGTTGTTTTTTGACAGGAAGGACAAACCAAGGCCACTTTAGCAACTCTCAAGGGAAATTCTTTTTCGATAATACTACCCTTTTGATCTTTAGTCGCTCTAAGATGTTTCTTAAACAAATTAATTCCTTTCACTACAACTGAATCTTTTTTAGGAAATACCTTGATTACCTCGCCTTCACGGCCCTTATCTTTACCAGACAAAATTTTTACCTTATCACCCTTTAAAATTTTCATTAGATTAATAAACCTCCTTGGCCATTGAAACAATCTTATTAAAGCCCAAATCTTTAATTTCTCTAGCAATGGGTCCAAAAATGCGGGTACCCCGAGGGGCACCGGTGTTATCAATAATTACTCCGGCATTGTCGGAAAAGCGGATATAAGAACCATCCTTCCGTCCATATTCCTTTTTGGTTCTAACCACGACCATTTTTACCTTTTCTTTCTTTTTAACCATACTATTGGGAATAGCGTCCTTAACTACTGCCATTACCGTATCACCTATAGTAGCATTTCGGTGAAAATGACCACGATAAACATGGATAATCATCAAAGATCGGGCGCCACAATTGTCAGCGGCTTTAATGATTGATCTTAATTGTAAACTCATTTGTGTTCTTAATTTTTAACTATAGCTACGGTAGTAAAACGTTTTAATTTAGATAAAGGTCTAGTTTCACGAATTTTAACTCTATTTCCAATTTTAGCTTTTAAATTATTTTCTACATAAACCTTTTTATTACTCCCTATAATTTTTTTATATAGGGGATGAGTCCGAGCTGTAGTCAGCTCTACCACTATTGTTCCTTCCATCTTATCACTGACAACTACTCCCGTAAAAAATTTCCCTTTTTTATTTTTCATCTTTTTTTTCTTTTAATAAAGTTTTGATAAAAGCAATTTCATACCTCATTTTTTTAAAAAGAGAGGTATTTTTAAGATTACCTATCGCAAATTTCGACTTGCTTTCTAGATATTTTTTTCTGGCTTCCTGAAGCAATTGCTCCAATTCAGTTTTGGTTTTTTGCCGATAGGCAATTTTATCAGTTTTTTTCATAAACGGTTAACAATAATTGAAGTCACTGGTAATTTAATGGCGGCTAAACGCAGGGCCTGTTTAGCTTCTTCCTGACTAACACCAGCTACTTCAAAAATAATCCGACCAGGTTTAACCACCGCCACATAACCTTTAACATCACCCTTGCCTGCCCCCATATGACTGCCGCCTTTTTGAGTTATTGGCTTATCTGGAAAAATACGACACCACATTCGACCATTTCGTCTGGTCGCATGAGCAATAGCCCGGCGGGCCGCCTCTAATTGATTAGCCGTTATCCAACCACACTCAGTAACTTTTAAACCATAATCACCAAAGGCAACTAAATTTCCCCGGCTAATACCGCCCATATGACCTCGAAATTGTTTTCGATATTTAGTTCGACCTGGTTGCAGCATAAAATTATTAACCTAAATTTAAATAAACTTTAACTCCAATATAACCAGAGCGGGTTAAAGAAGGACATTCAGCATAATCAATCCGACTTCTAATAGTTGACAAGGGTACTTTACCTTGGGAAAATTTTTCTCGACGGCTGATCTCAGCTCCATTAATCCGGCCGCTTAAAATAACTTTAATTCCTTTGGCGCCAGCTAACATCGCCTTTTCCATCGCTGAAAGAACCACCCGTCGGTAAGGCATTCTTTTAGCTAATTGAAAAGCAATTTTTTCTGCAATCAATTTGGCTGATAAATCAGCATGCTTAAATTCCTCTACCTGAATTTCTAAATTTAATTTAGTGTGATCTTTAGCCATTAACTTATATAATTCCTTTTTTAAAACCTCCAATTCTTTACCGCCCCGACCAATAACCAAACCCGGACGACTAACCACAAGAATAACTCTGATTTTTTTATTAGAACGTTCAATTCTCACGGCTATAACACCAGCTGCATTTAGTTTCTTTTGAATAAAATCACGGATTTTTTTATCTTCCAATAAAAAGACAACGTAATTTTTACCGTCAGCATACCATGACGATTGCCATTTAGGACTATTTTCACCCGTTTCTAATCGATAAGAAATCGGATTAACTTTTTGCCCCATAATTTGTTTCTTCGCCAGTTAAACTAATAATTAAACGGCTATGACGTTTAATAATAATTCCCCGATTAAAACGGTAGCCATGGGAACGATCCATTCTTTTTATTTTAGTCCCCTCGTCCACTCTTATTTCTTTAAACTTTAATGAATCAGGGTTGAGATGATAATTATTTTTAGCGTCAGCAATGGCGTTATTTATTGCCAATTTTAGCATTCGGGCGGCTTTAGTATTGACGAACTGAAGTCGTTTTACTGTTTCAAAAGGATTTAGTCTTTTTACCTCATTCACCAATAACCGCAACTTTCGCGGCGAAATCTTTAAATCTTTATCGAGATAAACAACAGTTTTAAGAGCCATAGTTTAAGTTTTCTCAATTACTCTTTTAACTACTCGGCCATGACCTTTAAATGTCCGGGTTGGAGCAAATTCACCCAACCGGTGACCAACCATATCTTCAGTTATATAAACGGAAATAAACTTTCGACCATTATGAACCTCGAAATGATGACCAACAAACTCCGGAGCAATTTGAGATGACCGGCAATAAGTCCGAACAACACCTGATTGATTTTTGGCTATTTTATCAAATAATTTTTTATCAATAAATGGACCTTTTTTAGAACTTCTTGACATTAAATTACCGCCTTCTCTTAATAATTAATTTATTGGATTGCTTTTTCTTCTTGCGAGTTTTTTTACCCATGGCTGGTTTACCCCAAGGAGTTTTAGGATTCATTCCTACTCCCGACCTACCCTCACCACCACCGTGGGGATGAGCGGCCGGATGCTGAGCAACTCCACGAACCGTGGGCCGAATACCTCGGTGACGTTTTTGTCCTGCTTTCGTTAATTTTAAATTAATATAATCAGCATTACCTACTTGACCAATAGTCGCCCGGCTGTCAGCTTTAAAAATCCTGATTTCTCCGCTGGGCAACTTCACTATCGCCTGATCGTTCTCAATACTTTGAATCAAAGCACTCGTTCCGGCACTTTTTACTACCTGAGCCGGTCTATCTTTTGAATAGGCCAAACCGTGAATAGGAACGCCAACAGGAATATTCTTTAGACAAAGACAATTGCCATCTTTAATGGGGGCATTGTCCGAAGAAATAATCACATCACCTACTTTTAAATTAGTTGGAGCTAAAATATAACCCCGACGACCATTCTCGTAGTTAATCAGGGCAATGGGGGCATTTCGATTAGGGTCATAACCAATCCATTTTACTTTTGCCGTAATATCAATCATATTCCTTGCCCAATCAATTTCTCTCAAAAACCGTTTGGCCTCACCCCCATGGTGGCGAACACTTATTCGGCCAGAATTATCCCGACCGCCTGTTTTTTTTCTAATAGTCATTAATTGTTTAATTTTCATTTTTTAGTTTTTATAGTCAAAATATCAATCTTTTTATCCTTAGGAAGAGTAATAACCGCTATCTTCCTGTCGGTCTTCTTAATTAACCGACGTTGCTGCCAATTAGTTTTTACCTTACCCTTAATTCGTCGGGTATTAATCCTTAGCGGTTTAATACCGAACATCTGTTCAAAAGCAATAGCAATTTGAAACTTATTAGCCTTAGAAGCCACCAGAAAAGTATACCGGCCTTGCTGCTGGTTAATTAAAGCTTTTTCGGTAACAATAGGCTTATTTAAAATCATTTAAAGCTTTTCGAGTAAAAATTAAAAAATTTTTATCAGCCAGATTAAAAATATTAAGGGAATGAAGATTAAGCACTTCAATTCCAGGCAAATTACCAAAAGCCCGTTTAACATTTTTTAAAGGTCTACTAGTAATTATGCCAATTCTACGGCTTTTCGATAATACTTCATTTGTCTTAGAAAGACAAGTAATCAAGCCGTCAGCCATTTTAGTTTTGGCTTCTAATTGAGATAAACCGTCAATAACCATGATTCTTTTATCCTGGGCTAATCTGGCTAAAACAGATAATATCGCTAACCGCCTTTGTTTTTGAGGTAATTTTAATTTAAAATTCTGATTTCCCCGAGGGCCATGAGCTCTGCCACCGCCAACAAACTGAGGGGCTTTAGCTGTTCCATGCCGGGCTCGGCCAGTGCCTTTTTGAGCCCACATCTTTTTGGTTGTTCCCACAACTTCTCCTCGACTTTTAGTTTTTGCCCGGGAGCAACGTTGATTATTTAAAAAAACACGGACTGCCTGGGCAATTAGTTTATCATTGCCCTGTGCCAAACTAATAACCTTCGGTAAGATCATTTCACCACTAACTTCACCTTTAATGTTATAAACTATGAGTTTCATTTTTTATTTTTCCTGATTAAAATCCAGGAATTAGGCGCTCCGGGAACAGGACCGGAAACAATAATTTGATTTTTATCTTTCAACAAAGCAACAATTTTAAGTCCCTTAATCGTTTGAGTTTTATTGCCATAATGACCAGGCATTTTTTTACCTTTAACAATTTTTCCGGGAGTTTGAGCGCCAACAGCTCCGGGGGCCCGAGTCCGATCGGATTGACCACCAGTTACCGGCTGACGATGAAAACCATGGCGTTTTAAAACCCCGGCAAAACCCCGCCCTTTAGAAATCCCGGTTACCATAACCCGATCACCCTCTTGAAAAACTAAATCGGGAGTAATAATATCCCCAACTTTAGGACATTGATCACCGGTAACTTCAAATTCCTTATGGTGATTTTTCCCATACGCCACCTGGACTTTGGTGTTACTAATAATTCTTGTCACAGTTACAGGAATAACTTTTAAGGTAGTTACTCCCTTTTGTTTTGCTTCTTGATCAAAAATTCTTGTCATTGGGCCTTTTTGGGCCATATAGCCACTAATCATTTTACATTTTCACCTCAACTTCAACGCCAGAAGGGAGATCGAGATGTTGAAGACTGTCAACCGTTCGCAGACTGGTATTGCTGATGTCAATCAAACGTTTATGCGTTCTGATCTCAAAATGCTCCCGGGCATCCTTATCAGTATGGGGGCTTGTTAAAACAGTAATGATTTTCCTGGAAGTCGGCAGAGGAATTGGACCTTGAACTACGGCTCCAGCAGTTACCGCCGCCTCAACAATTTTCAACGCCGCTTCATCAACAAGACGGTGATCAAACGATTTTAGCTTAATGCGGATGCGACTACCTTTAACCATAGTTTTTCAAGGTGCAAAATAATTTTTTTATTTAATCACTTCGGTGATAGCTCCGGCACCGACGGTTAAACCGCCTTCCCGGATAGCAAAGCGCTGACCTACCTCCATGGCGACCGGTTTGATCAGGGTAATCTCCACGTTAGTATTGTCCCCCGGCATAATCATCTCTGTTCCTTCAGGAAGTTTAACATCACCGGTAACATCGGTCGTTCCGATAAAGACTTGTGGTCGATAACCGGTAAAAACCGGGGTATGACGCCCACCTTCTTCTTTTTTTAACAAATAAATTTCAGCCTTAAACTGGGTATGGGGCGTAATTGTCCCCGACTTAGCCACTACCTGGCCTCGTTCAATATCGTCTTTTTCTACTCCCCGCAGAAGTAAACCAACATTGTCGCCAGCCTGACCTTCCTCTAACTGTTTGTGAAACATTTCGACCCCGGTTACTACTACCTTTTTAGTTGGCCTCAGGCCGACAATTTCAACCTCATCGTTAATTTTCACCTTACCTCTTCCAATCCGGCCGGTCGCCACCGTTCCTCGACCTTTAATAGAAAAGACATCTTCAATCGGCATCAAAAACGGCTTATCCAATTCTCTCTTGGGTTCAGGAATATAAGTATCGAGAGCTTCAACTAATTTTTTAATAGACTCTACTGCCTCTGGATCACCCTCTAACGCTTTCAGGGCTGAACCACGAATAATTGGCACTTCATCACCTGGAAAACCATATTTTTTCAATAAATCCCTGATTTCTATCTCAACAAGATCTAAAAACTCCGGGTCATCAACTAAATCAACTTTATTTAAATAAACAACCATTGCCGGAACGTTAACTTGTTTCGCTAGAAGAACGTGTTCTCTTGTTTGAGGCATTGGACCATCGGGTGCCGAGACGACCAAGATAGCTCCATCCATTTGAGCCGCACCGGTAATCATGTTTTTGACATAATCATGATGGCCGGGGCAATCAATATGGGCATAATGCCTTTTGTCCGATTCATATTCCAAATGGGAAATAGCAATCGTCACAATTTTAGAGGCATCACGTACTGTTCCTCCCTTAGCTATTTCAGCATAAGACTTTGGATTACCTTGAATTTTGGAAATAGCCGCTGATAAGGTAGTTTTCCCATGGTCAACATGACCGATAGTACCAACATTAACGTGGGGTTTAGTTCTTTGATAAGTTGCCGCCATAATTTTTTATAAAAACAAAAATATAATAATTAGTCTATTTTAGCTTAAAAGACTTTAGAATTGTAGCAGGAGATAAAAAACAATGCAAGCGTGAAATTATACCGTGTTATACCTACTCCTGCCTATTCTTATCTATCTACCAAAATCTTCCAAAGGGATTAAGAATTTCAATCTTGCCAGCCTGGGTATCGCTTAAACCGCAATAAAGTTGAACCTTTTCAAGATAATGTGGCTCATTCTCAATCTTTTGCAAACCGCCGGGCATAATAATATCTTCTAATTCCGGCCTTTTCGCCGGTCCGGGCGGAAAATCTTTTCTAAGGGCAACAATTCTCATATTTGAGAATTGGAAATCCTTCGGATTAAATTCAAAAACCATCGCCGCGTAATGTTTAGAACCGTCTAACTCCATTGAAGCGATATGACCTAAAACGCCGATTCGCCCGTCTTTTAATAAATAAGCATTATCAACTCCACCCCATTCTAATTCTTTGAATTGATTTTCAATAATCCTTGCTTTAGAAATGACATCCTGATTCAAATCTTCCAAAGAATTAATAACTGTAAAACCGATTTTCCCTCGGCCTGCTTTTTCCCCCTGTGGTCGGGTAAAAACACCAATTTTTTTATCAGCTAATTCAACTAGGCGAATATTCTTCATCATCCTCGGTCCTTCGGTAAATTTTCTAAAGTCTTTAAAGTTACTGCCCTGAAAGAAAACTGTTTTATATTCAAGCTCGCCTTCTTTGAATCGAGAAGGGGTAACTATTACTCCGTTTAGAACATACCTATTTTTTATGGTCGTTAAAAAGGGGTCCTGCATCGACCAATAAAAAAGATCTTTAGCTAGCCACCAGCTGTTATCTTTTGGTTCGTAAATAAAGAAGCAGGAAATACTGTTTTTTTCCGATCCGCGCGGCTCAACCCGACCTAATAAATAAAGGTTACCATCCTTCTTAATAGGAGCGCTTATATTATAAACATCTTTTTGACCAACCCCCTTTACTTCTAAAATTTCTCCCCGGACAAAATTCGGTTCGGTTTCTTCATATTTACTCAAAAGCTCCCGGTAGCTTTGGGGTTGGGATTTTGATCCCTGCAATTCCGATTCTCTTAAATTTTTTGGACAGGCATCTGGGATCATCATGGACTGTTAAGACTTCTTGACTCCGGGTTTAGTCAATTCTGCCTGAATTTCGCAGGGAACGGGATCATAGCGCGATAATTCCATATAAAATAAACCCCGACCTTGAGTTAGAGAACGAATAGTAGTCGCATAACCACGGACAGCTTCCAGAGGAATAAAACAATCAATAGTCGTAATACCATAAAGCTCTTTAGTATTACTAATTTGGCCCCTCCTTGACGATAAATCACCGATAACTGCCCCCAAAAACTCTGATGGTGTTTCTACCTCCATTTTCATAATCGGCTCCAAAATCAGCGGTTTAGCCTGTTCGAAAGCTTCTTTGACAGCAAAAGAACCGGCCAATTTAAAGGCCATTTCGCTGGAATCAACTTCATGGTAAGTACCATCAAAAACAGTAACTTTTAAATCAGTACAGGGATAGCCGGCAATAATCCCTTTAGATAGGGTTTCCCGAACCCCTTTTTCAATCGCCGGAATGAAATTAGCCGGAATAGCACCGCCTTTGACGGCGTTAATAAACTCTACTCCCTGACCTCTTTCCTTAGGTTCAACCCGCAGCCAGCAATGACCATATTGGCCATGACCGCCGGATTGATGAATATATTTTCCCTCAGCTTCGGCCTTTTCTGAAATAGTCTCCCGATAGGCCACCTGAGGAGCTCCGGTTTTAACATTAACTCCAAATTCCCGTCTCAACCGATCAATAATAATTTCCAAATACAGTTCACCCATACCGGAAATAATGGTTTGGCCGGTTTCATGGTCATAAAAAACTTTAAAAGTCGGGTCTTCGATTGCCAATTTATTTAAAGCCTGACCCATTTTTTCCTGATCATCGGCTGTTTGGGGTTCAATAGCCAGAGAAATAACTGGTTCGGCAAAACGAATCGGCAGAAGAGAAATGGGCTGATTGCGATCACAGAGAGTGTCACCGGTGGCCGATTCTTTTAAACCAATACAAGCGACAATTTCTCCAGCAAAACCTTCCTCAATCCCTTCCCGTTTATCGGCGTGCATCAAAAGCAGCCGGCCAATTCGTTCGGTAGTTTTTCGGGTGGCATTATAAACTTCAGAACCAGCCTTTAAAACACCGGAATATATCCTAACATAGGATAAAGTTCCCACATGAGAATCAGCCTGAACTTTAAATAAAAGGGCTGATAACGGCTCTTCCCGTAAAGGCTTGCGGGTAATTTTCGCCTCAGTTTCCACATCATAACCTTCAACCGGGGGCAGATCTAACGGTGACGGTAAATAATCGACGATACCGTCCAAAACTGGTTGGATGCCTTTATTTCGCCAAGCCGAACCACAATAAACCGGAAAAAGTTTTCTTTCAATAGTTGCCTTTCTTAAAACTCTTTTTAAATCTTCAACTTTAATTTCCTCATCGTTTAAAAATTTCTCCATTAAAACTTCGTCCTGGCCAGCGATTGCTTCGACCATTTTAGTTCGAACTTCTTCAATTTTATCCTTATCTTCAGGATTTAATTCCTTAGTGGTAAAATTAATCCCCTGTTCATCTTGATCCCAAACCAGCATTTTCCGGGTCATTAAATCAACCACTCCCATAAATTCATGCTCTTTACCAATTGGGTAAACTACCGGAACTGCAGTTACCCTTAATTTTTCCCTGATACTCTTAAGAACTAAATTAATATCGGAGCCGATTTTATCCATTTTATTGATAAAAACGATTCGGGGCACTCCATACCGATCAGCCTGACGCCAAACTGTTTCTGACTGAGCTTGAACACCGGCATTGCCATCAAAAACCATTACCGCTCCATCCAAAACTCGGAGGGATCGCTCCACTTCAGCGGTGAAATCGACATGGCCGGGAGTATCAATAATATTAAAACGGTGATTTTTCCAAAAAGTCGTAATACAAGCGGATTGAATAGTAATTCCCCGTTCTTTTTCTTGAATCATAAAATCAGTGGTCGTTGTCCCTTCATCAACTATACCTATTTTATGGATTTTTCCAGTATAAAACAAAATCCGTTCGGTAGTTGTCGTCTTGCCGGCGTCAATATGGGCAATAATACCAATATTACGGACTTTTTCTATCGCGACGTCGCGGTTTTTAGTTATTTTAATCGCTTCCATAGTTAGTAATTAGTAATTAGTAATTAGTAATTGAAACATAGTATCATATCATAGATTATACAGAAACATGAAAAAGAAAATTGCTATAATCGGCGGAGGAATCGGCGGACTAACTGTTGGATATTTTTTAAAGAAAAAAAATTATGAGGTGACGGTATATGAAAAGGAGAAAGACTTAGGTGGTTTAATGGGGAGTTTTGAAATTAACGGGAAAAAAATTGAAAAAACATATCATCATATTTTTGCCAGTGATACGGAAATTATTAATCTAATTAAAGAATTGGGGTTAGATAAACAACTGATTTGGCGGAATGAAAATATGGCCGTGATTTACCAAAACAAGGTCTACGCTTTTAATTCACCAATCGATTTATTAAGGTTTTCGCCGTTGGATTTAATTGACAAAGTTCGGCTAGGTTTGGTGTCAATTTATTTACAAAAAGAAAATAATTACCAAAAATTTGAAAAAATTAAAGCTTACCAATGGATTAAAAAATATTTTGGCAAAAATGTTTATCGAGTTTTATGGCAGCCACTTCTAAAGGGAAAGTTCGGCAAGGATTATAAAGAAATAAATATGACCTGGTTTTGGGCCAGAATACATTACCGAGGCCATTCAAAATTGGGATATATGAAAGGTGGTTTCGGACAAATCATTAACAAATTGTCCAAAAATCTAAATATAATTTATAAAAATGTAAAGGCAGAAAATTTAAAAGGTTATGATCTGATAATCGATACATCGCCGATAAAATCGGTAAAATATTTAGGAGCAGTAGATGTAATATTTACCAGTAAACAAAACTTATCAAAGTATTATTGGCATAATATTAATGACGAAAAAGCACCATTTGTTGCTTTTATTCAACAGACAAATATGATTGATGATTATGGTAGTCACGTTTACTATATGGGTGGTTATTACCCACAAGATCACAAATATTTTAAAGTAAAAGATGAAATAATTTACCAAGAATTCTTTGAATATCTGAAGAAAATATTTAAAGAATTTGAGGCAAAAGAAATTGAAAAAAGGTGGATATTTAAATTTCCGTACGCTCAACACATGCCCCGCTTCGCGGGAAGTTCCAATAACCAAATTCCAAGAAGCAAATATATTATTCACATGAATTTTGCGCAAATTTACCCGCAGGATCGGGGAATTAATTACGCAGTCAAACAGTCAAGAGAGTTGGCATCACTACTGTAAAAACACAGCAAACTACGTTTATCCAGCGAAATTCCGAAATGTATTAAAAATCAAATAGTAAAGGCGAGGCCAGCCTGCCGGCAGGTAGGTTTCCTCGCCTTGAGTTGAACAACACTGTCTTAAATCGGACAAAAGCGGTCTAGGACTTACATTTGTTCCTTCATTGCCCTCAACCCTTCCTCCAAAGTCTTCATCGCAATTTTCAAAGCCCTGACTTTATCATTGCTGATAGCTAAATTTTTCTGCCAGGGACGGGAGTTAGCTGGCAGAGTTTCTCGATATGCCTTAAGACTAGTTTGGGGAATAAGCTGGGGATCAAATCCCCAAATTTTAGCAATTAATTGGCCCATATCGTAGGGTGATTGACTGGAAGAACCGACTAAATGGAAAATACCAGTAGGTTTATTTTCAAAAAAATATTTAAGGCCCAAGGCGATATCATCAACAAAAGTCGGAGTGATAATTTGATCGGTAAACATCGGCGGCAGACTGTTGGTTTTGAGGCCGTCGATGGCTTTTCGGACCAAATCTTTTTTGTCGCCAAAATTGGCGCGATAAGGAAAGGAAATACGGACAATACTACTAGGAATACCGGAATTTAAAACTTCCTGCTCGGCAAGATATTTGGTTTGGCCGTACCATTCGATGGGATTGGGGGCATCGTCTTCGGTATAGGCACCGTCTTTTTTACCATCAAAAACAAAATCGGTGGAAATATTGATCAAATATTTATTGTACTTTTTGCATAAATTGACAATATTGCGGGTGCCGATAACATTTAGCTGATAACAAAGGCCATTTTCGTCACCGTTTTGAGCCCAGGCCTGATTAGTATCAGTAAAAGCGGCCAAATGGAGAAAACAGTCAAAGTCGGAATTTTTAGCAATAGCTTCTTCCAACTGCCGGGGTTCCAAAATAGAAATTCCCGAAGCCAAGGAAAAATCAACAAAAGTAAAGCTGTTTTTAAATAACTCGACTACCCGCGAACCGACCAAGCCGGACAAACCACTACCGAGAATTTTCATAAAGAATTATAACAAAAATTAGCTATTCTCTAGCTATTTGTTGGCTAAAGATGTTTTGAGTTTATAATTAATTGACAGGAAGATTATTTCATACTATCATTGGTTAATATTTTAACCGATTCTTTAAAAAATATTTGGGAAAATAGGGTTAATAATAAGGTTTTAGTAAAAATAATAAAGAGAGATTTTGATGGTAAATGCGGAAAGTGTGTCGATCGATATGTTTGTGGTGGCTGTAGAGCTAGAGCTATGGTATTAAATAATAATATTCTAGGAGCTGACCCATATTGTTTATTATGTTTATTATGTTGATTATTAAAAAAGCATTAAAAAAAGATACCGATTTTATTTTACAGATAACTCGGGAAAACATGTCTAGTTTGTTGGTTTGGAATGATGAAAAATTCCTTAATAATTTGAAAATAAAAAATATTTATATTGTCTTTAAAGATAGTAAAAAAATAGGTCTGGTGGATTGCGAGAAAATCAAAGGGAATTTGTATATCCATAACCTTCAAGTGAATAAAGAATTTTGGGGTCAGGGTATTGGTAAAACAATTATGGAGTATGTTGATAATTTAGCCAAAATAATGAAATGTAAAAAAATTGTGTTTAGGGTGTCGCAAAATAATAAAAGGGCAATTACTTTTTATGCAAATTTGGGGTTTCACTATTTAAAAAATGACGATAATTCAAATGGATTTTGGGAAAAATTAGTTTAGTGGTAAAGCATAAGACATTGCAGATATGTTGGAATGTGCGTACCTCAACTAATGCTTTGTATAGTCCAAATTATATTGATCCCAAAAACCCAGCAAAATCTATGTATTCATATTATTTGAAACTAAAGGATAATATGATTTGGGGAACTGATGAGCCGTGGACTAAAAATATTAATTATAAAAAAACTTATTCAGATGAGGTGAAGGTTATCGCTGATCTTTTTAAACTTTCGCCCGAAGCTATGATTCGAATTACTATCAAAAATTCTGAAAGATTTCTTTTTGGATAATAATGAACTTAAAATATACCTCTGACGGTGTCGAGGTCGCCGAGAGTTTGGTCTTTGTCGGAGACGATGTAGTCCATTTTGGGCCAAGTAATGGCAAGTTTTGGATCGTTGTAGATAATGCCGGATTCGGAAGTCTGATTGTAAAAATTGTCACACTTGTATTGAAAATCAGCAGTGTCGGAAAGGGCGACAAAACCATGGGCAAAACCCTGGGGAATAAAAAGCATTTGGTGATTTTCAGCGGATAATTCAAACATTTCAAATTGACCGAAAGTAGGGGAATTCTGACGAATATCAACAGCGACATCAAGGACATTGCCGGCGGTGCAGCGAACTAATTTGGCTTGGGCAAAAGGCGGTTTTTGAAAGTGTAAACCACGAAGAACACCTTTAACCGAATGGGAGTAATTGTCTTGGACAAATTTAGTGTCAATCCCGTTGGCGGCAAAAACTTTTTCATTGTAGGTTTCAAGAAAAAACCCACGGTCGTCACTGAAAACATCGGGAATCACCTTTATCAAATCGGGAATTTTATTAGAACGAATAAATTGCATAAAATTATCTCCCGATTTTTTGATAAAATTTTTCCGCTTCCTCTTTAGCAGTCCGCCACCAAGCAAGATTATTTTGATACCAAGCTACCGTTAATTTAAGCGCTTCTTTAAAATCATATTGAGGTTCCCAATTTAACTCTCTTTTAATTTTTCCCCAATCTACGGCATATCTTCGATCATGGCCGGGTCGATCAGCCACAAATTCGATCTGATTCTCATCTTTTCCCATAATTTCCAAAATAGTTTTAGTCAAGGTTAAATTATTGATATTTTCGGTCATGCCGCCGACGCAATAAGTTTCACCAATCCTACCATTCATTAAAATTAATTCGATCGCCCGGCAATGATCTTCGACATAAAGCCAGTCACGGACATACAAACCATCGCCGTAAACCGGCACTTTTTGGCCGGTTAATAAATTGGTAATTATTCGGGGAATAAATTTCTCCGGTGATTGATAAGGACCATAATTGTTGGAACAATTGGAAATAGTAATTGGTAATCCAAAAGAATGGTAAAAGGCTCGAACTAAATGATCGGAAGCGGCCTTGCTGGCAGAATAAGGCGATCGAGGATCATAAACAGTCAATTCATTAAATCTTTGGGATGAATCTAAAGGCAAGGCTCCGAAAACTTCATCGGTAGAAATATGATGAAACCGAATTTTTTTCTCAGCGGCGACATTCAACAGTGTAAATGTTCCTAAAACATTGGTCTGTAAAAATAATTCCGGATCGGCCAGCGACCGGTCAACATGGGATTCAGCGGCAAAATGGACAATAGCCTCAACTCCTTCCATCGCTTGCCGGCAGACAGCCGAATCACCAATATCCCCCTTAATAAACTGATAATGAGAATTACCTTCCCAATCCTTTAAATTAGCCGGATTGGCGGCATAGGTAATTTTATCCAAATTAACGATAAAATCGTCGGGGTGGCGCCGCAACCAATAATGAATGAAATTCGAGCCGATAAAGCCCAGTCCACCGGTAACCAAAAGCTTCATATGGAATTAGTATAACACCTGCTGTTCTCTAAGTTTAGGATATATTATTATTATACCATAATATTATAGGCTTGTCAAGAGCTAAATATTCACAGGATTAAATGTGTCTATTATGTTATAATGCGGCATGGTTGAAAGAAAAAATTTTTTACTCACCAAATTTAAATTTTTAACGGAACGACAAAAAGGTAGGGAAAAGCCGTTTTCGCCCCAATTCAACGAAGAAAACCTGAAGTCAGATTTAGAAGAAGCAACAAAAAAGCTTCAAGCTAAAGTCTTAGTTCAAGGGGAACCAGTGGAAATTATAACTATTGTCAGTGGCGAAAAATATCAACGGGATGATAGAGGTTTATCCCTAAAATGCCTTATCCACAAAAAGAATAAGGAAGATAAGACTATTCTTTTAAATCTGGTAACCTATAACGAATATAATAACGGCCCAAGCGAGCGACAGTTTTTAGAAATGATTTCTTTAGTTGAAGGAACTAAAAAAGGCTATCGTTTTGCCATTGACTTAAATGATTATCACCAAATATATAATGAAACTATTGGAATTACCGTAGTTGAAAATTATGGCAAAATAGAACAAATACGGGAAACAAACATCGGTCGGGGTAAACCCATTCCTAACGAACACCCCTATTCTACTTTTATCAATACGGCTCGTTTAGTGCTTAAAAGTCGTTAGTTAATTTTTCCTAAGGGATAGGTGTTGGAGAAATTGTCACCCGCGGGGTAGGAGTTGCTTCTGGGGCAGCTTTAGCCGTCGGAGTAGCTGTCGATTGAGGAGTTACTATCGCTCCTGTTTTTAAATCAACCCCTATAAGAAAAACAGCATCGTAAGATGAGGTTGCTGGTAACTCTTCAAATTCAGCCTGAAAATCGGGTAATTTAGCTTTAAAATAAGAGGAAGCAGTGGCGATTTTTTCCTTAAGTCTAATAATATTGCCCTTGACATTTTCCTTACTGTTGCCGATAGCTACCGAAGTAAAACCCAATTTAGTTAACATCTCTTTTACCGCCGCCGCTTGACCGTTGATATCGGTGGCATTTAAAACCTGGATTTTAATATCTTTAGCTATTTCTGTTACTGATGGTGTCGGTGTCGTTGTTAGCTCTACTTCTTCTCTCTGTTCTTTAACTGCTGTTGGTCCTACTGGTGAACTTACCTCTGGAGTTCGATTACGGTTGAGAATAAACCAAATAACAATCGAGGCAATTGCCGCTGTTACAATAAAAACGGCGATAATAGGAAGATAATTTTTTCGATTTTCCATAGCTGGTCTAATTATAACACGGGGTAGAGAACCAAATAAACCCAGAACTGGTAAGGGAATATTGCCGGCTTTCCTCCATTCCCGAGCAATTTGAACTTCATCATAAGGAGTTTTGTCTAAAACCGAAGTAGCATTAAGTTCCAGTTCAAACTGGCTTGGCACGAAAATTTTAGAAATAGGATGGGAAAAATATAAGCCAGCATAATTAATAATTTTTTGGATATCTAAACTTGTCCCTTTTAATCCGGCGGTTAAATAAACTTTCTCCTTGTCTGCCAAAAAGAGGGTATATTCATTTTTAGCTATAGGGTAAATTAAAAAATATTCGCCAGCAAAAAATCCAGAGATTACTCGAGAAACAGCTGTAGAAACCGTTTCAAATGATAAGGGATTGAAGGCTAATTGAGTCAAATTAGCTTTAAGAACTTCCATTTTGATCTTGTTACCAATAGAAGCTCGAATAAGAGTCTTATCTGTTCCTGGAAATAATTCATAATTAAGATATTGAGGATCAATTTTAAAAGGAATAAAACTTTCGGCTAGACTAATGACTTCTTTCTTCTCGATGGTTTTAATAACCGAATCGTAAATAAACGATTTGGTAATAATCACATCATCATCAACTAAAACCACTCCTTCTTTTAAACCCTGCTGGTTAACAAAAGCAGTTAAGGGAGCTAAATCTTCAACCGAGTGGGGCTCAAATAGATTTAAATCCCAGTTAAAAACATTATTTTCCTTCCGGTCGAAATAAAGATTAACGCTTTTTCTCTTGACCCAAAGAACCACTTTAGGCTTAGCAAATAATGACATCTCTCTTATAGTATGATGAAAAAATCCTACCAACGCAAGTGGGCAAAAGCTTTGTTGGCTTCTGCCATTCTTTCGACCTCTACCCGTTTAGCCACTGCTGTTCCTTCACCCTTTAGCGCCAACTTAATCTCATCAGCCAATTTTTCTGAAAAGGTATGGAATTGCTTATTAGCTTTAGCTCGAGCGGACTGAATTAACCACCGAATCGCCAAAGAATTTTGGCGATTGCTTTTTACCGGTGTCGGTACTTGATAAACTGCTCCACCAATACGACGCGGTCGAACTTCCACTTTTGGTCGAATATTATCCAAGGCCTGTTCTAATAACATTAGCGCTTCATCACCCATTTCTTTTTCCACCATAGCCAAGGCTTGATAGACCTGTTTCATGGCAACTTTTTTCTTACCGTCAAACATAGCTCCATGAATTATTTTACTGACTGTCACCGAATTATAAATCGCCTCCGGCTCTATTTTCCTTACTTTAGCTCGACCTTTACGTGACATAAGCTTAATTTAAAATTTAAAATTTAAAATAATTAAAATTCTCGAGATTTTTAATTTTTAATTCGTAATTAATTACCGGCTCCCGGGCGTTTAGTCCCGTAGCGGGAACGGCTTTGTTTCCGACCAACCACTCCAGCGGCATCAAAACGACCTCGGATAATATGGTAACGAATACCGGGCAAATCACGAACCCGGCCACCGCGAACGGTAACAATACCGTGTTCAGCCAAATTATGACCAACGCCGGGAATATAAGCTGTTACTGAAGCCCGATTACTTAACTTTACTTTACAAACTTTACGTAAGGCTGAATTAGGTTTTTTAGGCGTCATAGTTTTAACTACCGTAATTACCCCTTTTTTAATCGGATTAAAGCTGGAAACCCGCTTGTTTTCTCGGCTATTAAAAGTACCCCGAAGAGCCGATGCCTTAACCCGCTTAGGTTTTTGTTTTCGTCCTTTTCTAATTAATTGATTAAATGTAGGCACTCTAAACTAATTTCTAATTTTTAATTTCTACTGGAATTAATCTGCCGATAATAACATTTTCCTTCAAACCAATCAAGTGATCCACTTCGGCTAATAATGAAGCTTCGGTTAAAACAGAGGTAGTTTGTTGGAATGAAGCCGCCGACAACCAAGAACCAGTGGTAAGGGCCGCTTGAATCAAACCCAAAAGAACTTTTCGACCTTTAGCTGGTTCACCGCCCTTTTCTTTCAATTTATCATTGGCTTCGGTATAAATCGCCCGGGTAACAATCTGACCGTAAATAAAATTAGTATCACCCGGATCTTCAATTTTTATTTTGTCACTCATTTCTTTAATAATCACCTCGATATGTTTATCGTGAATAACAATCCCCTGGGATTCGTAAACAAACTGAATATTATTAATCAGATACCGCTGGGCTGCTTCCAAACCTTTAATATTTAAGACCTCCCGCACATCCAAGGAACCCGAACATAACTGAGTACCGGCAATAACTAAATCGCCGTCGGCCACCATAAGATTAGTATTAATGGGAACTGCATAGGTAATAATCTTCTTATGGCCATTATCATCTTTGCCTGTCAATTTTATCTCGTAATTATCAAGATTTTCTTTAATTGAAATCCGGCCATCAATCTCCGCAATTGGCGAAGGCAATTTCGGAGTTCTTATCTCGAATAATTCTTGAACCCTAGGTAAATCTTGAGTAACATCGACTCCGATTACTCCCCCGCTATGCTTAGTTCTTAAAGTTAACTGGGTTCCCGGTTCACCAATAGATTGGGCTCCGATAACTCCTACTGGAACTCCGATTTTTACCATTTTACGGGTTGACATATCCCAACCATAACATTTTTGACAAAGACCATTTAAAGATCGACAAGTTAAAGGTGAATAAACATTAACTGCTGAAACATTGCTACTTTCAATCAAGGCTCCTAATCGAGAATCGATTATGTCACCAACTTTAGCTATAACCTTGTTCGTCTTTGGATCAACTACTTCTGACGCTAAAACTCGGCCCAAAATTCGCCGGGCAAAAGACCGCTCTCGACCTTTATCATTTTTTTCAATGGTTAAAAACTTGGTGGTTCCGCAATCTTTTTCCCTAATAATTGCAGCATGGGCGGCGTCAACCAACCGGCGAGTTAAATAACCGGCGTCAGCCGTTTTTAAGGCCGTATCGGCCAAACCTTTTCTTGCTCCCCGTGCCCCAGTTACATACTCAAAAACCGATAAACCTTCACGAAAATTAGATTTAGTTGGCAGTTGAACAATTTCACCCATTGGATCAACCACTAATCCCCGTATACCTGAAAGTTGCTTAATTTGATCCTTCGAAGCCCGCTTAATTCCTGCGGCTGAGATAATCCGAATAGGTGAATCGGTAGCTAAAGTCGCCCATGTTTTTTCGGCAATTTCCTCAGTTACACTCATCCATAAAGTCTGACACAAACGCTTTTTCTCCCCATTCGTAATTAAGCCCATCTTATAATTTCCCTCAATTTCGGCAATTTTTTTATTAGTTTCAGCAATAATTTGATCCTTTTCCTTTAAATACCCACAATCTTCCATCGCCAACGACAGCCCAGAAAGGGTAAAACCCTTGAAACCTATATCTTTTAAATCGTCAATCAGATGAACTGTCCGCAGGCGGCCACATTTCTCCATTGTTTTAAAAATCAAATCATTCATTGATTTGCTTCCAGCTACCGGTTCGTTAATATATTCAAAATTTTCCGGTAAAATAGAATTAAACCAAATCCGACCGTAAGTAGTTCTTAAAAGTTGACCATTAATTCGTACCATAATTAATTCCCTCAAACCGATTTTACCTGCTTCGTAGGCTAACTGAGCTTCTGTTTTATCACTTAAAACCGGTAAATCTTTAAACTCTTCGTCCTTTTCTTTTTCTAAATCTTCCGATCTAACCGAAGTAAAATAGTAACAACCCACCGCCATTTCTTGCGAGGGAACAGAAATAGGCGAACCATCAGCTGGCTTTAAGAGATTACGAGAAGGTACCATCAACTCTTTAGCTTCCTTTTGGGATGATTCTGAGAGGGGTAAATAAACTCCCATTTGATCGCCGTCAAAATCGGCATTAAAACCTCGACAAACACAGGGGTGAAGACGAATAGCTAAACCATCTACCAAAATCGGTCTAAAGGCTTGAATGGAAAGTTTATGGAGTGTTGGCGCCCGATTTAACAAAACATAACTTTTCTTTGTAACTTTCTCCAAAATATCATAAACCTCATTGACTCGATGATCAACTAAATTTTTAGCACTTTTAATATTGGGGGCAATTCCGCTGGTAATTAATTCTCTAAGAACAAAAGGCCGATACATTTCCAAGGCAATCTCCTTAGGTAAACCAACTTGATTGAGTTTTAAATCCGGACCGACAACAATGACCGAACGGCCGGAATAATCAACCCGTTTACCTAAAAGATTTCTTCTGAAACGTCCTTTCTTTCCCCGCAACATATCAGACAATGACCGAGGTAAACGTTTACTGCCCTTGCGTTTATTCCTAGCACTCTTTTGAGCATCAATTAAAATATCGACCGATTCTTGAAGCATTCTTTTCTCATTTTTAAGAATTATTTCCGGTGCTCCTAATTTCAATAATTTTTTGAGACGATTATTCCGATTAATTAAACGGCGATACAAATCGTTTAAATCAGAAGTCGCAAAACGACCGCCAGTTAGCTGCACCATTGGCCGCAGATCAGGCGGTATCACTGGAATATTTCGCAATACCATCCACCCTGGCTCAATACCGTTCTCAATCATCCCGTTTAAAATGCGAATTTTATACATAATTTTCTTTTTCTTCAAACGGGAAGAGGTTTTGCCCAATTCCTTCTTTAGATTTACAACTATTGCCGATAATTCTAATGTTTCCAAAACTTCCAAAATAGCTTCAGCTCCCATTTTCGCCTGATAAAAAAGATCGGCTTTAAACTGTCCCAAATAAAAATTTTCTTCCTCGGTTAAAGTAGTTAGAGTGGTAATACTATTAATTCTTTCCTTGAGATATTTGGTTAAATTGTCCAACCGGCTTTTCTCTGTCAAGGCTTTATTTTCTAAACGCTGAATCTCCTGCTTAAGGCGAACCTCTTGTTCTTCCTGAGCAATATTTAACTGATCTTTATTTTTAATCTGTTCCTTTAATTCCTTCTTTTCTTCAATTATCGACTTGGTAGTAGCTTCAATGGCTTCTTTGGTCTTTTTCTCAATCATTTGGTATTCCTTACCTAAATTTGTTTCTAAATTAACCAAAGCTTCTTTTCTTTTATCGTTATCAACCGCCGTAACCAAATATTTAGTAAAATAAACAACCGCTTCAATCTCTTTTTGGGGAATATCTAAAATAATACTTAAAGGTGAAGGAGTACTTCTTAGATACCATAAATGAACTACTGGAGCAGCTAACGCAATATGTCCCATTCGCTCCCGACGAACTTTGGAAGTGGTTACTTCAACACCACAACGGTCACAAACAACTCCCTTAAATCGAATCTTTTTATACTTGCCGCAATAACATTCATAATCTCGGGATGGTCCAAAAATTTTTTCACAAAATAGTCCGTCTTTTTCCGGCCGCCAAGAGCGATAATTAATTGTTTCAGGTTTAATTACCTCCCCGTGGGACCATTCTTTTACCGCTTCCGGTGAAGCTAATTTAATCTGTAAACCAGAAAAATCAATAATATTTTTAAAATTAAACATGTTTTTCCTCCTCTAAAACTGTCGGTGTAACCTCTTCGGGTTCTTGGGTCTCTTTAACTCCGATGGGATTGACATCCAAGGCTAAACCAGCTAATTCCCGCGTTAATACTTTAAACGATTCAGGCACCGCTGGCTCGGGAATAGGTAGTCCTTTAATGATAGCTTGGAAAGCTTTAGTTCGGCCTTCCAAATCATCAGATTTAATGGTTAACATTTCCTGAAGAATGTGGGCCGCTCGATGGGATTCTAAAGCCCAAACTTCCATTTCTCCCAATCGCTGTCCCCCCATTCTTGCCCGGCCACCTAGAGGCTGTTGAGTTACCAAAGAATAAGGACCTGTAGAACGAGCGTGCACCTTATCGTCCACCATGTGAACTAATTTTAAAATATATCCGATACCTACCACCGATTTATAATCATATGGCTGACCAGTTCGACCATCATAAAGTTGCATTTTTCCGTTGGTTGGCAGTCCTGCCTGTTCCAGTTCTGCCTCAATAACTTTTTCCTCATATTTTCCAAAGACAGGAACAGCATATTTTTTATTCAAATGAAGACCGGCATGAGCCAAAGTAGTTTCTAAAACCTGACCTAAATTCATTCTGGCAATAACTGACAAGGGTGACATTACTAAGTCAATCGGAGTACCATCGGCTAAATAAGGCATATCATATTCTGGTAAAATGCGGCAAATAACACCTTTGTTTCCATGACGACCAGCAATTTTATCACCTTCTTGAATTCGGCGGATTTGGGCTACATAAACTTTGATTACCTTATTGACCCCCGGATCTAACTCATCGCCTCGGTCCTTATCTAAAATATCAACTTTAATTACCACCCCTCCTTCACCATTAGGAACTCGAAGAGAAGTATCTTTAACCTCCCTAGCTTTCTCTCCAAAAATCGCCCGTAATAATCTTTCTTCGGCTGATAACTCTTTTTCTCCTCGCGGCTCCACCTTACCTACCAGAATATCATTGGGGCCAACAGTAGCTCCGATCATTACTAAACCATCATCTGTTAACTTAGATAATTCTGCTTCAGACACATTGGGAATATCTTTGGTTAATTCTTCAGAACCAAGTTTGGTTTCTACCACCTCAGCTACATATTCATAAATTTGAATGTTGGTTAAAATATCTTCCTTTACTAATCGGTCAGAAATTAAGAAAGAATCTTCAAAACCTAAACCGTCAATGGAAGCATAAGCAACTAACAAATTTCGACCAATCGATAATTCTCCTTGCGAAGTCGCCGGACCATCAATTAAAAGATCACCCTTTTTAACCCGATCGCCCACATTAACTACTGCCTGTTGGTTATAACAGGTTCCATAAGGTGAAGTTCGTTCAAACTTAGTAATCGGATACGTTTCTGTTTTACCGTTATGGCTAATAAAACTGTGCTCTGTCCCATCTTCAACTTTGGCCTTTTTATCCAAAGTGACTACTATTTTTTCGCCATCAACATAAGTTACTTTTCCTGAATTAACTGCCTTAACTGTTCGTCCTAAAGCAGTAGCAATAGGTTTTTCCATGCCCGTTCCGACAATTGGAACTTCAGTTTTAATCAAAGGAACTGCCTGGGTCTGCATATGAGAACCCATTAAAGCCCGAGTGGCATCGTCATGATCAACAAAGGGAATTAAGGAAGCAGAAACTCCCACAATTTGGTTAGGGACTAAATCAATATAATCTACCCGATCAATTGGACCTTCAATAAACTCGCCCCGATAACGGATTGGCACCCATTTTTGCCGAATTATACCTTTTTCATCAATTTTAATTCCCAAGTGAGTAATCTGATGATTAAATTCATCATTAGCATCAAGGTAGACAAAATCATCGGTCACCTTATAATCATTACCCATTTTTTGAATTTTTCTAAAGGGAGCTTCAATAAAACCATAGTCATTCACCCGAGCATAAAGGGCCAAATAAGTTACTAAACCAATATTAGGACCCTCAGGTGAACGAACGGTGCAAATTCGACCATATTGGCTTGAATGAACATCTCTAATACTAAAAGCGGCTCTTTCTCGTGAAAGACCACCCTGGCCGATAACTGTTACCCGACGAAGTAAATCCAATTCTGATAAAGGATTAGTTTGATCCAAAATAGCCGATAATTGATTGGAACGAAAAAAGGTATTCAGGGCTGAAATAAGTGGTTGAGGATTAATTATTTGACTGGGAATACATTTCTCTTTAGTTGAAATTAAGGACATTCTTTCCTTAACCATTCTTTCAAAACGAACCAGTGCCGGCCGGAGAGCAATTTGAGCCACTACCTCTCCACAACAGCGGAGACGGCGATTGGCTAAACTATCGATATCATCTAATTGTGTCATCTCTCCTTTCTGCAACTTAATCAAATAACGAACCGTTTCAATTAAATCTTCTTCTCTTAAAACCCAATTTTCTTTATTATTATCATCAAAATTAAAACCAAATTTTTTGTTAATTTTAAACCGACCAACCCGTCCTAACTCATAACTTCGCAAGTTAAAAAACCTTTCGTTAAAAAATCTCTGAGCATTTTCCATCACTACCGGCTCACCAGGATGTGACTTTTTATAGAACTCAATCAGAGCTTCCTCAGCCGATTTAGACGGATCGGCTGCCAATGTACTTTCAATAAAATTACCAAACTCCGCTATTAATTGTTTGTCATCTAAACCACAGGCAGCCCTTAAAATAACGGTAGCCGGAAATTTTTTTCTCTTGTCAATTCTGGCAAAAATAACGTCTTTCTTGCCAACAAAAAACTCCAGCCATGAACCATGAATCGGTCTAATTTCAGCATTATAAAGGACTTTACCAGTAGTCGGATCAGTTTCTCCAGTGAAATAAACCCCGGGAGAACGGACTAATTGATTAATAATGCCCCTTCTAATTCCACTGATAATAAAGGTTCCCTCTTCCGTCATGGTGGGTAGATTTAAAAGAAAAACATTCTCACTTGTCTCAACTCCTGTTCTTTTATTAAGAAGTTTGGCTTCTATTCTTACCGGAAGAGCATAATTAATACCTTTATGTCGAGCTGTTTGGGGAGCAATTAGAATTGGATCATAACTTAATTTACCCAAAGTTAATTCCCAATTATTACCAGTATAATCAGTAATAGGTGAAATTGACTGGAGTATTTCCTCAAAATCACAATTGAGGAAGCGCCGCCAAGACTGTTTCTGCACTGCCACTAAATCAAGCTCCGGAAGATTTGGATACTGTCTACCCCAATTAAGCCTTTTAGCCACGCTCATTAAAATTTAATTTTGAAGTTTTATTAAAAGAGAAAGGCTCTTTTCAGCCTTCCAAATGCCTTGTATTATAACGCCCATGTCAAGTCAAAGCAACAACTAAATCATAGATTGTCAGAAACCCAATTAAAACCCTTCTGCTAGCCGGCTGGCAGACGGCTCTCCTTGACAGAGGAGCAAGGCAAAGTATATATTTAAATCATGAAAATTACCAAAAAAGTTTTAGGGATTTTGTTTCTCTTGTTAATTTCTCCTAAATTGACTTTGGCCGGCGGTTTTACCGTCAGTTCTATTGGCGGCGTCAGCACCAATAATATTCAGGTAAGTAAATTTTGGCATACTTCTCTCCAACCGACTTTTAGAGGAACGGCTTTGCCTTCGAGTAATGTTACTATCGATATTGATGGAACGGCGATTCAGGTCGCAGCCGATTCCAGTGGTGATTGGGTTTATACACCGGCAGCAAGTTTAACCACGGGTGCCCACCAGGTAACCTTTACCAACAATGGCTCAACCCAAAAAATAACCCTAACTTTAGGAGATTTAAGTGGAATGGATGTAGGAGGAATCAGTAGTTCTACCAGCGCCACGCCGGCGGCGGGAGTTACCTGGCCAACAGTCTTAATCCTTTCTCTGGGTGGATTCAGTATCGTTCTGGGATTAAAATATCGGCATGCCCAAGTTCTATCTTAAAACATTTGGTTGTGCCCAAAATACGGCCGATTCAGAGCGGATAAAAGCATTTTACCAACACAAGGGGTGGCAGGAGGTGGTTGATTGGAAAAAGGCGGACGAAATCATCATCAATAGCTGTATTGTTAGAGAATCGGCTGAAAACAGGGTCTATGGTTTAATTAATAACATAAGAAAAAATTCAGTCGCAAGAAAACCTAAAATTATCCTCACCGGCTGTTTGGCCGCTGTAGCTAAACAAATAAAAGGAGTCGATGAAATCTTACCGATAAATCAAATTGCCACCACCGCTGAACCCCTTAGGTGCAGACAGAAAACAGCTCTCATTTCGATTACCAGTGGCTGTAATCACTTTTGTTCCTACTGTATTGTCCCCTATACCAGGGGAAGAGAAGTTTCTCGACCTTCAAAAGAAATCTTGAAAGAAATTGACCAGGCAATTAAGGATGGTTTTAAAGAAATCCTATTGATCGGCCAGAACGTTAACTCGTGGAATAATAACAAATTTCCCCAACTTCTAGAAACTATTGCCAACCGACCGCTTAACAAAATTTCGTTCGTTTCAAGCAATCCCTGGAAATTTTCCGATGAACTTATTAAGGTAATTGCCAGACACAACAATATCGACCGCCTTATTCATTTACCATTGCAATCAGGTGATGATAAAATCTTAAAAAAAATGAACCGAGGTTACACCGCCGCCGACTATTTAAATTTAATTGAGAAAATAAAAAGCAAGGTAAAAAATTCCAAATTCTCCACTGATATTATCGTTGGCTTTCCGGGTGAAGATGAAAAAGCTTTTCAAAACACAGTCAAACTCTGCCGTCGTGTCGGTTTCGAAATTGCCTATATCAACAAATATTCTCCCCGGCCGGGAACAATTAGTGCCAAAATATACCCTGATAATGTCCCTCAAACAGAGAAAAAAAGAAGGTGGAAAATATTAAATGAATTGATTAATAAATAAAAATTGGAATTTACTTTAAATAATTCTCAATATTTTCCAAATGTTCTTGGTAGGTTTTAGCGTAATGCATCTGGCCGTCTTTGCCGGTGACATAAAAAAGATAATCACTCGCTGTAGGATGAAAGGCGGCATAAAGAGAATCATAACCCGGGTTACAAATTGGACCTGGTGGTAATCCTTTATTTTTATAGGTATTATAAGGAGAAACAAGATTAATATCGTCAGCTTGAAGTGGTTGCCAATAAACCTTTGGATTTCTGAATGTATCCCGGGCATATTGAACCGTAGCATCAATCTGAAGAGCTAAATTAGCTTTTAAACGGTTAAGTAAAATACCGGCAATCATCTGTTTAGTTTCTAATTGCCGTCCCTCCCGTTCTAATAACGAAGCTAAAATAACAATTTCTTGATCACTCATCAAGTTAGTTGCTCCCACTTTGGCCTGAGCTAACTTTTTGTCAAAATTATCCTTAATTACCTGTAAAATATCATTTGGAGTAAAATATTCCGGAATTAAATAACTATCCGGAAATAAATAACCTTCCCACTCCTTAGAAAAACGAGGAGTAATTTCCTCTACCCGAGAGCCGTCGATAATCCTTAACCAATAATCAGTTGAACCGCCATGGGAAAGCCGCTGCACTATAGCTGCTGTTGACAAATTTGGCGCCAGTCGAAACTTACCGGATTGAATTTTTTGTTTCAAACCTAATCTGAAGGTATAAAAAAGAAAAACATATTTATTCCTAATCAAGCGGCTTTTTTCTAATCTGGCGGCAATACTGGTTAATTTCTCCCCTTGATTAATAACAAAATCTTTGGGTTGATTCTCAGAAGATACCGGCAAATTACCCCAAAGAAAAAACCCACCCACCACTCCTAAACACAAAATTAATCCCAAGAAAAGAACCCATTTTTTCATTAGATTTCCGAAAATAAAGCCCGACGATAATTCTTTTGATTTCTAATATAAATCCGGCCGCAACGACAAGTAACCGTTATTTGACCACGGACTTTTTTTTCCACCCCTTTTTTGAGGGAAGCACCGCAGCCAACACACCGGCCTTGAGATAATAAATAGGCCTGAATCGGAGCAATTAAATTTTTTATCATATCGCCCTCCTTAAAATAACAGCGGCCGCAATTGAATCAATCCAAGACTTATATTCTTTCTTTGGCCTTTTATTATTAATATAAATCTGGTCAGCTTCAATTGTCGAAACTGCTTCTTCAATAAACTCGACCTTTAATTTTAACATAGTCGCCAGTTTGTCACCAAATTTTCTGGTCTGGGCAGCTACTTCACCCTCACTTAAACCAAGGTATATTTGATCAATTTCATAGTCCCGAACCAACCGGCGGAGATTATTGAAAAGATTTTTGTCGTTTTTAAGCGGTAATATTGGTGAAATAATTCCCTTAATTGCTACTGCCAATCCAATTCGTTTTGAACCATAATCAATAGCCAAATAATTCATTTAGTAAATAAGGCAAATCATTCGACGATTCTCGCCCTAACTACCAGCCGGCGAAGATAAGTCCCCGGCGGTGAACAAGTAACTAAGGAAAGATAACGACCATCATAGCGCTGTTCTAAAATAGAAAAGTCGGTAGCTTTCACTTCAAAAACATCTTCTACTAGATAAGTATAGTGGACTCGGTCAAAATAAACGATGATCTGATCGCCTGGAATTAATTTAAATAAAGTTGAAAACACTGTCAAATAAGATTTGGGATTGAAAAACTGCGGTAAAACCGAATGGCCAAAAATAACTGCATTACCTCTTTGACCTGGTAGAGCTGTTTGGGGATAATGGATAATGCTTTTCTTTAAATCCTTACCACCGATAGTTACTTCGACATCTTTTATCCCTAATTTAGGAATAGATAAAAGATAACTTCGATGATCAGTTTCGCTTAAAAGCTCCTGTGAATAGGCCGCTGTTTGACCATTGTTTTGAACAAACCAATTGGAAAGCTGAGTAAAATCAACTGCTTCAGCCATAATACCTTCTTCATTGTTATAAAATTTGACGGAAAGTGGACTTAAAATAGGTTGGAAGCGACGGCTGTAACCCCACTGAAAATACGTTAACGGGTAAAGAACGAAAAGAAAAGATAAAATACCAATGACTAAAAAAATAAAAGACAAATAATTTTTAGCCGCTGGTTTAGATTTTTTGGCAGGTTTTTTTTTCAAATAAACGTAAGCCATTAATTTATTCTAGAAACAAGATTAATCCGACTCTTAATAATTGGCAAAGGAAACACCTTACCAATCATTGGTAAATTAGACCGAATTTTCCAACTATAAAAATAATCGCAATTATTTTTAAAATAGTTTAGGGCGGAACTCCAGGTTCGACCAACAATTTTTGATTTTATGCTCTCTAGATCTAATTTAGGGGCAACTGAACCGGTAATAGTTAACTGACCAATCGCTCTCTGTTCATCGCTTTTTTCTTCCGTAAATTTCAATTGGTAAACCATCTGCTGGTAGTCAGCTTGATCATCTTTGGTTTCAATTAAAGAATAAATAATTTCATCCTTTTTGGCCGAAGGAATAACAAAAACAGTCATTGTTAATTCCTGAACTGCCGATAATTCATCAATTACTTCACCAACATTGCGATTAAATTCAATTTTCTTGGATTGAGTTCTAACAGTCTCTGGCAAGGCCCCGGCCAAATTATTAATATCTTTTTCAATTTTTTCTTTAATAGTTGTTTCGACTGCTCTCTTTAGGCGCGATTCTAGTTCTATCTTATCTTGACGGTCAACAACTTGGACTTCCTGCCGACTACCACCGGTAAAATCTGCTTCGGTTCTGGCTATTAAAACACTCTCGGGATAATCTTTAAAAACCAATTTTGCTCCCTGGGAAAGATTAAACTCCGGCCCAATATCGACCGCCCCAACCACTGTTTTAGTCTGACCCAGTTTAAGTACTGCCGGCTCTTGATTAAAATCTAAATTGCCGCCGGCAACTTGAACCGGAGTTAATAACTCAAACTGTTTATTGTCAGCAGTCATCAAAATTGTTCCAACTGGCAAATTTAGCACTTTTTCCTCCTTATTAAAAATAACAACACTCCCCTTGGCTTTTTCCCCAACAGTTTTTTTACCGGTTGTAGGAACCTTGTCGCTAACTTTGAGATTAAAAGATTGAATTACTGCCGGAATTACCCTCGATCCGGGACTGAAAGTGGCTGTTTGGGAATCTAAAGTAACTGGTATAGTTGTTTCCAAAGGCAGGGGTTTTAATAAAAGGACAATTTCTACCCGATTTAACAACCATAAGCCAAGGAATAATAGAGGGATAAAAGATAAAAACCAAAGAAAAGCATTTAGTTTTAATTTTAATCTCAATTTAATTTTGGGTAATTTGGGCCTTATTTTAGGTTTTAAGTCTAGTTGAGCCATCGGCACTTCGACTGGAGGGGAGGTTGTCTCGGGAACTACTGCCGTCGGTGGTTCTACTTCGGCCGGCGGTTCCATTGATAAGGCTGTTTCAGACTCGACTGGCGGCAATGATTCGACTGCTGCTGGTTCAACTTCAGCTGGAGAGACTGCCTCTTCTGTCGGTCCTAAAGATCCCGACTCTACCGGACCAATAATCTGTTTATTAATAAAACTAGCCCAAATTCGGGTAATTTCCTCCAAACTTAAAAACTTTAAATCGGGTAAATGAAAGAAAATATCACCAATCTTTTTACCTATCCAAGGGTAATTCTTGATATCATCTATCGGCAGATTGGGAGTATCACCAAAAAAAATCAATAGAGGTGGTAGGGTCGATTGGGACGAGAGATTAGCTAAAACATTTTCAATCGCTTTGGGAGAAAAACCGTCGCTAAAAGTTTCATGAAATCGTTCTTTTACTTTGCCAAAATAAACCAAAGAAAGATTAAATTGACGTCGGCCTAGATTAATTAAAATAAAACTATTACTAAATGACTCGTCATTTTCAACTGATTCGACTAGGGCTTCATCATTACCGATAAAACCCAACGGTTTAAATTTAAGTTTCTTACAAATCTCTTCGATTAGTTTAAATTTGGCTGCCGTAATTTGACCATCGATATCAATCCAAAAAGGAGAAAGAATAAAAGCGGCTAACTCCGGCTCAGCTGCTTCCTCAATAGCCGCCATTTGGGCTGTTTCACTTAAGGAGGCATCTACCGCCAAAATCAGCGACTCTTCTGAATCTGGCTCATATATCTTTGGTTTACCGGTAACAATACGTTCAAATTGATTTCCGGCAAACAAAACCAAAGAAACATTAACCTCTTCCTCATCGATAGCAATCAGCCAATAGTTATTAGTTGCCATTATTTAAGGATAGCATAGAGACGGCGTTTTGAACTGCCGGCTGACTCTTCCTTAATAATTTTGAATCGACCCAAAACACCAGTTCTTTTAACATGAGGGCCAGTGCAAACTTCTCGGCTGAAATTACCAATAGTGTAAACAGAAACTACGGCTGGATATTTATCACCAAAAACAGCCAAAGCACCCGATTTTTTCGCTTTGATTAGGGTCATATTTTTACTGACAACTGGTAAATCAGCCTGAATCATTTGGTTAACCAAATTTTCCACTGCCAATATCTGTGCCGAAGTTAACTTTGAGGGATAAGTAAAATCAAAACGCAGTCGTTCAGGGGTAATATTGGAACCAGCTTGATGAACCTGATTACCCAAGAGCTGTCTTAAACCCGCTTGAAGTAAATGGGTGGCTGTGTGATATTTTGTTGTCATCTCGGAATTATCCTTTAAACCACTTTTAAACGCCCCCCGATCAATGGTTTTCGATTTTCGCTGATGTTCCTTTCCAGCTTGATCAAATTCATCTTTATCAATAACTATACCCAATTCTTCTTCGATTAACTCTAAAGGAAAGCCATAACTTTCATAAATTTTAAAGGCTTCCTTGCCCGTCAAAGTCTGGTAATGTTTTAATTCTTTCAAACCTAATTCTAAGGTCCTTTTAAATCTCTTTTCTTCATCCTGGACTACGTTGATAATATCGGGATTATTTAATTCATCGTAGTTATCTGCATAATTATCACGATTATCAATAACAGCCTGGACGATTGGCGTTAAACTTTCAATAGCCAAACTTTTGGCTAATCGGACTGATTTTCGAATTAAACGGCGAAGGACATAACCGCCTTCTTTATTACTTGGTTCAATGCCATCGGCAATGAGAAATACTACCGCTTTTAAATAATCAGCTATGATTTGAACCGAATTTAACGACTGATTTTCCCCTTTCCTTAAGACTTCGATTGTCTTAATAATCGGTTGCCAAACAGAAGTTAAATAATCATTATTTTTCCCATCTAAAGCGGCTAAAATCCGTTCGACCCCCATGCCGGTATCAACATTTTTCAGACCAAGATCTCGATAATGACCTTGGCCATCAGTATAATGATCCATAAAAACATCGTTCCAAATTTCAAGGTAGCGGCCAGATTTTTCCCCGATCACAAAGGGAACCTCAGGCTGATTTGACTGAAGATCAATAAACATCTCGGTATCGGGGCCGCCTGGACCGGCTACACCTTCCCGCTCCCACCAATTAGTTTTTTTTCCCAGAGTTACTAAATGATTTTCGGGTATTCCTAATTTTTTCCAAATTTTTGGTGTTTCTTTATCAGATTGATAAACCGTTACCCAAATAAAGCGAGGATTAAACTTTAAAATTTGGGTTAAAAATTCAAAACTCCAACTGATAGCCTCTTCTTTAAAATAATCGTTTAAAGACCAATTGCCTAACATTTCAAAAAAGATATGGTGTCGACCGTCACCGACGCTATTAATATCGCTTGTCCGTAAACACCGCTGGAGACCCACTAAACGCTTGCCTAAAGGATGGGGTTGACCCATTAAATAAGGCACCAGAGGATGCATGCCGGCGGAAATAAAAAGAGTAGAAGAATCGTTCTCGGGGATAAGGGAAACATTGGGAATTTCCTGATGACCTTTGGCTTTAAAAAAATCAAAATACTTCTCTTTTAACTGCCGAGCTTTCATGAGGGCATTATACCGTATTTTTCCTCTTTAATAAAAGCAATTAGTTAAACTTACTTCTTAATTTTCTTAGGTTGAGAGTTAAATTTAACCGAGGGTAAAGATTCCAAAAACTTGGTTAAAAATTTGCCGCCGACGCTGAATAAATTGGAAGCTACTGTTACTAAGCTGGTTACCTCTTTGACATCCTTCAAAATCCCAATCAGATAAATACCAGCCACCACAATCACCACCGTGACGGCAATCAAGCTAATAATTAAAATAATCGAAGCGGCATCCATCTTGCGTTAGTATAAACTAATTAAAGAGATTCGACAAGTTGATCAAGAGACGTCGGATAACGGCCGGTTAAACAGGCTGTACATAACTGATTTTCTTTTAAACCAATCGCCTTAGTTAAACCGGCTAAGGTCATATAAGTAATACTGTCGGCCCCAATATACGCTTCAATTTCGGTTATTTTCCGTTTATAAGCTACTAATTCGGCTGGATCTGGAAAATCGACTCCATAAAAACAAGGATAAATCAACGGGGGACAAGTTGATAATAAATGAACTTCTTTAGCCCCTCGGCTCCTGATTCTCTGAACAATACCCCGGCTGGTTGTTCCCCGAACAATCGAATCATCTATCAGCAAAACAATCTTATCTTTAACCACACCTTCAATAATTCTCATATTACCGGCAATTTCTTGGCGACGAATAGCTTCATTAGGCTTAAGAAAAACCCGACCGATAAAACGATTTTTCTCCAAAATATCTTTATATTGATACTTCAGCCGCTGAGCAAAAGCTAAACTAGCCGGGCGGGCAGTTTCCGGCACTGGCGCCACAATAACCTGCCGTTTTCCCCGTGATAATCTCTCATATAGAGGACTTTGACTGTAAATTTCCGCCAGTACTTTCCCTAAATTCCACCTTACTCGATTGACGCTAATATTTTCAATAATTGAGGTTGATCGGGAAAAATAAACCCATTCAAAAAAACAATGGGCCCGTTTTTTCCGGTTTAAAATTTTTCTCTGGCAATCTAAATTTTTGCTGATAAAAATAGCTTCGCCGGGTCTGACGTTGCTAACCGAATCAACCAAACTCTCGATAGCCACCGATTCTGAAGCAAAGGCATAAGCTTTAACCCGTCCATTCCAGGTTTTCTTCCCCCAAACGAAAGGGCGAATTGCATGGGGATCACGAAAAGCAAAAAAACCGGCATTGCGGATAACCGCCACCACCGAATAAGAACCATCCAGTTTTTGCATGGTTTTTTTAGCAGCGGCAAAACAGCGTTGGGCTATTGGCCCAGTTTTACGATTGAAATAGTAGGCAAAAACCTTCAAAATTGTTTCGGCATCACAATCAGAATCGCAATAAATCCGGCTGTTTTCAAGCCGCTGCCGCAGTGATTTCTCATTATAAATATTGCCATTGTGAGCTAAGGCAATTCCTCCCTGATCGAGATAAAAAGGCTGAGAATCCAGCTTGCCGGCAGTGGTCGGATAACGCACTTGACCGATACCCATTGACCCCTTTAAACCTTCAACTTTTTTCCAATTAAAAACTTCTGCTACTAGTCCTCGACCTTTGACTAAATAGACTTGGTTTTCATCAGTAGTAAAAATACCAGCGTTATCCTGACCCCGGTGCTGAAGATTTAGTAAGCCGTTATACAGGTCAAAACTGACCTGCCGACCCGGAGCGATGAGACCAATAATGCCACACATGAGTCAATTATAACCCCTCCCCTTTCACCAATCTCAATTGAATTTATTTTCCTTTCTTTACCCATAAATTATTTATTTTCTCAATTACTAACATAGAATAGTTGGGGCAAAATAATAATATACCGGTTATTTAAAAACAAACTCATCCCGGGAGACTTTCCCGGAAACAGATTGGGCCTCAACCACAATTTTATTGTCTTTTGGTGGATAATTTAAACTCTTACCAAAATGACCTTTTTCATCAACAACTACCAAGTCACCATTAATCTTGACCGTAGCATCATCAGCCGTTTCTCCCGATATTTCAACCGTTTCACTAGCAACCGGCAAAGACGGCCAATTGATCTTTAAAGGCGGCGGCGAATTATAGCGATAATATTCAAAAATTAAATAAGCGGCAAAAAGGAAAATGCCGATATAAATAACACAAATAAAAGTGAATTGGGGTGTAAAGCTGAACTTCTCCCGGCGCCATGAGGCCGGCTTGGTTTTAACGTCAAAATCGCGGTGGAAAAGGGACAAAATATAGTCACCGTTCAGACCTAAATACTGGGCATAATCTTTCACCATCAACGAGCAGTAGGGTTCGGCTGGAAAATTTTTTTTATCTTCAGTTTCAAAAGCCTGAAGGTATTTGACTGGAATTTTCGTTTTCCGGGCAATTTCCTCCAGAGTTAATTCCTTCTCCAAGCGGGTAGTAGTCAAAATGCCAGCAGCTCGATACATACAATTTTAATTCAAAATTTAAAATTTTTAATATCTATGACCAGCCTGCCGGACGGGCAGGTCTATGATCTAATTTGGCGATGGGGAATCAAAATATCCCGAGGTTTGGCTCCTTTCGACGGGCCAACAATACCTGCTTTTTCCAGTTGATCAATAACCCGAGCCGCCCGGGCATAACCCAAGTTAAGTCGGCGCTGTAAAAATGATGAGGAAGCTTGACCACTCTCAGCAATCAATTTAACGGCTTGATCAAAAAGAGCATCCCTCTCCTCACCATCAACCGAAACAATATTTTTGCCGGCCGTACCCTTACCGGTAACTGGTTGGCTGACAATCTCATTGTTATAATTCGGTTGTTGTTGAGATTTGACAAACTCAATTAATTTATCCCGTTCTTTATCAGAAACAAAGCAACCCTGAACCCGAATTGGTTTAGCCAATTCAGGGGGAATATACAACATATCACCCCGGCCAAGTAACTTTTCCGCCCCGGGTAAATCAAGAATTACCCGAGAATCCATCATTGAAGTTACCGCAAAAGCAATTCGGGTAGGAATATTAGCCTTAATTAGACCCGTAATCACATTAACCGACGGATGTTGGGTAGAAAGAATCAAATGAATTCCAACCGCTCGGGCCATCTGGGCAATTCGACAAAGAGCCTCTTCGACTTCTGTCGGTGAAGCCATCATAATATCATTTAACTCATCAATGATGATAAGAATATAAGGCATAGAAACAAAACCGGCTTTTTCATTTAAAGTCTCAATATTACGAACACCAGCCTCGGTAAGTTGACGATAACGGTTTTCCATTTCTTTAATTGTCCATTTTAGGGCTGAAATAATTTTTTCCGGCTCAACAATTACCGGTTGAAGCAAATGGGGAATATCATTATAAGGTGTTAACTCAACTCTCTTGGGATCAACTAAAATCAGCTTTACCTCCTCTGGACTGGCTCGAAAAAGAAGGGTGCAAATCCAAGAATTAATACAAACTGATTTACCTGAATTAGTTTGACCGGCAATCAAAACGTGGGGCATTTTGGCAATATCAGCCACCTTTGGTCTACCAGCCACGTCTAAACCTAACGGAACCATAATTTTAGATTTACTTTGCTTCATTACCTCCGACTCCAAAATAGCCCGCAAAGGTACGACTTGAAGGCTATGATTAGGCACTTCAATTCCTACTAAAGATCGGCCGGGAATAGGAGCTTCAATCCTAACCTGACCGCCCGGAGCTGACAAAGCCATGGCCAAATCATTACTTAAGGAAACAATTTTAGCCAATTTTGTCCCCAAAGCTACCTCTAAGGCATACTGAGTAACTGAGGGGCTGTCGTTAATTTCAACTACTTTAGCGGTAATACCGAAAGAATCTAGAGTCTCTTCAATAGTCTTGGCATTCTTGCCAACATTACCCCGATCGGCTGGCGCCCCCAAACTGTTATCAAATAAAGTTATCGGCGGATATTGCCAAATTTGATTACTACCTACCGGCACCGGTGATTTAAAGGGGGCATTAATAACATAATCTTCTATCTTTACCTGCTTTTCATCCTTTGTTTCGTCTTTAGGCGGTAAGGAAGAACCCAACCGAGGCACTATTTTTTCCCTTCTTACCGTTGATTTAACTCCACTACCAACGGTATATTTTTTAATGGCTTTAAAAATCTTCACGCAAAATTTTACCAGCTGGGCAACATTAGTATCGAAAAGAATAACAAAACCGGCAATTAAACAGATAAAATAAACTATCGAACTAATTAGTTCGCCAAAGGAATTGATTAATAAGTCACGGCAATAATTACCAACGATACCGGCTCGAAAAAGAGAAATCAAAGCAATAAACATGATTACAAACCCTAAAAAAATATTTGGTTCTTTCAGAGGAAATTTAACTTTAACAAAAAGAAAGGCGGTAAGTAGAAATAAAAATGGAATAAAAACAGCTAAAAATCCGAAATAATTCTGTAATGTTAAACTAATTTTAGTCGGTATTGGTCCGATTTCTAAGAAAGAAAAAACCGTGATTATTGCCGCCATGAAAAAAAACAAAAACAAAATAGTCTGGAAAGTTTCTCTTTTTATTTTAAAAAGAGAAAAAAAACGGCGTTTTCTTTTTCTACCTCGTTTGGCCATATTTCAGTATAGCATCATCAACCGGAATTATCTTGATTTTATTGCTATTTCGACGTTTTATTTCTATTCCGCCGGCTTGAAGACTTTTGGATGAAACAAGCCAGCGCCAGGGCAAACCGATTAAATCCGCATCGGTCAACTTAACTCCCGGAGTAACTTCCTTCCGATCATCAAAAAGAACATTGTTCTCACCCAATTTATGGTAAATTTCTTCGGCTTTGGGATCAAGACCGACTAAATGAATCGGATAAGGCGCTGCTACTTCCGGCCAAATAATCCCCCGGTCATCATGAAAAACTTCCACCAAGGTCCCCATTAGACGGCTTGGTCCCAAACCATAACAACCCATTAAAACCGGTCTTAACTCTCCCTGTTCATTGGTATAATTAAAACCGAAGGCAGCACTGAATTTAGTTCCCAGCTTAAAAATATTGGCGACTTCGATCGCCTTTTTCTCAACTAAATTGGCCGAATTACATTTAGGGCAGGTTTTTTGCTCTTCAATCAATTCCTTATTTACCGCCACTTGGCATTGATCACAAAGATAAATTAAATCTTCACCGGTTGGGCAAATAGTCTGAAATTCATGAGAATATTTAGAAAAACTACCGCCGGAGGCATAAGTTAAAAAAGTAATTTCGCCTAAATTAAGGCGATTAAAAATTCTTCGGTATGTCTCAATCACCTGATTATAAAACTTGTCCAAGTCTTTTTCGTCGGCATGAAAAGAGTAGAGATCTTTCATATTAAATTCCAAATTCCGTAATAAACCGGATTTAGCCCGAGGTTCATGCCTAAATTTTTCTTGAATTTGGTAAACAGCCAAAGGTAAATCCCGATAGGAAAAAACGTATTGCTGAACCAAAGGGGTAACAACTTCCTCATGGGTTGGATTTAAAACCAGCTGACCCAGCCGATAAAGAACAGTCAATTTATCGCGGCCGGTTTTCTGCCACTTCTGACAAGAGGATAAAACCGGCAGTAAAATCTCCTGAGCCCCCAATTGATTCATTTCCTCCCGGACAATATTTTGAATTTTAGTCAATACCTGAAGGCCAAGAGGCAAATAGCTGTAAACACCGGCTAATTCCTTATTAATAAACCCGGCTTGAGTCAAAAGCTTGGCATTAATCGAATCGGCATCAGCGGCGATATTTTTCGTTGTCCGGCCAAAAAGTTGAGAATAACGCATAAACTATTATAGCCCAATCAAATTACTTTTCTGACCCGGAACAGATCACTCTTTTTTCCTTGGCCAAAATTTTTCATTTTTATTCGCCCTTCTTGACGGAACGATTGAATTAGATTTTGAAGATTTTTATCAGGCATAATCTAAATTATACCCGTCGGGGTAAAATTACAACTCTTTTCTCAATTTAGAACCGCAATTTATACAATCGGTTTAATACATCTAGATTTTTCCTTCTCATAATCAAAGTTGCTTCTTTATCACCAGTGGTGTCTCCCGACCTATTTTCAATAGAGTTCAATAAAATTTTATAAGCTCTAGAAGCCAGCTTACTTCGCATTGGATTGTTTTCTTCTATTAATCTCAGTATACCGACTATGGTTTCCCAGTTTTCCCAGGTTTTCCAGGTTTCCCAGACTTCCCAGTTACACGGTCGACTTTCCTCCTCCAATTTCCCGCTTACCTTTTTCTCTATCTCAGCCATATCAAGAAAGTCTTCGGCTGCCCAGCAACGAGCCCAATCAGGATCAGAAAATTCTTTTTGATCTCTGCTACCTAAAAAACTTAAATTTTCATCGACTAAAATAGCATACTCCCTTTTAATGCCTGCCTCATTAGTCGATTTTATTCCCTCAATCATCCTATCGTTTAAAACAAACAATAAATTATTTCTCGATTCAAACGGCTCTATTTTTCTAACCATTTTGAGTAAAACTCTCAACTCTTCAGGATTCTTTTCTCCTGCCGCTATTGGACCCTTTTCATTCTCCTCTACAATATCGCTCCAAACATCGTCAACTTTCTCACTGTATTCTTTACGACCAATCCAACAACATTCTTCTTCACTCCCCCTGAAAACAAAATTCTTTTCAAACAAAGTAGAAGCGGTTTCATTTTCTCTTTTTTCAGTCATGTGACGTCTATATATCATAATAGAACAAAAAAGTCAACACAAGGTTTTCCATGTAGAGACGTCCGCCTAGGCGGATGGGGGGATTTCTAATTTAGACTTCAATCACCAGCGGCAGAACCATCGGCTGGCGGCCGGTCTTATCAAAAATAATCTTTTCTAAATGGGCCTGAATTTCGGTCCGAATAAACTCAAAATTAGCTGGCTTACTGGTAGTCTGTTTAAATTTATTGGCAGCCTCAATTTTAAGATATTTCATTAAATCAGGATTGTCTTTAACAAAAACGAAGCCGCGGGAAAGAATTACCGGTTCTTTAAATAATTCACCGGTTTCTTTATTGACCAATAAAACTACTGAAAACATCCCATCTTCAGCCAAAGTTTTCCGATCCCGCAAAACCGTCAAACCAACATCGCCGATACCCAAACCGTCAATCAAAACTTTCTTTAACGGCACCCGATAGGTTAAACTGACACCGCCGGATTGACTAAAAGTAATAGCCTGATCAAATTCCGGAGTAATAATCTGTTCATCCCGATAACCCAATTTTTTAGCCATTAATTGATAACTTCTTATATGACGAAAATTACCGCCAATAGGCAGCAAATATTTTGGTTTAAGCAAATTAATTAAAATCGCTTGTTCATGCTGATAACCATGGCCGGTGACATGAAGCTCCTCTTTTTCACTGTAGGCTACTTCGGCGCCTAATCGGGAAAGGGTATCAATTAAATTATAAATATCGGTAGTCGTCCCTGGAATATAATCAGGGGAACTAAAAATCACCCGATCAGTGTTTTTAATTTTAATCTTGTGCTTGCCCATAACTATCTTGGATAAAGCTGAATCTGGTTGAGCTGAAAAGCCGGCGACTAAAAAAAGTAATTTGTTGTCCGGGAAATTTTTATGACTTTCTAGAGGAATAATATCGCTGGGTTGTAGTTTAAGATAACCCAAATCACGGGCGATATTAATCGCCTTTTCCACCGACATTCCCACTAAAACAATTTTTCGGCCGCAACTTTTGGCAGATTCAATGGCCTGTCCCCAGCGGACAATATTACTGGAAATAGAAGTTACCAGCACCCGGCCTTTGGCCGAGACAATCTCCCGTTTAAAATTATCCGCAATTGAACTTTCGGATGGACTGTAACCCTCATGATCAGCTCCCAAACAATCAGACAGCAAACACAAAACCTGTTGATGGCTGTTAAGACGGGCGATATGGGCTAAATCAGTTACCTGGCCATCGAGGGGAAAAAGGTCAAATTTAAAGTCAGATCCATGATAACAAATACCTAATGGTGAGTGAATAGCGAGATGAAAAGTATCGGGAATAGAATGAGTGACCCGAACCGGCTCAATGGTAAATGGACCACAATTAATTAATTGGCCCTCGTTGTAAAGATTTAATCGGCAATGAAGATTAAACTCAGCCAGCCGGGATTCAATGAAAGCCGCCGCCAATTTAGGCGCATAAATAGGAAATTTATTGCCTAATAAATTTAAGACAAAACGAATTGCTCCAATATGATCTTCGTGACCATGGGTAATAAACATACCTAAAATACGGTCTTTTTTATCTTGGAGATAAGTCGTATCAGGAATTTGAAGATCAACCCCGAAAGTGTCCTCTTCCGGAAAACCAGTACCGCAGTCAACAATAATAATCTGACTTCGGCTAAAATCGCCTTGAGGTGCTAATTCATAGACAAACATGTTTTGGGTCACATCGCCAAAACCACCGAGGGAAATAATTCTCAATAAATCATTTCCTTGAGAAAAAGTTTTTTGAAATTTTTTCATAAATTAATTAAAAATTAAAAAATTACCAATAGTTTGAAAATCTTCTTCTAAAGTTAATAACATGGCCCCATTTCGGAGGGCAGCTGCCGGGTGATAAACCGGAATAATTGTTAAATTCATTCCCTCCCAGGTTATTTCTTTAATTTGCCCTCTAATTCGGGAAATTAATTCGCCAGGGAAAAAATAATTCATCGCCACTCCGCCGAGAGCCACGATCAGCTTGGGTTGTAAAACTTTAAGCTGGGCTTTTAAAAAAGGCGTACAAGCTTGAATTTCTTCCGGCAAAGGATCCCGATTTAGCGGCGGCCGGTGTTTAAGAATATTACAAATAAACACATCTTTTCTTGAAATGTCAATAGAGGCCAAAAGTTTATCAAGTAATTTACCGGCATTACCAACAAAAGGCAGGCCGCTTTTGTCTTCAAAAAAGCCGGGGGCTTCACCGACAAAAACAATTTTAGCTTCAGGATTACCCGAACCAGGAACTGGATGAGTAGCGTCCTGATAAAGATGGCATTTACGGCATTGATTTATTAGAGAAGAAATATAGGTTAATTGTTGAGATTTAGAAGCGGTCATTGGCTAAGAAATTGCTTAATATTGGTTTCGTCGATAGTAATCGGACTGGCAGTTTGACGGGAAAAAATTAACAAAGCCGCCCGGCGGGCAATCGCTTCCAGATTTCTCTTCAAAGTCCTAACCCCGGCGTCAAAACCCAAAGGTCGGATAATCAGCGGCCAAACAGATGGACTAATCACCAAATCTTGACTGGTCAAACCACTTCCTGATAAAACTTTAGGTAACAAATAATCCCGGCCAATTACGGTTTTTTCTTCATCAGTATAAGCTGGCATCATTAACGGCTCCAGCCGATCTAAAACAGCTGTTGCCAACCGATTGGTGTTATTACAGGTGGCACAAAAAATCACTTGGGATAAATCAAAAGGATAATCAAGATAACTATCGGTAAAATGATCATTTTGTTCAGGATCGAGTAATTCAACTAAAGTTCCCATAATTGAACTGAAAGCCGGATCGGCTATTCGATCAATTTCATCCAGTAAAATAACCGGATTATTAGTTTGAACTGTTTTTAAGGCTTTAATAATAGCTCCGGGTTCAGCTTCGGAATCAAAGCGGGAATGGCCTCGGAGGTAAAAAGGATCGCCTAAGCCGCCAAATGGGATCCGGACATAGTTCCGACCAAGAGCGGCGGCAATACTCTCGGCTAAAGTTGTCTTGCCGGTTCCAACTAAACCGACGAAAAGAAAAATCGGCGCCCGGGAAAAAGTTAAATTACCCCGCTGTTTCTGCAGGGCCAGCACCGAAATATATTCTAAAATGCGCTGTTTAATTTCCGTCAAGCCATAATGGTATTTATCTAATTGCTCCTTAGCATAGGTTAAATCTAAAATATCCTGACTTGATTTATGCCAAGGAAGAGTCAAAAACCAATTAACATAGCGGCTAGTTAAGGGGAAATTATGAAGATCCAATTCCGCTTCAGTTAAAACCTCTTTTAACTTTTCTTCCCCTCCAACCGGTAAATGAGCTGCTGCCACTTTTTCCGTTAGCTGACGAACCAATTCCTTAATCTTGTCCATTATAATCAGTATACCCTACTATCCCCGCTCAGGTGATAAATTAAATCCTGCTTATGGCCGCCGATTCCGTTGTGGGCGGAGGTTGGGATGAAAATGGCTAAAAGACTGGGCCTGCCTGCCAGTAGGCATAGCCTGCCTGCGATTAGGCATAGCCTCACCCTGATGGGCCGCCTTAAATTCTGGAGCTGCCAAACGAATCTGATGATTTTCATTAAAACCAGCCACTTTAACATGCAACTTATCGCCTATTTTGATAATTTTCCGCGGGTCGGAAATAAAACCCTGACTCATTTCGGAAATATGCAGTAAAGCCTCACGCCCAGGTAAAAACTCAACAAAAACTCCATAATCCTCAACTCGGGTAACCTGGCCGTTAAATTCCTCCCCGGTTCGAATTTCCCTAACCATCGAACTTATTTCAAAAGCAGCCGCCTTCACCTTAACCTCATCAGGGCCGGCGATATAGGCTTGACCATTATCTTCAATATCGATTTGCACTCCATATTTCTCCATTAAAGCCCGGATAGTCTTACCGCCAGAACCAATAACATCACCAATTTTATCTTCAGGAATAACTACAACTTCGATTTTAGGAGCATAGGGTGATAATTCCTGTCTCGGGGCGGGCATAGTTTTATCGATTAAATCAAGAATCTGCAATCTGGCTTGTAAACTTCTGGTAAAAGTTTCCTTAATCATCGGCAATGTCAAACCCCGGCATTTAACATCCAATTGAATCGCGGTAATTCCTCCGCGGGTACCGGCAATCTTAAAATCCATGTCACCATAATGATCTTCAATCCCGGCAATATCAGTCAAAAGTAAATAGTTATTTTCACTTTCGGCTACCATACCGATCGAAATACCAGCAACTTTATCTTTAATCGGCACGCCGGCGTCTAAAAGCGATAAGGTTGAACCACAGGTAGAAGCCATCGAGGAAGACCCGTTTTGAGACAAAATCTCAGAAGTCAGCATAATCAAATAAGGGAATTCTTCTTCAGAGGGAATAACCGGCATTAAGGCCTTTTCAGCCAAAGCTCCATGACCGATTTCCCGACGACCTGGGCGGCCAACCCGACCTGTTTCACCAGTTGAAAAAGGCATCGCCGAATAATAGTGAATATAACGCTTAGTTGTTTCACCACTGCTATCCTGTAGATACTGTCTATCAGCCAAAGTCGACAAAGTAGTGACGGTTAAAGCCTGGGTTAAACCTCGTTGAAATAAAGCCGAACCATGGGTACAAGGAAGAACCCCAACCGTCATTGATAACGGCCGGATTTCCTCTATGCCTCGACCGTCAAAACGCCGGCCAGCTAAAGCTCTCTGGCGAAAATACTTTTTCACAATTTGAGCCAAAGCTTCCTTTAAAATATTGGGGTTGACTTCTTCGGCTTTTATTTGGTCATCATAAAGGGCTAGAATCTTCTCTACTAATTTTTTTTCACCTTCAATATGCTTACCATCAGCACCATGATCTAAAAATTCTTCGACTTCATCTTTAATTTGACCTTCCAATTGATCAACTAATTCTTTTGTTGGCAGATATGGCTCAAAAGCTATTTTTGATTTCTGAAATGAAGCCGTAAAGTGTTTAATCTGGTCATTAATTTCTTCGCCATTATTTTTAGCCAGTTCTATTGCCTGATAAGCTAACTCATTATCAACCATTTGGGCGCCGGCTTCAATCATATTGACTCCAGCCGGGCCGGTACACACTAATAAATCTAACTCTGATTGATTTAATTCGCTAACTGATGGAAATAATTTTAATTCATGATTAATCAGACCTACCCGAACAATTGCTACGGGTCCATCAAAAGGAATATCGGAGGCAGTCAAAGCCGCCGCCGCCGCTAAAAAGGCAGGTACTACCGGATCATGTTCCTTATCATTACTTAAAACAGTAGTAATTATCTGAACTTCATGGTGAAAACCATTGGGAAATAAAGGTCGCAAAGAACGATCAATAATCCGGCCAAAAAGAATCGCCGCATCCGAGGGTGCTCCTTCCCGTTTCATCCATTTACCGCCTTTAATAAGACCGCCGGCATATAATCTATCAGCATATTCTACCGACAAAGGAAAATAATCCTTAGTTTCGTCTAATTCTCCTAAGACTACCGTGGCTAAGACCACCGTTCCTCCCCAACGAGCTATTATTGATCCGTTAGTTTGAGGTGCTAAAATCCCGGCCTCTAGGGTAAAGTCCGCTCCCCCTAGGGAAAGCTTCATGATTTTTTTCTCCATATTTTTATTTTTTCAAATCAAGTTCTTTGATTAGTTTACCGTAACGTTCGGCGGCATGAGAGGAAAGATAACGCAATAACCGGCGGCGCTTGGCTATTTTAGTTAATAAACCACGCTTAGCCGGAGTATCATGTTTATTCTCAGTCAAATGAAATTGCAGTTTTTCGATCTCTTTAGTTAAAATCGCTACTTGAATTTCAGGCGAACCGGTATCCCCTTTATTCTGGGCAAATTTTCTAATAATATCCGCTTTTTCTTCTTTGGACAAAGCCATAAGATAGGGCTATCTTCGGTAAATCACTAATAAAATATCTTACCGACATGATAGTTACAGAGGCTATTATAACACACTTTTTTTTATACAGGGCCGATTGGCCCCAGTAGGAGCGAGATAGGAATCACACTCAGCTTCGCCGTAAACCGGTTTAGTCTGACAATTGCCGCAGGACTCCAAAACAACTCTAATTTTAACTTCGGCTGGCACGGCTGGATTCCGAAGCAATCTTAAAAAGGTTTCCTTATCCTCTTGATATTGACTAGGATGATCAAAACTCAGCCATGGCGTGAATTTTGAACATTGGCCGCAACGCAAAATTTTTTCTTTCATACAGTTGAAACGGAACTTGGCTGGAGGTTCCCAAATAAATCGCCTTTAGACTCAATTTTTTCTAAGGGAGTTACATTATCGAAAGGATTCAACTCACCCGCCGACGGATTTTCCACTTGAGTCGCCCGTAAGCAGGCAGCCCCAGCTTCAAAGGTTTCCGGAGAAACATTTACTGAAAAAGATTGGGTGGCTACCCGTAGACCAATTAACAGGTTTTTGGCCGCTTCAAATTTGAAGGGCAGAGCTAGCATCGGAATTAAAAACGCCATAATTTCAGCAAAAGGAGCATCGGGATCAATAATACTCGCCTGCGCCCATGATTTTTCCATTGGCATAGAACTAATTAAAACCCATTGGCCACGATTAACAATATCAGCCGCCTTACCCAACTTGGTTTCATCACCCAGCATAAAATTAATATCCGCCAAAGATGATTGATTATTAATTATAATCTGATCACGCTCAATTTTAGGGGAGTTAGCTTTAGTTTTGACAACTAAATTCAGCCGGCCGCCATCCTCGTTATAAGCCACTGTTTCAATGCTTTCCTGAGGATAATCTAAGGTAATCACTAAACCGTTGGCACTATAAACATTACTTAACAACTCCAAACCACTTAATTTGGAATAATTAGCATCAGGTTTTTGAGGACAAAAAACCTGAACAGACAAGCCAGTATCTTTTAACGATAACGCCAAAGCTAGGGCAGAACTAACACTGTCCAAACTCAATTCCGGCACGGCGATAAAAGCACTTTTGGCACCGTCAAGTAAAACCTTAATTGATGAAATATTATAAGTTTTCATCGAGTGAACGCTAGTATACCATCTTTTACTTTGAAATCAACATAAGGTTTAAAAGTTAAACCGCATTCGTTACCGGCCTTAACTTTATCTACGGCTATTTTTCCCTGTCGAAGACTATCTATTTTGGTGTCTTTAGTAATACCGTCGGCTCTTTTAACATGAACCAAATCACCTTTAGTTAGCTCACCTTTAGTTACTTTCACCCCGGCGATCCGAGTCTTTTCAATTTTAAATTCAGCAATAATTTCACCTTCTCCCAAAACTGTCTCGTCAATCGTTGGTTCAAGCAAATGAAGAATTTTATTTTGGATATCGTCAATAATTTCATAAATAATCTTTGACTGAATCACTTTTACTTGCTCATTTTCGGCTAATTTTTGGATAAATAAGGGAAAATCAACATTGAAAGCATAAATAGCGGCCTTACCGGCACCAGCCAAAAAAACATCATTATCGTTTACGGCACCGACTCCGGCTTCCAAAATCAAGACGTCGTCAGTTAAACAGTTTCTAATTGCCTCTAGGGTTCCCTGAGTGTCAGCCTTAAGAATAATTTTTAATTTATTGGAAGCGGTAGAATCAGCAGTCAATTTGGCCGCAGGGACAGTCGCAACCTGTTGGGGTTGTTTGGTAATTACCGAACCTACCGGCGGCACTGCTTCACAGCCCAGAATCACTACTGGTGTTGATGGCCCTGCCGAATCAATCTTTTTCCCGTTATCATCAATTAAAGCTCGAACTTTGCCGCTAATAGAACCGGCATAAATAATATCGCCTGTCTTGACTGTTCCTTTCTCAACCACCGCTGTGGCTATCGGCCCTCGATTTTTATCCAAACAGGATTCAATCACGGCCGCCAATAAAGGAGCTTCTGGTTCTGCCTTAAGATCAAGTAAATCAGCCAGTAATTTAATAGTTTCCAGTAATTTATCGATACCCTCACCGGTTTTGGCAGAAATAGCCAGACAGGGAACATCACCACCATATTCCTCGGGAGTAAAACCGGCTTCAATCAATTGACCTTTAACTTTATCAGGGGCAAAACCGGCCAAATCTTTCTTATTAAGAGCGACTATCAAGGGCAATTTAAATTCTTTAACCAACTTCAGGCACTCTTTGGTTTGAGCCATCACTCCCTCAGTACCGGCAATAACCAAAACAACTATATCGGTAATTTTCGCTCCTCTTGCCCGCATATTGATAAAAGCGGCATGGCCGGGAGTATCAATAAAGGTAATTCCCTTGGCTTGGTAAGCATTGATATGCTGAGTAATACCGCCAGTTTCCTTAGCACAAACATTGGTCGATCTGATCTTATCCAGCAAAGTAGTTTTGCCGTGGTCGATATGACCCATAATAGTAACAATTGGTGGACGAAACATAAAATAAATTTATAATTTCTAATTAACTTTGGGTCTCTTTTCTAGCGGCGATTTTGATTTCCAAACCGGTCAAAACGCCGGCTAAACGGACATTTTCGCCGCCGCCGCCAATAGCTAGAGCTAACTGATCCTCCGGCACCGTAACCTGAGCTATGCCGTTCTCAATAGCTTCAACCCGAACACCATTGGCAGGAGAAAGGGCAGCAATAATAAATTGATTTAAATTTTTAGAGAAAAGAATTACATCAACTTTTTCTTCTGCCGGCAGTTCATTTAAAACCGATTGAATCCGGCTGCCTTTTTGACCGATGCAAGAGCCAACCGGATCAACACCGGGTTGACTGGAAGCCACCGCTACTTTAGTCCGCTCTCCGGGTGTCCGAGCAATCTTTTCAACCCTAACGACCCGGTTACTTACTTCCGGCACTTCTCGGGCAAATAGTTCCTTAATGAAATTGTTATCTCGGCGGGAAAGGATCACCTCACTCTGACCAGTGATTTCATCCCGAAAAATTTCTTTGATCAAAAATAATTTCTTAGCTCCTAAGGGAAGATTTTCCCCTTTAATTTGTTCGTCTTTAGGACAAATTGCTTCTGTCTTCCCAACGCCAATTACCAGTTTACTGGGATCAGATCGGAAAACCACCCCTGTTACCAAACTCCCTACTTTTTTCTGAAACTCAGCAATAATTACCTCTTTTTCCGCCTCATAAATTTTTTGGTCAATAACCTGTTTAGCAGTTTGGGCGGCAATTCGGCCAAAATCAGGCGGTGTTACCTCAAGTCTTTTGTCTCCTTCAATTTTAAAAACTTTAAATAAACCCGATTCCGGCGATAAATCAACCTCAAACTGATCCTCGTCGGGAATAACGATACCATGCTCCCTCTGATTTCGTTTGTAGGCAGAAATCAAACCGGCTTCAATTGAGTCTAAAATCAACTGGGGATCAATATTCCGCTCCCCGGCAATTTGAGCCACCGCTTGGGCAAATTCGGTTTTAGGTAACCTTTTAAGATCCATAATTTTTTCTAAAAAAAATGGGGACCCACTATCCCCATCTCTTTGAGCTTAATTTAAACTAAACTTAACTTTGGGTAATTATAGCATGAAAAAGCCTTGGGGAAAAATCACAATTCAAATTAAATCCCCCTCTAATCCCCCTTTGACAAAAGGGGGGATATTAAGCAGTGGTGTTAATCCGCCTTTGGCGGACAGAGAGATTCCAATTGACATTGGAAATTTACTTACACTTAAATCGATACACCCGCCAACTGACTTTCTCAAAACACTTAGAGTCGTTAACAAAAGGCAGATCGGGCTGACGATCAGAATGGTAAAGATACAAAGGCTGGGGCAAAGTCCGTAATAAATTGATTTCATCCTCCAAACTACCGAACCAAAATCGCTGCCATTCGGCTTCGGTCCAATAATTATCAGCCGGATTAAGACCGGTGGTAATCACCTGCTTAACCGTACTATAGCCCATTAGCCACGGGGCATTCATTTCATCAGTGGCCAGCAAATAACCGTCTAAATTAATTGTCTGAATTTCCCGGAATTCATCATGATTAATCTGTGGATAAGCCGTCCTTTTGACAAAAAAGGCCAAATAAATCAAATTAAGAATTACAAAAATAATTAAAAACAATCTATTTTTAATCTTAGACAGAGCCAAAGCGGCAAACAGCAATAAAAAAATGTCTAAATAAATTATCAGCCGGCGGTAAAAAAACATCCTCAAAATAGTCGTTAATAATAGCCCAAAGATAGGCAAAATTAAAAATGGTATTTTTCGATAATTTTTCAAAAAAGTCAACAAACCCAATGGTAAATAAAGAATACTTAAAACCAACCAAGCCGCCGGCTCATAAAAAGTTCCCGAAGCTTCGCCAAAACTAGTTAAAATTGACTTGACCAGCGGCTGATAACTGGACAGGCGAGGTAGACAAAATAAACAGGTTAAAACCAGAGTCAACAAATAGTAGGGCCGGTGATTTTTGGCAAATAACAAACCGGAAAATAAGGCGGCATACAAAATAAAGTCGGTTGGTGAATGGAAATAAACAGTCAAAACCCCCCAAAAGATGGCCCAATAAGATTTTGATAATAAACAATAAAAAGTTAGAAATAAAAAGGCTAAAGCGGCAATATTTTTCAGATAATACCAGTAAAAAACCCGGTATTGTACCAAAGAACTGGCTAGTAAAAATATAGCCCAAAATGCGGCTTTTTTACCCCATAAACGATTGGCCAGTAAAAAAACAGCCCAAAATAATAAAGCGGAAAAAAACAAGACTAAGGGAATAAGAAGATAGGTTGGATTGAACGGAATTAAATGAACCAAAGCAAATAATCCCGGAGGATACATCGATTTCAACCAATCATTTGGGAATGGAAAATTTTTAAAACCATATAAATATAAACCTGGATCGTAACCCAAAGGAACATTATTATCCAGATACGGATAAAGCCGCCAGCCGATGAAAACCAAAAAACAGGCAATAATAATCAGCCAATCTGTCAATTTTAATTTCATCGGCTAGTCAATTTTAACAAAAACTTCTAAATTAACTCCAAGGGGCCATTTCAACCTTTTTAATTAAAGAAAAAATCAAAACTTTCGTTAGGGTTAAAAAACTCGTCTTCCGCCGGCTGGGGTTGAGCCCCCAAATAAACATTGATTTGGGCGGAATCAGTCGCTAACGGCGTGCGGTTGACAATCAAATATTCCCCTTTCAAAACATCCTCCACCAAATCAGCCTGATCAGATTCAGCCTCCCGAAATTCAATCAAGGCATTTTCAATCTTTTTTTCGCTATCTTTAGCTTCGATTTCTTTATAGCCAACGGTTTTAAAAAGATTGCCGACGCGTTTGGCTTCACCGGCTTCGGTGCCAGCATTGTAAACCATAATTTTGACACTGGGATCGGCAAGAGGAAGCGGTTTTTCGGTAATTTCGGGGGTAACTATAGGAATAACTTCAGCTACTTTTTCGACAACTTTCGGCTGGGGCCGATTGCTAATAAAAAAACCGGTTAAAAGAACAAAAACGACGACAAAGCTAGCGGGAATTTGAATTTTACTGGCAATAAATCTTTTGATATTTAGGGTGGTTTGCTGGATGGGCGGCAAATTTTCTATTTCTTCTTCAGTGGCAACTTCATCGGGAAAGATCAAGATAATCGCCCCCATGAAAGTGATCAAAAGTCCGGACAAAATGCTGATAGCCAAATGCAAAATTTTGTTGTCCAATTGGACTTTCCATAAAATGATTAAGGCGCCGATTATGCCTAAGGCAACGGTAAAAATGTAATCAAATGGAGTTGGTTTTTTTGTTTCTATCGGTTCTTCATCTTGCGGTAAAAGCGCGGTAATTATCCCTAAAATCAGAACCCCACCCAAAACCCAGTTTAGGGAAAAGACATCGGAAACAAATCCGGGAAATAAAGTTTCCAATAAAAATAGGATTAGATAAAAAATCAAGGAATAACTGAAAAGCTCTTTAATAATCAGGGCAATCGTTTTCATAAACTAAGGTGCCGTCGCGCCAATCTTGATGATGATAGTCTCGTCTTGAGAATTGATTGAGCGGCTGGTCAATTTATATTCAGTCTTAACGATATCTTCAATGGCTTTTAAATCATTTTGATATTTCTCCGGATAGCTGATAGCGGCATTTTTAAACTTGTCAGTTGCATTTTCCGCCTTAGCATTGGCATAACCGGCAGTTTGCAATTTAGCCGCCAACCGAGTGCCAGTGCCGCTGGGGGCGCCGCCGTTAAGAATTTTAATCGGCATAGTCTTACTGGAAATAGCTGTCGGCGTGGCCACCTTGACCTGGGTTAAAGTGGGAACGGCGGTCGGGATTTCTGTTGGTTTTTTGACAAATTTCTCCAAAGCGCCCTGATAGTCAATATTAACCTCAAAACCGCCGATTTCCAATTCACCACCGTAGTCAGCCAACTTGGGGCTTTCAAGAGAAAAATAAAGTTTGTCGCCGGTAATATCCAGATCCTTCGGGTCAAAACTAATCTCACTTACCAGCCATTCTCCTTCCTGCCGGGCCGGGGTTAAAACAGTCAGAAGATAATCGATTTTATCCAGATTATCAATCGTATTAAGATCAGTGTATTTAACCAGGTCGGGATTAAAAAACTGATCCTTGGAAAAGGCAAAATAGCCGTCGCCGGAATAAATAACATCATTTTTATCGGAAGAAAGTTTAAAAAGATCCTTGCCGTTAAATTTAGTTTTGGTTAAGGCCTCCAAATCAGTGGTTACTTTAGTACCGGCTTGAAGGACGGTAATCTCAAATTTATCATTGACTTTAATTGGGGCTAAATACTCTTTATGGGCAATTTGGGTAGTTAAATTCAGGGTATCAGTATAAACGATGCTAGGTTTGTCATCTAAGATAAAAAGCGATTTAGCGATAATTTTTTCCTGATTAACTTCCAGTCTGGTAATCACCGAATCACTACTCTTACCGTCATAAATCAGGTCAAGCCGATAAATACCCGGGGCAATATCGTTAATTTCCAATTTTTCAGTTTGGGCTTCCTTTTTCAGTAAGGTTTTGGTTGTCATGCCATCGTCAGGAATAACTGCTTCAGCCATTTTTTTATTATTGCTCCCATAAACAGCCAGATTTAATTTGTCCTCACCTTCGTACATATTAATATCCTGTTTGCTGACTTTAACTACCAAAGGCGCCGTCTCTACCCAAACATAAAAAGTATGAGAACCGCGGAGAAAAGTGTTAATCACTGCGTTGGGACGGCCTTGTGAGGATGTATTTTTAACCAAAGTTTCCTGATTAACAAAATAGCCCCCAATTTTATCTTTCGCCGGCGGGTTATCAATCAAATCGGCAATGGAATGGTAATGTTTCACCCGCTGATACAGAATATTACTGATACCCTTGATCTTTTCCCAGCCGGCCGCCTCCTGAACCAGTGAGTGATAAAAAGACTGATATAAATATTTATCTTTTTCATTACCTCTAACCCCCAATTTAATTTCTCTCGGCCCGGGTTTAAACTTAATTACGGCCCGAATATTGTCAACATTAGGGGCTTTTAAGTCGACCGGAAACCGGGCCGCTTGGGTGGTAATCACCTGACTGGGAAGTTTAAAACCGCCGGTAGGACTGGTGGTATCGATATTAGCTACCTCTTTAGCTCCGGGAATTTTTAGAGTGGTGCTGACTTTCTTTCCCAACGGTGCCCAATATTTCCAGCCTAAAAATCCGATCAAACCCAAAAAAACAATACCTCCACCAATAATCGAAATTAGCTTGATTTGTTTGGGTTTAAGTTTTTTCATTGGTAATTGATTATAATACAGATTAGAGTTCTTGAAACATGTGGTAATTTTTATATTTATTCTCTTTTTTATTTAGTTTCAATTTTTAATAAATTATCAGTGATTTTTTTATATTTTAGCCCATAATCATTCATCTGAATATTATACAAAATTGATTCAGAATCTTTTTCCTTCATTATGTATACTGGTATGTTGTCTTTAAGAAGCTCATTTATCAGTGTAATTGATGTTTGTGTCCTCGTCGTTTCTGGTATTGAGACATATATTGCTGTTTGACGAACTGGATATATATATTTATCATACATATTTGTAAAAATAATTGCATTATTCTCCGTTTTTTTTAATATTTGAGTTTGAAAAGTGTTTGTCCACTTAGAGGTATCTAAAAAATATTTTATTGACATATCACTCAAAAATGCTTGATAAATATTAGTCACCAATAATATGAATATTGATATATAAAAAATAATTTTGGTCTTTAGTATATTGTGAAGATAATAAACTCCAATAACAACTATAATAATCCAACTAATCAATAAGTATCTAGAAAAACTTGTACCGACACTCCCTACAAATCCTGATCCGGACCAATTTTTACCCACAAAAAATAAACACTGTAAAATTACGATATAAAATAAATATTTTAAAATAATATCAACACTTTTATTTAATTTTTTCAAAAATATTTTTAATATTGAAATAATTGAAAGACTAACTAATATTGGATTTACAAAAAACACTTGATTAATAATATTTGTAATAAAATTTTTTATATTTATTTTAAAAATAAACGACAGAATTCCATTACTACTTGAGGATAATTGATAGTGATTAAGATTGTATATTGGATTATTAAAATTAAGAAAACCATTATATGTTTTGGTTTGAAAAAAATATAAAAGAATAAAAAGAAAACTAAAAGGTATTGATGCAATTATAATATTTTTTATCTTTATCTTTTTTAAACAACCTTTTTGGGGATCCCAAAGTAATAATAATATAAAAGGTAAATAGAATAAAACTGATGGATAATTGAACCACATGGATATTCCCGCAAATAAGCCAAATAAAAAATATGGTATTTTCTTGTCTTTATAAATTGCCTCTAAAAGAAAGAACAATCCTATTATAAAAAAGGTGGTTGATGGTAAATCTTTAAATGGAGTATTGCTAACATACAAAAAGGGACCTGATAGATAAATAATGACTATACACAAAGTGGAAATTATATGATCGCTAAATACGTATTTATTAATTATTTTATGTACGTATATAAGACATAGAACTGAAAAAAGAGGGTTTAGTAAAAATAATAATTTAGGTGATACTAATTTAAACAACGCAACTAGAAAAATCATCCCTGGTAGTGATGAAGGAACAAAACCATCTTTAAAAAAGAGTAATCCTCGGATACCGAAAATCGGAGGTGAATATTTTAAATTTAAGTTATTGATGTATTTATATGATTTATTACTAATTAAAAGATTGGAAAATAGGTCATTTTGATTTGTATCAGTGTTGGGAAAATTGTTTTTTTGAATAGAATAATTTACTAAAATACTAATGATAAAAATTAACAATAGTGTTAGGTTCAAAATTATATTTTTTTTCATTGATTGCATGATTAGTCTAAATTATTATCGTTTATCTAAAATTTATCAATAATTTTTAATGCTAATCCTCTGTAAATTCCTAATATAAAACTAAAACCTAAAATAATTAATAATTTAGATATTATAAAAAAATCTGATATTGAATTAGAAAAAAATATAGAAATATTTACAAAAAATATGATAAGTAAAAGTAAATAGTATGGTATAAGAAAAATATAATTTAAAAAAATAAAAATGGTTATTAAAATTGTTAATGATGGCAAAAAAATGAATATCCAAAAATTTTTTTTCTTAATATTTAAATAATAATCAGTGAATTTTATTCCCCTATTGTAAGTATGGATAATTTCATCTTTCAAGGATGATCTGACCTCAGACTTGACGATAACTCCTGGATGTTTAAGTATATTTCTTTTTTGAACTATGGTAAATAATAATTTTGTGTCATCGGAGGAATTTTTAGATTGATTTTGGGGTTGTGATGACAGAAATAAGTCTTTATCACAAAAAAATACACCTGTTCCTTTACTTATTTTGTCAAAATTATCTTTTGTAATATATGTTGGTATAAATTTATTGCCAAATGAATTAGGATATAGTTTTAACTTTATTAAATATTTAAACCGATGAATATCGCTTTGTGTATGATCAATAATTGCATTTCCAACTAAAGGTTGATAATTAATTTTTTTTAAATTTATTAATATTGATTTATCTGCGATTGTTCGAGAATCAATAAATAATAGATTATTATATTTTGATTTTTTTGCCCCAATATTCCTTGCTTTTGATCTTCCCTCATTTGTTTTTAGATTTACTATTTTAATCTTTAAATTTTTCTTTCTAGCAATAATTATTTTTTCCCTTATTGATTTTAGTGTACGATCTGTCGATCCATCATTTACAACTATTATTTCATAATCATCTTTAGGATATATTAAATTAGTCAATGCGCTTAGAGATTTTTTAATATAATATTCTTCGTTGTATACCGGAATAATAATAGATATTTTCATACTAATTCTTTTTTTGATAATATCTATATTTTGTATAAAACAATAAGGTTGTTAAATACTGTAACAAATTTGCTCTTGGTAAAGCATGGTTAAATATTGGAATTTTATATCCACAGATTTTTAAGATTAATAATCTTGGATGTAAATTTATTTTTTTAAAAATTGATTGTTTTTTTAACATTTTTATTTTTGTGTCATCAAATTTAGTTAAAATCAATTTTTTAATCCCTTGAATAATTTCTAAAGCTTTTTGGTTTCTTACTATTACTACTGATGATTGCGATTCCCAATCGTCACCAAAAGATATATCGCAAAAATCATTGAGTCTATCTGGACACATAAGACAACGTACAGGAATATTGAATTTAAAGTCAGTGTTCCAATACTCTTTATATTTTAGTTTGTATTTAGATTTGTCCTTTAAATAAATTAACATATTATATTTTTCTCTGTATTTAATTTTTTGGACTTTTTCGAGGTTGATATTTAATTTATTGAGTAATTTCTCTGTGGCTTTAAAGGATGGACATCTTGAACAAAAAAGACCTAATGATATATATATTTTTTCCTTTAATTGTGGATATAGTTTTTCCATATTTTTGAGGCCATGAATATGACAAGGAAGGCCTACAAAAGCATATTTGTGTTTTTTTTTTGATTTCAATATATCTTTAAGCATAATGTTCTGAGGAGTAGGGCAATATTTTGACCCTATAGCGTTGATTAGTTCTTTTTTGGTTGTTGCAATTATTGGCTTGGAAACTAAACCGTTCATTATAGTAACTATCGCACCATCAATTTTTTTTTCCTTCATAAGAGAAATCAATATTTGAGTTAATGCTCCTCCTGAACTACTCATCTCTCTAATTTTTTTAACACAAGATTGTCCGTTGTAAATTTTTGTGTAATTTCCTAATAATTTTTGGTTTATTGGAGTCTTCCATCCTGGACATACCTTGATGCAAAGGTTGCAATTTGTACATAATTCTTTGTTAACATATGGTTTATATATTCCTGTTTGTTTATCTATAACAAGAGATATTGCGTTGACTGGACAAACCGCAACACAAGACCCACATCCGGTACAATTATTATTTTTATAAATTTCTTCAACTTTCATAATTCATCAATAATCAAACTAAACAATACACTGTTATATAAAGATTTCTTTTTGTTTTTCTCAATATTTTCAAATAATTTTTTTTTAATTTCATTTTTATTTTTAACTAAATAATCAATTTTATTTATATATACATCAAATGTCGTTTTACTAACATCGCATATTAGTTGTTTATCAATGATATTGCCAAAAATACCCCTATTTCGATGAGATTCTGGTTCTGAAATACAAATAGTTGGTACGTATGATGAAACTGCAGCGATATTGGAATGTGTTCTTTCCCCAATAAATATGTCGCATTGTGAAATTATTCCCTTTAGTTCTTCTGGAGAATATTCATTTTCTATTAGTATGACTTTATTCTTGTGTTTAATTTTCTTGTAAATATCTCTAGCAATAATCCTATCATCTTTAGTTTTTTTTAATGCGTGAGGAATAAACATAATCGTTGCATCATATTTTTTGATTAAATAATCTATTACTTTTGCTTTGAGGGTAATATATTCTGTAAATTGTTTCTCTTTGTTGTTTAGGTGTGTATTTGTAAATAAATACAACTCTTTACTTACAGTCACACCGATTAGCATTTTATTATCACTTGGAATGGATTCTTTAATAAAAATCTTTTTTATTTTTTCTAACGAAATTCTATTCATCAAAAAAGCTAAATCCGCCGTTAAATATATATTTTTTGTTATTCCTAATTTTTGTAAATATTGGAAAGAAAAATGATCTCTCAATGTTACTAGGTCTATTTTTTTAAGAGCTGCACTACAAAAAAATTCTACTAATTTACTGGAATATGTACCTATACTTCCTGCGTAAATTACTATTTTTTTATTTAAAAATTTTTTAGCTAGTATTATTGAATAATATGTTGATATGAATGTTACAAACTTATTAAAAGAGAATTTTTTGTTTCCAAAATTTTCCAGTAAACCATCATGTCCAAAAATTATTATGTCGGAATTTATGTATTCATCCCAAATTAAATTTTTATACAAAAAAAACTTTTTTCCTCTGGAGAAGTAATAATATAAGCAAAAAAAAGTATATTCAAAAATAAATAATAGTCCTTTTAACGAAATAAAAAGTTTTGATTCTTTGATTAAATTTTTGATTGGAAAAGGAATAACTTTAACATCTTGATACCTAATAGAATCAATTTTGGGATTAAATGAAAGCATACTAACCTTAATATTTTTATTTTTTATGTTCTTAAAAGAAATGAGCATTCCTTTTAAAATTGCCGCTTCTCCTTTATTCAATGATGGAATTTCTTCAGCAATAAATACTTTTATCACTGGAATATTTTGAGTAATTTTCATTTTTTATTTAAAATACCTAGATTTTTTATAATTATTTTTGATGATTGAAATGTTTTATTTTTTGTTTTTATAATATTTCTTTTATAATTTTTGGAAAAATTTTTTATTTTTTTATCGTCAAAATTTGATATAACAACATTACTACCAATACCTTCTTGTCTTTCGGTTGTTTTTCGCATCAGAAGACATGGTTTGCCTAGATAATAACATTCTTCTTGATTACTACCACCATCGGTGACAATAAAATCAGCTCCGTTTAATAATTTAATAAATCTAAAATAATCATATCTAGGTCTTAATTCGATATTTGGATTGGATTTAAGATGATTGTAAAAGCCGTATTCTATCAATTTTTCTTTTGTTGGTTTATGAAGAATAAATAGGACTTTTTTTGTTTTTGAGATGTATTCTATTTGTTTAATTATTTTTTGAAATATTTTTCTTTTAAAAAGATTTTCGAATCTATGAATAGACGCAATACAATATTTTTCTTTAGGAATATCAACCTTTATTTTATTCATATTTTTTAGAACTAATTGAAGTGAATCATAAAGCGTATTTATTTTTGTGTTTATTTTAATTCCTTTATATTTTTGAGAATTCTGGTAGGCAAAATCTCCGGGGCAAAAATGAATATCTGTAAGACGAGAGGTAATTAGCCGAAATATTTCCTCGGGAAATGGATTGAAAATATCAAAAGATCGTAAACCCGCCTCTATGTAGCCAACTTTTTGGTGACAAATTTTAGCTATTACTGCACCGAGAATCGTTGAATAGGTATCACCGTGAACAAGAACAATTCCATTTTTTTTTGGAAATATTTTACGTTTATTCTTCAGTACTTTTTTTATACAACCAATTGACCAAATCAACATTTGCCATATTTTTGTAATATCTTTGCCGTTATATAAATAAAAATCTGGTTTTTTTATTTGGAAAGTGGAGATTAAATCTTTTATTGTTTCCTGATGTTGACCAGTAGAGATAAAAGTGTAATCGATTTTTCTTTTTTCTAGTTCGAGCATTACTGGGGCCATTTTTACCAGCTGAGCTTTGGTTCCAATAATCACATAGGTGTTATTTTTCTTTTCTAGCATATTGAATAGAGGAATAAATAAGGATTGTTAATTCCGACAAAACCATGGCAATCGAAGCATAAATGAAATTAAACTTTGGAGTAATCAACAAATTAAACAAAGCATTGACGGTAGTGCCAGCCAGGAGAGAATAAAAAACCCGATATTGCTGATTAGCAGCCACCAGTAGATTATTGACATAATTGCGGAAATAGAAAATAATGCCGCTCCAAATAAGGCAAACCATGGCCGGAGCGGCCGAAACATAAATGGAACCATAAATAATTCTCATAATTGGTTTAGCCAGAATAGTCATTAAAACACCTAAGGGAATAAGACCCAAAAGGGAAAGAGAAATAACCACCACATTTAATTTTTTCAAGGTAGTGTATTTTTCCTCTGCCATTAAGGCCGAAATTCTGGGAAAAAGAGAATTATTCACTATATTGATGCTTTGAAAGGCAAAAAGGATCTTGTAGGCGCTTTGGTAAAAACCAACCTGTTCAGGGCCGAAATAACGGCCGATTAAAATTGAATCTAAATTAAGATAAATTACGCCAATAATACTACTGCCGACAAAAGGCAGGGTTTCCTTAAAAATCTTCCGCCAAAAAGAAAAATCAAAAGCCGGCCTTAAGGTAATTTTTTTGATTTTGAGCATAAAAAAAGTAACAATAAAGGCTAAACTAGTGGTTAAAATATAGCTCTTCATCAATCTTTCCGGATTAGGATTAGTTCGGGTTACCCAAACAGCGGCGGCTAGGAGGCCAAGGTAATAGATTGATCGGGAAATAAAATTGTATTGCATCGCTTCCAAACCGGAAAAAACAGCGCCAAGTAAAAGGCAAAAATTCTGGAGCAGACTAAAGGTTAAAACTAAAAGAATTAATCGATCGCGGACCCAAAAAACAGTTATCAGCCAGATAATCAGGGAAATTATTAACTTAATAGTAAAAATATTGGAAAGATATTTATCTTTTTCACTTTTATTTTTAGCAATTTCCCGGGTAGTAATAATATTAAGGCCAAAATCGGCAAAAACCACAATAATGGCGGCGTAAGCGGTAGCCAAATTCAACCGGCCGAAATTAGTCGGGCCAAAAGAGCGAACAACCAAAATAGTAACCACAAACATGACTAATTTCGCCACTATTTCGGCCAATCCCAACCAAAAAGTATTTTTAATCAGCGTCTGTTTAGTAGTCAAGTTACGGAAAAAGAAAGCCCGCCATGGCATGAAACAAGTATAGCAGTCTAGTAGTTTTTATTGAATTTGGAGATAATTCGCGTAATAGAACTGGTTATTAAGCCGCAATTAGAAATAACACAATGGCCGCCAATCGGACCGGGTATATGTTTTAGAACAGGCCGAACAACATAACCCATGCCCAATTGCCGATAACCCCGATTGTAAGATTGATTCCAACGGCTGTAAGCTTGATCAAAATTAACACCATATTTATGGCATAATTTATACATTTCTTTTTCAAAAATAATATTCCAACCATAATAGGTAGTGCACATTAGTTTAGCCAATTCGGTCGTCCGAGAATCATCAAATAATTCAACTTTAATTCCCAAATCCTGATAATATTTTTTAGCTATAATACCAGCTTTTTTACTCGTCGAGCCGATATACTTGGGAAAAGTCATTACTCCCTCATAAAGGTGAGGATGAACCCCCCTAACCGGACTATGAACTAAATTCACGCCAGTTTTTCGGTAAATTTTTTCGGTGGTCCCAACTTTAACTGTCGATTCGATAATCACCAAATTCGGTTTAATTTCTTTAATATATCTAACGGCGTTAATAGTAAAATTTTTATCGAAAGGATAGCACAAATGAAGAATGTCTATTCTATTTTTCTTAATTTGATCAAAATCTAAATCACGGGCAAAAACCCGATGTTTTTTCTCAACAACTTGTTTAATAGCTCGGCCAATTTGGCCAAAACCAATAATTCCAACATTCATATTTGCTAGTATAACAAATCCCCCGCCCTTTGGGCCCTCCCCTTTTGATAAGGGAGAACTGTTAGATTTTTATTTGTTTTTTCGTTTGATTTGGTAGATAATTTCTTCTTCAAGATCTTTAATTCGTCCCATCATATCAGCCAGAAGGGCCAGCATAAAAATCAAAAAACTCATTACCAAAAGAAAAGCACCGCCGATAGCATAAGATTTAAACGGCGACATCCTGCCGGTAGTAAAATAATGGACGAAAAAAATAACAATGGGAATCAAACCAACCAAAAAGACAATTAAAGATATCGAGCCAAAAAACTTAAATGGGTGATAGTCACGAAAACTGCGACCGATAATTTTCAGAGCACTATAAGCATATTTGAATAAATTGCCGGAAACATGGGATTGACCATTCTGACGCAATGGACGAACTTTAACCGGCACTTCACAAGCAATAAAACCTTTGTGAACTAAATCGAGAAAAGTTTCATGAGTATAGGTAAAATGGCCGAATAGCTGAAGCTTCAAGGCGGCTTTCCGGGAATAGGCCCGAAAACCACAGGAAACATCAGTATAATTATGGCCGGTAATCCAGTTAATAATTCGAACAAAAACCTTGTTACCCCAATTTTTCAAACCACGGTTTTTCATATTGTACTCACGATGATCCTTATAGCGAGTACCAGTAACAAAATTAAAATGTTCTTCTATAATGGGCTTAACCAGTTTAGGAATGTCCTTAGGATTAAACTGAAGATCGCCATCAATATTAACAATAATATCCGCCCCTAAACGAAGAGCCTTATCAATACCATCAATAAAGGTCTGGCCTAATCCCCGATTAATCGGATGAGAAATAACTATTGCCCCATGCTTTCGGGCGATAGCGGCCGAACAGTCACTCGAACCATCATTAATAACCAAAACTTTTGTTTTAGAAATACCTCTAATTTTCCGTGGAATCCTATCAATAACCTGGCCAATAGTTTTCTCTTCATTAAAACAAGGAATCATTACAACTAAAAGTTTTTCTTTTTGGTTCACTTTCGGAGTATAGCAAAAAAATTTACTTCTTGACAAAAGTTTTAAGAGGGGAATAATGGAATTATGAAAAGAAAAATTGTCATCTCAACCATTTTGGCGGGAGCCATGTTGTTAAGTTCGGCCGGGATCGTTTTTGGCTATGCTGAACCCGGACCAGCCAGCGCTCCGGTTTGCAATAATGAAAAACCACAAAAAGCGTGGTTGTATCGGGTTAAGTCGCTTGGTAACGGCAAATACCAGCTTTTCTGGGATAAAGCCGATCGGGCCACTTCATGGACTATCGGCTACGGCGTTGAACCGGGAAATTATATCTACGGCATCCATAACTTCGGCGACAGCCAGTCAAGAGATTTAGTCGTCAACACTTTTACTAATAAAAAAATGTATTTTGCTATCAGGGCCAATAACGATTGTATGCCCGGTGAATGGTCAAATGAATGGAAAGTAGGTACCGGCACGGGGGGAGTGACAGCAGCGGCGGTGAAGCAGACAGGAGCAACGCCAACCACTCAAACTCCGATAGTAACTAAGGCTCCGGCTAAAGCGGCCGAGATCAGTCCGGTGCCAACAACTAAGAAAGAAACGGTTAAAGAAACGGCTCCGGCAGCTCAGCCAGCTCCAGTTGTTACCCCAACCCCTAAGAAAGGTGGTTTTTGGGAATGGCTGAAAAGCTTATTCAGGTAAGTTAAATTAAACCGAGATTTTAGAAAGGAAGGAATTAAAAGCAGCTAAGAGAGTGTCTGCTTACAGAATTTTCAGAATTCTTTCAGTATTTGTTTTTGGTGGAGAGTAAGGTGAGTAGGAATAACTACGTTAAGACGAATATAGAAATCACCTGTCTGATAGCCGCCGCGAAGATCACGAATTCCCTTACCCTTAAGACGAATTAGAGTGTTTGGCTGGGTCCCGGGTTGAACCCGAACCTTTAAGTAACCATCCAAAGTCGGCACTTCAATTACATCACCAAGAATCGCCTGTTTTAAGCTAATATCCTGAATAACATAAACGTCGTTGCCTTCACGTTTAAAAATTTTATCGGGTAAAACATCAACATATAAAATAAAGTCGCTAAATCTGATCTGCTGGCCGTCATCAACTCCAGCGGGAATTTTTATTGTCTTGGTTCGGCCATCAATTCGAATTTCCTTTTCACAACCCCGGGCCGCTTCTAAAAAACTAAGCTGAATTTTGTAAGTTTTTAATTGTGATCGGGAACGGGAATGGCCGCTACTAAAAACGGGATTGCCGAAAAATTGTTCAAAAATATCGAAGGGATTGGAAAAACCGCCAAAATCAAAATCAGCATTATCAAAAGAATTTTGGCCAGAACTGGTCCAAGTAAAATGGAAAGGTCCATTTTCCTGGGTATAAGTATGGCCGCCGAAGCCGCCTTGACTAGGATCAAAAGCGGCGTGACCGTAATTATCATAGGCAGTGCGCTTTTCCGTATCACTTAAAACCTCATAAGCCTCGTTGATTTCTTTAAATTTCTCCTCGGCGTCAGGAGATTTATTCCTGTCCGGATGATATTGGAGAGCTAATTTCCGGTAGGCGGATTTAATTTCACTCTGACCGGCTGATTTACTGACACCGAGGACTTCGTAATAATCGCGTTTCATTCAATTTATTTAATGACACCCCGCCGCGGCGGGGTGTCATTCCACCTTTTTTACTTACTTAATTAACAATTTCCCCCTCCTCGGCCTTCTTATCTCCATCAGGTTCTTCCTTGGGAGCCTCTTCCGTAGTAGGGGTAGGTCCAGCCTGCTGACCATAAACTGCCTGACCGACTGTCTGCAGAATTTGACTTAATTCCTCCGACATCCGGTCAAACTCATCTTTATTGACCTCGGCTTTACCTAAAAGTTCTTTAGCCTCTTTCAGCTTCTCTTCAATTTTACCCTTATCATCGGGCTTAATTTTATCAGCAAAATCCTTCAAGGTCTTTTCGCCGCTGAAAATAGTCGCATCGAGCCGGTTACGGCTTTCAGCTAGAAGCTGCTTTTCTTCATCCTCGCGGGCATGAGCTTCCGCCTCCCCTTTCATCTTCTCGACTTCTTCTTTAGACAGATTAGTCGCATTCTGAATAGTAATCTTTTGCTCTTTACCAGTGCCCTTATCCTTAGCCGAAACACTCAAAATACCATTGCTATCGATATCGAAAGTAACCTCGATTTGAGGTATGCCCCGTGGCGCTGGGGCAATGCCATCGAGGATAAAGCGGCCTAAGGATTTATTATCAGCCGCCATTGGTCTCTCACCCTGGAGAACATTAATTTCCACCTGGGGTTGATTATCGGAGTAGGTAGTAAAAATCTGCGATTTTTTGGTCGGAACGGTAGTATTTCTCTCAATCAAAACCGTTCTTACCCCGCCGGCGGTCTCAATCCCCAAAGTCAAGGGGGTAACATCCAGTAAAACGATGTCTTTAACTTCGCCGGTAAGAACAGCCCCTTGAACAGCGGCACCAACTGCTACCACCTCATCAGGATTAACGGTAGTATTAGGCTCTTTGCCAAAAAACTTTTTAACGGTTTCTAAAACCTTCGGCATCCGGGTCATGCCGCCGACCATAATCACTTCACTGATGTCTGATTTAGACACTTTGGCATCCTTTAAACATTTTTCTACCGGACCAATAGTTTTCTGAATCAAATCATCGACTAATTTTTCTAACTCGGCTCGAGTTAATTTTTTGGTTAAATGCAATGGCTGGCCGTCTTTAGAAGTAATAAAAGGCAGGTTAATATCGGTTTCAACAGCACTTGAAAGCTCGATTTTAGCCTTTTCTGCCGCTTCCCGCACCCGCTGAAGCGCTTGGGGATCCTTAGATAAATCAACTCCATTCTGCTTCTGAAAATCATCAACAATCCAAGTAATAATCTTCTGATCAAAATCATCACCACCAAGGAAAGTATCACCATTGGTAGCTTTAACTTCAAAGACACCGCCACCAATTTCCAAAATTGAAATATCAAAGGTGCCGCCGCCCAAATCATAAACCGCCACTAATCCGGAACTTTTCTTGTCCAAACCATAAGCTAAAGAGGCAGCCGTTGGCTCATTAATAATTCTTTCTACCTTAAAACCGGCAATTTCTCCTGCCTGTTTAGTTGCCTGACGTTGGGAATCATCAAAATAAGCCGGCACCGTAATTACTGCCGATTCTACTTTTTCTCCCAAATATTTCTCAGCGTCGGTTTTGGCTTTCTGCAAAATCATGGCTGAAATTTCCTGAGGGGTATAAACCTTGCCATTAATCTCCACTGCCGCCATTTTATCCTTACCGGCAACAATTTTATAAGGAGCTACTTTTTCGGTTTTTTTCACTTCGGGATCATCAATTCGTCGACCCATCAAACGCTTAATTGAATAAACCGTATTTTGCGGGTTTAAAACCATCTGACGTTTAGCCAGATCGCCAACTAATTTCTTTACCGGTTCAACTACTGAAGGAATAACATTGCGGCCTTCTGAAGTTAAAATAACTTTAGGAGTACCAGCTTCAACTACGGCTACACACGAATTCGTGGTGCCTAAATCAATACCAATTATTTTATTTGACATACTTATTTAATTTTTAATTTTTAATTTTTAATTTTCTACGATCTACGATCTCTTTTCCTACAACTACCTGGGCAGGGCGAAGACATTCGCCATTTAAAAGATAACCCTTTTTACGAACAGAAACAACCTCGTCCTGCTTCCCCTCGGCAACATCAACACAATCCATTATCTTGGGGTCGAAAATCTGGCCGACAGCGGCAATTTCCTCCAAACCCTCCGATTGTAAAGCTTTCATTAACTTATCTAAAGCCATTTTAAGGCCGGGGTCCTGAAGGTGATCGGCTGCCAGATGAAGTTCGTCGAGGGCATCAATAATTTTGACCATAACGGCGGCTGAAGCCAAAGAGGTAAAAAACTGTTTTTGATTAGCAACCCGCCTTTCTAGATTAGCATAATCTGCTAAAGATCGGGCTAATTTTTCTTCCAAATCGGCTATTTTAGCTGTTTTAGTCATAAGCAATTTAATGGGTAATAGTAGAAACCAATTCGGCAAAATAATCAATTATTGGAATAATATTAGGATAGCGGAAACGAGCCGGACCTAAAACCCCCAAAATTCCCCGATGGGGACCAGCCTGATAATCCTGATAAATGAAACCACAGGGCTCCAGGTGTTCCAAACCCAAATCTTCACCAATTAAGAGATGAACTGTCTGTTTTTCTTCCGCTTCCGGCACTGCCCGGCTTTTGCTGATAATATCGAACCAGAATTTAGTATTATCCACTAAAGATAGGGCGGTTTTAGCGACATCAATATTAAAAAACTCCGGTTCTTCAAGTAAATTTGAAGCACCATAGGAATAAATTACTCCCTGATCAATAGTTGATAAGGCTAAGGAACGGGTTCGATTGGCCAGCTCTCGAGTTATTTCCCGCAATAATTTTTCAAATTCATTCCGATAATCCCACACTTTCTCTTTCACTCCCAATTCTTCAACTACCGATAAGCCTTTGGGCGACATCAAATTACGGACATAATATTTCAATCCCAATGAAGTCGGAGTATGACCAGCCGATAAATGGTTCTTTTTTAAATAGCCTAGCTTGGTTAGGACGGCCATTTCATTCCTGATAGTTGCCGAAGAAACTCCTAAAGAATATTTTTTCTCTAAAGTTTCTGATCCGACCGAAGCGGCCGTTTCGATAAATTCCTCGGTAACACACTTTAGAATTTTAATTTGTCGTTGAGTTAAATCAGTCATCTTAGCAATATCATAGCCCGACTGCTAATCAGTGTCAAGAGGCAAAGGGTGGGGTGATTCTAATTTTATTTTATCGATTGTCCGCAACAATTTGCTGGTCCGGGTGGTATTGAGTTCATTATAAACTTTGGCGGCTGACTCAATCCTATCACCTAATTTTTGGAATTTATCGTTATAATTAGCAAATTCTTTCTCAAAAGTCTTAATATGACTAACAATTGACTGAATATCTTTTTGGAAGCGAAAGTTTTCGTATGATTGATAAATCATCCGTAAAATGGCGGTAAAACTGAAAGGCCCAGCTAAAATCACTTTTTTCTCCAGTGCTTCTTCCCAAACATCGGCCATTTTGTCATAAATAAAACTAAAAATCATCTCATTGGGAATGAAAAGAATAACAAAATCGACGGTTTGATTCTCGGGATCGATATAATCCCGGCTGGTTACCTGTTTAATCTTGCTTTTAACGTCTTGCTCAAACAATCTTAAATACTCCCGCTTTTCAGACGCTTGATTGGTTTCAGTTAATTTTTGGAGATTGCTATAGGGAAATTTGACATCAATGTTAATCTTGAAACCATCAGGTAAAAAGACGGTAAAATCGGGTCTAGTTTCATTATCACCGCTGGCTTTATTATAATCATATTGAATACCGCGGACAAAACCAGCCATTTTCAACAAATCTTCAGCCACTTTTTCCCCAAAAACACCGCGGAGTTGATTATTAGATAAGGCTCGTTTTAAACCTTCAGTACTGACCGCTAACTCCTGGGTTATCTTTTTATACTCACCTAGAGCAGTTTTTAGAGATTCAAAATTACCAATCCGAGCACTCTCAGCTGTTTCCAGTCTTTTTTGATTTTTTTCCAATTCAACCTTAACCTGCTTGACCAAATCCTCGATAGCGGCTTTTTTATTAGCCAAATCGGTGCCGATTTTCTGATCGGCCAGAGTGATTAGCTGTTCGTTAGCGTTCTTAAGAACCTCAGGAAAAATCTCCTTTAATTTTTGACTTAATTCCTCTTTATTATCCTTTTTTGACCTAAAGATAAGAAAAATCAAAGCGCCTAAAATGGCAATAAGAATCAAATAGACCGGAATCATTTATATTTTATTTTGACAGATTATTGATTTTCAGTTGCAAATTTAAAGCTAAACCGGCCTCATCATCATTACCCTTCAAACTTTCGGCCCTGATTTCCCCACCGCTTAAAAAATGATAGCTGATAATATTCCCCGGTAAATCCTGGGTATAAGTATAATTTCCGACTTCGGCTGTTGCTTTGATAACACCCAAATTAATTTCATTATAACTGCCGGTCAGACCAGCCTTGGTTTTTTCTCTGACTAAAGATAAAATACTATTTTCACCAATATTACCAAGATTTTTAACATCATGTTCACCATCGTTTAAAAACCCGATTTGATAAACGGCCTGTGGATTACCTGACTCCCGGTTAATTTTACTGTAAACAAAAAGTGGTTGGTCGTTAACCGCCTGATAATCTAAAACCTGATTAATCGGAAAAACCTCACCAGTTTGAGTATTAACCATCACCATTTTAATTTTACCTTCAAGATAACTCTCTCCACAATCAAGAAAACAAATTTCACCGGGTTTAAGGTAATCCTGACTGGCTAAAGTTTTAATCATTTCTACTTGAACTACCCCGGCTGCCTCTGTTTTACGGTCAATAGTATCCTGACAAATTTGATCGATTAAAGGATTACCGCTGTCGATAATTTTTCTCCGCTCTTCATCTCGCATTCTTTCTCTCTCGATATCCCTGACCCGATCGGCTATTCCTTCCGACTTTTGGGCTGGAATTGTTCCTTTGTTTGACGGGGAATAATCGCAGGCCGCTAGGCTGGTTATTGTTACCGCCGTAGCTAATCCGGCCGCCACTTTTTTAGCTATTGTTGATTTTTTATTAGCTTCCTCAGAATGAATTTCTCCCATAGATATATTATTTTACTCCAGTTGAGCCAATTCCGCCACGAGTGGGGTGATGGCCAAGATTATCCACCTCTTTTAGAGAAAAATTTTCTTTTTTTATTAATAAAATTTGGGCAATCCGCATTCCCTTTTCTAGATGGACTGGATGATCGGTAAAATTTTGAGCAATAAAATGAAACTCATCGTTATCACCGCAAAAATCGTTGTCAAAAACGCCAATGCCGTTAACCGAGCGAATTCCTAGTTTGTAAGTTGAACTGCGGGAAATTAAAAACATACAGTAGCCTTCGGGAATTTCCATAGCGACATTCAACGGCACCAGCTTAATTTCCCCGGGAGCAAAATCCAAATCCACCCGAGAGGAAACATCAGCCGCTACCGCTCCTTTAGTTTTAAACTCCGGCGGCGGCAGGGTTTTATCAAACCTTTTGAAATTGATGGAAGTGATCTTTATCTTCACAATCTTGGCCAATTTGATTAAATTCTAATTTTAAAATCTTACAATAAACTTCCTTGATTAAATCTACTAATTTCTCCAATGATTCGGGATTAATTGCTACCGGCTGGCGGCGGCATTCACCAATATAATCAAGGATGCCTGATTTTATTTGATAAGGAAATTGAGGACAATGGTCACCCAACAGTTTGTAAAACAAAATCTGTCGCTGGTAATCCTCCTTATGACGATTATTTTTAAAAGAACCGGTTTTAAAATCAACCGCCACTGCTTCCCGTCCGTTTAATTCTAATTTATCAATCCTGCCGGTAATTGGCACATTATCCAAATAAACATTCAATTTTTTAAAGTCATACTCCAACAAAAATTTTCCCTGAAAACTATCCTGATAATGATGGTAATATTCACTCAATTCTTTTATCCCCTTAGCTAAATTTTCCTTAAAATCGGCTGAATTTAAATTTTCTTTCCGCAAAAAATTTTCAAAAATTTCCAAAAATTTTTCTAAAGATAGCGAATTACGATATAGATCAGTCAGAGCATAGTGAACTGCCGAACCGTAAGAGGCAAGTTTACTTTTGGCTAAAGGCACCCTTAAAATCGTTCGATAATAAAAACAAAGTGGACAGTTAAGATAGGAATTAAGATGGGTTGGGCTTAATTGATAAGTGGTTTTTAGATAATTTCGAAGATAGTTTTCAAAACTTTTCTCCCGAATTATTGGTTTATGCTCTTGAAAAAATGACAGAAGAGCTTCTTGTTTAAAACTGACTTCAGGTTTAATATTATTAATCAATTCCGGCTTAATTTCGGCAATAAAGGCGGTGGGGTTCTCCTTGGTGTAAGACAAATATAAATCCCGTTTCGCCCTGGTCAAAGCTACATAAAACAAACGCCGATCATCTTCGTTAATCGAGTTAAATGGCCGAACTACCTCATATTTTATGATACCATAGGGTAATTTTATTTTAGACCTCTCGTAACCACCGCCCCAGCGGCGATCGGTCAAATGAATTAGAAAAACCTGATCAAATTCCAAACCCTTGGCTTTATGAACCGTCATTAAATTAATTGAATTATCATCAGGTAAGGTATCACCAATATCAAGAGCCACTTTATTATCTTTTAAAAGATCGAGATAATGAAGAAAATCAGTTAAACTTCCCTGTCTTTCATTAACAAATCGTCTAAATTCCTCATAAAAACGATTGAATTTTAACAAAGTCAGATAATCTTTCTCCTGAATAACGGATTTGAGCAAACCGAAACGGCGAATAACCCTATGGAAAAATTTTTCTGGACTTAAATTAAACCGCCATTGATGGGCTTTACCTAAAAGGTGAATAATTCTGGTAATTTTTTTGTCAGTAGTTTTTTTAAAACGAAAATAATTAACCAAAGCTAGGGGATCAATTTTTAAAAAATCAAAATTAAGAATCAATGCCAGTTGATCATCCCGACTTGGGTCATCAATATACTTTAAAAGGGAAATAAACTGATTAATTATTAAATCATTTAAAATATTATTACCTGAAGATAGGCGATATTTAATGCCAAGATTATCCAGCCAAGGAAGTAATCCGGTAACATCAGCATTATCATGGTAGAGAACGGCAATTTCATTGGGAGATATACCGTCCTTAATCAGAGTTTTAATTTTATTGGCGACAAAATAATTTTCTTCATAATCAGAGGCAGCGGCTAAAAGATTAATTGGGTGAGGTTGATCATTAACCATAGCTATTAACGATTTATCAATGCCGCTTAAAATTTTAGTAATTCGATTAACACTCTTTTCAATAACATAACGAGAACTATCTAAAATCATTTGTTGGGAGCGATAATTATTATTTAAGGTAATTACTTGAGGATGGAAACGATTAACAAAATCATAAATATTTTCCAAATTAGCTCCTTGAAAACGAAAAATTGACTGATCATCATCACCAACTACGAATAAATTAGGCTGATTATCATAGCTGGCTAAGAGAAAAAGCAATTCATTCTGAGCCGTATTAGTATCCTGATATTCATCAACCAAAATATATTGGTATTGTTCCTGATAATCTGCTAACAAATCAACATCTTGTTTAAACTTATTCAGAACCATTAAAATCATATCGTCATAGTCATAACGACCGCGCCTTTTTAATTCCACCTGATATTCAGCATAAATTTGCTGCAAATTTAACTGCTTATCAATATTTTGCCGCCAGCTGGTAAAAGTTTTCCAAAGAGCATTTTTAAAATTAATCAAAGGATTTTTAGCCAGACCTTTATCGTAGCCACCTTGATCAAAAAAAATCTTTTGATAATTTAAAAACTCTGCCAGCGGCGGATAAGCCAAGGAAATTTCATAAATTTTAGCAAAAATATCCAAAACCTCCTTCCGACTTTCTTTCAACTTGAGAAATAAATCACCGGTTTTCTCAACAAATTCTTTTTCATCCCTTATCAGATCAAGCAATTTTTCGGGAGAAACATCTTCCCTTTTAAGACTTTGGATTAGCGACTCAATTTGACTGCGATAATAATAATGGTCCCCCCAAGGTTTCAAAGCGGCGCCGTCGTCCAATTGATCAATCAAACTTAAAATAATTTCCAAGCGTTCACCATCGCTTAATAAATTGATATCTTTGGCAAAAATAAACTTGTCAAGATTAGCCCTGATAACTTCATTGCTAAAAGAGTGAAAAGTATGAAGCCGGACTTTGTAACTGGTTACCCCAATCACCTCTTTCAGTCTTTCCCGCATATTAGTTACGGCATTATCGGTAAAAGTTAAACAGAGAATATTCTCAGGATTAATATCAGTTTTGGTTAAAATATTAGCTATTCTAGCGGCAATTGTATGTGTTTTTCCCGTTCCGGCCCCGGCAATTACCAGAACTGGCCCTTCAATAGCTTCAACCGCCTGACGCTGTTTATCATTGAGATTTTTGAAATACGCTTCCACAATGTATTTTAACAAACCATGCTGTAATTAAATAATGTTACCCGTCAGAAATGGTCAATTATTTCAATAATTCCTCTAAAACCTGCCGGGCTAACTGGGGATTGGCCCGACCAGCAGAAACCTTCATTAACTGACCAATTAAAAAACCGATAGAATTGGGATTCTTACGATAATCAGCAACTGCCTGAGGATTATCGGCCAAAACTTTTTGGGCAATTGTTTTTAAATCCTCGATATCTGAATTTTGAAATAAATTTCTTTCTTTAGCTATTTCTAAAGGATTTTTGCCTGTTTGATAACTTTCTAAAATAATTTGTTTGGCCACCGTGGCCGAAATCTCATTTTTATTTAAGGCCTTAATTAAATCGTGAAAAAAAATCGGATTAATTTTCTCGAGATCTAAATTAAATTTTAGCGGTCCCAAAAATAGATTGGCTATAGATTTGGCTAATTTTGTCTGATTGCCTACTGCCTTCTCAAAACAAAGGGCGAAATTTCGGTCATAACTCATAATTTCCGCTTCAGTTTGATTTAAGCCCCAATTCAGATAATTTTTTATTTTTTGATCAGGTAGTTCAGGAATTTCCTGTCTAATTTTTTCAATATATTCCTCGCTAAACTCAAACGGAGGAATATCAGGTTCGGGAAAATAACGATAATCAGCCACTTCTTCTTTTTCCCTTTGTAAAAAGGTTCTTTTTTGACCAGCATTCCAACCCCGAGTGGTCTTGCCGCCGGCCGGTGGCTTATCTTTTTCTTGGCGGGTTTCAGTAAACTCTTTTTGCTGGCGATTAATCTCAAAATCAAGAGCCGCTGCTACCTCTCCCAGTCCAGCAATATTTTTAATTTCCACCAATGGGGTATAAAAAATATGATCATCTTCCTCAATTTTTAAATTAACTGTCGGCTCACACCGCATTGATCCTTTCTCAATATCGGCATCGGCAACATCAAGGTAGCGAGCAATTTGTTGAATTCTGCTTAAAAATTTTTTAACAATTTCTAGCGAAGTTAAATCCGGTTCAGAAACAATTTCAATTAGGGGGACCCCGGCTCGATTGAAATCTAATTGAATTTGCCCATTTTGACGGAGACAACGACCACTATCTTCCTCTAAGTGAACCCGGTTTAAACGAATTTTCCGGCCTTCTATTTCTAAAAATCCCCCGACAGCAAAGGGTTGATGCAGTTGACTGATTTGATAACCCTTGGGTAAATCCGGATAAAAATAATTCTTTCGTTCAAAATAAGAATATTGATTAATTCGACAATTAAGGGCTAGTCCTAATTTGAGACACCAATCAATTGCTGTCTGATTGGGAACTGGCAAAGTTCCCGGAAAACCCAAGCAGACAGGACAAGTTTGGCTATTAGGTTCAGCTTGAAAATGGGCTGCTGAGCAAGAACAAAACATTTTTGACTTTGTTTTCAGCTCAAGATGAACTTCAAGACCAATGATAGGAATAATTTTCATTAATTTTTAATTCTTAATTTTTAATTGATTCATATTGAAGAGCTAGATTAAGAATTAAATTTTCAGATAATCGAGGACCGATAATTTGGAAACCTACTGGCAATCCGTCAATTAAACTGCATGGTACGGTAATTCCCGGAAGTCCAGCCAGAGTAGAAGGCTCAACTAATTGATCAGCATATTCACCAAAAAGAGGATCATCTAAGGACGAGCCAAGCGGCAGGGCTGTTGTCGGAGTAGTTGGGGCCAGAATAACATCAATATTTTTAAAATGCTTATTAAAATCATTAATAATTAATGTCCTAACCTTCAAGGCTTTAATATAATACTGTTCGTAAGAATCGGCCGATAAGGCATAAGTTCCCAAAAGGATCCGACGCTGATTTTCCGGATTAAAGTACCGGCGATCCTGACCATAACGAATTCCATCAAATCGAGCCAAATTAGAAGAGACCTCTGACGATTGAAGAATGGTATAGACAGCAATAGCTATCGCCGGATCCAACATCTCAATTTCGATAACTTCATGGCCTAATTTTCTAAAAATATCGCCGACTTGGTTAAATTTCTCTAAGACCTCTGGGGCAGTGATTTTTAAATATGATTTAGGAATACCAATTTTTAATCCATCAATTAATCGGTCTTGTTTAAACCGAAACGGCGGTAATGATAGCGAAGTCGCATCTTTAGAATCATGGCCGGAAATAACCTCGAAAACCTTAATAACATTATTAATATTGTTGGCGATGACTCCAGGGCAGTCCATACTAGAGGCCATGGCAATCACTCCATAGCGAGAAACATAACCATAGGTTGGCTTAAAACCAACCACCCCGCACCAAGCGGCTGGCTGGCGAATAGAACCGGCCGTTTCTGTTCCAATGGCAAAATCGACTAAACCAGCCCCAACAGCGGCGGCTGAACCACCGGAAGAACCACCGGGTAATCGTTGATGATCGTAAGGATTCAGGGTTACTCCAAAATCAGAATTCTCTGTTGAGGAACCATGAGCAAAAGCATCTAGATTAGTCTTACCAATAATAGAAAAACCGGCATTCTCCAGCCGTTCAACAAGGGTTGCTGAATAAGAAGGAATAAAATCCGCTAATACTTTGGAGCCGGCGGTAGTCCTTATTCCCTTGGTACAAATATTATCCTTAATCGCTATGGGAATACCCGGAGAAGGGTGATCGATCAAAGTAATAAAAGCATTGATCTCATCTTTCATTCTGATTTTTTAAAGAAGAAGTAACAAAAAATCCTTGGTGAATAGGCGAAGTTGACTGAACTTTATCCGGCCGGGTAATATTTTTCAAACCGTTTACTTGAAAAGTAGATTCTATTTGATCGGTATCAATTTTATCCAAAACGTTAAATTGAACCGTAATTTTATTTAAATCATCAATAATCTCGGTTGGGTTATTTATGGGTAAATTGGCTAAATGGGATAATTTATCTAAATCAATAATCATAAATTTATTTTAGCTTTTAATCGAAGGAGTTGCCAACGTAAATTATCAAACGTAATAAAAACTTTATAAAGAGAAGGCGAAATCACATAATCATAACTACCAACAAATTTAACCAATTTACCCCCAAAGCCACTTTTAAACCGATGGAAACCATAGCCATAATCTCCTTCTTTAGCTTCCGTGGGTAAAGCACCCCACATATCGAAAACCTTACAACCTTGGCTTTTCCCCCATTTAATCACTTCCCACATAAGTAAATTTGGAGCCATAACTTGACGGTTAATACCGGACGAAGCACCATAAGGATAATAAATCTTATCTTTAAACTTAAAAATCATAAAAGCCGCCAAAACCTGACCTTGAAACTCAGCTAAAAAAATATGGGGAATATTAGAATTCTTTAAACTGCTCCATAAATTGCGATGATATGTTTCATTGTGAATAAAAAAGCCCTGGCGTCTGGCTGTATCAGTCAATAATTTTAAGTAAATTTCAAAGCCGTTTTTATCGGTTGCTTCCCGGACTTTAACCCCATGACGAGCAGCCACTTTAATATTATAGCGGGTTTTGGGATGCATTCTTTTCAAAAGTTCCTCGTCGGTTAAAGTCAAATCGAGAAAAAACGAGTAAGGATAAAAATTAACTCTGGATGAAGAGACCAAATCTTTAAAATGATAAAAAGAAGTCTCATCTGCTAAAACATTTGGCTCTATTTTAACAAAAATAACCTTTTCCTGATGACAAATTGGCTTAATTTCATTAAGCATTTCTTGAGTAATATCAGGACCACGCAAAATAGTCCCAATTTTATAAGGCAAATGGGGTAAATGATGAAGAATCAAATAATAATTCTTGAATTTAAAAACGAGATGTCCTTGTTTTTTCTGAAATTTAGCCCAAGCAGTACTTTGTAATGGATGATCAACTGTCATAAATTTTAATTTAAAATTTAAAATTCCCAATACCTCTATTGGTTAGTATATATCAGGATCATAAATAAAATCATCACCAGATCGATTATCTTCCCGAAGGCGCTGGGGAATATCTGATAAGAAACGGCTTGGCTCATTTAAGGAATTTTTACCAAAATATAGGCGTTTTTTAGTATAAGTAATTTCTAAAAAATCCTTTGCCCGAGTAATGCCAACATAACAAAGGCGACGTTCTTCCTCAATTTCCGCTTCATCAACCAAACTCCGACTGTGGGGTAAAATTCCCTCTTCAAAACCGACTAAAAAAACTACGGTAAATTCCAAACCCTTACTGCCGTGAAGGGTCATCAAACGCACTCCTTCACGATTTTCCCTTCTCTTTAATTTTTCCTGCTCTGAATATTCTTGTTCCACCAAAGTTACATTAGCTAAAAAATCACTTATTGACGAGAAAGAGGCGGCCACTGATTTTAATTCGTTAATATTTTCAATCCGCTTCTGGTCATCTTCATCTTGGGGATCAAAACGACTCAAATAACCGGAAAAAGTAATTAACTTTTCTAAAATTTCCAAAGAGGTTAATGATTGATAATCAAAATGGTCAATTGATTCAAAAAAAAGTTGAAATCTGTTTTTCCCTAACGCCTTCAAACAACGGGTTTCGGCGATTTTATCCTCACGATCAATTAAATAACGCACTAAAGATAAAATATCTTTAATTTCCGCTCGCTCATAAAAACGAACTCCCCCTAATAAAACATAGGGCAAGCCAGCTCTTAAAAAAATTTCCTCTAACACCCGTGACTGAGCATTCATTCGATAAAGAACAGCTATTTCTTTATAAGGAACACCGAGTTGACCATGATAAAAGCTAATTCGTTGAGCTACCAATTTAGCCTCATCAATTTCATTCTCTGTTTTATAAACCTTAATTAAATTATTGGATTGTTTGAGAGTAAATAATTTTAGAACCGGATGAGAGCTATTTTTACTAATAACTCCATTGGCCGCCTCCAAAATAATTTGAGTAGAACGATAATTCTGCTCTAGATTAATAATCTTGGTGTCTTTAAAATCCCTCGTAAAACTGGTTAAATTTCTATAATCAGCTCCCCGCCAGCCATAAATTGCCTGGGAAGCATCCCCAACTACAGTAATTTGCTGATATTTCTCTGCCATTAACTTAGTTAAGAGATATTGAACCTGATTCGTGTCTTGATATTCATCTATGAAAATATACTTGAACTTGTCCTGATATTTTTCTAAAACATCAGGTTCTTTAGTAAATAAATCAATTGTTTTAAACAAAAGGTCATTAAAATCAAGCGCTCCAAATTCAGTTAAGCGTTTTTGATATTGCTGATAAATGACAGCCGCGTACTTTCCCCAAAAACCACGACTTTGGGTAATTATTTCTAAAGGATCCTGATAGTTATTTTTAGCTCGATCAATAAAAGATAAAACCGAAGCTGGTCTAAACTCTTTCGGATCAAGATTCAAATCTATCAAGGCCCGTCGGACTAAATCCTCCTGATCATTTTCATCATATATGACAAAATTGTTTTTAATCCCAATTTTTAAACCATCGCGCCGTAAAACCTGATAGCAAAATGAGTGAAAAGTTCCCGCAAAAACAACCGGCAATTGATTTCGTTGCGACAGGGTTGTAGTTAAAAGTTTAAGCATCCGCTGTTTCATCTCATTGGCGGCCTTATTGGTAAAAGTCAGCAGTAGAATCTCTGATGGTTCAGCAATTTTTTGATCGATAAAATAAGCTACCCGATAAGTCAAAACCCGAGTTTTACCTGAGCCAGCGCCGGCTAATAGAAGTAAGGGAGAACCTTGATAAGTAACTGCCTCTAATTGGGCTGGATTCAAACCTTTAACAATATTCATCAATCAATTATTCACCTGGTAGATTTTAGCCTGACCCGATTCAAAAACAATCTGATAACCTAGATCGAGAAAATTCGTCTCATTTAAAGTCGGGTACTTTTGAATCTCATTAGATCCAACAAAAATATAACTCACCCTATATTTTTGAAGGAGTCGACGAACTTCTGATTTATCACTAGCCGTATATATCTTTTCCACTTCAGCTGCCCGAGTCCCAGGCAAATCATAACCACCACGCCATAGCCACTCATGAACTAACCAACCCTCCACTGTTGGTAAACCGGTAGCTACCGAAATTTGGTTATATGTCGTATAGCTATCCCCGGCCGCTTCAAGCATAACGGGTTGGCCAGAAATATGGGTACTAATCCAATTAATTGCTTCGTAATTATCGGGGAATTGGTTTCTAATAAAATCCATTCCGTCAAGTCCCCGATATTTTTTTAAACCATAATAAGAACGGATGGCAAAATAGGGATAGCTTAAATGGCAAATAAAAATTAATAAAAACAAAATTTTATAAATTAAATAGACGAAACGATTTTTCATCAAAACTGTCAGGCGAACTATCACATAGCCGGTCGTTAAAGAATACATAATAAACGCTTGATAAACCAACTTAAACATAGTATTAGCCCGGCGATGTGCAAAAATATATATGTCTTTAAGATAAACAATTTCTGGAATTGCAATTAAAATTGTAGCGGTAACAATAAGTCCCAAAACAAACAAATCGGCATAGGCAAAAGATTTTTCTTTCCTCTTCATCTGGTCAATAAAAAGGGCAATAATAAAAGGGAGAATAATCAGCCAAAAACCACCATAAAGAACAAATAATTGATAGAGGGGAGTTTGACTATCGGCTAATCTCAAACCCTGAATCATTGGAGTAAAGTGAAGAGAAAAAGGTAAAGTAAACAGATACCAAAAAAGAATAATCCCCACCCCATTAATAATTAATTTCTTTAAATCCAAATGGACTAGAAAATAAATTAAGGCAAATAAAAGACCATAAATGGCAAAATCCCAGGCATTAGTCATATAAGCCCAAGCTAAAACTAGACCGCCGCCAATCATTAATGACCAATGATACAATTTAACTCTCTGAGGAATAAGGGCTAAAAGAAGGGCAATAAATAGTAAAACAATTGGGATATCGTTCATATGGCCGTGTAAATCAGCTACCACAAAACTATAAATTGGGAATTCATGGATAGTTTTATCGTTAGTCTCAGGATCAAAACCAATAAATCGGGTAGCATCGGGATACCAATAATTAGCGACGGCCTGTTTAATAGCTCGAGAGGAAAGAATTAATTGACCATTATTTTGTTTTATATTCAATCGGGCAATTTTATAAAGAGGATGGAGATTGCCGCCGAAGGTTAAAAAAAGAGCTGAGATTAGGCCGCCGATAATTACAAAAGAATAATTAATTTTCTTGCTTCCAAATTGATGAATAAAATTGGCTGTTAACGAAAAACCAGAAACAAAAGTTAAAGCACAAACAGTAGCAATAGCCAAATTATAGGTAATAGCTGAACTAATACCAGATACCTTAGTTAAAAGAGCAAAAATTAAATGACCAAAAAAATAGTAGTTAATCGGTTTTCCGGCGAACCACATATCGGCCGGGGGCATAAATCGAGATCGTAAAATAGAATTAACAAAACCCCAGTCCATAAATTTTTCCAAACCTTCAATGGTCGGATTATAGCCCCGAATAAAAGACCAAAAAATTAAAATAGCCAAAAACATTGACTCCTCCATTAAAAAAACCCGGTAATTATTTTTAATTAGGCGGCCAAAATTATTCAACTTTTTTTTCTTAAAAAGAAAACAGTAATAATTCACAAAAATAAGTAACAAAAGAAAAATAAAAGCCGAGGGAGCAGTAAAAGGCACTAATTTAAAAACTCCCAAAACAAATAAACAATAGGAAACAAAAGCGATAGCAATAATTTTCGAAAAAATATAACCTTTATTAAAAAATCGGCGAAATAGATTAACCGTAAATGGCAAAATCGAGGCGCCAAAAACAAAAACCACTAGCCACCAAAGAAAAATATATTTAAAATCAGTTAACATAAAAAATTAAATATTTTTTCAATTAAATTACTAACTACTGGCGTTAAAACAATCAGAAGAGAAAAAAAATAAGATATTAAACCAATGACCATTCCCCCTAAAAGATCGATAGGATAATGAAAACCAACTACCACTCGAAACAAAAGCAAAGGAATTATTATTAACCAATAAAGAATGGGGTTGAAAACACCGTAATGTTCCACCAGAAAAAAGAAAAAAACTGCTTTAGCTGTATGACCGGAAGGGAAAGAACCAGTCCGATACCAGTTAACCACTAACCCTTGAGGGATAGAATCATGTCGATTTAAAAAAGGTCGGCGCCAGTATACTTTACTCTTAATCCATCTTTCACCAATTTCTGATATAACTAAAGCCACTAAAATTTGGCCTAAAGAAAAAAAATTATTTTTAACCAAAAGACAGGCAATATAAAACAAAAATGCCCAAATAAAATAATTCAAAAAAATTAACAGATAATTTAGAAATTTGGTGGTTAAAAAAACTTTCAAATAATCCTTTTGGGGCTGCCAGAATAAAAGCCGTCGAGCTTTTTCCATAATCAATTATAATCTACTAAGTTGGATTTGTTATAATGAAAAAGTGAAGGTTTTGATTTCAACTCCATATTATTTACCCAATGTTTCGGGCATTACCTTTTATGTCCAAATTCTGGCTGAAGAACTAGCCAAAAGGGGCCATCAAGTCACTATTTTAACCAGTCAACATTTAAAAAAGCTGAAACTCAAAGAAACTATTAACCAGGTTTCTATTATAAGACTAAAAGCTCCTCTGAAAATTAGCAAAGGCGTTATTATGCCTTCGTTTTTTTGGATAGCTGTCAAAGAAAGCAAAAACAATGACATTATTATTGGTAATCTTCCTCAGGCAGAAGCATTTTGGATCAGCTGGTGGGCTAAAATCTGGCGGAAAAAGGTTATTCTTATCCACCATACTGACCTAAGTTTTTGGCCAGGAATTAAAAATAAAATAATTGATAGCGGTGTTTTTATTTGTCACTGCTTAGCCGCTCTGAGCACCGACTACCTCGTTCCCTACACCGACGATTACGCTCGTCATTCATACTTCCTTAAGCACTTTCTTAAAAAGGTAAAAAGTATCTATCCACCAGTTAAATTTGAACCAAGTAAGGATAAAAAACAAATAAAAAACAAATATATAGTCGGTTTCTGCGGTCGAATTGCTAAACAAAAAGGACTGGAAACTTTGATCGAAAGCTGTGATTATTTAGATCAAAAAATCGGTTCAGCCAATTATTTAATCAAGCTAGCTGGACCAATGGAAATAATCGGAGAAAAATATTATGACTATCTAAAGGAAAAATATTATCGTCGCTTAAAAAATAATTTTATTTTTTTGGGCGGTATTGACAGGGAAAAATTAGCTGATTTTTATCACTCAATTGATCTTTTGGTTCTACCATCTAACGACTCTTTAGAATCATTTGGCTGGGTCCAAATTGAAGCTATGATCTGTGGCACTCCCTGCGTCGCTACTAATCTACCGGGAATGAGAGTGCCTATTTTAAAAACTAAAATGGGAGAATTATTTGAAAAAAACAATAGCCAACAATTAGCAGAAAAAATAGTTAAAGTTTTAAAGAATGGTAAACAATACTACCATAAGTTAGGTAAAAATGCCTTACAGCAATTCGATTATCAAAAGACAATCGATCATTACGAAAAATTATTTAGATAATGAAATTGATTCAGCTTTTAGACGACGGGCTAAAATAATTCTCAATAACCTTGATATCAAAGGCAAAATGTCGGTTTTGGAAATCGGCTGTGGTCGGGGATTTTATTTAAAGATCTTACGAGATCTTTACCCAACAGCAGTTATTACCGGTATTGACATTAATCCTCTTTATATTCACCAAGTAAAACATAATATTAAAAATGTTAATGTTTTTCAGGCCGATGCTAAAACTTTACCTTTAGCTGATAATTCTTTTGACTGGATTATTGCTACTGAAATTTTAGAGCATATTGATAATGATCAAAAAGCTTTGAAAGAAATGTACCGAGTTTTAAAACCAAAAGGAAAAGCAATTATTACTGTCCCCAACGCCAATTACCCAATTTATTGGGACCCATTAAATTGGTCGCTAGAAAGATTATTTAAAAAACATATCAAAGCCACTAATTGGTATTTAGGCGGTATTTGGGCTGACCATCAAAGACTTTATACCGATCAACAATTGGTAGAGAAAATAACAGGAGCAGGTTTTAAAATAATTAAAAAATGGTCAACTACCCATTATTGTTTACCGGCAGCCAGTTTTTGGTTCTACGGCCTTGGTAAACACTTAGTGGAAAAGGGAATGGCAAATAACTTAAATCGATTTAATTTCACAAGAAAGCCTAATTATTTAAGCAAAACTATTCTCAAATTGGTTAATATCTTTGACAAAATGAACCGAGACAATCAAAATTATTCGTCGAGTGTTAATCTAATATGTCAAATAGAAAAATAAAGACGAATTGTATCGTAGCAGGTATTTTATTAATTGGAATTTTTTTTAGATTTTATCAGCTCGACTATCTACCAGCAGATATTTTTGGTGATATTTCGGAAAACTTAAACCATATTGCTGATATTATCAAAGGCAACTATAAAATTATTTATGGTTTTGATGCCAGAGAGGGATTGCTTTTCTATTTGACAGCCCCTTTTGCCAAAATCTTTGGCAATAATTATCTAACCCTCAAAACAATTACAGCCAGTATTGGGGTTTTAGCAATTTTAGCCGAATATTACTTCGTTAAAGAATTAACCAATGAAAGAGTAGCCTTGATAGCCGCTTTCTTAGTAGCAGTTTCTAAATGGCCAATAATTTTTAGTCGAATTGGTTTCAGAAATATCTTAACTCCAATGCTAACTGCTTGGTTACTTTACCTTTTTTTAAAAGCCCAAAAAACAGGTAAATTACAATATTTCATTGGCTGGGGATTAATTACCGGTATCGGCCTTTACTCATATCCGGCCTTTAGATTCGTTATTATTTCGGTAGGAGTCTTAGCTCTCTTTCAGATAAAAAATAGAAAATACTTACGGCAAAATTTAGCTGCCTTATTACTAGCCGGTTTATTATTTCTACCCATGGTTAATGATTATCGACAAAACAAAGCTCAGTATACCGCCCATATTAATCCAATGATGTTTCAATCCGACGGAACTTTGAGGTCAGATTGGTTAAAAATTTTGGGGTTAAACATTAAAAATCAAGTTTTAATGTATCATGTTAAAGGAGATGTTGTTTTTAGAGTCAATCCTCCTTACCAACCGGCCTTAGATTATCTCAGTGGAGTCTTCTTTATAATCGGGCTAGGCCTATGGTTAATTAAAGGTCAATATCGAAAAAATTGTCTTATCGTTATTATTCCCTTCCTTCTCCTACAACTACCATCGATTATGGTTCTTAATTTCCCAATAGATGTTCCTTCTTTCACCCGCTCTCTTCCTTTAACCGTTTTCGTTTATCTGTTTATCGCTTTAGGATTAGAACAATTATGGTCATTTAAAATTATTTTATCTTTGCTTCTCTGCCTTATTACCGGAATTAACGCTTATAATTATTTCGTTATTTATCGAGATAAACTTCCGAACCACAATGTTTCCTTCAATCGTTATATTGCTAATAAAATCGACCAAATAGAAGGTGATAGACAAGTCTTTATGGTTGGAGGTGGTTGGGGTGACTGGGGACAACCGGAGCCGCCGGGAATTCGATGGGCCATAAAAATCAGAAAAGATACTCAATTTGTTAATGATGTTAACCAAGTTAATAACAATCAGATTAAAGGTAAGGCTTTTATTGTTCTTCCACCAGGTCAGACTCAGTTAATCCAATACCAAAAAATTAGTCGAGTAGAAACTTTCTTATCTGAATATAATGAACCGATTTTTACCGGGGTTTGGATCAACGAGTAAAAATAATTACTTGGGCATGATCATAGACAGTAAAAGATTCGTCGGCGATATCGTCCCGGAAATAAATACCAGGATGAAGACAATTCTTATCGACTTCATACCAAGAGTTAAAATTGCCAGGGTAATCAGACGGACCAAGATACAGACATGATTTCATTAGCGGCCAACTTAAGCCTGGGTAGGAAACAAATTTTACTACCGGTTGCCAAGAAGTCTGCTGATTAAAAATATCTCGATAATATTGAGCTGTTACAGGATAATGTTCGGCCACTTTAGGAATTGAACCCCAAAGACGGTTAGATGACATAATTAGATAATCAGCTTGATCTAGCTTAGTCTTAATTTTGGCCCATTTTAAGTCATTATCTTCATCATAAAGATCCAATATTAAACCTGAGTAAACTGCTGCTGATTGCTGGGGCCGATTAAGTGGCAACGGATCATCCCAAGCTTCATTAGCCAAAGTAGTCCCCACCGCTATATTTTGATAAATCCAATCAGAAGCCTCGACCCGGGTATTGGGGCGGAGATAAATCGATAAAAAAGATATAACCCAGATAAAATTTAAAGCAAAAACCCACTTAAAATGAAAAAAACTTTTTTTATCCTGACTAATTAAATAACCCATTACTAAAGCAATAAATGGGTAAATTGGAAGGAAATAACGCATTGGGTGAACAAACTGCCCCCCTTGATAAGCAAATAAAAAAATGATCCAGAATAAAGAAAGCCTTATTTCCAAAGGGAAATAGCGAACTTTCTTCCGGTTTTTAAACAATAAATATAAAAACAATAAACTAAAGGGTATGCCAACACCCCAAAGAACAACATTTTGCAAGGGAAATAATAGACGAGTTTTACTATACCATTGAACCGAAGGCGGAAAGTAGGAATTATCCCGAGACATTAAACTTAACTCCTTTAGATTTTTAATAAATTGCGGGTTAACCCGACAAAAACCAATAAAGGCATAGGGCTGACATAAACGAAAAATAAGAAAACTAAAAAAAATAAAAATAAGACAATTAGAAATAATCCTACTTTTTTGAGTTTTAAAATATTTAATTAACCAAAATAAAATAAAAATTAGAAAAAAAGGAATTAAGGAAATCTTTGAAGCTAAAGCTAAACCAAAAAATAGAGCCGAAAGAATTACTCGATCCGATAATAAAGCCCAAAAACAAATTACTATTAAAGCAACGGCAAAAGTATCGACTGTAAAAAAATGGGATAATTGAATGGGTAAAACTAAAAAGGCATATATTAGTGAAGGTAAGAGGAATTTTTTCTTAGTAAGTAGATAAAGAAAATAAACAATCAAGGTGTCAAAAAGGGCTGATAGGACGCGGCCAACAAAATGGATTTGATTATAACCGGTTAAGCCAGTTAATTGTCCAATTATCTTAGTTAAAAAAACAGGAAAAGTTCCATAAACAAAAAAACTATTACCCTTATTGTACGGATTCAACGGAGATATTTGGGTATCAAAATATTCTCTAACACTTTTAGGCAACTGAATAGAGGTCTCTACCATAGTGAGAAATCTCTCATCCGGATGAAGATGACCGTAATCATCCCAATTCAAACCAACGATTCTTAATAAAAAGGCAATTATTAAAATAATATAAATATAATATTTCTTCATCGCCTGGCATATAACCTTATTTTGGGCTGATCAAAAACGGTCCAGGTTTCCTCAGCATTTTCAGGATCGAGAATAAAGTAATTAGGGGTCTGAAACGTCTTGACCAAACTAAAACCTAGTTGGCCGGAAAAAAGATCTTGGTAATACTGGCTACTAGATGGAAATCGGGAGCCAGTTTGATTTTTAAAAACCCGACGGGAAGGAACTAAAATGTAATTTGCCCGTTCCACATATTGATAAAGATCGGCTAATTTATCTGGTGAATTTTCCAAATTATAAAAATCGAAATTTCTGACCATAAAAGAGCGGCTGGTATTCAGAGGCAGATCAACTATATTGCCAGCTTCGGATAAAATTACCGATCCATCATTCAAATTTTCATCCATCCACTGAGAGGCAGACAGACGAATATCGGGCCTTAAATATAAATTCAAAAAAATAATACCGGGTAAAATAGCCAAAATGATCATAATTGATTTGAAAGATTTTGATTTTAATTGGCTTATCCAATAAGCCGCTAAAAGCGGGAAAACAACAAAAATAGGCGCCATGAACCGGGTCCATTTTACATAAAGCTGACCAAAATAAAGAAAATAAATTAAACTAGGCAATAAAAAAAAGGAAAAAATTGTTTTGAAATTTCTATGATGTCTTATCTTAATTAAACCTAAACAGGAAAAGATAAAAACAGGTAAACCAACCACATAAGGAAAAATATTTTTTATCTGAAACCAATATGGTTTAGTTGATAAAAATTGATTGGTATAAAAAACCTTGGTTGCTCCCCGAGCTACACCAGTTTCATAACGCATCGAAGAAAGAAAATCAGGGAAATTGATTAATGAGTAAGGAGATAAACCAATACCAGTCATTAAAGTGATTAATAAATAATAAACAGTTGGCAATAAACTAAATTTAAGGGCTATGATTATAGGTAAAGTAAAAACCAAGGCGGTAATCTTAGTCGCTACTCCTACACCGGTAATTATCCCCGCCCAAATAAGATATTTAAATTGATATTTTCTTTTTAAAAGAAAAGCCAAATAAATATCGAAGACAAAAACAAAAACTAAAATCGATTCGGTTGTACCAAAATGGGCTATCTGAATTAGTCCCGGGCTAAAAATCAAAAAAAGTAAAAAAATTATTTGATCATTAAAACACCGAAAAACTTCCTTAGAAAGCAGATAAAAACAATAAATAGTTAGGCAAGAAAAAACTGCTGAGGTCAGTCTCAAACCTAAAACAGCTTGAGCAAATGAAGGTGATTTTAAAGTTACTCCTCTAAAAATAAAATAAACCAAATAAAGAGGAAATTGACCATAAGCATAAAAATGGGGGTCGAGATTAGTGTTAGACAAATTAGTTATGGCCCGCGCCATGTTATTTTCATCAGGATGAAAGAAAAAACCATCGCCCCAGTTTATCTTAACGAAACGGCTGAATAAAAGACAACCAATAACAAATCCTATTGTTAATTTTTTTTTATTAAAAAACATAAACAATAGTAATCATCATCAAGCCCCAGACAATAATTGCCAAAAGTAAGGGGATATCGGTAGCAACTACTCTTTCCGGACGTTCACCTTCCTGCATCTCAAAAATAATTTGTCCATAACGCATTAGACCAAAAATAACCGGCAGTAAAGTAACCATATACCATTTACGATCAATCAATTGGGGGAAATGATTTTGGAGATAAAAATGGAGAGTTCCGTTAAAACTAATCGGTTCGGCAAAAAAAGTAAAAAGAGCATAACAAATCAGGGTACAAACACCAAACATTGTAATATAAAAATCGAGTAAATTTTTACCGTAACCTTCCAGAGACCAGCGGGTTTTAGAGCCAGAGCCGCAAATTTCAGAATAACGTTTACCGGCAGCTATAAACAAAGCCAGAAAAATAACTGTCAGCATAATCCAAACCGGTAAATGATAGCCGGAAGCAACTTCGCCAGCATAAGTTCGAATAATAAAAAAGAGAGCAATACCGACAATATCGATAATGGCCTTTTTCTTTAAGAAAAATGAATAACTATACTGAAGGATAATAAAAAGAAAACAAACAATAAAAAAGGCTTGGTTAACTCCACGGGCAATTAATAAACCTCCAATTAAAAATAATAATGAAACCGTTAGAGCCTCACCAGGGGTGACATCTCCCCGAGCGATTGGTCTTTCCTTTTTAAAAGGATGGAGCTTATCTTTCTCTATATCAACTAAATCATTAATTAAATAAGAGGAGGATGATAATAAACAAAAGGCAATAAAACCCAATAATGATTCAGTAAAAATAAATGGATTAAGAAACTGGCCATTTAAAATTGAGGCGGCAAAAATGCTTAAATTTTTTATCCATTGAGTCGGCCGAAGTGCTTCAATCAAGCTCCTTATTTTCATACTTTAGATTATAGCGAATATCAAAGTCGAAGAACTAAAGCAATTCCAATTAAAGTTAAAGCCCCTAATAAACTACCAATCGTTGGTAAAATGACACCTGTTGCCGGTACACCACCATCTGTTGCTGGTTTAGCAGTTCTAACAGCCGGGGTAGAAGTGGGACGAGGGGAAGTTGAAGGAGTAACGGTAGGAGTAGCAATTTGAGTAGGGGTTGGGGTAAAAACAGAGGTAATAGTAGATGGAATGGGTGTAGAAGTTGGCGAAATCAATCGGGCTGATTCTGAAGCCGTAAAAGCCAACGAGCCAGAATCGACAGAAATAATAAAGTTGCGAACAACAGTTTCCTCACCTGCAACAACTTTTAATTGATTTGACCCCGGAGGAAGATCGACCTGGGGATACCAATGCCAACTGCCATCACTTCCCGCCTGGACTGAATCCTTGATATCACCAAGATTAACCACCACTATGGCGTGACTGGCGGCATTACCAAAAATATCGGGACGTCTAACGGTAATAATTTCGGCTTCTTTAGGGCTAATGACAGACAACGACTTCTGTAATGGTACCTGGGTAACTTGTTCAAAACTACCGCCAAGACCAACATTTTGCCCAATAATAATATCGGGGACAGGGTTATTTTTAGAGGTATTACCACTAACTATTGTCCGGGATAAATCCGGTGCTAATACTTCTATAGTTTCATCAACACCATCTACTAATTTAAACCAATCAGTTAAATTCTTATTAAAACTAGTAGCTAAAGAAATATACCAATAGCCATTATTAGTTACTAAACCCGAGAGCGGAGCTGCTGAAGGAATAGAAAGATAAACTATACTGTTCGCGGCTGGTCTTAAATCCTGATAAAAAACTTTTCCCCAAGCCAACCGGGAAGTAGGTGTAGTTGATTGGGGTTTTACAGCTGTTTTAATTTTATAATTATCACTTTTATACGATTTTCCACCGCTAATAACATCAAAAGTATAATCGGTATTGGGATTAAGATTAGTCAGTTCAAAATAATGAGTCTTGTCCGGTTGAATTAAAGTATCGGCCATAATCCTGCCATTGAGGCTTAAATTAACCGAACATTCTGTGTTAGTGGTTAAGGAAACAGTCGCTGAATAGTGGCTAATATTAGTTATTTTCAAATCTTTTGGAGAACAATCACTACTGGCCCGTGAGGAGAATATTCTTGTATCATTCGTTAAAAGTAACCCGACTATTAAACTCACAGCCAAAATAGCTAAACCAACAAGTGTAGGTATAGTTTTTTCCTTTTTCATCAATCAGACAAGTCTTCTCGACTCATAATTTCTTTAATAGTGTCCATATCTAATTGAGGATCAAAAGGTTTAATCAATTCATTTTCTTTAGCTTCATTAATTGGTTTTAAATATTTATTTAAACTTATGCTATAAATAGCCAGACAGACGATAATTAAAATAAGAACTGCAACCGTTAGAAAATATTTCGATATCTTACTGCTTGCTTTCATTGGTTTTTTCTGAGTAGTAATACTCAGTATTAAGGTTAAAATTAACTAGATCTGCCGAAGAAGTAGCCGCTGCCGACTGCATTTTAGGAAGAGAAAAAGAAAAACTATTAATAGTAAAAGGACGACGAGTTCGATTTAACTGACCAAGGGTTTGTAAAAAGGCAATAAAATCTCCTTTAGTATTAACATTGAGATGGTAACTATTGCCCTCTTCAAAAGTAAAGGTAATTCTGTCAAAACTAACCGAAAATTTTTCCCCTGATTTCCGAACTTGGGTAGTTGCCTGAAAAACGGCTGGCCGGGAAGGAAGACACGATTCAATAATCGGATATTCGTTCTGAATATTGGCAAAATTATCTTGAGCTTTAATAATATTTCCAATTTTTTTACTCATTTCAGTTACCAAAATCCTTTTTGATTTGATTTTACCCATCAAATCGGAAATAGTAGCAAAGGTTGGTTTCAAAGCAAAGAAGGCAAATCCAGCAATTACTATTAAAGTAAAACCGATTTCGATAAAACGGCGAGACTGATTATTTTCCCCTTCTTTCGCTACAAATTCAAGTAGCTTTTCGGTTTTTAGGCGAGGTAAAAAACTATTGCTCATAGACCTAAATTTAAACTAATATTATATTTATTCTCCCGGGCTTTTTTCTCGATACTACTGATATTAATTGACTTAATCTGAGGGTTAAGGCTTAACTGATTAATAAAATCGATAACAGCTTCTTCCTGGTAAGCATAAACTGACAAATTAAAAGATATTTTGTTGTCTTTATTGTTAACACTCAAAGTATTGTAAACAATATCAGCTGGAGTATTTTGAATTATAGATGAAAGTTTTGCGTAATAATCCGGTTGACTGTCATAAAGAGTCTTAATTAACTTTAGTTTCTGTTGAAGTTGACTATATTCTTTTTCAAAATTAGACGTTGTTTCCAAAATGTATCTTTTATTCCGTAGGCTCTCAGATAAATCGGTATGTTCTTGATCGAGCTTAAAACGAGAGAGAAAAGCAATAATAATAATTAGCTCGGTAAACACCATAATATAGCGCAACACATTGCTCACCCAGTAGATCACCTTCTCTGATAACGATGTTGGCCGATCAGCCGACCGTATCAGAGAAATTTCCTTTTTTTTAGAAGCCATAAATTTTAATTACTTTAAATACAGTATATACAACTATCGCCGATAAATAAAATGTTTCAAACGGAGTAAATATTGTTTATAATCAGCGACTTCTTCCAGGTGAAGTCCAAAAGCAGTTAAAAAATAACTTGCTAAACCAATTAATGAAGAGAAAATAAAAACACAGGCTACTCCAATGACCCTACTGGTATCAAAAAGATAACCATCTAATAAACGCATTGAACCCCAACAGCAAAGGCCACCAATCAAGGAAGAAAAAATAATTAAAAGGAAACGATTTAAAATCTCTTTCCAGTCAAAACCTTTGACTTTGAGGGCAAAACAAACTACCAAACTAAGGGATTGGCTGATATCACCCAAAGAAATTCCCAAAGCTAAGCCGGCAATTCCAAGAGAGGTTGAATTAATAAAAATAAAACTAGAAACAATACAAACTATTAAAGAAATAATAGCGGAAATTAATGGAATTTTAGTATTATGTAGGGCATAAAAAGCTCTAATAATGATTTGAATAAGAGCTTGACAGACAATAGCCGGTGTTAAAAATCCAAGAGTTGCCGCCGTTACTTTAGTTGCCTCCCAAGGAAATTTTTTAGAGCCAAAGATGAGCCGAACTAAATCTAATCTTAAAACCAAAACAATTACTGCTATCGGTAAAGCCAAAAATAAACTCTGTATCACTGTCTTAAAAACGATTTCTCTGAAACGACCAAAATTTTTCTCGGCTACTTTTCTCGATAAAATCGGCAAGGAAGCTTGACCGACAGTAGTTGAAAGAATTCGTGAGGGTAAATACATAAGCTGTAATGCCAAATTTAAAAGAGAAACAGATCCGGCTGTCAATAAAGAAGCAAAACTCAAAATAACCGTACTTTCAATTTCGGAAACGCCAATGGAAAAAGTTTGAGGAATCATTAAGTGAATTACCTCTTTTACCCCTGTCAAATGGTAATTAAAAATCAATTGATAATGAAAACCCTGCCGCCGCAAGGTAGGGATTTGAATTAATAAATGTAAACAGGCAGCTGCTACTGTCCCCCAAGCAACACCATAAATTCCCCATTTCGGCCCTAAAAGATAAATACTCGAAATAATCACTAAGTTATAGACAATTGGGCTTAGAGCCGGTACTAAAAAAAACTGATTAATCTGTAAAATACTAGTTAAAAAATTACTGAAAAGAAAAAATATTTGGGCTAAAAGTAAAATCCGGGTTAATGAAGCCATAACCGAGATTTGGTAAGGAGAAAAACCCCGAGCAATTAATCGACTAAAAGGATTGGCTAAAATAAAAACGATCAAAGAAATAACCATAAAGGCCAAAAACAGAAGATTAATGGTACTGGAAGCAACTTTATCAGCCAAAGCCTTATTTTTATAAAGATAACTTGTATAAACAGGGATAAATGAGGCAGAAATTGCTCCGGTAACCAAAAGTTTAAAAATTAAATCCGGTAAACGAAAGGCAGCATTAAAGGCATCTAATTCCAAAATACTAGTTTGAAAAAAATGGTCGTAAAGAATTCTGGTTCGTAAAAAACCCAAAATAGCGGAAATAACAAAGGTTGCCGCCAAAACAAGACTGGCGGCCATAATTGAACTTTGCTTAGTTCGAAAAAGTTTAGACAGCTGGTCTTGCCATCGCATTGATTTATTATATACGATCGTTTAGAATATCTCCTATGCCAATATCACGCTCCGCCAAAAAATCATGGCGAAAATCAATTAAAAATCAAAAAATTAATATCGGTTGGAAAAATAAGTTTAAAGAAGCAGTAAAAAAGTTTAAGGATAAGCCAAATCAAACAACCTTAAATGAACTAATTTCTTTTATTGATAAATTAGGGCAAAAAAATATTTTTCATCACAATAAAGTTAAGCGGCTTAAATCCAAGTATGCTCGTCAAATTAAAATTAAAACTCCAGCGGCAACAAAAAAGACGAAGAAAAAAGTAGTAAAATAAGCCAGTGAACCGGTTTTTTATCACCACCCCTATTTATTATGTTAACGATCTTCCCCATATTGGCCATACCTGTACCACAGTGGCCGCAGATATTTTAGCCAGATTACACCGACAGTTAGGTGAATCTGTTTTTTTTCTTACTGGCACCGATGAACATGGACAAAAAGTAGCCGAAGCAGCAGCAAAAAATAATTTAACTCCTCAGGAATACTGCGATCAAATTGCTCCTATTTTCGAAAACGTTTGGAAACAACTCAAAATTAGTTTTGACTTCTTTATCAGAACTACCGATCGGAGACATGAACAAATAGCTACTGAGGTTCTTCAAAAAATCTACAATAATGGTGATATTTACCCCGGACAATACGAAGGTTATTATTGTACTGGCTGTGAAAATTTTTTAGCCGAATCAGATTTGGTCGATCACCATTGTCCTCTTCATCCAGCTGAAAAAACAGTTTGGAAATCAGAAAAAAACTGGTTTTTTAAACTGTCCTTATATACCCCTAAAATCTTAGAATTGATCGAAAATGATCAAACTAATTACATTTTCCCGCCGGGAAAAAGAAGCGAAGTAATAGCCAAATTAAAAGCCGGGGTCAAAGATATTTCAATCTCTCGGGAAAAAGTTAAATGGGGTATCACTACTCCATGGGACAAAACTCAGACCATCTATGTCTGGATTGATGCTTTGATTAATTATTACAGCGCCACCAGATTTTTAGCCGGCAAAAAGGAATTTTGGCCGGCTAACTGGCACCTTCTTGGCAAAGAGATCCTCTGGTTCCACACAGTTATTTGGCAGGCGATGTTAATGTCGGCTGGAATTAAACTGCCCCAAAAAACCTTTGTCCATAGTTTTTACACTATCGATGGCAATAAAATGAGTAAAAGCTTGGGAAACGTAATTTCTCCGGATCAATTAGTCCGTCTTTTTGGAATTGATGGAACCCGATATTTAATCGCCCGATCATTCCCAGGCGAAAATGATATTGATGTTGGCCTTGAAAAATTTAAAGAAAAATATAACGCCGATTTAGCCAATAATCTAGGCAATTTAATCTCGAGAGTCAAAAAATTAGTCGATAATTTTCAATCTATTCCTCTAAATGATCAAATAAAATTTGATGATGAATATTTAAAATTAATGACTGAATTTAAATTTAATGAAGCTATTCAATTAGTTTTTGATAAATGGATTGATAAAAGCAATATTTTACTTAATAAACAGACCCCATGGAAATTAGAAACTACCAATCCAATAAGAATTAAAGTTTTAGAGGAATGTGTTGATAATATTCAGAGGGCTATTTTCCACCTATTACCGGTCATGCCGGGTTTAGCTGAAGACAAATCTATTTTATTTCCGCGAATTTAATTCCTTAATTTTAGCCAAATTTCATTGTTAATTGCACTACAGCCGATAAATTCTGGAAAATTTCAGACATGCTAAAATGAAAAGATGATTGATACCCACGCCCATTTGGCTAAAATTCTGCCGGAAACACGGGGAAAGGTGAAATGGATTATTTTGGCGGCGGCCAGCCGAAAAGAAAGTTTTAGAAACTTGGAATTGGCCCAAAAATATGATTTTTTGATTCCGGCAGTGGGAATTCATCCAATGTCTCCCTTTGAGAAAATCGATGATTTGATCAAAAAAGCCAAAGCTATCGGCGAATGTGGTTTGGATTATGCTAACGGTATTAACCCAAGCCAAATCAAACTTTTTAAAACGCAAATAGAACTGGCTAAAAAATATAATCTACCGCTAATTATTCACGCCCGAAAGGCGGTTGATGAAACAATTGAAATTTTAAAAAATTATTCCAGTTTAAGGGGCGTTTTTCACTGCTATGCCGGCGGCAGGAAGCGGATTAAAAATATTTTGGCCTTGGGAGATAATTGGTATTTTGGCATCGACGGCAACCTAACTTACGAAATCGGACTGGAGCAAGTGGTGTTAAATATTCCCAAGGATAAGTTAATTCTGGAAACGGATTGCCCTTGGCTGGCGCCGGTTCCCCATCGAGGCGAGGAAAACAAACCAGCCTATGTTAAATATGTTTACCAAAAAGTAGCAGAGATATGGCAAATGAGTTTTGAAGAAACGGAAAAAATTATCGATGGGAATGCGAAAAAATTATTTTCTATTCCATAAAATCCATAATAATTGCTTCCAGTTCTTTTTCGGAGAGAAATTCATCAACTAGAACGGCGCCGCCGTTAATCATCAAAATAGTTTTGCCCTGAATTCCCATAGAATAAGGTCTAGTCATCTCCTGAATATATTCAGGATCGTCGTCAATTTGAAGCCGCCGACAGATATTTTGGATATCGGCAAACATTTTTTTACCATGGGGACTGCCTCGATCATAAAGCTGAATTCTCATTAGTTTATTTTAACCCAAATTTATTTTTAATTCCAAATATTTGAAATAACTCATAGAGAACAGGTATGCCTGTTTCCCACGACATGAATATAAAATGTTATGTTTAGGTAGAGAGGGATTTCAAAGCAATTTTCACCGTGTTCGCTAGCAAAGAGGCTACCGTTTATCAAGTATTATGGGAAATGCCTGAATTCAAGTTTTAAGCGATCGGGAATCAAGAATTACGGCGAGACGAAACCCGATAACATCAACCGGGCAGTCACGACTAAAACAGCCGGCGCGAGCAGCACCACCGCATGTAGAGCAACCAATAAAGACACGGTAAAAGTCACCCCACCAACAATATTTACGATATTTTGTATTTGTCCACTCGTAGGTGTTGGTTGCTCCCCATCCCTCACGGTTAGCCAATAAATTCCACTCTAAAGCCTCAAGCATTCTTACATCCAGGCTGCCTGGAAGTCCAGATTCTAAAAGAATTGGCCTTTTTGCCCTTTGAATGGCAGTTTGAGCATTATTCCAGGCAACACCAAATCGATCAGGAAGCCTCAATCTATCGGTGATAGCTGTCTTTTCATACTTATCTCCGCAAGAAGGCTTAGGCATGGTTTCAACAGCTACCCAGACACCTGGAAGCCGAGGAAAATCAATATGTCCACATTCTACCTTATTCCAATACCACTCATTAAGATTTCTGCCAACCGAATGATATCTTCGTTCTGTATTACTCAACGACTCGTATCGCTTCCAACCTGGGTAAAGTGACTGAAGTTCATCAAGGTATCCTACTGTGCCTTTCTTCTTCAAGATATCAAGTGTTCCAATATCCATTTTGGGAATAAAACGCAACCCAAGCCCCAAGTGCTCCAAATTCCTTTTAACTTCAGGTGTAACTATTGAAGGCAGAGGAGCAATATCGACATTTCTCCCTAAGACATTTCGCCAAGCGTCGTTCTCTAATTGAAGCACCTCTGATGCCCATTGTCTTGTTTCTACTGTTGTGACCGCTGCCGCGGCGGCCATTTCCTGTATTTCTTTCTGTATTTCTTTATTCATTAGTGATATTAGTATTATAATAGGACAAAGAAATCAACAGACAGATCAAAGGCGGTTATTAGGCGAATCGAAATGGGAGGATTTCAAAGCAATTTTCACCGTGTTTGCTAGCAAAGAGGCTACCGTCATCGGGCCGACGCCGCCAGTGGGAGGGGTAATAAAACTACATTTATCCTTAACTTTAGCAAAATCAACCTCCATGCCCACATCAATTACCACCGCTCCTTTTCTAATATAATCCGCAGTCAAGTAACCTGATTGACCAGTGCCGGAAATAATAATATCTGCCTGTCGGCTTAATTTTCTAACGTTAGAGGTTTGAGAATGACAAAGGCTGACAGTAGCATCCCGATTAAGAAAAAGAGCCATTAAGGCTAGCCCAATAAAAGGACTACGATTAATAATTACCGCATATTTACCGCAAAGATTAACTTTATATCTATCCAAAAGGGTAATAATTCCCAAGGGGGTAGCTGAAACCAAAACTGTCTTGTCTTTTTGAAAAAGGCGGCCAAGATTAACGGCCGTCAGACCGTCGGCGTCCTTAGTCGGATCTATAGTGTTAATAATCTTTTCGGTATTGAAACCCTTGGGTAGAGGCAGTTGAACCATTACCGCGGTAACTTGAGGATTATGATTCAACTTTTTAATCAGATCTATTACAGCCGATTCACTGGTATTTTCAGCTAAATGATGGATAGTACCACCAATACCGATAGACAAACCGGTAGCCTGTTTTAAGGAAGTATATTTAATTGAAGCTGGATTATCCCCCACCAAAATCATATCTAAAACCGGCTTTAATTTATTTTTTCTGATGGTATCTTTTAAATCAGTTAAAATTTCCCGTGAAACTGTCTTACCGTCAAGAATAACCATAAAACAATTATATGGCAGTTAGAACCTCATGGCCAGTAGGGGTGATTAAAATTGTATGTTCAAATTGGGCCGATAAAGAACCGTCACGAGTAGTCACCGTCCAGTGGTCTTTTGAATTTAAAACAATCCGCCAGTCTCGAGAACAATTAACCATCGGTTCAATAGTGAAAACCATCCCTGGCTCTAACAAAATATCTTTTCTTTTAATATCGAAATGGTAAACAAAGGGTTCTTCGTGAAACTGAAGGCCAACACCATGACCGCCAAGCTCCCGAACGACACTAAAACCAAACTTTTTTACATAAGGTTCAATAACTTGGCCAACACATTCATTTAGGTATTTACCCGGTTTTAAGGTTTTAATTGATTTATCTAAAGCATCTTTCACTACTTTCAATAATTTCTCCGCTTCAGGACTAATTTGACCTACCGGATAAGAAGCCGAAACATCACCATAATAACCATCTAAAATAGCGGTAATATCAATATTAATAATATCGCCGTTTTTTAGGATGGTTTTATCAGAAGGAATACCATGACAAACCACATCGTTAACCGAAGTGCAAATACTTTTAGGGTAACCGTTATAATGAAGCGGTGCCGGCACCCCTCCATGCTCCACTAAATAATGGTGGGCGTTATCATTAAGATAAAGCGTAGAAATTCCTGGTCTAATTAAAGAACCCACCCATTTAAGAGTTTCTGCCGCCAATCGGCATGATTGTCTGATTGCCCCAATTTCCTTTTGGTTTTTAATTATTACCACGTGATATTATACCTCTGTTAAAATAAACTCATGAAAACCAGTTGGCAACAAGTAGCTCCTTGGTATAAAAAAATTGTAGGTAAAAAAGGCCATTATTATCATCAACGAGTAATTATGCCCCAAGTTGTTCGATTAATGAATTTAAAAGGGGGTGAAGCCGTAATTGATTTGGCTTGCGGCAACGGGGTTTTAAAAAGAAATTTAAAGAAAAAAATAAAATATGTCGGTGTCGATCTATCTAAAAATTTAATTGCCGAAGCTCAAAGAATTGACCATAATAGTCAGTATTTAGTAGCTGATGTCAGTCGAGAATTAAAAATTAAAGACAAATTTGACTGGGTTGTTATTATTCTAGCCCTGCAAAATATTAAAAATTTTCAGGGAGTGATTAGAAATGCCAGCCAGCTTTTAAAAACCGGTGGTAAATTACTCATCGTTCTTAATCACCCCTGCTTTCGCATTCCCCGGCAAAGCAGTTGGGAAATCGATAACAGTAATAAAATTGAATACAGGCGCATCAATCGTTATCTTTCACCCTTAGCTATTCCGATCAAAATTAATGGCCATTTTACCTGGTCTTTCCATCATTGTCTCAGCGATTATTTTCAGGCTCTAAAAGAAAATGGCTTCGGTGTTGAGACGCTGGAGGAATGGATTTCAGACAAAGATAGTCAAGGAAACCGAAAAAAAATGGAAAATCAAGCTAGAAAAGAATTTCCACTATTTATGGCAATAGTTGCTTACCGAAGGCTAAACAATTCTGACTAATATCTAATAAGGCAAAACCGGGTTGATCAAATAAATCGCCAATGGCTGTTTTTAAAGCCGCGGGATCGGTAGCTGAAACGGTTTTTACCCAAACATCCGGATTAGCCGCTTTTATTAATTTAACCGGATCAATTGGCTTATTAGGATTACCAAGTGGTGTCGATTTAGTTTTAGCTTGAAACGGAGTTGTTGGTGAAGTTTGACCAGTAGTTAAACTATAAAGAAAATTATTGGCCACCAAAACCTTGATCCCAATATTAGCCCGAGCCGCCGCCAAAGTATGATTTAGTCCCTCACCATAAATACCACCGTCACCGCCATAAACAGCGACGGTTAAATCCGGCTTAACTCTTTTAATCCCGCTAGCCACCGCCACTGCCCGACCATGAAGAGTATGAAAGCCAAAGCATTTAAGGAAATCGGCTAAATTACCGCTACAACCAATATCATAACAAAAAACCAATTGATAAGGTTGAATCTTTTTTTCAGCTAAAACTTGCTGAATCTGGGCAAAAACTAAAAAATTAGGACAGCCGGGACACCAGGTTGGCACTATTCCGGTTCGATAATCATTTGCAACGTTCATAAATCTCCTCCGGAAAGAACGGCCGACCATCATACTTAGTTATGATTCGGTCGGGCTTAAAATTAAATTGGGATTTTAAAAGGGTAGTTAATTGGCTACTGGCATTGTTCTCGACTACAACTACCGATTGATAGGAATTAATTACAGTTTCTAATTGCGGATCAATTGGCCAAAGGGTTTTAATCGGCAAAATATCATAATCCTCCAAATCAGCTTCCCGAACAGCTCCAGTTACCGAACCCCAGGTAATTATTAGTTTGGTGGACCCGCTTACCGACCGAAGGGTCGTAGATGAAGGTAAATCAGGTAGAACGTTTTTGATTTTAGCCAATCTTTTTTCCACCATTTTTTTAGTCACTTCAGCGTCTTCAGTAGAAAAACCCTGATCATCATGTTCATAACTATTCACCAAATATTCCTGACCTTTAGTCCCGGGCAGAATCCGAGGTAAAGGAGTCATAATAGTCTTTTCTGCCGATAAATCGGTGGTATCAGCTGCCGATTCTCCTAACATTTTATCAGAAAGAAAAATAACCGGCAATTGATGTTTTACAGCCAAATTAACTGCCAAACGGGATAATTCAAAAGATTCCTGCTGGGAACCAGGCGATAAAACAATTTTAGGAAATTCACCATGGCCGGCATGGATAGCGAAAAGCAAATCCCCTTGACTGGTCCAGGTGGGTAAACCGGTCGCCGGACCAGGACGGGAAATAAGATAAACCACCGCCCCAATTCCAGCCATGCCCAAAAGGCTGACAGCTTCAGTCATTAAAGCAAAACCACCGCCTGAGGTACCAGTAGCCGCTCGAGCGCCGGCATAAGCCGCTCCGGCAGCTAAATTAATCGCGGCGATTTCATCTTCGGGATGAACAACCTGAAGATGATAATCTCCTTGGTGGGCCGCTAAAAAATGAAGAATACCCGAAGCTGGCGTCATGGGATAAGCAGTATAAAAATCACCTCCGGCTTTAAGAAAACCCCAACCAGCCGCTTCATTACCATCGTTATAATTATGAGATAATTTAACCGATTTATCAGGCATTTTAACTTTAATTTTTGATTGATTAAAGTTTCGAACTGCAAAATCAAAACCAATTTGGAAAGCTGTCCAGTTAATCTCCGCATATTTACCGAAATGGGCCTTAATAATATCCTTAAAACTCATTGGGTTTAAACCTAAAATAGTGGCAGCAGCACCGAGACAAACGGTATTGGCCGTTACCAAATTACCAACCTTACCAGCTAAATCGTTAAGAGGAAAATCGGGGGGAGAAATAATCACTGCATTTTCAGCTAGCTCATTCTGATGAATCTGCCAATGATTAGGTGCAAGAGAAATAAACAAATCCACTGTTCGGTGGATAAAATAAACCGGACTGGTCGAAAAAGAGATTTGATAGGTATTATGACCACCCCTAACTAAAGATGGATATTCAGTGTAATCAAAAAGATGAAAACCCAAATTTACCAAAACTTCAGCTAAAATCTGCCCAGCTGACTTGACTCCCATCCCGGCCGGACCAGCAATTTTCACTGTATACACCTGACGGGACATGTCATGATTATATCTAAAAAAATGCTAAAAAATTATTTAAAATACCTTTTACCTTTGAGTTTATCGGGCAGATAGCTGGTTTTGTCATATTTTTCATACCCTCGGCCATAACCAAGATCTTTCATTAATTTCGTCACTGGATTACGAATCTTTAAAGGAATCGGTAAATTACCATATTGTTTAACATCGGTCAAAGCCTTCATATAAGCATCGTAAGCCCTTCTATCTTTTTTAGCCAATGATAAATAAACGGTTCCTGCCGCCAAGTTTTCCTGACATTCGGGATAGCCAATTTGCTGGCAGGCTTGAAAAACTGCATTAGCCACTATCAAAGCCGTGGGAGAGGCTACATCTTCTGAAGCAAAAACAACCATTCTTCTGGCAATATATAAAGGATCCTGACCAGCATCAACCATTCGGGCTAAATAATACAAAGCAGCATCGACATCTCCGGCCCGCATGGATTTGATAAAAGCTGAAATAAGATTGTAATATTCCTCCCCTTTCTTATCAAAACGAAGAAATTTATTTTGTAGGGCCGCCATTAAAGTTCGGACATTAATCTGATGATAAAAAGTAAAAGTATTCTCAGCGATAGTAATTAATTGACGAGCGTCACCATTGGCCATATTGATCAGCCAATCACGAGCCGGTTTATCAATTAAATCTCCCTTATCTCCGAATAATTTTTTTTCTATCCGGTCAATAATTTTATTAAGATCCTTTTCGTTTAACTCATTAAAAATAAACACCCGGCAACGAGACAAAAGCGGTGGAATAATTTCAAAACTGGGATTTTCAGTAGTGGCCCCGATTAAAATTAACTCCCCGGTTTCAACAAAAGGAAGAAGATAATCTTGTTGGGCTTTATTAAAACGATGAATTTCGTCCAAAAATAAAATCTTTGGGTAGAGCGGAGTTTTATTTTTAACAATTTTCTTGATTTCGTCTTTACCGGCTGAAACTGCCGATAATTCATAAATTTCCATTCCCGATTCGTGAGCTATAATCCGGGCTAAAGTAGTTTTTCCTACTCCGGGTGGACCCCAAAAAATCATCGAGAACAGGCCTTGCCTGCCGGCAGACAGGCCTTTATTTTCAATCACTAACCGAAGAGGTTTGCCCGGCCCAACTAAATGCTCTTGACCAATAAAATCAGCCAAAGTTAAGGGTCTTAAGGTAACTGCTAGGGGCACAAAATTATTCATGAGTGAAATTGATAGTCAATTAAAAAAGCAGATAAAGTAATGATTAAAGCGGTGCTATAACAAACCGAATAAGGAAAATGGACTACCAAACTACCGGCGATTGCTGGACCAATTACTTGAGTAATACTGGTAATACTTTCATAAACACCAGTAACCTCCCCTTTAATCATCGATCCACTAATACTTAAAAGAAGGCTGGGATAATAAGCATTCAAAAAACCAATTCCTAAGGAAATTACGATTGCCATGGGAAAAATAAACCAATAACTGGGAACTAAAGTAATTAAAAAAATACCTAGGCCGGTAAATAATAAGCCCATTTTAACCGATCGAGAAAGATTCCGACTACTAAATTTAACAATCATTAACTGAATAACAATATTGATCAGACCAATATAAACCATTAAAAAACCAATGGTCTGCGGGGTAAGATGGTAACGATTAGCAGCAAAAATAGGTAAAACTGATTGAAGAGCATAAAGACAGGTCATAAAAAGAAATTGGATTGTTATCATGCGTTTAACTGCCGGAAAATTTGTTACCTGTTTATAATTGGTAATTGGATTAAAAGAAACTGGCGCTGAAACCAAATGGTGACTGGGTGATTCCTTTAAAAAAAGCCAGGTAAAAATAAAGGATAGAAAACAAAGACTAGCGCCAGTCAAAGCTGGTAGAGTTTTACCGCCGCTGATACCAAACATAAAACCGCCAACCACCGGCCCGATAATAAAACCTAAACCGTAAGCCGCTCCAATTAGAGCCATCCCCCGTGGTCGATTCCGATCGGTAGTAATATCACTCATATAAGCCCGAGCGACGGGTAAATTACCGCCGGTAAATCCATCGATAAAACGAGATAACAAAATCAACCAATAGGCTTGAGCATAGGCAAAAATTAAATAAGCAATAACAGTTCCTAATTTACTTATTAATAAAACCGGTCGGCGGCCATATTTATCGGATAAACTACCCAAATAAGGCGCGGCAAAAAATTGAGCCAAAGGATAAGCCGCCAGCAACAAACCTAATTTAGGACCAATAATATTAAAATCTTGGCTTAACTTCGGTATAATCGGAATAATCAAACCGAAACCAATAAGATCGGTCAAAACTATGGTAAAAATAACTATGAAAGCTTTCCTCTGGTTAATTTTAGCTAGCAGCGCGGTCATAAAAAGCATTGGTTTAAATCAAAGCCTGTGGTTAGATGAGGCTATTACCGCCAATACTGTTCATCATTATACGCTGGCCAATATTCTCAAGCAATTTTCCGTTACCGATTTTCATCCCCCTCTATATTATTTTTTTCTAAAAGTCTGGACTAATATATTCGGTTATAGTGAAATCGCTTTAAGACTACCGTCGGTTATCTTCTCCTTAATAACGGTCTATGTTGTTTTTTTAATTATTAGGAAAATCTGGCCTGACCAGAGTCGGGCAAGTCGGGCTGCTCTGTGGGGGGCGGCCCTAATCGCCTTCCATCCCCTTTTAATTTATTACGCTCAAGAAGCCCGAATGTATTCCCTAGTAGTTATGTTAATTGCTCTTGCTATTTACGCCAAAATTAAAAAATCTAGATGGGAATTTTACTTATGGAGCTTTCTCAGCCTTAGTACCTTCTATGGTTCGGCTTTTATTTTAATTACTATTGATTTTTGGAATTGGGGATTATGGTTAGGACTGCTTCTTCTCTCTCCTCTTATTTGGAAACAATATTCTACCTCTCAAACCCTCATAATGGAGGTGAATAATTGGTCAGTTGCTTTAGGCAGAATTAACTGGAAAAATTTAGCTCTTATTCCTATAAAATTAATTACCGGTAGAATTCCTTTTCAAATCTGGCAAGGATTAATTGTCATCTTTTTTTGGGCAGCAGCTTTTAAGGCAGGCCTAAAACATAAATTCTGGTTAAAATTACTAATTATTCCGATAATCATTGGGATATTGGTTTCTTTTAAAGCGCCGATGATGCAATATTTTCGTTTTCAATATTTAGTTATTCCCTTAATTATTCTCCTGATTTTATTTCAAAAAACTCAAATAGTTTTCCTGCTTTTTTTTCTAATCTTTAGCCTAGCCTATATAGCTAATCCCCGCCAATATCGTGAAGATTGGAAAAGTCTTAGTGCCAATTTACCCGATAATACGGCCATATACATGATTGGCAGCTTTGCCGATCCAATCATCTATTATCGGCCGGAGTTAGCTATTAAAGATATTAAAACTAATCAGCCTGAAGAAAATAATTTTATTTACATTCCTTATGGGGAAACAATCCATGGTTTAGACCATTTGCAGCTTTTAAGTAAATTAGGTTATAAAAGAATCAAAGAAACAAACTTCAGAGAAATCACTTACGAAGAATGGCAGAGATAAAGGCCAAAAAAATTGGATGGGGCTTTAATGGCCGGCTAATGTATTCGGGATGGAACTGGGTACCAATAAAAAACGGATGATCTGGCAATTCAATGGCTTCAACTAAGCGATTGTCGGGTGACATTCCCGAAAAAACCATGCCAGCTTTTTCCAACCTTTTTTGATAATTTATATTAAATTCATAGCGGTGACGGTGACGCTCGTTGGTAATCAAATCAGACTGATAAATCTCAAAAAGTTTAGAATCTTTCTTAATCCGACAAGGCCAGGCTCCCAAGCGAATAGTGCCGCCATACTTATGTTGTTTTAAATACCGCCTTTGGTCAGGCATAATATGTATTACAGGCTGAGGCGTTGACGGATCAGCTTCGGTGGTATTAGCTTCTTTCAGACCAGCCACATGACGGGCAAATTCAATTACAGCCATTTGCATCCCAAAACAGAGACCAAGAAAAGGAACTTTATTTTCACGAGCAAAACGAATCGCTTTGATTTTACCGTTAATACCGCGTTTACCCCATCCTTGGGGAACCAAAATTCCGTCTAATTCAGCCAATTCTTTTTGAGTAATGTCTTCACAATCAAGCCAACGGATGTCTAAACCAACACCCAGCTGCCAAGCGGCATGTTTTAAAGCCTCAATAACCGAAATATATGAATCAGCCAACTTAAAATCACCAGTTTTAAAATATTTGCCAACTAATCCAATCTTTAGTGTTGTCTTCTTCGGGGCATCAATAGAGTTAATTAATTTTGCCCATTGAGTAATAAGATGATGCCGCCGAAGGGGTAAATTAAGCAACTTCAAACAAGTTGAGGCCAAATGTTGCTGGCGGCTGTGAAACAATAAAGGTAATTTATAAACCGAATCCAAATCGGGGTTACTAAAAATTCTTTCTGGAGCTAAATTACAATATAAGCTAATCTTTTCCAAACGTTTCTGATCAATTAATTTAACCGAACGAGCAATTAAAATATCCGGTTGAATTCCTAAACTATTTAGAACATGGACCGAAGTTTGAGCCGGTTTACTTTTTAACTCACCAATGTGGGGCAAAAAAGGAAGATAGGTTACATGGAGATGAAGAACATCTTTCGGCTGCTGGAATTTTAAAATCCGGGCGGCTTCAAAAAAAATACCGTTTTTATATTCACCAACGGTACCGCCATATTCAACTAAAACAATATCGGCATGATTAACTTCACCAGCTAATTTCAAACGACGAATAATTTCATCAGTAACCTGAGGAATCATATCCACCGTTTCCCCACCATACTCAAAAGCTCGCTCTTTTCTAATAACTTCGGTATAAATTTGACCGGCGGTAATGTAATTTTCCTTTGGCAAACTCTCATTTAGAAACCTTTCATAGTGACCAATATCTTCATCACACTCCATGCCATCTTCGGTTACAAAAACCTCACCGTGCTCCTGAGGACGAAGAGTTCCAGCGTCAACATTAAAATACATATCAACTTTAACCGGAGTCACCTTATAACCACGGGATTTAAATAAAAAGGCTAAAGAAGCCGTCGTAATCCCCTTGCCTAATCCAGAAACCACCCCCCCAGAAACGAAAACAAATTTCATATTAGGTTTTAACATGGAAACAGACTGTCTACAAGATTTCACTTTGGGTCTGAAGATGCCAAAAGTAAGAATACAGACTATTAGTTTTTTGGATTAATTCCTGATGAGAACCTATTTCAGCAATTTGTCCCTGATGAAGAACCACAATTTTATCAGCATTAATCACAGTTGATAACCGATGGGCAATGATAATCGTTGTTTTATTTTTGACTGCTTGCCAAAAAGCTGATTGAATTTTCTTTTCCGATTCAGTATCTAACTGGGAAGTAGCTTCATCAAAGATGACAATGCTAGGATTGCTCAAAATCATCCTAGCAATAGCCAAACGCTGTCTTTGGCCGCCGGATAATTTCACTCCTCTTTCTCCGACTAAAGTATCATAACCCTGAGGAAGACCATTAATAAACTCGTCTAGATTGGCCATTTTAGCCGCAGCTATAATTTCTTCCTGACTAGCTTTAGCTCGGCCATAAGCAATATTGTAACCGATAGTATCATTAAACAAGATCGGCTCCTGAGGCACAACACCAATAAAAGACCGTAATTGATCTTTGCTAAACCTTTTAATATTGATACCGTCAATTAAAATTTGGCCTTTTTGAACATCATAAAAACGGAGAATTAATCGACCTAAAGTTGTTTTTCCTACCCCTGATTTTCCCACCAAGGCAATTGCTTGGCCAGGGTGAATATGAAGAGAAAAATCTTTCAGAGCTGGTCTTTTATTATCGGGATAGGTAAAAGTAACTCGCCTAAACTCGATTTCGCCTATAATAAAATCTCTTTTAATCGGTTTGATTGGATCGGGAACTAACACTGGTTCATCGAAAATTTGAAAATATTTTTCGATATCCACTCCGGATTGAATAATATGTCTAGCACTGTAAATAAGATCAAAAAAACGCGGATAAAAGCTGGTCATAAAACCAAGCACCATCATATAATCGCCCAGGGAAATAATTTGAGAGCGAAGCTGAATTAAACCTAAAACAAGGACTATTAAAAGGCCGAGATTATTAATCATACCGGTAGTTATATCAATTTTTCTAAAACTCCAGTTATAACGGCGGAATTTTTTCATCCAATCGTAATGAATTTCTCCCAAACGGAATAATTCCCATTTTTCTTTGGCAAACAATTTAACTGTTTCATAATTCATTAAATTATCAGTAATAACATCCATGACCCGGTCATCTGACTGAATAAACTCCCTTCTGGCTTGAGTATTCTGCCGAATTAATTGCCGAGCCGTTATCAAACCTAGAATAAAAGCAAATAAAACGGCAATCAGCAACCAAAAATTCAACCTGATTAAAAAGAAAAGCATCACTACAAAATTAATTAAAATACTGCCAACTTGCCAATGAAGCATAAAATGAAGATTAATAAAAGCACCATCACCCCGTTTAACTGTACTAATTAAAGAACCAGTTTTTTGAGAAAGATGATAAGCAAAATCCAATTCATTAATCCGCTGAAAAAACTTCAGTCGGGCATCACGGGAAGCAGGTACTAACATTTTGTCGCCGGCGATACCGGCTCCAACCTCACTTAAAACGGCAATTATCCTAACTAAGGCGAAAATGATTAAAATTTTGATCACTAACGACAAATCAGTAGAAGCAAAGTTGTCGAGAAAAAGTTTGTAAAAATAAGGGCTTAAACTCCACGCAATCGCATTTAAAATTAAACAAAAAAAGAAAAGTAGAAAATAAGTCTTATAACGCCATAAAAATGAATAATAAGTTCTTAATGCGTTTTTCATTAAAGTCGAAATTCAATCTCATTTCTATCTAAAACATGGACGGTGGTAATAAAACGAACTTTACCTGTTTTCTTGGCTAAAACTAAAGTCTGAGTTTTAGCACCGCCGCCGAAAAATCGCACTCCTTCAAGTAAATCCCCACCAGTAATTCCGGTAGCACAGAAAACCAAATTCTCTCCTGATGCTAATTCAGCTTGATTATAGATTTTAGCCAAGTTACCACCCATTTGGATTAATTTCTTCTCCTCCTGTGAATTTTTAGGCCAAAAACGACCCAAAAATTCACCCTTAAGACAACTAACAGCGGCGGCACTAATTACTCCCTCCGGAGCAGCCCCAATCCCCATAACGGCATGAACACCGGAGCCGCGAAGACAAACCGCTACGCCGGGCATTAAATCACCATCAGCCACCAATTTAACCCGAGCGCCGGCTTCTCGAACTCGAGCAATTAACTCTTCATTCCGCTCTCGATCAAGAATAACCACCACTAAATCCCGTATCTCCCTTTTAAGAGCCTCCGCTAAAATTTTCAAATTCTCCGCCGGTTTAGCATCAAGATCAACTTTACCGGCCGCCTGTTCACCGACAATCAACTTATTCATATAAATATCAGGGGCGTGAAACAGGCCTCCTTTTTCGGAGGCGGCTAAAACCGAAATCGCATTGTTGGCAAAATTTGCCGTAGCATTGGTATTTTCTAGGGGATCAATAGCAATATCAATTTGATGGCCTTGACCACTACCAACCTTTTCGCCGATATATAACATCGGGGCTTCATCTCTCTCACCTTCACCAATAACAACTCGGCCATTAAAATCAATTTCATCAAAGGCCCCCCGAATCGCCTGAACGGCTGCCCGGTCAGCTGCCATTTTATCTCCCAAACCTACAACTCGGGCCGCCGCCATTGCCCCAACTTCAGTTACGTTGGGAAAATGATCCGCAATAAACTTTTCCATGAACAATTATAATAAAATGACTCTTGAATTAATAGTTAATTAGAGCGGATTTATTGAAAGTTGTATAATTACAGCAAAGCTTATGGAAAACAAAACCGATGAATACTACATTAAAAAATGTATTAAATTAGCTGAAAAATCAGTCAACAATGGGGAAGCCCCTTTTGGCAGTTTAATTGTCCAAAACGGCAAAATTATCGCTGCCGCCACCAACGCCAACGAAAAAAGACATGATGTCACTTCTCATGCTGAAATTATGGCAATGCGGTTAGCTCAAAGAAAATTAAACTCCAAAGACTTAAAAGATTGTGAGATTTATTCCAATTGTGAACCCTGCGCCATGTGTTCCTTTATGATCAGGGAACTTCATTTTAAAAAAGTGGTTTTTGCCGTTCATTC
>DAOTMI010000001.1:162396-176097 GCA_035450165.1 Candidatus Woesebacteria bacterium
GGTTTGAAATCATCAAAAGCTTGCTTCATAAAACCATAACTCAGTCCTTTACCTCTAGCTTTACCATAGAGTCGAATCGCAAATGTAAGATCATAACCGGGGATTCCAATTTTTCTCTGAAACCAAATAATACCCAGCAGTCTACCGGTATTATTGGTCAAAGTATAAATAACTGGCTTTTTCTTAAGCCACAGTTTAAAAGCTTTTTTATCGGCAAAGCGAGTTTTATCAGAAGTAAAAGAAATAATTTGGGGATCATTATTGGCATAAAAAATCAATTCATCTATTTGAGATTCGGTAATACCTTTTTTAAAAGTAAATTTATTCACGGCAGCAATTTAAAATTTTACCTATAATACGACTAATATTCCCCAGTAGATCCTTTTTGGGCAAAGGCTGTTCCGCCGGCGATTTATCAATTTCAATTTTTAATGCCTGAGAACCATCTTTAACTAAACCCAAATTTAATCCCCAAAAAAGATTATAAAGGGTAAAAGATTTTTGAAAATAATCTTGAGCTTCTTTTTTCTTTTTTTGAGTTAAACACTTAGTTCCCACTTCCATTAATCTCATCGAAGCCGCTAATAAATGCTTGCTGGTGCACCAAACTTCACCCTTATTATCTTTAACTATTTTTTTCATTAATTCCTTACGCATTTCCCGGGCTTGTTGAAGAACTGTTAAATATTCAACTTGGCCGGTTTTTTGGGCAGTAAAAAACATATGCTCTTCAATCCCAATTAAATTCATGATTGCCACTGATAAATCCTCGCCACTGGATAAATCTAAACGATGACCTTTTTCCAAACTCTTAACCTTATTTATTAGTTTGCTTACTTCTTCCGGGTTTACAGCCATTGCTTAAACATTATAGTTGCCGCCGTTAAGACCAGCAAGGGGATAATAACTTTTTGATAAAAAAATACAACTTTACCACGATTTAAACGGCGGAGCAGTTGATCGAGATAAATAGAAAAAATAAATAAAATTAAACCACAGGACAGCCCTAAAAGACAACGATCTATTCCCCAGATTGGATTAGAATTTCTCAATCGGCCACTAAAGTCAAGATAAACTACAGTCAAAAGATAAAAAATAAGCGACCAAAAAAAACCTTGATTTAAAACTTTTCTTTTGATTTTTGATGCTAAAAAATAGGCAATAGCCGAATTCAAAGCCGACAGCCAAATCGATATTAAAAAAACATCAATATGAAGTTTTTCTGCCAAAAAAAGTCCTCCACCGACAGTGACAATACAAGCGGGGCAATTGGCATAGACAGGCCTAATTAACATGCTTTATAATAAACCAAGATGAAAAACTTTTCAAAGCTCTACCTCCTCCCCTTCGATCACCGTTCTTCATTTGAAAAACTGGTAGATAAGGAAAAAATTCCAGAAGCCAAAATGATAATTTATGAAGCTTTTCTACAGATTCGGGAAAATTACCCCCACCCAGAATTTTTAGGTATCTTAGTTGACAATACCTACGGTCGAATGATTTTAGACGATGCTCAAACTAAAGGAATTACACGGGCTGTTTGTATAGAGAAAAGCGGTCAGCCGCTTTTTGATTTTGACCAAGAAAATTGGATGGAAATTCTCGATGAAATTAAACCTGAAATTATCAAGGTTTTAGTCAGATACAATCCGGAGGAAAAAGAAAATAATTCTATTCAACTGGAAAAACTAGCCAAAGTTTTCGATTATTGTCAATCAAAAAATCTTCCGCTGCTTTTCGAATTATTAACCGGTGAAGCAGGTAAAACGGCTACAGCCATCAAAGAAATTAAACAAAAACTTCAACCGGCCATTTGGAAGCTGGAGGGGGTGGAAGCAGGTCAATGGGAAGAAATTTTGGCTGTTACCCAAGAGGATAAAATTATTGTTTTAGGCCGCGGAGAAAATGCGGATAAGGTAAAGCAGTGGATTATGGAGGCTAAAAAATATCCTCAAATTATCGGTTTTGCTATTGGCCGAACAGTCTTTTTAGAACCGATTCAAAAATGGGTTAACGGCGAACTTAACCATAATCAAGCTCGAGATCAAATTAGTCAAAATTACCAAAGTTGGATTAAATTGTGGGAAGAAATTAATTAAGTGACCGAAAGAAAAGAAATAGGGTTAATACCAAACAAAATAATACAATATAATTTATTCCCCAGATCGGTAAAAGAACAGTAGTAACGATTAGAGAACCGAGGGCGGCTCCCCAAGAATCAAAAGCATAAGGAGAGGTAATCGGCTGTCGATTAAGCACACCGAAACAAAAACCATAGGTTAATGAAGCAATAATCATTGTTATTATCGGGTGAAAAGAAACCAAAATTAAAAAGAAAAGAAGAAAAGGAGGACGAGAAAAATTTTTAGACAAATAAACACCCAAAGATAGACAAAATAAATTCAAGGCTAGAAGTAAACTAATTTGGCTGTATAAACTACCATAAATTTCCTGAAAATGATAAAGAGCCAGAGTATTAAAGGCAAAAGAAACAAAAGAGGCTCCAAAAATACTTTTTAAATCATTCTTAGAAGTTAAAAAGAAAAGAAGGATTAGAGGAAAAATTAAGGCAGTTATTTTAATAATTATAGGTAATTTAGGCCATAATGAACTTAAATGGTAAATTTGGGCCAGAAAAAAGGCTTGAGGCTGACGGCGGGAATTAGGATTAGCCTGAACAGGAAAAGTTATTGGTTGCAATCCCAAATCATAATTAACAATTAGTAAATAATTATCTACCAAATATGATTTTGCCGAAGGTAACGCTGATAATATAGACGCGATCGGATAATAATAAGCCGGGGCGGCGAAATCCCGGTAAGGAAAAATAATCAAAATTTTATTTTTAACCGTTTGAAAAAATTCTCGAGTGTAGTAGCGATTATCCGACAAACTACGAGGAATATCTTGGGCTAAAATAACTAAATCATAATTACCTGCCTGCTGGGGGAATAAATCCGGCTGAGAGACAAAGCAGGCATTAGCCGGCAAATATTTTTGCCCAATTTTTCGCAAAACCGGATCAACTTCCAAAAGATCGATTTGAGCCTGTGGAGATATCTGGCTTAAAGTATGGGCATAATTAGGATTAGCTTTTAATAAAACTTTGGAAAATGAGGTTAAAGACAAGTATTTAAGAACATAAGCGTCTTCAGAGGCAGGAAAGGAGTAATAAGGCCGGTTATTAGTAAAAATCTGATCCTGACTCTGATAATGTTTAATCGTTACCTTTTGATAAGGTGAACCAATCCGGCTGACTCCTAAACCAAACAGTAAACCACCAAAACAAAAACCAAGAGTTTCATAAATATAAGCCTGATTAGCCTGCTTCAAATATTTAAAAAAATAATTATAAATAACCCCAAAAAGATACGGGGGGATAAGATAAAAAGGGTAAATTTTAGGAGAAAAGCAGCCAAGACCAGAAAAAAAGAGCCAAAAGGAAAGGAAAATGCCATAACCCAAATCGGTATGGAAAAGATAAACTTGAGCCAGGCGAATCAAAACTGACTGGGTTACAACCGAAATTAAACCTAGAGTAAAATAAAGGAAAGGCATGAAATGGCTAATAACTATTTTTATTTTACTCTTAGGAGGTCTAATTATGTTTAAAACCAATCAAAAAAATATCAGGCCAGCGGCAGTTGCCGGCAGTTTTTATCCGGCCGACAAGAATATTCTGGCGAAAGAATTAGACGGCTACTTAAACAATGCCCAGAAAACAGGCAGAGATTATAGGATTTTGATTGTCCCCCACGCCGGTCTAGTCTATTCCGGCCGAACCGCTGGCTATGGCTTCAAACAAATCGAGGATCGTGATTTTCAAAGGGTTATTCTCATCGGCCCAAGCCATCAGGTTTATCTTAACGAGGCCGTTACCAGCGGCGCTGATTATTGGGAAACACCATTGGGTCGAACAGCGGTCGAAAAAAGTGATTTTACGATAAATGATAAAGCTTTTGCTCAAGAACATTCTTTGGAAGTAGAACTAATTTTTCTCCAAAGAATTTTGAAAAATTTTAAAATTATTCCTATTCTAATTAATGAATATACCGATATTAGCGATAAAATTATCAAATTAATGGACGACAACACTCTGTTAGTAGTCAGTTCCGATTTATCTCATTATTATCCCTATAACGAAGCCCAAAAGCTGGACCAAAAAACAATCGAATCTATCATCAACCGGGGTAAAGAAATTGACGCCTGCGGTCGAGCGGCCATTGAAGCCGCCATGGCTATAGCCCAAAAAATGGGGATAAAATTCGAGAAGATTTACGCCGAAAATTCGGGTGATACCAGCGGTGATAAAAGCCAGGTAGTCGGTTATGCTGCCATCGGCGGCTATCGGGAAACCAGCCCAGTCGAAGATTGGCAGAAGGAAGCTCTAACTATCGCCCGAAAAACGCTGGAAGAATATCTACATAATGGAGAAAAATTAAAATTTAAAATTTTGAATTCAAAATTAAACGAAAAGTTAGGGGCATTTGTCACTCTAAGAAAAAATGGCCAGTTGAGGGGCTGTATCGGTTTATTTGAACCTAATCTTCCTCTCTATCAGGTCATTCAACAGATGGCAATAGCTGCTGCTACCGAAGATCCTCGATTTTACCCTGTCAGTTATGATGAATTGAAAGAAATTAAAATCGAAATTTCAGTGATGACGCCCAAAAAATTAATTGACGATTACCATAAAATCGAATTGGGAAAACACGGGGTAGTCATCGAAAGGGGCGGTCACAGCGGCACTTTTCTCCCTCAAGTAGCGACAGAAACCGGTTGGAATTTAGACGAGTTTTTAGGCGAATTATGCTCCCAAAAAGCCGGCCTGCCTCGGAATTGCTATCGAGATTCTCAAACCAAAATTTATACTTTTGAGGCCGAGGTTTTTGAAGAGTAAAAAATAAAATGAAAAATGCTGTTGAAACCATCACCAAAAATTTAGAACAAAATACTCGCCCTAAAAATTGGGAGGAGGGGGAATAATGAAAGAAATTGCCGTTGGTTTTTTCGGCGGATTATCAGTTGGTGTTTATTGTCTCGGTTCGTGTCTGCCAGTTTTTCTACCGATTTTACTGGCAGAAAAAAGAAGTCTTAAAAAAAGTTTTGGAATTCTTTGGGAATTTAGTCTCGGCCGTTTGCTCGGCTATCTAATTTTCGGCGTTATTATCGGCTATTTAGGTCAAAAAATCAATAACACCTGGATTCATGCCGGCGCTTTAATAATCACTTTATGGATGGGAATCATTATGATTCTTTTCTCCCTCAGTAAAATTGACCGTCGTTATTGTTTAATGTCACCGTGGAAAAGAATAAAAACTGCTTTTCTTATCGGATTTTTGACCGGGGTCAATGTTTGTCCGCCTTTTCTTGGCTCGCTAGCTTATGTCTTCAATCTCCGCGACGCTCTTAAAGCGGCTATTTATTTTTTAGCTTTCTTTGTCGGTACCAGTGTTTACCTCCTACCGGCTACTTTTCTTGGATTTACCAGCAAATTTAAATTAATGAGACAAATCGCCCAATTTGCCGGCTTAGGCATAGGGGTCTATTTTGTTATCAAAAGTCTTTTAAGCCTGTGAAAAAGAAACTACCAATCTTAATTATTATCAGTTTGGGAATTATTTTTTCATTTATAATTATCATAAGGATGAACAAAAGCGAAATAAAGTATAAAGAGGCAGAATTTTATGAACAACTAGAAGAGGGTAAGGTAAAATGCCAGCTTTGCCCTAATAACTGTCTATTAAAAAATAAACAAGTTGGTCTGTGTAAAGTCAGACAAAATTTCAACGGCCGCTTATATAGTTTAGTTTACGGCCGGGCGGCGGCAGTTAACCTTGATCCGATCGAAAAAAAACCGTTTTTTCACTTCTTTCCGGGAGAAAAGGCCTTTTCTTTGGGAACTGCCGGTTGTAATCTTCACTGTCTTAACTGCCAAAATTGGGATATTGCTCAACGCTCACCTAAAGATATCCCGGCAATCGAATTAACCCCGGCCGAAATTATCCAAAAAACTAAGGCCAGCGGCGCCAAAATCATCGCTTTCACTTATAACGAGCCGACAGTCGGCTATGAATATTTGAAAGATACGGCCAAATTAGCCAAAGATAATAATCTCAAAACAGTAATTGTCTCTAATGGTTATCTTAATCAACTGCCATTATTGGAACTTTTACCCTATCTTGATGCGATTAAAATTGATCTTAAATCATTTAATCCCCAAACTTATTTAAAATTAACTGGAGCCCAATTAGAACCGGTTCTAAATACTATTAAGACCGTTTATCAAAACAAAAAATGGCTGGAAATTGTCTATTTAGTGGTGCCAACTTATACCGATAAGATTGAAGAAATTCGGGACATGTGCCGTTATCTCAAAACTAATCTTTCGGCCGAGGTGCCAATTCATTTTTCACGATTTTTCCCAGATTATAAACTGTTGGATCTGCCGGCAACCGATGAAAATTTTGTCAAAGAAGCCAGGAAGGTTTGTCTTGAAGAAGGTATGAAATATGTTTACACCGGTAATATGGACGATCCGGAAGGCAGTACTACTTATTCCCCAATTGACGGCCAGCCGGTGATTATCCGTCGGGGTTACACTGTCGAGAAAATCAACCAAAGCAAATTATCGGAGATTAAAGGAGTTTTTTTCTAAAACGTAAACAAGAGAGTCAACATCCCTTAGACAAAAATCTTTTTTCGCTGCCATAAATAAATCATTGCCGTGACTATTTCTCATAAATTGACTTACTTCATTCCGGCGGAAATACTTAGGTCTATCCTTTTTAAGGATTTTCAATTTATTTTCTCGAATCAATTGATCGATCTCCCAACCGATAAATTCATGTTCTACTAAAATTATCTGGCCGTTTGGTTTCAAAACTCGGGTTACTTCGGCAAACGCCTTTTCTTTTTCTCCTTCTAACATAGTAAACAAAAAATTAGATTGGATACTATCAAAAGTATTGGCGGCAAAAGGCATATCTAAAATATCACCCTCAATAAAATGACGGTAGTCCTTGACCTGCTCTGCAGGATTTTTATCAATAACAACACATTCAGCTTGGGGATATAAATATTTAACCCCGGCATTAAATTCAATTAAAGAACGGATATTATATGTCCCTAATAAAAGGGCTTTATCGATTTTTTTATCTTTCATGGCTTCCACATAAGTCGGCAAAAAGATGCCATAGGTAGCTGTTGGTTCAGAATTATGACAATATTCCTCAACTAAATAGCCAAAAAGTAGGCTTTTATCATGTCCCGAATCTAATAGTCTAATTTGGTTAATCGCCCTTTTTACCCGAATAGCTGCCATTTCCCGTTTCGAAGGAGTAATTTTGCTGTCTTCGAGGAGTAAATAATCTTCCAGAAATTTATCTAACGAATACATCTCATCTTTCAACGGCCAAATATGTTGCATTTCTGCCTGGAGTTCAGTCTGCCGCTGTTCCGGACTATCCACCAGAATAAAACCCTGCTGATTTTCTTTTCCCATAACTTCTAATTATATCATATTATAGGCCGATTGTCAAGAAACAATTTTTTCCCAAGGATAGGAAGGATTGCCGAAATGACCATAAACAGCCGTCGATCGGTAGATAGGGCGACGTAAATTCAAGGCTTTAATAATTCCCTGAGGTGATAAATCCAATAAATTCCAAGCAAAAGTCTCGATTACCTTTTGAGATTTTTTGCCGGTACCGAAAGTTTCTATCGACCGACTAATCGGCTGACGGCTACCGATAGCATAGGCCAACTGGACTTCACAGCGGTGAGCCAAACCATGAGCCACTATATTTTTAGCAATAAAGCGAGCGGCGTAGGCTGCCGACCGATCAACTTTACTTGGATCTTTACCAGAAAAAGAACCACCGCCAATTCGCCCCATCCCGCCGTAGGTGTCGACGATAATTTTCCGGCCGGTTACTCCGGTATCAGAGGCCGGGCCGCCGATTTCCCACTGACCAGTACCATTAAAAATCATTTTATCTAATGAAATCGGTTTCTGTTGGTATTTATCTAAAACTGGTAAAACTACCTCCCGATAAAGAGCTTCTTTTACCTCCTCCCGAGCCATTTGGGGATCATAAGGAACAGCGATCACTAAAGCCTCGATAGCTACCGGCAAACCATTTTCATATCTGATACTGACTTCGGACTTGCCATCGGGGCGAAGATAGGTCAATTTTGTCTCTCTAATCCGGTCAATTTCTCGAGCTAAATCGTGGGCAATCGAAATGGGTAAAGGCATAAATTCTTTAGTCTCGGCTACCGCATAACCAAACATCATTCCCTGGTCACCAGCACCGCCGCCATCAACCCCAAGAGCAATATCAACCGACTGATGATGAACCCGAATATCAATCGGCGATCGATAAGTAAAATTATAAATCGGCCGATTATAACCCAAATCTTTAATTACTCCTCGGGCAATTGACTTATAATCCAGCTTTTGGGCACAAGTTACTTCTCCGGCTAATGTCAAATAATTTTCGGTGGCCATAGTCTCCAAGGCTACTCGTGACTGAGGGTCAACTGTTAATGCCGCATCAAGAACGGCATCAGAAATTTGATCACAAATTTTGTCAGGATGACCAGAACAAACTGATTCGGATGTAAAAAGGGAATAGTTCATTTTTCCTCCTTTTAACCTTTAATAGAGGCCTGTACTAAAGCACCGTGACCCACTAACTAGCGGACTCGGTTGCTACCTCGACAGTTGCCGGGGTTCTTGACAGCCAAATAGATTATAGCATTACCATTACCTAATTTGAAAACCTCGATAAACGATCTTTAAGGGCTTGATAATTAATTGTTTTGGACCCTTGTTAACAGTGCCGGCGATCCAAGAATGATAGCCTAATTTTCCGGCAATTTTGGTAATCGTTTCGGCGTCTTGGGGAGCTACATAATAAGCCCAGCCGGCCCCCATGTTGTAATTGCCGTACATAAATTTTAAATCCAGGCCGCTCATTTTCTGAATTAAACCAAATTCTTCGGGAATAGGGGGAAGAAAATCAATCTCATAAGTATAATTTTTTTCGGCCCGCATTAATTTCCGCCAGCCGTGGCCAGTAATATTGACCAGATAATGAATATCGATATTTTCTTTAAAAATTTTCCGGTTAAGTTCAGCATAAATATGAGTGGGTCTCAACAATGTTTCACCCAAAGTACGGCCGTTTTTAAGCCTAGTTAAATAACCGTCGGGTAATTTATTAATGCATTTCCTGATTAAAGAAATGCCATTGGCGTGAACGCCGCTGCTTTCAATCAAAACAATTTTGTCGCCGGTTTTAATTTTAGTGGGAACAATCAGCCGCTTTTTGGGTTTAATAATCCCCACTGCCGCTCCGGCCAAATCAATCGTTTCCGGATTAATAATGCCCGATAAAACCGGAGTTTCGCCGCCGGGATAGGAAGCACCGGCTAAATCACAAGCTTTAACCCAGCCTTTAATCAAGGCTTCAACTCTTTTTTTATTTTTTAACCATTGGTCTGATCCTAAACCAAAATAAGCCGGTACGGCTACTGGGTCAGCGCCGACAGTCAGCAAATCATTAACAATCATGGCAACGGCATCTTGGGCTACTGCTTGGTAATAAGTCTTGCCGGTCAATTTCTCCATTTGATCAGCCACTAAATTTTTCGTCCCCAAACCTTCGATGACTATCGCCAAATAAAAAGAGCCGCAATCAATTACTCCGGCCGATTCTCCCCGACTGGCGGCGACTTCAGCAAATTTAAGCCGGCTAAGATTTCCTGCCGTTTTTCTCCCTAACTTCTGGGCTAAAATCTTAATTGGATCCATTTGCCGATAATCATAAATCCGCCAATTCTTTTCCTTTAGCATATAGCCAAATTATACCCCTGACAAAAGATCAAAATACCAACGACAGAGCCGCTGGTCAGCTTTTAACCAGTGAATTATTAAAAGATGGAAAAGGGGTGAATAAAAAATGTTTCTCATTGTTTTAGCTCGATGCCAAGCCTGATGAATCGGTTGATAGGAATAAATTGATTGAGCCGCCAAATAGCCGCTTTCAATAGCATAATAAATTCCCTCGCCGGTTAACGGATCAGCCAGACCGGCGGCATCACCCACCAGCCGGAGATTATCCTGAATCGGCCGGTTAATAAAATTATGAAATGGCAAGGGATAACCTAAAATCCGATATGTCCGATAATCCGTTTTTAAAACATCCTTTAAAAAATTAACAAACAAATCTCTCATATTTTCTTTATTCTTGGCGGTTAAACCACCGAGGCCAACTACTACTTTATCTCGGCGGGGAAAAACCCAAGCGTAGCCGTAGTTAACATAACCAAAATAAATGCGGGGGTATTTAATCTCCTCAATGGCGGATTTCTCCGCTTCAATTTCCAAAGCCAAAGAATAATCCCTTCTATTTATTTCTGGTGTAAAACTCCGTCTAACCACACTATTAGCGCCATCAGCACCGATAATTAAATCGGCTTTTAAATCCTTAAGATCGACAATATTTTTCTGCTGAAAATCACAACCGGCTTGGATCGCTTTCTGTAAAAGAAAATTATCAAATATCCTCCGATCAACCAAATATAATTTATTTCTCGATGAAATGCCGCGATTAATAAAACCATATCGCCGATGATAAATTTCAAAGGTATTATAGGAAGAATCAATAATTTCATCCCAATTTATCCGGCCAAAAACAGTCTTTAACATCTTGATACTTTTTTCTGTCAACATTCCAGCACAAAGTTTAGGTCGGGGAAACTTTTCCTTGTCAATAATTAAAACCCTTTTATTACTTTTAGCTAAAGTATAGCCGCAAACCGATCCAGCCGGCCCGGCACCAACAACAATCGCCTCGTAAGTTTTAGTCATTTTAACTACTAAATTATATAATCAGCTATGGTTAAATGTCGACTATGCGGCACTGATAAAATAGAAAAAAGTTTTATCGCCAGTAATTATCACGGCCGGCATTATTGGGGCCAGAAAAAATTCCAACTTTATCACTGTCAAAAATGCGGCTGTTATTTTTTAGATAAAATCGAAAACCAAAAAGATTATTATCGAAAATATTACCCGAAAAAATATTCTGCCAAAGCCACCCGAATGGATGAAATATTTTTATTTTTCAAAAAGAAGCTAATTAACCAACACTTTGCCGGGCAGCAAAAAATCTCCATCCTTGATATCGGCTGCGGCAACGGCAGTTTTCTAAAAAATCTGGATAATAATCATTACGAAAAATACGGTGTTGAACTCAAACAAGAATTTACTGATAAAATGATTAACCTAATAATCGGTGATTTTAATAAAATAAAACTTAACAAAAAATTTGACTGTATTACTCTTTGGCATGTTTTAGAGCATTTGCCCCAGCCTCAAAAAACTTTAATTAAAATCAAAAAACTGCTTAAAAACAATGGCCTTCTTTTAATGACTATGCCCAATTCCGACAGTCTTGGTTTTAAGTTGGGCCGAAAATACTTTTTCCATTTGGATTCCCCTCGGCATTTATTTATTCCCAATTCAACAAACATCAGTCGAATTTTGAAAAAAACTGGTTTTAGACAAATTGCCGTTTCTTACCCGTTTTACGATTATCCCTTAGATTTATTTTGGTCGGTAAGAAAATCATCCTGGCGATTTTTAATTTACCCTTTTTATCCCTTATTTAAATTGTTCAGCCGGGAAACGATGCTTATTTCGGCGAGAAAATAAAAACCAATAGTTATTTCACCGTTACACTTTTAGCCAAATTGCGGGGTTTATCAGGATCAAGACCTTTAAGCTGACACAAATGATAAGCCAGCAATTGGGCGGCGGCTACCTGGGGTAAGGCCGTCGCCGGACCGCAATCGGGAACAGAAATAAAATAATCAAAAACCGGATGGGGTTTAGCCGACAGACCAATAAGATAACCGCCGCGGGCTTTAATTTCGGTAGCGTTGGAAATAACATCGTTATAAGTTTCATCTTGAGGTGCCAATACCAAACAAGGAGTTCCGTTTTCAATTAAAGCAATAGAACCGTGTTTTAACTCAGCGCCGGCAAAAGCTTCCGCGTGAATATAAGAAACTTCCTTAATTTTTAAAGCTGACTCTAAAGCAATCGGTAAAGATAAACCCCGGCCAATTAGATAAATATGCTGTTTATTTTTCAGAATTTCGGCCAATGGTTTAAGATTATTATTTGTCAAAACACTTTTCAGAGCTGTAATAGCCGGATTTAAATCAAAATTCAATAATTTAAAAAAAAGGGCAATATGGGCAGTAAAAGATTTGGTTGACAAAACACATTTTTCCGGACCGCAAGGCAAGAGCTGGCAAATAACAGAAATCCGATGAAGAGTTGAGTAAGGAGCATTAACAATAGAAGTCAAAGTAATTTGTTTGGGCCGGGCCAAATTAAAAAGATTGATTAAATCGGCAGTTTCTCCAGATTGAGAAAAAGCCACCAGTAAATCATTTTTATTAAAAGAGTCTAAATAGGCGCCAAATTCAGAGGCCGGCGAACAAAAAATTGGCTTTTTTAACCGACGGGAAAGCCAGTTAGCGTTAAATAAAGCGGCAAAATAAGCAGTGCCACAACCAGTAAAAAATACTCTGTCTTTATTTTTTACTAATTTAAATATTTTTCGGAGAGGAGAAAGATCATAATTATCATTAATAATTTTCAAAATCTTTGGTTGTTCGGAAATTTCTTTAATTAAATAATTAGGATATTTTCCCAAAGACGAACTAAGATTTTCAGCCGGCGGTTGGATTATTTTTATTCTCTCGCTTTTTATTTCCTGAGAATTAATTTTTAAAACCTCACCGTCATCCAAAAAAATAAATTTATTAGTATAAGGAAGAAGTGGGTTAGGATCAGAGGCAACATAATTAATCCCCTGACCCAAACCAACTACCAGTGGCGAGCCGGCTTTAGCAATAACAATCTCCTGTCGACCATGAATTAAAACGGATATAGCGTTGGCCCCTTTTAACTTTTTAAAAGCTGATTTAACTGAACCTAATTCTTCCACTAAATGAGCAATAACTTCAGAGTCTGTTTCGGAGGTGAATCGATGACCTTTTTTAATTAATTCTGCCTTAAGTTCTTGATAATTTTCAATAATGCCGTTATGAACTACGGCAATATTACCGGTGCAGTCAAAATGGGGATGACAATTGTCAAAAGTGATGCCGCCGTGAGTTGCCCAACGGGTATGGCCTAATGATATTGAACTTTTAGGCAATCGATCGGGCTTTTGATCCATTTTCCCCAAATGTTTGCTAATTCCCAAACCTTTTTTAGTCTCCCAAACTATTCCCCAACTGTCATAGCCCCGATATTCTAATTCTTTTAAACCAGTAAAAACCACCCCGGTAGCCACCGGCCGCCGGCTGACATAGCCGAAAATCCCACACATATTAATACCCCCTATATTAGGATAAATAATAATGGGATAATGCTGCCGTCCAAACTTTTCTTTTCAAAAAGCTTTTTAGGTTAACGGCCTAACCTGAGGGCATCCGCAGATGATTCGATCACCCTCTTCCTCGTCTTCCGCCAGTTGGCGGACCACACGCTATTGGTTAATAAAGAGCGTCTCCTGAAACGATTATACTCTGAAAATTACTTTTTATATTTAGCTATAATTTCGGCTTTGGCAATAATATGGTCCTTCATAGTTTGGTTTAGTCGATTAATAT
>DAOTMI010000002.1:0-12242 GCA_035450165.1 Candidatus Woesebacteria bacterium
AATAGTGGTAATGGTGGCAGTAACTATAACTTGAATTTAAGTGCTATACAAAGTACTTGGGTTGACGGCAAAATAAATAAAGCTATAGGTGTGTCACAAGCTACTATAACAGCAGGGTCTACAATTGCAGTAGCTAATGAAGTAACTTTTTCTGGCTGGATATATCCAAAATCATTTGACGGAAATTCAAAAGGAATAATTGGACTTAAAAACTATACCCCATATTGGGGTTATTGTCTAAATTTAGCATCATCAGTTTTGGAATTTAGATTTCAAGATACCGGTGGTACTTGGCGTTCAACAAACAGTGCTAGTTATTTTGGAGTTGGTAACACTAATACTTGGACTTATGTTGCAGTTACCCACAATGGTTCTATCACAAAATTTTACATTAATGGAAAATTTTTTAGTCAATCATCACTAGCATACACATCGGGAGGAACTGTAGGTAACACTATAGCCCTTGGAAATGTTGGCTGGAATGATTTTTTAGGCAATTACGATGAAATGAAAATCTATAATTATGCCCTTACTGATGAGGAAATAAAACTCGATTACAATCAAGGTTCACAGTTTGTCATGGGTCAAAGCAATCAAACTATCGGTGGCACTACCACCAGTTTGGAATATTGTCTTCCCGGCGACACTAGTTACTGCGCTCCGCCAATCGCCGAATATAAATTTGACGAGAATATCGGCACTACCGCTTACGACACCAGCGGCAATAATCGCAATTTATTAATTAATGGCGGCACTTGGGCTCCTGGTCCAAACAATAAAGGTTCATCAATAAAATTAGGTCAAGATCAATATGCCAGCAATGACTGGACTGATTTCACTTTAAATAATCAAACAATAGAATTTTGGTTTAAAGCAAATCAATTAACGGGAGCCTATCAGGATTTAGTTGGCACTCACTTTAACAGCGATATGAACCGGTTTCATCTAAACAGTGGCACTAACGCTATTATCTGGTACAACGCCGTTTCAGGATCGTCAGTTAACTCCAATGTAGTACCGACAGCTAACCAGTGGTATCACGTCGCCGGCACCTATGATGGCACCGATAGGAAAATATATGTTAATGGGGCGCTAAAAAATACCTCGACCTCAGTAGGTTTGACGGACACTGCCACAGGGCTGTATGTAGGAGGAACGACAGAGGACTTCTACGGTAATTTATCCGGAATCAAAATTTATAATTATGCCCGGACTCCGGCCCAAGTTGCCTGGGATTACAACAAAGGCAAACCGATTGGTTGGTGGAAATTTGACGAATGTCAAGGCAATATTGCCTATGACTCTAGTGGTATTGGCAACACCGGTATCATTAATATCGGCCCTTCTGGTTCCCAAGTTCAACTTGGCACCTGCAGTGCCGGCGACACTTCGGCTTGGGCTAATGGCAAAACCGGCAAGCTTGATTCGGCGATGAGTTTTGATGGAAGTGATGATCGAATTACTCTTGGTAATCCATCCTCACTCCAAGTTGCTGGCACCAAAGACTTTTCCGTTGCTGCTTGGATTTATGCCACCCAAAATAAATGCGGCCGGGAAGCGGTTGATAAAAGTAGTAACACTTTATGCGGCACCGCTACCAATGGCGGCTGGGTTCTTGGTGGAACAACAGGTACCCTAGGCTTCCATGTTTCTGATCACACTAATCTGCAATATAAGTACCTTAGTTTTTCTTCTCAATTAAATACTTGGTATCATCTAGTCGGTGTTAGAAAAGGAAATGCTGTTGTTTTGTATAGAAATGGTGTTCAAATTGCTACCGATGATATTACTGGCTTTGTAATTGATGATAATAAAAATTTTTCTATCGGTGGTAATACTACCGCTTGGATTTGGCCCGGTCTTATTGATGATGTTCGGATCTATAATTATGCCCTAACTTCGGAACAAGTAAAACAGGTTTATAATGATGGAGCGGTAAATTTCAATTAAAAATTACGAATTATCAATTGCGAATTAAAACACAAGACCTAATGAAAGAAAATATTATTCAAATAAAATCATTTCAATTTGCGGTGAGAATTATTAAATTATATATTCATTTGTCAAAAACAAAAAAAGAATTTGTATTATCAAAACAAATATTGAGAAGTGGGACTTCTATTGGAGCAAATGTTGAAGAAGCTATTGGGGCTCAATCTAAAAATGATTTTGTTTCAAAATTATCAATAGCTTACAAAGAATCAAGAGAGACAAAATATTGGTTAAGATTGTTAAACGAAACAAATTTTATTACCAAAAAAGAATTTGATTCAATAATAAATGATTTAGAAGAAATACTCAGAATTTTAGGGAAAATTCAAAAGACTTCAAAAAATTCGTAATTCGTAATTTTTAATTCGTAATTGATAATTCGTAATTTTTAATTGTTATAATTATCTATATGTTTAATCCCTTCAAATCGCTTTTTGACGAAAATGCCAAGCGGATAAAATCATCTCAAAAAATTGTTGCAGAAATTAATGATTTTGAGCCCAAAATCACCAAGCTTTCCGACAAACAATTAGCCCAAAAAACGGACGAATTTCGCTCCCGCCTGGCCGGAGGGGAAACCATGGACCAATTGCTTCCCGAAGCTTTTGCCGTCGTTCGCGAAGCGGTTAAAAGAACTGTCGGCGAGCGGGCTTATGATGTTCAACTGATAGCCGCTATTACCCTGCATCAGGGTGCCATTGCTGAGCAGCGCACCGGCGAGGGTAAAACTCATTCGGTGGTGTTTGCGGCCTATCTTAACGCGCTGACCGGAAAAGGCGTCCATATTATTACTCCTAATGATTATTTAACCAAAGTTGGCACCGGCTGGTATTCTCAAGCCCTCCATTTCCTTGGTTTATCGGTGGCCGGTATTATTCATGAACAATCTTTTGTTTATGACACAAAATTTACCGATCCTTCAGAAAAATTTGATTCGAGATTAACCCATCTCCGGCCGATCAGCCGGAAGGAAGCCTATCTGGCCGATATTACCTACGGTACTAACAATGAATTTGGATTCGATTATCTCCGTGATCATATGGTAACTCAAGCCCAGGATATGGTTCAGCGTCCTCATCATTTTGCCGTGGTTGACGAAGTTGATTTTGTTCTTATTGACGAGGCTCGAACCCCTCTGATTATTTCTTCACCCAATAATCAGCCGACCGACAAATATTATCAGTTTGCCAAAATTGCCGCCGGTTTACAACCCAACGATTACGTTATTGACGAAAAATCCCGCTCGGCTACTCTATCGGAATTCGGGATTAGAAAAGTAGAAAAAATTTTGAACATTAAAAATTTATATGAGGAATCGTTCGAAACTATTCACTATATTGAAAATGCCATCAAAGCCATGGCTCTTTTTCACAAAGACAAAGACTACGTTATCAAAGACAACGAAATTATCATTGTTGACGAATTTACCGGCCGATTGATGCATGGCCGCCGCTGGTCAGATGGTCTGCATCAGGCAATTGAAGCTAAAGAAGGAGTGCCGGTTCAACAAGAATCCCAAACTTGGGCGACGATTACCTTTCAAAATTATTTCCGCCTTTATGAAAAATTAGCCGGGATGACTGGCACAGCCGCGACTGAAGCTGAAGAATTCAGAAAAATCTATAATTTAGATGTAGTCGTCATTCCCACTAATAAGCCTTGCATTCGGCAGGATAATCAGGATTTAATTTTTAAAAGTCAGCGGGCCAAATACGCCGCCGTGGCCGCTAAAGTTGAAGAGATTCACCGGCAGGGCCAGCCGGTTCTAATCGGCACGACTTCGATTGAAAAGAACGGTATTATTTCCTCCCTTCTTCAAAAAAGGGGTATTCCTCATAATGTTTTAAATGCCAAAAATCATCAGTCAGAAGCAGAAATTATCGCTAAAGCCGGCAAAAAAGGAGCCGTAACTGTCGCCACCAATATGGCCGGCCGGGGAGTTGATATTATTCTGGGCGGGCCAAAAGAAAATGTTGATCCCAAACTATGGCAAAAAGAACATGATGAAGTGGTTAAACTTGGTGGTTTATATGTAATCGGTACCGAACGTCATGAATCCCGCCGGATCGACAATCAGTTAAGGGGCCGCTCCGGCCGACAGGGTGATCCCGGTTTATCCCAATTTTACGTCGCCCTTGATGATGATTTAATGCGGATTTTTGGCGGCGAGAAAATCGCTGCTTTAATGACCCGTTTCAAAATGCCCGAAAATGAGGCCTTAACCCATCCAATAGTCTCCCGAGTAATCGAGCAAATTCAAATTAAAGTTGAAGGCTATAACTTCGATATCCGTAAAAATTTAGTCGAGTACGACGACGTTATTAACAAACAGAGAAAAATTGTTTATAACCTTCGTGATTCCACTCTCCAAAATCCTTCCGAAGAAGAGATTTTTAAATATTTGGAAAACCAAGTAAATAATATTATTGCCAGCCAAAATAAGCTGGAATTCAGGGAAATTTTACCGATGGATGAGACCCAATTTAAAAAGCTTAAATTTGACGGTATGCTTGATCTTCTTAAAAAAGAATGGCAGAAACACAAAGAATATTTTGGTGAAGATATCGCCAAATCAATTATTACTTACGCCGTTATTTCCACTCTTGATCCGCTTTGGGTTGAACATTTGACCCATTTAGATGACCTCCGTGACGGCGTCCAGCTCCGCGGCTACGCCCAAAAAGATCCCTTAATTGAATACCGGAAAGAAGGTTATGATATGTTTCAAGATTTAATGGCTAAATTTGAATATAATTTGGCCCGAAAATTATTCCGGCTGGAGCCAATGACAGCTCCCAGTCAGATGCCTCGAAGGGTTCAGGAATATCAACCGGAAGTAAATTCAGCCGATAAACAGTCATCGGGGAGTAATCAAGATGTCTCTTCGGTGGTAATATCCCAATCTCCGCCCCGCAACGGTCCCTGCCCCTGCGGCAGCGGCAAGAAATACAAGAAATGCTGCTATCCCAAATTCGGGTAAAAAATCCCCCCGCTGCTCTTACTAATGTCATTGCTTCTTCTAACCCCTAATTATATCATATTATAGGCTATTTGTCAAGAGGTAAGCTAATATCTTCTAATATCTTCTAATATCTTCTAATATCTTCTAAAATCTTCTAAAATAAGGCATGGATGAAATTTTTGACCTGATTAGGCAGTCTAAAAATATCCTTTTAACTCTTCATCCTTCGCCTGACGGTGACACCGTCGGAGCCAATTTGGCCATGTACTGGGCTTTAAAACAATTGAAGAAAAAGGTGGTTTTAATCAGCGGTGATAGCAAATTACCTGTAAACTACCGTCATTTACCTGGCTCTGACCGGATTTTATCTCAGAATATTCTTGACTGCCGTCTCCAGGATTATAATCTATTAATTTTACTCGATATTGCCGGTAAAAGGCAAATTACTCAACTGAAGAAAATTAAATTCCCCGAAAATTTGAAAATTATCAATATCGATCATCATGCTACTAATCGAGGCGTCGGCCATTTTAATTTAATTGATAAAAAATCGCCGGCAACCTGTGAAATTCTCTTCAATCTGTTGGAAAAATGGCCGATTAAAATTAACCGCAAAATTGCCGTTTGTCTTTTGGCCGGAATTTACGACGATTGCCATTTCAAATACGAGCTGGTGACCAGCAGAACCTATGAAATTGCCGCTAAATTGGCAAAAATAAATCCCCGCTTCCATCAGTACTTGTTTGAAATCGACAATAACAATAGTCCGGAAAAAATCAAATTTTTGGGGATAGCTCTGTCTAAGGTAGAAACTTTCTTTAATAACCAAGCGGCTATTTCTTTCGTTCCTTTTGAAATTATGGACCAAAATCGCTTTCCTAAAAGTGCGACTGAAAATACCGACGTCGCTAACATTTTAAAATCAGTTATTAATTGGCAGATCGGCGGCACTTTTTTTGAATATCAACAAGATAAGATTAAGGTTGGCTTCCGCACTCGAGATGCCAGGAAGTACGATTTAACCAAGATTGCCAAAGCTTTGGGCGGTGGTGGACATCGAGCCGCCGCCGGCGCCAATTTAGAAATGCCTTTCGATCAGGCCAAAAAACTGGTAATAGTTCAACTTCAAAGGATTTACTTTAGTAATTGCTAGTTGCTAACTATGTTATTATCTAAACTATGACTGATTGTACCTTCTGCCGAATTATTAAAGGGGAGCTTCCTGCTACTAAAGTTTATGAAGATGAAAATTATCTGGCCTTTTTAGATATCCAGCCTCAAGCCGAGGGCCACACCCTTTTGATCCCCAAAACCCATTATGCAACTGTTTATGATGTTCCTAATTTCGGCCAATATTTTGAAAAAGCCCGTGATGTCGCCAATTTATTAAAAGAAAAATATCAAGCCGACTATATCTTCCTTAAAGTCATCGGGACCGATGTGCCTCACGCTCATATCCATTTGATTCCCTATAAATCTTCTTGAAAGTCTAATGAACCAAACAACCCGAGCCGGTCTTAAACGATGGAGTTTGTTTTTAATAATAGCCGTTGTTGTCGGAGGGTTTTGTTTCGCCGCTCAGCCGCCAAAAAATCAAATCATTTTTTATTACGGCGAGGAATGTCCTCACTGTCATAATGTTTTGAAATTTATTGCCGATAATCAAATTGACCAGAAAATAAAAATTGAAACCAAAGAAGTTTATCACCAGACCCAAAATCAAAGAGAGTTAGCCGCCTTGGCAAAAATTTGTCCAGAAATTATCGATAGTTCTGGTAATATAGGTGTTCCAGTCGCTTTAATAACCAGAGAAAAAAAGTGCCTTCAGGGCGATACCGCTATTATCGAGAAGATCAAAACAATAATGCTACAATAATTTGTGGGTAAATCACACCGCCAATTTAAACTTACGTGGGCAGTTATTTTTCGATTAACTCTTTTTCTGGTGATTATTATCAGCGCTATCAGTTATATTGCCGGACTGATTGGCCAAGACCGAATTTTAAGGTATAATTGGGACTTAACCTCGCTTTATTTGAAACTGCCGGAAACAACCAGGGATAGACTGGCAGATTTAGGCCAAAAAGCAGAAGTAATAAAACAGGAAAGTATCAATTTTATTGATCGTCAGATTAAAGAAATTGAAAAAAGAATGGTTGAACAAATAAGCGGCCGGGTTATAGAAATGATTGAAAAACAATGAAAGAGAAATTAGCCCAATTAAAGAAAAAATTGGGTTTTAACGAAAAACAATTTGAACTGGAAAAGTTGAAGAAGTCAGCTGAAGATCCTAACTTATGGACAAATCCGAATCAAGCCCAAAAATTATTACAGGAGATAGCTAATTTAGAAAAGTTAATCAATTCCATTAAAGAAATTGAAGAGAGTCTAGAATATGTGGAAGCGGCAACACCGGCGGAAATTACCGAATTGGAAAATAAGTTAAATAAATTAGAATTGGAAACATATTTATCGGGGAAATACGACAAAAATGATTGTATTTTTTCCATTCATGCCGGCCAGGGCGGCACTGAAGCCATGGATTGGGCGGCAATACTGCAAAGAATGTATCTTAAATATTTCGAGCGGAAAAACTGGAAATATCAAGTCTTAGATCTTGTTCCCGGCGAAGAAACTGGTATTAAATCTTGTGATTTTAAAGTGGTTGGTCTTTATGCTTATGGTTATTTAAAGGGGGAAAATGGAGTCCATCGTTTAGTCCGTCTTTCTCCCTTTAATGCCGATCAATTGCGTCAAACCTCGTTTGCCAAAGTCGAAGTTATGCCAATAATTGACAATCCTCAAGAAGTTAATCTAAATCCGGATGATTTAGAATTTGCCGCTTTTCGCTCCGGTGGTCATGGCGGCCAAAATGTCAATAAAGTTTCGACAGCTGTCCGACTGACTCATAGGCCGACCGGCATTACTGTTTCCTGTCAAAGCCAGCGATTTCAGGAACAAAACCGGGCGGTGTGTTTGGAAATGCTCAAAAGTAAACTTTGGATGTTGGAACAGGAAAAACTCAATCAGGAAAAAAGGGCCATTAAAGGGGAAAATGTCATTGCCGGCTGGGGGCATCAAATCCGCTCTTATGTCCTTCACCCTTATAAAATGGTCAAAGACTTGCGGACTCAGGTAGAAACTGCCGATCCGGCAAGAGTTTTGGATGGCGATTTAGATTTATTTATTGAGGCGGAATTAAAACTTTAAATGTCATAAAGATGCCACGCGGCTGCGGGGCATCTCTGTAAGATAGAATGTAAACTATGAACAAAATAGTCAAATTAATAGTCTTACTGTTAGTTTGTTTAATTACTATTTTTTATTTTACTAATAAAAATAATCCCTTAAATACCCAAAATAATTTCAATATAATTATTCTTGGTCTTGATCCCCGAAACGATACCCTAGAAAAAACCGAAACCACCGATACCATCATTTTTGCCTCCTTTAATTTGAAAAGAGCCGAATTAAATTTGATTTCCCTGCCACGGGATTTATGGAATTACGCCACTAATTCCAAAATTAATCAAATTTATCCCGACAATATTGATGATTTTGACCAAATTCAATCGGAATTTGCTCGTATTACCGGCCAAACTATTCATCGAACCATAATTATTACCACTCAAAATCTGATTGATTTGGTTGATCTCATCGGCGGAGTTGATGTCTATTTGGAACAAGGTTTCAAGGATGAAAAATATCCCAACCCTGATTATATTAAAAACCCATCTCCCAAGATTTCTCCCTATAAGACCGTCGAATTTCCATCGGGTTGGATTCATTTAGACAAAACCAATGTGGCCGAATTTGTCCGCTCCCGACACGCCGACAGTGATTTAGCCCGGATTCAACGCCAACAACTTCTTATCGAAGCTATTTTCAAAAAAATGACTCAACCGCAATATCTTTCAAAATTAAACTATTTCTACCGTCATAACCTAAAAACCAATCTCAATTATAACGACATAGTTAATTTAATTTTAAATTTAAAATTTAAAATTTTAAACCCGACTAGTCAGGCGGGCCTAAAATTAAATAAAATTGATCTGCCTATTGGTTCTAAAGCCGGTGAAGGGGTAATTTATTACCCTAATAAATTAACTCGGAATCAATGGGCTTTTCTGCCATCAGACCCCGATTATCAGGCTCTGAAAGAATTTATCGACAAAGCGATTAAGTAGATTGTAAAAAATTACCTTGTTATAATTTAATTATGGAAATTCAAAATTTAACTTCTAACCCTCTGTCCACAGCACCAATTAAAAAAACTCCTATTCTTTCTTGGCCGGGATTAATCATCGTTATTATTTTAGGAATCACCTCCGGATTCTGGCTCTCCCGGCTGAAAGGAAATTCAACCAGTTTAGACAATCATTCTCTGTTGTCGTCAGAGAAAACTACTTCTGTGGAAGAAATCGGTAAAATTGAGGTAGGAAAAATTTACGGTAGTCATGATAAAGTCTTTAAGGACAATGCTATTGGCGTGATTGAAAAAGGACCACTTAATGGGGAGGGCACTCATATTTTAAACCGTGAAGGTGGCTTAGATCAGCGGGCAGCTCTAACCTCATCCACTGTTGATTTAGACCTATTTGTTGGTAAAAAAGTGGAGGTCAAAGGAGAAACTAATGCCTCTAATAAAGCTGGCTGGTTATTGGATGTTGGCACTATTAAAGTTCTGGAATAATCTATGAAAGTTGTTTTAGAAAATGTTTCTAAAAACTTTGGTTCTATCAGAGCTCTCAAAAATATTAATTTCAAAGTTGATGAAGGTGAATTTGTTTTTATTGAAGGACCTTCAGGTTCAGGTAAATCGACTTTACTAAAACTTATTCTTCATCAAATCCGCCCAACTAGCGGAATAATCATAGTTGACGGTGTTGATTACGCTAACTGTCATAAATCTAAAGTTGACCGGATTCGAAAAAATATCGGGGTCATTTTTCAAAATTATCAGCTCATTTCCGACAAATCAGTTGAAGAAAATATCGCTATCAACCTAGAAATTATCGGCCTGTCTGATTATCAAATCGACAGCCGGATTGAATCAGTTTTAACTAAAGTTAATTTATTAAGTCGGCGGCATTTATTTCCCAATCAGCTTTCCGGTGGTGAGCTTCAGCGAGCTGCTTTGGCTCGAGCTTTAGCGGTTGAACCCAAACTAATTCTTGCCGATGAACCTACCGGCAATCTCGATATTGAAAATAGTTGGAATTTAATTAAATTGCTTAAACAAATTAATGACAAGCAGAAAACCACCATCATCATGGCTACCCATAATCTTGAAATTGTTAATTCATTAAATAAACGAAAAATTTATCTTAAAGATGGCGAAATTGTTAAAGATTCAAAAAACATCCATGAATAGCTTAAAACATGCCTGGCATCATATCAGACGGTCTCCTTTTCAAAGTTTAATTGCCTGTCTGGTAATGGCCACTACCTTTTTTGTTTTTACTTCTTTTTTGATTATCAGTCAGGGCTTGGGAGCGGTTTTGGATTATTATGAGTCTAAGCCAGAAATTTCCCTCTTTCTTAATGATGGTTTAGATAAATCTACAGTTGAAAGCATCCAAAAGCAGTTAATGAATTATCCTTCGGTCAGGGAAGTCAAATTTACCAGTAAGGAAAAAGCCTTGGCTATTTATCAGGAACAAAATAAAGATAATCCCTTATTAACCGAAATGGTTACCAGCAGTATTTTACCCGCCTCTTTCGATGTTTCAGTTAATGATCCAAAAGTGTTGGAAACAATTTATCACGATTTTACCAATAAGAAGGAATGGGTTTCTGATATTATTTACCAGAAGGATATTATTGACCAATTGCTTAATTGGACTCGAATGATTAGAACGGCCGGATTAACGGCAGTGGCTCTTTTGACCCTCAGTGGTTTTGGTGTAATTTTCATTATTTTGAACATGAAAATTACCAATCGAAAGGAAGAAATTAACATCAGCCGTCTTTTGGGCGCTTCCAAATATTTTGTTCAAAAACCGTTTTTAATCGAGGGAATAATCTATGGTTTATCAGGGGGAATTATCGGCACTTTAATTAGTTTAGGTTTATTTGCTTATTTAAGTTCTGAATTGAACCAATTTTTTAGACCGGTTGTTTTCTATCAACCAACTATTAGTTCTTTCCTGCTCCTTTTATCAATCCAATCACTTTTCGGTTGTGTTATCGGCTTTATCTCTAGTTGGTTCGGCGTCAAACGGTTTACTAAATATTAATTTATGCTGAGAAAATTAGCTGTTCTGGTATTGCTGATAGTTCTATTCCTGCCAATTTCAGCCCGAGCTCAATCTGAGACTGATCTTCAAAAACAAATTAACGAATACCAAATTCAAATTAATAAATTGACCGCTGAAAAAAATACTCTTTCTAATCAGATTAAAATTATTGATTCTCAGATTAGTTTAGCTCAATTAAAAATTAACCAGACTGAAAATGAAATTAACCAATTAGAAGCTGATATTCAAAGATTAACCGGAGCTATTGGCGATTTAGATATCAGTTTAAACCAATTGACTACCGTTTTTATCCAAGAAATCAATCAGAATTATCGTTTGTTAAAACAAGGTCCGCCTCTTGGTTACCTTCTCTTTAATAATTTAAACGGTTTTTTACAGCAAAAAAAGTATGTTACTACTCTCCAAAAAAACAGTCAGGAAACGATTTTAAAGATGGAAACAACCAGGACTAATTATGACTTGCAAAAAACTCAAAAAGAACAAAAACAAATTGAATTGGAAGATCTGCAAAAAAAACTGGTTCAACAAAAAAAGACTCTTGACCAGCAAAAAAACGTTAAGAAAAATCTTTTGGCAATAACCCAAAATTCCGAAGCTAATTACCAAAGATTGCTAGCCCAAGCTAGAGCTGAACTAGCCGCTATCGAAGGAATTCTAGCCGGTAGGGGAGAGGAAACTAAAGTCGGCAGTGTCAATGCTGGTGACCGAATTGCCACTGTTATTTCTGGCAGTTCTTGCAACAGCAGCGGCACTCACCTTCATTTTATGGTTCAGAAAGACGGAATTGTTCAAAATCCTTTTAATTTTCTCAAACCAGTGGATTACAATAATGACTCTGGCGGCGATCCCTTTAATCCCACTGGGTCATGGAATTGGCCTTTGTCTCCCAAAATCAAATTTAATCAAGGCTACGGTCGCACTTGGGCAGTGGAAAACACTTGGGTCAAACGAATCTATTCTTTTCACAACGGCATCGACATCGGCAGCGACAATTTGGCTGTTTTTGCTACCCACAACGGCACTCTTTA
>DAOTMI010000002.1:12342-72896 GCA_035450165.1 Candidatus Woesebacteria bacterium
TAGTATCCTCGACTCCATTTACGAAGAGCAATAGCGCCGCCGATTGTAACCAACGCCGCAAGAGAACCGAAAATTAAACCACTACCTGTTTTAGGAATAACCCTTTGAACCAAAGTTGTCCCTTGGGCGCCGGCATAATAGGAAGCAGTGTCCCGGTCGCCGATGCTGTTATCCGAAGTTACTTCGGCAATATTAGTGTATTGACCGGGGAATTTATCCGCTTCTTTAATTTGGGCTCTAACCGTAAAAGATCTTGATTCCGTCGGTGTTAATCGATCAATCCGCCAAACAATTTTATTCTCAACTTGATTAAATTGACCATCATAAAGCTTTAAATCTAAACCAGTAGGAAGAATATCCCTAACTTCAATATTATTTAAATCAATCGGACCGGTATTTTCCACTCTGATGCTAAACTCGATTAAATCACCATTTTTAAACCGAATCGTCCCCTCATCTAGATTGTCATAATAATGATCCATACTTATTCCTCTCACTTTTTTATCGATAGAAACAGACCGTTCTTCATGACAACAATACTGAGCCAAAACTGTTTTAGGCGCTCCTAAAAAACTGAATATCAGAAAAGTTAAAATCAATTTTGCTATAATTTTCATTACAGGATGAATTGTAGCTAAAAAATTTTATTTGTCAAGCAATTAGGGAAATTGATATACTAGTTAGAGATGATTAATCAACTTTCTGTTTTTTTTCCGGCTTATAACGAAGAGGCCAATTTAGAAAATACCGTCGACAAAGCCATCCCTATTCTTAAGGAAATTTTCTCAAAATGGGAAATAATTATTATTAACGATGGGTCTAAAGATAAAACAGGAGAAGTTGCTCTTAAAATCCAAAAAAAATACAAAAATGAGGATCTTAAAATTATTACTCATTCACCCAATCGCGGCTATGGTGCCGCTCTCAAAAGCGGTTTTTATAATGCCAAATACTCTTGGATTACTTTTACCGATGCCGATGGTCAATTCGATTTCAACGATATTAAAGAATTTATCGCTACTCAAACTAAAACCCAAGCCGACTTGGTTATTGGCTACTACCTTGGCCGCAAGGTTCCTTTTATCCGTAAATTCGGTTCATTCTGTTGGCAATTAGCCGTTTTCCTTCTTTTTGGCCTAAAAGTCCGTGATATTGACTGCGGTTTCAAACTTATCAATAAAAAGGTAATTGAAACGATCCCAAAATTAGAGGCAGAAAGAGGACCTTTTATTTCTTCTGAATTATTGATTAAAGCCAAACGGGCCGGATTTAAAATTGTCGAAGTTGGCGCCCACCACTTCGAACGCCAAGCCGGTACCGCCACTGGTTCCAATTTAAACGTAGTTCTGGCTGGTCTAAAAGATCTTGTTCGTTTACGTTTTAAAATAAAATGAAAATATTACCAAACGTCAAAATCCCCCCGTCCACCATTGGCGGACATCCCCCTTTGGCAAAAGAGGGATTATCATGGCGGATTCATCGACGTGACGTCTTAATTTTGATTTTAATTCTAATCGTCTCTGCTTTCTTTCGGTTATATAGAATTGATGGCTACATGGAGTTTTTAGGTGACCAAGGAAGAGACGCTATTATTATTCGCGACTTCCTCAAGCACGGCAATTTGTTTTTCATCGGCCCGCCGACCAGTATCGGTCATATGTATCTCGGTCCTTATTATTATTATTTAATTTCGCCATTTTTATGGCTTTTTAACTTTAATCCGGTGGGATTAGCGGTCTTCGTAGCTATTTTAGGAGTAGCTACCACTTATTTATTTTATTTTGTCGGCTCCCGTTGGTTTAACCGGGCTATCGGCCTAACTGCGGCTTTTCTCTTTGCTATTTCGCCAGTAGCCATCAAATATAACACTTTTTCCTGGAATCCCAATGTAATGCCATTTTTTGCCCTCCTTTTTGTCTACTGTCTAATAGAAAAGAAATATATTTGGGCTTCTTTGGCTTTTATTGGCTGTCTTAATTCCCATTATTTTAGCTTGGCTCTCCTGCCTTTAGCTGGCCTTTACTGGCTAATCAATTACAAAAAAGACGACCTTAAACCAACTATCGCCGCCATTATCATCTTCTTAATTTCACTCACTCCTCAAATCCTTTTTGATCTCAAACATCAGGGCACTAATGCCCAAGCTTTCAAAACCTTTTTCACTCAGCGGGAAACAACTGTCAGTATTTTACCTTATAAGGCGGTACCTAAACTTTTCCCCACTATAAACAATATCAATAGCCGCCTTATTTACGGCAAAAACACTACTATAGCCCCTTATCTAACGATCGTTTGGGTGATTTTTCTAATCTACGGAATTTGCCGCTTTAAAGATAAAAAAGTTATTTGGCTTTCTCTTTGGCTTTTAATTGGAGCCACCGCTTTTGCTCTTTATAAAAATCACATTTATGATCATTATTACGGTTTTATTGTACCGGCAGTTTTTCTTTTAACTGCTTATCTGATTAATAAAATAAAAATGGTGGGAATCCCGCTGGGAATTATTATTGTCACTCTATCACTTATAGAAAATCCCCTTCGTTATCCGCCCAATAATCAGCTCAAAACCACTCGAGCTATTGATGAATTAATTATTCAGGATGCTAACCAACAGGAGTTTAATTTTGCCCTGCTTTCTAAAATGAACTACGCTGATCCCTACCTTTATTTTTTCGAGGGTTCAAAATTAGTCGATACTCACACAAAAATTACTGATCAACTTTATGTTGTTTGCGAACCATTTCAAATTGACTGCCAACCGATTAACAATCCAGAGTGGGGGATTGCTTCTTTTGGTTGGGCTAAAATTGACAAGCAGTGGGAAATCAACGGCATTAAAATCTTCCGCTTAGTTCATAATAAATAGTTTAATCTCCCTTTTGTAAAGGGAGATGTCCGCCACCTGAAAAAGCTAGCTAGGGCAAACCGTAAAAATCCAACCAAATCCGAATTACTATTTTGGCATATAATAGCTCGAAAAAATAAGTTGGGATACCGATTCTTAAGGCAAAAACCAGTCAGTAACTTTATCATCGATTTTTATTGCTTTAAGCTAAAATTAGCTATAGAAATCGATGGTGACAGTCACGACGTCAAGGATGAAGATGATTACCGAAGAGACATGAATTTGAGAAAAATAGGAATCAAGACAATTCGATACCAAAACGACCAAATTATTTACCAACTTGAAAATGTTTATTATGATTTGGAGCAAAGGATTAGGGACAGAGAAAAAGAATTAGCAATTAATCCCCCGCCCCGACAGTCGTCGGGGCACCCCCTTTACAAAAGGGGGATTAACAGGAAAGGTCAAAAAAGGGTTCCTGAAAGGAGAGAATGTGCCGCATTTGTCACTCCGTATATCCCAGCAGGGGATCGAGAGTTAAAGCTGGGTCGTCACAAACCTGGGAATTAACTTCAACCTCCTTTTTGTTTTTGATTACCCCAATTAAGCCAAATTTAGCTGTCAATTCCTTATCGCTTTGGGCGAAAGGAATAACCAAATCGTATTGGGGAACATTTTCATGTGTTTTAACCACCTTCATTCCTTTATTCCAAAACAGATATCTAAAGCCGACACCATCGCCAAACTTAGCTATATAATTAACGGAAATGCAGGGATAATTTTTAGATTTAGCATCGGCGACAATGAACTCAACTGCTTGTTCTTTATAAAAATATGAATCATTTAGTTGGGTATAACGATTCAGCCAAAAAATATTTAAACCAAGATAGCCGGCTAGAAATATTCCCAAAACAGTTCTATTTGACAATATTTCACTGATAGATAGGGAAAAGATAATAAAAAATAAAATCACTAAATTAGTGAAATAATATTCGGAAACAATCCGTTTAGAAACAAATTGAGCCCAACAGATGAGAAAAATCCATAACCATATAAAAATAGCCTGTTTTGCCGTAATTTTTTTAATTTTTAAGAGATAAATCATGGCAATAATAAAAACCGGCCAAATTAATTCCACCCGGTAAGTTTCCCAACCCCTTACTAATCTTATTTGCAATTCCTGACTGGCCGCATTAAGGACTTTAAGAAATTTTGCCTTGCCGGTTGGAGCTCCAATATCTACTTGAGTAGCCGCCATCATTCCCTTAACCTCTGACCAATTATGTTTTAATTCAAATAACCAAAATGGACTGCTGAAAATCAAAAAAATCGCAATACAACCCAAATATTCCTTTAATTTTATCCGACTAAATTTTTCTTTTAAACTGCCCCTGGAAACCGCATAGGCTAAGATCGGCAAAGGTAAAATAGGCAGCAGGGCAATGTGAATGTGATAAACCATTCCTAATAAAAAGCCGTATAAATAGATAATTTTTTTATCACCCTCGAGGGCTTTAAAGATAACATATAAAAACCAAATCGACCAAAGAATCGTCGGCTGAGTTGGCACCGACCAACGTTGAAAAAGAGCTATTCCCGTAGAAACGGCCATTAAAAAGGCACTAATTAAACCAGCTCTTTTACCCCAAAACTCTTTAACAACAAAATAAAGACTCCAAATGGAAAATAAACCAATAGCCGTAACTGGAATAATAGCACTCATGGGATTCATCCTAAAAATCCAATAAAATAAGGCAATTAAATAATAGTAAAATGGCCCGATAAAAACACCCGGAATACTGGTAACTTGGCCGACTAACCTTAAATGGCGATTGACAATAATATCTCTGGCAATCCAGGAATAAAGATCTTGATCATGATTCCAAATTAAACTTAATTTAAAGTTATAAACTAGAAAAAATAACCCAAGGACTAGAATTCCCAGCAGTTTTCTCCTATCATTCATATATGGATTATAACGCTGTCAGTGTGGTAATTCCTTGTTATAACGAGGAAGAAAACTTAAAAAGAGGGGTTTTGGACCAAGTTGATAATTTTTTAAAAAAACAAACATTTCAATGGGAAGTTATTATTGCTAATGACCATTCATCCGACCAAAGTTTAAAGCTGATTCAAAATTTTATTAAAAACCATGATAAATTTAGAGTCTTAGATTTACCCCACGGCGGCAAACCCAGCGCTGTTTATGCCGGCATTAAAGCCGCCAAATATAATTTTGCCCTTTTCACCGACATGGACCAATCAACACCTATTAGTGAATTAATAAAATTAATGCCGTACTTAAGGGATTTTGATCTCATTATTGGTTCACGCGGAACAACCCGAAGCGGTAATAATCTGCTTCGCCGATTAGGGGCCCGAATTTTTTTAACTCTCCGTCGGTGGATTATTTTGCCCGAGATCAATGATACCCAATGCGGCTTTAAAATTATCAGAACTGATTTGGCTAAGAAAATATTTCCACGATTGTCTTTCTTTCAGGAAAATATTAAAGGTGGTTGGCGGGTTTCGGCTTTTGATGTGGAAATGCTTTTTATGGCTCAAAAATGGGGTTATAAAATAAAAGAAGTGCCGGTATTATGGCAAAATCAAGATATTTCTCAAACTAAGGGCAATCGAACCAATAATTATTTCAAAGAATCAATCCAAATGGTCAAAGAAATTTGGCAGGTCAGAAAAAACGACTATCATGGTAAATATGAAAAAAAATAATTGGCTTAGTTTAGGCATTATCAGCGGCCTCTATTTTCTTTCCCGACTGATTAATCTTACTAAATTACCGATTTTTTGCGATGAGGCTATTTATCTCCGTTGGTCACAGATTATCAAAGCCGTTGAAACCCTCCGATTTATCCCTTTAAGTGATGGTAAACAACCCCTATTTATGTGGTTAACAGTTCCTTTTTTAAAACTGTTTAATGATCCATTAATGGCTGGCCGTTTTGTCTCTGTTTTGGCTGGTTTTGGCACTTTGGTTGGCATTTATCTCATTACCTGCCTGATTGCCAACCAAAAAACAGCTCTAATAGCCACCCTTATTTATTTAGTTCTTCCCTTTACCTTCTTTTTTGACCGATTGGCTTTAGCCGATAATCTCCTGTCCATGTTTGGGGTTTGGTCGCTTTATTTTTCTCTTCTTATCACTAAGTATCCTCGACTAGATTTAGCCATGATTTTGGGAATTACCCTCGGTCTGGCCTGGTTGACCAAATCGCCGGCTATTTATTTCATTGTTTTGGCTTTTTTTACCATCATTCAGAAGCAGGCTAAAAAATTTTACTTGCCGATTATTTCGGTAATTTTTGCCCTGATCATTTATAATATTCTTCGCCTGGGACCGCAATTTCATCTCATCGCCCTGCGTAATCGCGATTACGTTTGGCCAGTTATGGAAATTCTCAAGCATCCTTTCGACCCGTTTAAACCTCATCTGGTTGATATTTTTAATATTTACAAACAATATCTCGGTCTGCCGTTTTTCTTTCTTTTCTTTACTCAATTTAACCCGATTTTATGGGCTTGGTTCATTCTACCCCTTCTGGCAACCAGTATTATCGCTAAGGTTTTTACCGCTCGTTATATTCTTTTTTCTCTGCCGCCGCTTATTATTTTATTAGCCTTAGCTTTAGGTAAAATTAAAAATAAGCTCATTTTAGGCGGCTTAATCCTAACTTTTATTCCCGGGATTCTCTTTATCCATCGGTTAACAATTGACCCCTTCCATCAAAAATTACCCCCGACCGAAACCGGTTATTTGAGCGGTTGGACAGCTGGTTGGGGTATTAAAGAAGCGGCTGATTATTTAAAGGAGCGGGCTAAACAGACCAATGTTATTGTCGGTACTGAAGGTTATTTCGGCACTCTGCCTGACGGTCTTCAAATTTATACTAATGATGTTGAGCAGTTAACTATTCTAGGAGTTGGCTTAGATATCAGTCAAATTCCGCCATCTTTAACTGACGCTTTTCAGCATGGCGACGAGGTTTATCTTTTATTCAACCAAAGCCGATTAAAATTAAGTCCCCAGGAAAAAGAAAAAGTTAATCTGGTAAAATCATACCCTAAGCCAGATAACGATAATCTAGAACTTTACCAAATAATCAAATGAAAAAATTGATTCAAAAACATTGTCTCTTAATTATTCTTCTATTTTCTTTACCGGCTTGGGTTAACCTCCTGCGGCCGGTGTATTGGAATATGCATGATGATATGCAATTAATCCGCCAGCTTGAATTTGAAAAATGCCTAAATGACGGACAAATTCCTTGTAGATGGACTCCAGATCTTGGCTACGGCTATGGTTACCCTCTTTTTAATTTTTACCCCCCTTTACCCTATCTTGTCGGTCAATTTTACCGTTTTCTCGGCTTTAGCTTCATCAATACTGTCAAATTAACTGCTATTACCCAAATTATTTTAGCCACTTTAGCCATGTATTACCTGGCTAAAGTTTTCTTTCCACCATTGAGTACTATCCTAGTAACTTTGTTATACACGTATGCTCCTTACCATGCCGTCAATATTTACATCCGCGGCGCCATGAATGAAGCTTGGGCCAGTGTTTTTTTCCCCCTTTGTTTTCTCTTCTCCTACCGTCTTATCAAAACCCCTAAAACTAATAATCTTATATTTTTAGCCCTAGCTTACGCCGGTTTGCTTTTAAGTCACAATCCAATGGCCTTAACTTTTTTTCCCTTTCTCCTGGCTTGGATTATTTTCTGGCTGATTATTTTTAAAAAATATCAAAAGATTAAAATATATCTCAATTTTGTTTATGCTGGTCTTTTGTCTCTTGGTTTAACGGCCTTTTTTACCCTGCCGGTTATTTTTGAAAGTCGACTAGTTCAAGTCGAAACTATGTTTCGAGATTATTTTCACTACTCGGTTCATTTCGTTTCTCTTTTTCAACTATTTATTAGTAATTTTTGGGGCGATGGCCCGTCTGTCTGGGGAACAGGTGACCAAATGTCCTTTATGATTGGTCTTCTTCACTGGTTGATTCCTCTTCTTACTTTAGTAATAATCATCTTCCTGGCTTTTACAAAAAAATTGGAATGGAAAAAATATCGGTTATTCTTTCTTCTTCTCCTCCTTGCCCTTGGAGCCACTTTCATGACTCATGGTCGATCGACGTTTATTTGGCAATCAATTCATGTAATTCAAAAAATGCAGTTCCCATGGCGTTTTCTCAATCAAGCCGCTTTTTTCTTTTCTCTGTCTTCAGGTTTTTTCCTTCTCCTATTTAAAAATAAGAAAAGGGAATTGGTTTCTTTTTTTACTCTTTTAGTTTTAATTATTTTAATTAATGCTCATCATTTTCGTTTTGTTACGGCCGGACCGATTACCGATGAGCAAAAGTTTTCTGGTCAAGCCTGGACTAATCAGATAACCTCTGGTATTTACGATTATTTACCCAAAACTGCTGGGCGAGCGGCCACGGCCCCAGCCAACTTCCCCATTGACATGGTTAATCCTCCTCAGAGTCAATATGAGCTTAATGGAGTTAAACATGGCACCGATTGGTTCCTCTTTAATATCAAACTCAATTATCAAACCGAATTAACCTTAGCTCAGTTAGCCTTTCCTAATTTTGAAATAAAAGACAACGGTCGACCAATCAATTACTTGATTGAAAAAGATTTAGGGCGAATGGTTATTTCTCTTCCTCGAGGTGAGCACCAAATTTATGTCAAGTTAAGGAATACTCCCATTCGCCATCTAGCCAATTTTATTTCTCTTTTAAGTTGGATCGGATTACTTGCTTACTTTTCTCAAAACTTATGGAAGAAATCAACTTAGACGAAATTAAGGCCAAAACAACCACCAATATTCTTTTCTTATCATTAAGAAATATCGCTATTCAGGCTATTTCCTTTTTGGGATTTTTTCTTTTGACTATTCTCCTTAAAAAAGAAGAGATTGGTCTTTTTTCCCTTATTGTAGAAATCATCGGTATCTTAGGTTATTTTTCTGATATTGGCTTGGCAGCGGCTTTAATCCAACAAAAAGAGACTGTTACCAAAGAAGAATTACGAACAACTTTTTTTATCCAACAAACCTTAGTAGCCCTGAGTTTAATTGTTTTCTGGTCTTTTTTTTATAAATCGGTTGCTTCCAGTTTATTTTTGGCTATAGCTTTATGTTTCTCCTACGTTTGTGCTTCCTTGAAAACAATTCCTTCTGTTCTTTTGGAGAGAAAACTTAATTTTAAAATTTTATCAATGGTAGATATTGCTGAAAATACGAGCTTTTATCTAATTGCCGTCATTCTTGCCTTTTCAGGTTTGGGGATTCAATCATACGCCTGGGCCGTCATTTTTCGTTCTCTTCTAGGACTAGTCTGGCTTTACCATGCCTCACCTTGGCCAATTGGTTTTGCTTTTTCTGTCAAAGCTATTAAAAAACTTTTTCGTTTTGGTATTCCTTTTCAACTTAATTCCTTTATTGCCGTGGTTAAGGACCGAATTCCAAATGTTCTTGTCGCCAAATATATTGGTCTGAGCTCTTTTGGTCTTCTTTCTTGGGCTCAAAAGGGACCCCGGGCTCCTCTCAGTTTTATGGATGCTATTCAGCGAGTTACTTTTCCAACCTTTGCCCGCCTTCAAGATAATAGGGATTTACTCGCCGCTTCTATTAAGAAAAGCCTTTTTTTTATTGCCTTGTTTATCTTTCCTGCCTTAGCCGGTATTGCCCTTATTGCTCCCAACGTAGTTCATCTCATTCCCAAATACACCAAGTGGGAACCAGCTATTTTACCGCTCTATTTCTACTCCATAAGTTTTGCTATTGCCGCCGTAACGACTCCTTTGACTAATGCTTTCAATGCTGTTGGTAAAATAACCATCACTACCGCCTTAATGATCATGTGGACTGTTTTGACCTGGATTTTTTACCCTTTTCTTTCTCTCCGTTTTAATTATATGGGAACCGCTTCAGCGGCCTTGATTGTTGGGGCTAGTTCTTTCATTGTTTGGTATATTGCCCGTCGTTTATTTCATTTCAGTCCCCTTAAAACCATTTTTCATCCCCTTTTCGCTTGCCTAATTATGATTATCGTCGCTTTCCCAATTAATCGGTTAATTCCTCAGTATCTTCCTAACTTTATAGCCAAAATTTTGATAAGCGGTGGTAGTTATTGCCTTTATCAATGGTTTTTCTGCCGTCAAGAAATTAACTGGTTTATTAAACAACTCAAATGCTATCTCGTCAAAAAATAACTTTCTGGTCTTGTTTGTTAATATGTACTTTTTTTCAGGTTTTGCCTGTAATTCGCAGCGGTTGGCCATCAACTGCTGGTCTGAGTTTTTGGGGGCCAACCGGCCATGATGGCATCTGGCACCTCAGTTTAATTAATCATCTTCATAATCCTTTTAAAATTGACTTACCCACTATGGCAGGGGAGAGTCTGACCAACTACCATCCTTTTTTTGATATTTTAGCTAAATTCCTAGCCTCGTTAACTCATTTACCTTCGACTTTAATTCTCTTCCAAATACTTCCTATTCTTATGGCTGTCTCCTTTCTGTACCTCAGTTTTTTAATCGGCGGTTACCCTTTAATGCTTTTGAATACTTTCGCTACTTCTTTGGGCTGGCTTTTTGGTAAAGGTGAAACTGCCTTCTGGGCCATGCAATCACCCTCTAATCAGTTAAACCCTCCGTTTATGCTCTCTCTGGTCGGTCTTTCCCTTCTAATCTACCTTATTTACCGTAAAAATAAACTAAATGGTTTCCATTTGGCCTTAATCTTTCTTATTTTAACCTTTTTGCCAATTACTAAAATTTATGCCGCTCCAACCGGATTTTTTCTATTTCTTATCTTCAGCCTTAAAAAAATTAAATCCGACCGGCGGCCATTATGGATCTTACTTTCCTCTTTGATTACCAGCGTCGTTTTATTCTTTATTTATAATCCCAATCTTTCCGCTACTCTTATCTATAAGCCCCTTTGGTTCGTCAACACTATGTTTGAATCCCAAGACCGATTTTTTCTTCCCCAAATTACCAATATAATTTACACCCTAAAGGCCTCGCCTTATTTTAGCCTGCGGCTGCTAATAGTCGAAATTTTTGGTGTTTGTCTCTTTATTATCGGCAATTATGCCTTTAGAATTTTGGGGTTTTTAAAAACTAATAAAGAATTTCTCTTTTTGATCTTATTTAATACCCTAGTTCCTCTTTTATTTATTCAGAAAGGAACGGCTTGGAATACTATTCAGTTCCTATATTATGGCTTATTTATAGGTAATATTGCTTTAGCCAGCTATCTTAGGAACAAAAAAACTTTTTTGGCCGTAATTATCATAATTTCCTTCATTGCTAATTTCCCTATCTATAAAAACTATTTGAGTAATCCGGCTCCAACAGCCATTTTTCCAGATGAAATTAAGGCTCTGAATTTTCTTCATTCTCAAACTCCAGGAATAGTATTAACTCATCCTTACGATCCTTACCTTAAAAACAAATTTTCTTCTACCCCCCTGCCCATTTATGCTTATGAAACAACTGCCTATGTATCAGCATTTTCACAACAATTAGTTTTCTTAGAAGATGAAATGAACCTCCAAATTTTAGATAAAAACTATCTCCAGCGCCGCCAAGAATCCCTGACTTTTTTCGATCAAAAAAATGAATTTCAAAACCGTGGCTTTTTGGTTAATAATCAAATTGATTATATTTACCTTCCCAAAGATTTTCCCGATAGAATAAGCCAAAACTATCTAGCATTGGGTATTAAAAAAATCTTTGAAAATAATTCTGTTTTACTCTTTTCGGTCGAAAGGTGATAAAATAAAAATATCATGGCAAATAAACCCTTAATTTCGGCAGTAATTAACGTCAGAAACGAAGCGGATAATCTAGATAAATGTCTAAAATCTATTAAAAACTTGGTTGATGAAATTGTGGTGGTGGATATGCACTCAACTGATAATAGTGTTGCCATAGCTCAGAAATACGGGGCTAAAATATACTCTCACCGTTTTCTTAGGGTAGTTGAACCAGCCCGCAATTTTGCTCTAGCTAAGGCCACTGGAAAGTGGATCCTGCTTCTTGATCCTGATGAATATCTTGGTAAATCGCTTAAGAAAGAACTTTTAGCCATTACGAAACGAAATGATATCGATTATGTCAAAATTCCTCGAAAAAATATTATTTTAGGTAAATGGCTTCGTCATGGTCGCTGCTGGCCAGATTATTTAATCCGTTTCTTCAAAAAAGGTCACGTCACTTGGAGTAAATTAATCCACAGTCAACCCACCGCTCGAGGCAACTGTCTTACTCTTCTTGATAGTGAAAAATTGGCCATCCGCCATAATAATTATCCCACTGTCACTATTTTTATAACTAGGGCCCTTCGTTATGCGGGAATTCAATCTGATGAACTTCGGATGGCAGAATATAAAATTAAAGTTAGTGATTTTATCCTCAAACCAATTCAGGAATTTAACAGTCGTTTTTTTATGGCTGAAGGTTACAAAGACGGTTTTCATGGCTTAATTTTCTGTCTCCTTCAAGCTATAGCAGTAGCTTTGGTTTATATCCGCCTGTGGGAGAAGGAAGGTGCTCAAGATAAACCTTTGCCCAAGAGTTCTTTCGTATCCAGCAGTCAAGAAAGCTTATTTGAATATGATTATTGGTTTACTCGTTATTTTCAGAAGGAATATTCTCGGAATATTTTTAAAAATTTGATTATTAAAATTCGTCTTTTATTTGATAGATTAAGTAAAAATTTTTAATGGCCAAAATTGCCGTTATTGTCCTTAATTACCGACAACCAACTTTAACGTTAGCGACTGTCCGTTCTCTTCTAAAAATAAGTTTGGAAGAAGCTTCTTATCACCTTTTTTTAGTTAATAATAATTGTCTCGATGATTCTCTTAATATTTTTGAAGAAAAATTAGCCGATAATCCCAAAATTACCTTAGTTTCTACCGGCAGTAATTTAGGTTATGCCGGTGGTAATAACTTTGGGATTAAACTGGCTTTAAAAGAAGGTTACGATTACTGCCTGATAATTAATAATGACGTTCTGGTTGATCCCAAATTCCTTCAATATCTTTACGAAACGGCCAAAAACACTGTTACTCCAGCCATTATTGGACCAAAAATTTATTTTGCTAAAGGCTATGAATTTCACCATGATCGGTATCAAAATAAAGAATTAGGTCGTGTTATTTGGTCAGCTGGCGGCCTAATCGATTGGAAAAATATTTATGCTTCCAATCTAGGAGTAGATCAGGTTGACCGAGGCCAATTTGATCAAATCAATTCTAATTTAGATTTCATTACTGGCTGCTGTCTCCTTATCCCTAAGGAAATTTTCCATAAAATCGGGTTTTTTGACGAAAGATATTTTATGTATTTGGAGGATGTTGACTTCTGCTATCGGGCCAAATTACAAGGGTTCAAAATTATTTATCAGCCTAAATCATCCATCTGGCATATCAACGCCGGCTCATCCTCCAGCGGTAGTTCCTTACATGATTATTTTATAACCAGAAACCGCCTTCTTTTTGGTCTGAAATATGCTCGACCCCGTTCTAAACTAGCTTTAACCCGTCAAGCAGTTAGACTTCTTTTTACTGGTCGAAAATGGCAGAAAAGGGCTGTTATAGATTATTATTTAAAACATCTTGGGAAAGGTTCATGGCGAGAAATCTCTCTTTAATAGTCATAGCCGGCAATGAGGAAGAAATGATTGCCGATTGTCTTAAGAGTGCCAATTTTGCCGAAGAAATTATTTTAGTTGCCGCCAATTCCAACGATCAAACTTTAACTATCGCGAAAAAGATCATTACTAAAATTAAAATTATTAAAGTTAATGATGAATATAATAAACATTTTGCCAAATGGCGCAATCTGGGTTATCAGGCGGCCACTAAAAAATGGCTTTTTTATCTCGATGCTGATGAAAGAATTTCTCCATTTTTAAGGGACGAAATTCTAAAAGTAACTTCTACCGGCCGTTATACTCATTATGCTGTTCCTCGAGCTAATTTTTTTCTCGGCCAACGGGTAAAATATGGCGGTACCTATCCTGACTATGTCAAGCGTCTTTTTAAAAGAGAAAAATTCAAGGGATATCAAGGTATTTTACACGAAGAACCAATAGTAACCGGCCAAATTGGCTATTTAAAAAATGACCTTCTTCATTATACTCATCGATCTTTATCTTCTATGCTCCAAAAGTCAATTGCCTGGACCGATATGGAAGCTCAAGCCCTTTATCGAGCTAAACATCCACCGGTAACCTGGTGGCGAATCTTAAGAATGTTTTTTACTAAATTACATAGTCGTTTAATCACCCAACAGATGTTTCGGGACGGGACAGTCGGTTGGATTAGCAGTTTTTTTGAAGCTTTTGATACTTTTCTAATTTATGCTAGACTGTGGGAGAAACAACAACAATTAAAAATTAAAAATTACGAATGAAAAACTGAAAAATTCGAGGATGTATTTTTTAATTCGTAATTCGTAATTTTTAATTAAATTAAATTAAATTAAATATGTTGGCGGGTATCTATGATCCTTATCTTGACACTCTGGGAGGGGGAGAACGATATTGCCTGACTGTAGCTGAAATACTAGCTAAACATGGCTATCATGTTGATGTTTTCTGGTCGGGCGACAGCCAAATCCTTAATAAGGCTCAAGATCGTTTTTCATTGAATCTTAAAAACATCAATTTGGTTCCAGATATTTTTGATATTCCCCCCCAGACAATCAGTCCTATCCACAATCGTCATTTTCTTCATCGCTTAATTAAATATTCTCATTCCTACTCTAAATTTGACGAAAAAATTAAGAAAATGATTCAAAAATTCCGGATTACCCGGCAATATGATGTTTTCTTTTTTTTATCTGATGGCAGTAGTCCCTTCCTTTTTGGTAAGAAAAATATTCTTCATTTTCAGGTTCCTTTCAGTCAGGAAACTTTAACGACTTGGCCTTTAATCAAGCCAATTAAAACCCTTTTTTTAGCGAAAATTATCTGTAATTCCCAATTCACCGCTAAATTTATCCAACCTTATTTTTCTAAAAAAATTGATGTTGTTTATCCTCCGGTCGATATTACCAAATTTTCCCCGGCTGATAATAAAAAAAATCTGATTCTTTCTGTAGGTCGTTTTGACAATATTCTTAATGCCAAAAAACAGGACGAATTAATTGATGCCTTTCGACATTTAGTTAAGATTCATCGATTGGCGAATTGGAATTTAATTTTTGCTGGCGGTAGTTTACAACAACCAACCTCTAATTATTTCCTTCAATATCTTATCAAAAAGTCAGAAAATCTTCCTATCGAATTCATTGTTAATCCCTCTTTTAGTCAATTAAAAGAGCTTTATTCTAAAGGAAAAATTTATTGGCATGCTGCCGGCTTTGGTGTCGATGAAAATTCTCATCCAGAAGAAACGGAGCACTTTGGAATGACTATTGTCGAAGCCATGGCCTCCGGTCTTGTGCCGGTAGCGGTTGCCAAAGGGGGTATTCCTGAAATAATCGACGATTCAATTAATGGCTTCTTATGGAAAAGTTTAAAGGGACTTACCAGTAAAACTCTTCGTTTAATTAAGGACCCTAAACTCTTTAATCAAATGCAAGCTAAGGCTTTATTAAAAGCCAAACAATTTTCTAAAGAAAATTTCGAAGAAACATTTATCAGACTAGTTAAAATTAAATGAAAATATCAGTTGTTGTCACTAATTGGAACGGTTTACCGCTGTTGAAAAAGTATTTCGAAGAAATTGTTAAAACCAGTCCCGAAGCTGAAGAAATAATTTTTGCTGATGATGCTTCAGAAGACAATTCTGTCGCTTATATCAAATCTCTTCAAACTAAATACCCAAAAATAAAAATTATAGCTTCTAAAAAGAATAACGGCTTTGGAATTAACACTAATCAGGCGGTCAAAAGGGCAACCGGTAAATTAATAGTTTTATTAAATAACGATATTAAACCCCAGCCAAATTATATTACCAATTGTCTCAAGCACTTTCAAAATCCGAAAGTTTTTGGAGTTGGTTTTGCCGAATTAGGTCATGAGTGCTGGGCTAGAATTTATTGGAGTAATGGCTATCTTCAACATGAACCCGGTAAAAATACTGGCAAAACTCATATCTCTGCTTGGGTTTCCGGCGGCAGTGCGATCATTAGAAAAGAATACTTTGAAAAATTAGGTGGTTTCGATCCTATTTATAGCCCTTTTTATTCGGAAGATTTGGATTTAGGCCTTCGGGCTTGGAAGTCAGGCTACCAGCTTCTTTGGGAACCTAAGGCCATTGTTGAACATAAACATGAATCAACTATGTCTAAATTTCCCAAAAGGTTTCTTAATTACGTCCAAGAGAGAAATCGGCTTTTAAGTACTATCAGAAACTTTACTGAACCTAAATTTGTTTATTTAAATCGATTGGGACAATTAGGCCGAATTCTGTCTGGTCCTAATTATATTAAAATTATCCGAGCAGCCAAAAAACAAATCGCCACAAATCCGCCCCCAATTGTTTTCCCGATAATTTCCAGTCAACAATTACTTGACCTTTTTAAATAGGTCGCCGTTCCACTTCCACCTGATTCCACTCATCTCCCAAACTCAAAAGGTCCATTTTAGCTCCCCATTGCTCCAAATTTTTAGCCGCATTGGCTGTCCCCAATTGAAGAGCTAAAACCATATCGCTACTTCTCAAATAGCTGCCCAAAAAACCGCTGTTAAAAGAATCACCGGCACCGGTTTTATCAATCACTTCTGTTGGTAAAATTCCACTCCGATAATAAAATTTTTTATCGGAGGCAATCGCTCCTTTAGATCCTCGGGTAATTACCCAAATTCCTTTTGTTAAATTATCCAACTCATGAGCTATTTCAACTAAGTTCTGAGAAGAAATCCCAGTTATAAGTGAAGCTTCTTCCTCATTAACGAATAAAATATCAATTTTACCAAGAATTTCCCTTAATTTTGTCTTCATAAAAGTTATCTGCCTTGTTCCGGGATTAATAGCAACTCGAATTTTTTGCTCGCAGGAAAAATCTAAAAGGGGATTGAAAAATTCAAGGTTTTTGCCCCCTAGAGGAGCAAGATAAAACCAATCAGTCTGAAATTTAGACCAAGGAAGACTATTTTGATCCAATTCATTTGAGGCTCCTCGATAAACTAAAATTGTTCTTTCTGTTCCCGGAGCCATTAAAATAACCGATTGATTAGTCGGTTTTTGATTATTCTTTAAAACAAGAGAAGTATCAACCTTAAAATTCTCTAAATCGTGAATAACCTCCTGGCCGCTTAAATCATTACCAACCATACCACACCATGCTGTGGTGAAACCCAGCTTCCTTAAGCCAACGGCTACATTAGTGCCGCCGCCGCCAGTTAAAGCCAAAACTCGATCTACTTCAATTTTTGCTCCCAAACTTAGTTTAATACCATCAGCAATTGTCTCTGAAGATAAATGGTCAAAGATAAAATAAAAGTCTTTGGTGCCTGATCCGAAAGTAATAATGTCGAATTTCTTCATTTAAGCAATGATACCACAAGGGCTATAATAGGGTTAGTGAGCCAAATCGAGCTTTCTATCATCATTGTCACTTGGAACACTGCTCCGATTACCCTCGAATGTTTAAAAACAATCCATCAATATCTCTCCGATAAGTTATCTTTCGAAGTTATCGTCGTCGACAACGCCTCCACCGACAATACCATTTTAGAAATTAAAAATTGGTCTGCTAGCCGGCGGATAAAAATTATTAATAATCCTCAAAATTATGGTTTTGCCCGAGCTTGCAACATCGGCGCCCGAAAAGCCAAAGGTATTTATCTTCTCTTCTTAAACTCTGATATGAAATTAATCGATAGCAGTCTGGTTAAAATGGTTGAATATATCAAGAACCATTCCCGAATTGGTATTATCGGGCCAAAATTCCTCAATCCCGATTTAACCCCTCAAGGTTCTGTTTTTCCTCCCCAAACCGCCATAAACGCCTTTAAGGAATATATTTTAGGTATTAAAAATGCTTATTCAAAATATGTTCCGACTACAAACCAACCAATTCCAGTATGGTCAATTTCTGGTGGAGCGTTAATTATAAAAAAAGAATTATTTTTTCAAGCCAAAGGATGGAATGAAAAATATTTTATGTATTTTGAAGATTTGGATCTTTGCCAAACTATTAGACAATTAGGCTATCTGGTCATTTTTTACCCCCGATGTTCTTTAATTCATGCTCATGGTCAAAGCGGCAAAAACCTAACCCCAGCCAAAGACCAATGGCGCCGCCTTATTCCGAGTAGTATTAAATTTCATGGAAAAATCAACCACTACTTAATCAATATTATTATCTGGTTAGGTCAAAAAATTCACCATTTATCTTTTCTTTCCTACTATCAATTATAATTAATTATCACTAAATCAATCAAATTACTGGTTTTAGCTGTCATTATCAGGGTTTTGGTTATGCCATGGTTTTTCCATCCTGATATTAAAAGCCAGTATTTTCATTTCCAATTTTTATCTCAGGGAGTAATTAACATCTACGATCATATTGATAATAATAAAAACCAACTCCCATATCACGATACCTTCAATTACCCCCCTTTGGCTTATTATACTTTTGGCCTAATTAACATCACCCTAAAACCATTTTTACCGGCTGATTTTTCTCAATGGATTAATGATTGGGGAATGAATCAAAATAATTATTCCCATCTACCAATATTTATGTTTGTTTTAAAACTGCCCTATCTTGTTTTGGATGTTCTTATGGCTGTTGTCCTTCTTAAAATTTTCAAAGATGAAAGGGTTTTTAAATTTTGGCTCTTTAACCCGATTAGTATTTATTTAATCTATATTCTCGGTAATTTCGATATTCTTCCTACTTTCTTATCCCTCCTGGCTTTCCTTTTCTTAAGCCAAGAACGTGATTTTTGGGCTTTTTTCACCCTCGGTCTAAGTATCGCCCTTAAAGCCTATGCTTTCATATTTGTTCCTTTTTTTCTCTTTTACCGACGATTTTCCGTTAAAAATATATTTTATCTTTCAATTCCCATCCTAGTAACCATCCTGCCATTTATTTTTCAACCTGTTTTTTTAAATTCATTTATGGGCTCCGGTTTAACCCAAAAAATTCTGGAAAATAAAATCTTTAATCTTCCAGTTTTTCCCTTAATTTATTTTTTTATTTTTATTCAATATTTTTGTGCCAAAAATAAACCAAAAGCTTTTCTTAAAAGCATTCTTTATACTTTTCTTTTCTTTTTTGCTCTAGTTAAATTTCATCCTCAATGGTTAATTTGGTTCTTTCCCTTTCTTATTCCCTCTATTATAGCTAATCAAAAAAAGCTCTTTTTATTTATCGTCTACCTTATCTTTGTCTTTGTTTATATTAGCCTAATAAATGATAGTTATTTAACATGGGGCCATTTAATCCCCATCAACCCGGCAATAGTTAATTTGACTACTCCTTATAATTTCATCAAAAACAGATTTATGGTCAATCCGGCAATAATTCAAAACATTATTAAAAACATTCTCTTTATTCTAGCTTTTTTCCACCTCGCTTTTTATGAAAAAAAAGAATAATTTTTTCTTTTTATTTTTAAGTGAAATTCTAATTTTATTTATTCTGCTTTTTATTATCCCAGCTATTTTTCTTAACCGTTTTTATGAAAGCAACGAGAGTGGTGATTATGAATTTATTCCTTTGGCCAACGGTAAAATCATCGAAGAAAACTTAAAAACAACTCATTTTAACCTTGAACAAATTTCCCTCTTGTTTAAAAATCCAAATTTTAAAAGCGATCAGTCAATTTTTATTGAAATCAACCAGAACAGTTTAGCTTTAACCGGTCATTCGGTCGGTGATCCCAGCTGGGTACCATTTAAATTCCCGCCTACCAACGGCCAAATTAATCTCAAAATTTATTCTCCGACAACACCGAAGGATTTAATCTACTTAGGCATTAATCAAAAAGATAAAAGTATTGCTACCAAAAGTGTCTATCGGATTATCGGTTTCAAAAACCGTTTTATCGCTAATTCTACTTTTCAAATTAATCGCCTGAAAAACAATTTTACTCCGATTATTATTTATGGCTTAATTATTCTCATCCTGGATTGTTTTTATGTTAAAAAGAAATAAAATCATCCTCATTCTATTAATCGCTTTTTTCCTCAGAACTATTTACCTTGGCATTTACCCAAATAATTTAACCAATGATGAACTTCATTTTGTCTTGAATGCCAAAAGTGTCTTTCTCCAATTTTCCAATCTAGCTCATAACTGGAATCCCTTTAGTCTCACAACAATTCCCCAAGAAAGTAGTTCTGAACTGCCGTTTGTCTTGACTTCTTGGCTTATTGGGCCTCTACCTCTAGATTTGTTCTTCTCTAAATTAATCTATGTTTTATTCGGCGTTGGAACGGTTTATTTGATTTATTGTCTCAGCCAAAAATTATTTAATGAAAAAATAGCTCTCTTAGCGGCTTTGATTTTTTCTCTTAATCCTTGGTCTATTTTAGTTAACCGAACCGCTTTTGATGCCCCATTAGCCATCTTCTTCTACCTCTTAACCCTCTATTGTCTTTTAATCTACCGGGGCAAGAAAATTCTTTGGTCATTCATCCCAGCCCTAATCGCTTTCTATTGCTATATTGGTACTAAAGTAATCTTTCTACCGATTATGTTCTGTTACCTAATTTTTACCTTTCACCGTAATCCTAAGGATAAAAAATATTACTTCATCGTTGCCCTGCTGTCTATTATTCTAGTTATTTTCTATTATAGTCGAATAGGTAATGGCGCATCTAGATTAAATGAACTGGCCACCCCCAATCATCCTTCAATTATCAATCAGTCATTAACTGATCGCAACCAATCATTAAAAACTCCCTTAAAAATAATTTTTTCCAATAAATACACCGTTTTTGTTGAGAATTTCCTGGTAAAATATTTTGGTAATTTTTCTCCCAATATCTTATTTCTTAAAGGTGATACCACTTATTTCATTTCTCTATGGCGGCATGGTTATTTTTACTTAATCGATTCCATTTTCATTATTCTGGGTCTTATTGCCCTTTTCAACTTTAACAGACAATTGTTTTATTTTATTATTAGCTTAATCGCCCTTTCTCCTATTCCGGAGGCAATTAGAATTGATCCTATTCCAGCCTACGCTTTTCATAGCTGTTTTCAATATCCCTTTCTTTGTGTTTTAGTCGCTTTAGGTATCGACCAATTTTTAAAACTTAAAATTCCCCTGTCGAAATTATTACTTATAATCGTTTACAGTTTCTCTTTCTCTTATTTTCTCTATATCTATTTTTATCGTTATCCTGTTTATCAATCAGAAGGTTTCTTTTTCAGCCGACGACTAGTTTCTCAATATTTAAAGCTGGTTCCCAATGATCATCCGATAGTAGTTATCAGCCCTGAACCTGATTCTCTCTATCGCAATTACTTATTCAACAGTAATTTATTAAACCGAAATAATTTAAAAAACATTACTGAGCAGTACCAAAAAAATAGCTCCAGAGAACTTTTTACCGAGGCTAACATTACCTTTATTAACAAAATTCCCCAAACATTCGATAAAAACGTAACATACATTATTGACAGGCAAACCAACTGGCAACCCAAGGGGATTGATTTTCTCGTTATTAATAAATTAAATGAACCAGCTAACTTATTTTTTATCATTAATGATAACTTATGCGACCGAAACCAACTTGATTACTACGTCCACAATCTTCGTTTAGCCGATTTTAATTTAAATCAACTTAACCAACAGGCATTTTGCCAAAAATATCTTGACCGACCTCTTTAATTAATTGCCCTTACTCTCATTAGCAGTCAATAGTTCTGACTGCTAAAATTAAAACTGCAGAAATTAATAGTAAAATATAACTATCTAACTAAAATTAGAATGAAAAATAAACTAGTGTTTCTAGCAGCTATTTTGGGTCTTTTATCCTGTCTGAGACTTTTTCGCCCCGGTTTCTATTCAACCCAAGACGAAATGCATATTTTTAGACTAGAGCAATTTGATAAATGTTTTCATGACTTACAAATTCCCTGCCGTTACGTTCCTGATGCCGGCTTCGGTTATGGTTATCCTCTCTTTAACTTTTACGCCCCGGCTTTTTACTTTTTAGCTGAGATCTTCCACTTAATCGGATTTTCTTTCACCACCAGCGTCAAAATAATTTTAATTCTCATTAAAATAGGGGGGGGAGTTGGTTTATTTTTATTATCTCGATCTTTACTAGCCACTGCCTTGTTCACTTTTGCTCCTTATCAAGCTACTAATTTATTTGTCCGTGGGGCTTTTCCTGAATTACTAGCTCTTAATCTTATCCCTTGGGTTTTTTACTTTTTTAAAAATAAAAATTACCCTTGGGCTGCTTTCAGTCTTGCCCTCCTGTTTCTCTCCCATTCCCTTACCAGTTTAGCCGTTCTAATTCTTCTTATTCCTTATCTTTTCTTTTTTGTTAAAGACTATAAACATCAGCTATTTACCTTTTTAACTGCCTTTGGCTTAGCCGCTTTCTTTCTATTGCCGGCTTTCTGGGAAAAAAACTTAACCACTATGTCAACTATGACTCAGGATTATTTTAATTACACCAATCACTTTACGACTCTTCATCAATTATTTATCTCCCGATCCTGGGGTTACGGGGCTTCTCTCTGGGGGCCAAACGACGATATGGCCTTTTCAGTCGGCTGGCTCCAATGGCTTATCCCCTTAATCACCTTGATTGTTTTAATTTTAACCCAAAAAAATTCCAAACCTTTTCTTTTCTTTTCTTTTTTTGCTTTATTTTTTCTCTTTCTAACTCACAATAAATCGACTTTTATTTGGCAGACATTTCCTTTTATGGCCTATTTTCAGTTTCCTTGGCGGTTCTTAGGAATAGCTGTTTTCTGCCTTTCTCTAGCCAGCTCCTTTCTTCCTCTTCGTCAATGGCTGGCTATTATTTTTATAATCTTAACGATTGTTACTAATTTTAATTATTTTAAAGAAGATATTTGGTATCAAAATTATAATTTACCAATTACTAAGGTTAGCGGTGAAGGATTAAAAGATTATTGGCCGAAATACGGCCAAAATTTTCCAACTGAATATATAGCTAACCCCTTGTACACCAAAAAATCCAACCAAGTCACCACCGATTTAAATCTTACTCAAAAAACCGATCTACTCCTGCCCGTGGTTTATTTCCCTAATATGAAACTTTTTATCAATCAACAAGAGCATCCCTATACCATCGATTCTCATTATGGCCAAGTAAAAACTACTCTTAATCCCGGCAGTTATAATCTAAAATTGATCTTTTACAACACCCCCATCCGTACCATCGCCAATTTTATCAGTTTGCTAGCATTATTCTTTTTGCCATACCTATGGCGTTTAAAAGAAAAATAAGCCTGCCTGCCGCCAGGCAAGCTTTTATTCTAATTCTACTTTTAGCCGCTTTTTTAAGGCTTTATCAATTGGATAAATTCCCTGTCAGCCTTAATTGGGATGAAATCAGTCATAGCTACAATGCTTATTCCATTTTAAAAACCGGTAAAGATCAATGGGGGACAAAGATGCCAATTTTTAACTTCCGAGCTTATGGTGATTACCCAACTACTTTAAATATGTATCTCACTATTCCCTGGGTCAAATTCCTAGGTTTAAATGCCTGGTCTACCAGATTGCCCTCGGCTATCTGCGGCATAGTCATCGTTATTTTTGCCTATCTTATCACCGAATCACTCTTGAAAAACAAATTGATCTCTTTATCGGTCATGTTTTTGGCGGCTATTTCCCCCTGGACTTTATTCACTTCCCGAGCGGCTTTTCAGTCGACTGTGGCTCAGGCCTTTCTCCTCATCGGCATTTATTTTTTAATCAATTTTTTATTCAACCAAAAAAGAACCCTCTTTGCTTCTCTTATCTTTTTTAATCTTTCTATGTATGGCTATCATAGCAGCCGCATTTTTGTTCCGCTTTTCTTACTAGCAATATTGATTGTTTATTTTAAACCGATTAAAAAAAATTTTTTTGCCTTTATTATCGGCATTCTACTGATGCTTCCCATTTTCCTTAATTTCTTTAACCCCGAATCCCGGGCCAGATCGACCTGGGTCTCTATCTTAAATCCAAGCGCCATCAACACTATCAATGAATCACGCCGCCTTTTTAATGGTCCTCCTTTTCTAGCTCGGATTATCTATAATAAAGTTTCCTACTCCGTCCCTATTTTAATCAAAAATACCCTTAATTTCTTCAATCCTATTCCTCTTTTCATCACTGGCAGTCGCCAATACCAATTCAACGTGGCCAATCATGGTCTGATCTATTTAATCTGCTTGCCTTTTTTCTATTACGGCTTATTTATTATTTTTCAGCAGGTATTGAAACATAAAGACCAAAAATATTTGTTCCTCCTTCTTTGGTATTTAATCGGCTTGGTCCCGGCAATGATTACCACCGGAGATTTTCCGACTCTAAGATTATTTCTAATCATTCCTCTCCCTTTTATTGCTATTAGCCTTGCTCTTAACAAGAATAAAAAAATATTACCTTATTTTATCTTTTTGATTTCCTGCTCTCTTATTTACTATCTTTATCTTTACACCACCAGTTATGCCCGAAATTATTCAGCCAGCTGGCAGGCTGGCTACCAAGAAGCCGTAACTTATATCAAGGAAAATTATAACCAATATGAACAAATAATTTTCACTAAAAAATATGGCGAACCTCACGAATTTATTCTTTTTTATTGGCCCTATGATCCGGCTAAATATCAACAAATGGCCCAAACTGACTACCACGCTTCATGGTACTGGGTAAATGCTTTCGATAAATTCATTTTTATTAATGATTGGGAAATAAAAGAAAAAACAAAAAATTTATCCCGCCCCACCTTAATTATTACCAGCCCTAATAATTTTAACCCTGATGCTAAACTATTAAAGACCATTTATTTAAAAGATAAAACACCGGCCTTCGACATCGTAGCTGTTTATGAAAAATAAAATTTTTCTTATTGCCGTTTTTTGTTTGGCTTTGTTTATCCGAATTTATAATTATCAATATCCGCCTCTTCTTTGGGATGAGGCTGCGCTTGGCTATAATGCTTATTCACTTTTGACAACAGGTAAGGACGAATATGGCCAAACTTTCCCTTTAATTTTTAAATCATTCAACGACTACAAACCAGGGCTTTATGTTTATTTAACCCTCCCTTTTGTAAAGTTATTTGGTCTTAAAGAACTAGCGGTCCGTCTACCGTCAATTTTAATCGGCTCTCTAATTCCCATCGGGCTTTATTTTTTAATTTTAGCCATTAATCCCCAAAATCGCCGGTTAGCTGTCATTGCCGCCCTTTTAGTGGTTTTAAATCCTTTCAATATTCACTATTCTCGAGGAGCCTGGGAAACTAATATTCTCACCGGCGAAATGATCTTAGCTGCTTACCTTTTCCTTAAAAATAAATATTTTTGGTCATCAATTACCATTGCCGCCATGCTTTACACTTATCAAGGCGGCAAATTAATGGCTTTAATTCTAATTTTCATCCTATTAATCAACCAAATTTCAAATCTAACTCAATTAAAAGAATGGCTTTATCGCCATTTTTTCAATTTTATTTTTCCTTTAATTATTTTGGCTTTGCCGGTCATCTTTGGTCTCCTTTTTAAATCTGAGGCAAACCGTCTTCGGGTGGCCAGCCTGTTTTCCTATCCCCGATCGGCCCAAGAAGCCCAACAGATTATCGCCGAAGGCGGGCAAGTAGATTTTAATCTTTTTCATAATCAATCTATTTACTTTTTAAGAAATTCACTTCTTCGTTACTTTAATCATTTTTCGCCTGAATTTCTTACTTTTGTTGGTGATTGGCAGAATCCGCGCCATAGCTCTCCCTACACCGGAGTTTTACTTCTGCCTAGTATTATTTTTCTTATTATCGGCCTTTTAAATTACAGGAAAAAAGACCTATTTTTTCTTCTTTGGCTCCTCTTGGCCCCCTTGGCTTCAGCCCTAACCCGCGACAGCGTTTCTGCCACCCGGGCCATGTCCTTCTCTATTCCTCTAATTTATTTCACTGCCGCTGGCATCTTAATTTTCCTAAAAAGATTTCCTTACTTCACTGTTTATTGTTTACTAATTACTGTTTACTTACTTTCTTTTATTTATTGGGCTGATCTCTATTTTAACCACATGACCAAAACTCACCCCTCCGACTGGCTGGTTAGCTACAAAGAAGCCATGGTCTATATAATCCAAAAACAGGACCAATATCAAACAGTTACCTTCACCGACTTTTACGGCCAGCCCTACATTTACTATCTTTTTTATTCGAAATATCCACCAGCCAAATATCAACAACAAGCCCAATTAATTTCTTCTTCACCAGACGTCGGCCAAATTAAAAAAATAGACAAGATTAACTTCGGTCCGGCCAACTTCCCCCCGGTTAATAATTCATTGACTGTTTTTTCTTATGACGAAATTATCCGACAAAATCTTGATTTCAAAAACTTCACTAGATTTGGCAACTTCTACGCCTATGAAAACCCATAAAATATTTTTTATCTTAATTCTCGCTATCGTTCTCCGTTTTCTCTTTATCGGCACTATGCCGGCGCTTAATCCCGATGAAGCCGCTCTTGGTTATAATGCTTACTCTCTCTTAAAAACTGGTAAAGACGAACATGGTTCATCCTGGCCAATTCACTTTAAATCTTTCGGCGATTACAAACCTGGGGGCTACGTTTACTTAGCCCTGCCTTTCATTAAAATTCTAGGTTTAACCCCGTTGGCTACTCGTTTACCCAACCTTATTCTCTCAATTTTAACCATTTATTATTTTTATCTTCTCATCAATCAACTATCAAAGAATGACAATTTAGCCGCCCTTTCGGCTTTGATTCTAACGATATCTCCTTGGTATTTACATTTTTCTCGAGGAGCTTGGGAAGCTGGAGCTGCCCTGGCTTTTACGGTTATTGGCACTTATTGCTTTTTCAAAAATCAAAAATACCTTTTTATTCTTTTCTTCTCTCTATCTCTTTATACCTATCATTCCGCCCGCCTTATCACCCCTCTTCTAGCAATCATTCTTATAATATTAAACTATAAGATAGAAATTAGGAATTGGAAAAAATGGCTTTTACCTATTGTCTTCGGGATTATCATTTGTCTGCCGGTTCTGTTCTCCTTCCTTCATCAAGGCGGAGCCAGCCGTCTAAACGGCGTTGGTTTAGCCGCCGATAAAGGACCATTAAACCGAGCCGAGGAATTATTAAATCAACATGGCAACACTAAAATTTTTAACCGTATTATCCATAATAAACGTGTTTTATATCTTTTATCTTGGGGGCAAAAATACGCTTCTCATTTCAATCCTAATTTTTTATTTATCAACGGCGATGAAGTTCCTCGATCAAAAGTACCGGAAATGGGTCTCCTGTATCTTATCGAACTGCCCCTTCTTATTTACGGTTTTTATCAATCTAAAAAAAGAAACCAATTGAATCTTTTAATGTTTTCTTGGCTTTTAATCGCCCCGATTGCTTCCAGTTTAACTTTTCAGGCGCCGAGTGCTCTCCGTTCCCTTCCCATGGTTGTTCCATTATCTTACTTTATTGCCGTGGGTATAATTAACACCCAAAAAGTTTATCCGCCGGAAGGCGGGCGGGCCATTTACTGTCTACTAATTGCCATTTACTTGTTTTCTTTTGCTTATTACCTTGACGCCTACTACCGCCATTACCAAAAACGCTGGCCCTTTGCCTGGAATTATGGCTTTGCTCAAATTGTTCCTTACGTTGAATCGCAAAAAAACCAGTACGATCATATTTTCTTTACTAATAAATTTGACCAGCCATACATTCTCTATTTATTTTTCAGCCAATATCCGCCGGCCCAACTTCAACCCCAAATTAAATTAACTCCGCCTGATCAATATGGCTTTTCCACTGTCGATCAAATCGATAACATCACTTTTCATATCCCTCCCGAAAAAGATATTCCGCCCCATTCTTTAGTCATTTCTGATAAAATGCTCTTACCATGAATCTTTCCGTCACTGTTGCTACTTATAATGAGGAGGCCAATATCGGTCATTTTTTAAACAACGTTAGTGATATCGCTGATGAAATAATTATTGTTGACGGTAAATCAACCGACAAAACAGTTAAAATCGCCCGGGAATTCGCCAGGCGACAAACAACAACTAAAATCAAGATTATTATCACTGATAATAAACCCATGTTTCATTTTAATAAACAAATGGGTATTGATGCCTGTCAGGGCAATTGGATTCTTCAATTAGATGCCGATGAACGATTAACTCACGAATTAAAAAAAGAAATTTTGGAAATAGCAGGGAAGGATCCTCAAACAGTGGAATTCAACGGCTATTGGCTTAAACGCAAAAATTATTTCCTCGGTAGTTTTTTAAAAAAGGGCGGTCAATATCCTGATCCAACCCTTAGATTTTATAAAAGGGGTAGGGGACATCTGCCTTGCCGCGATGTTCATGAACAAGCAGTTGTTAACGGCAAAGTTGGCTGGTTAAAACATGATTTGGAACATTATGCCGACCCTTCTTTTTCTCGCTATCTCCTCCGAGCCAATCGCTACACGACCCTCTTAGCTCAGCAATTAGTTGGCCAAAAAGTACCAATCAATTTTCTCTCTTTTGTAAAATATTATTTTGTTCTGCCCCAAGGATGGTTTTTAAAAACTTTTTTCCGCCACCGCGGCTACGTCGACGGTTTTAGGGGATTCGTTTTTTCCTTTTTTTCCGCTCTCCGTTTCCCCATCGCCTACACTAAATACTTCGAATTAAAACGCAATATTTCCCAAGGGTGGGAATAACAATGATCCCCAAAATAAAAATCGGTTTCGTTAGTTCACCTTTAAATAATCAAAATAAAGTTCGCGGCGTCGGCTATTACACCAAAAAACTTTACGAAAATTTATCCAAAATAAAAACCTTAGAAGTTAATTTAATTAAAAATTGGAATTTAAAAATTGAAAATTATGACCTTATCCATTATCCTTTTTTTGATCCTTTTAATTTAACCCTTAAAATTTTTAAACAGCCAACTGTAGTTACGGTTCATGATCTTATTCCTCTTCAATTTAAAAAACATTTCCCCGCCGGTTTTAAGGGCAATTTAAAATGGCTGATTCAACTTTATCATCTTCGTCGAGCAGCGGCCATCATCACTGTTTCTCAATATTCAAAAAAAATTATTCATCAAATCACTCACATACCTCTCAATAAAATCTTCGTCACTTATCTAGCGGCTGATTCTACTTTTAAACCGATTAATAACAAGTCTTATCTTCAGGCTATTAAAGCCAAATATCATTTGCCTGATAAATTTGTCTTATTTGTTGGTGATATTAATTGGAATAAAAATATTCCTAGTTTAGTAAAAATTTGTCAACATTTAAATTATCCTTTGGTCATTGCTGGTTCAGCTGCCGTCCAAAAAAACGTTCCGATTCATCCTTGGACTAAAGATTTACTTTGGCTCCAACAGCAAAAATACCCTCTTAAATTAGGCTTCGTTCCCGAAACCGAATTACCAGCTTTATTTAATTTGGCCACCATTTATTGCCAACCATCTTATGCTGAGGGCTTTGGTTTGCCGCCGCTACAAGCGATGGCTTGTGGTTGTCCGGTAATCTGCCGAATGGCTACCAGTTTACCCGAAGTAGTTGGTTCGGCTGCTTTGCCTTTTTCTATCGATAGTTTTCAAAAATTTTGGCAGGAAAAAAAAATTAGAGAAAAATATATTAAACTTGGACTAGACCAGGCTAAAAATTTTTCTTGGGAAAAAACAGCCCGGGCGACTATGGAAGTTTATGTCAAAATTAACTCCTAATCATTTTCTATCCTTAATTGTCCCGGTTTATAAACAGGAAAAGACCATAAAAAAAGATATTATACGACTACTTAAAACTCTCGATCAAATCCGCTATCCCTCCGAACTAATCGCCGTCGTTGACGGTATTCTGGTCGACACTTCTTATTACATTCTTAAAAAAATAAAAAACCCTAAACTTAAGGTAATCGCGATTAAACGCAATCAAGGCAAGGGTTACGCCATCCGCAAGGGGATGGCTAAGGCAAAAGGGGATTATATCGCCTTTATTGATGCCGGCATGGAAATTGATCCTAATGGCATTTCCATGATTTTAGAACATATGGAATGGTATAACGCCGATATTATTGTTGGCTCAAAACGTCATCCCGCTTCAATTATACAATATCCATTAGATAGGAAAATTATTAGCTTCTGCGCCCAGATTTATGCTCGTCTTTTTCTGGGCCTAAAAATTACCGACACTCAGGCTGGTTTAAAAATTTTCAAACGCAGAGTTTTGGAAAAAATCTTGCCAAAATTACTAGTAAAACAATACGCTTTTGATCTGGAAATTCTAGCAGTTGCTAATCGTCTTGGTTTTAAACGAATTTATGAAGCTCCAATCAAACTTAACTATAGCTTTACTAGTTTAACCCACGCTAATAGTTTAAACACCATTTACAAAACCCTAATCGACTCCTTGGCTGTTTTCTACCGCTTAAAAATCCTTCATTACTATGACAAAAAAAATTGATTTTTCGGTCATTATTCCAGTCCGAGCTCCCAATAGCTACCTGAAGGAAACTTTAGCTCATTTAAAACAACAAATTTATAAACAATTTGAAGTCTTAGTTATTACCGACAATGTTTCTAAAACTCCTAATCCAGCCGCCAAAAGAAATCTCGGCGCTAAAATGGCCAAGGGAAAATATCTTGCTTTCCTTGATGATGATTCATATCCTGATCGTTTCTGGTTAAAAAATGCCAAAAAACAATTAGAAAAAAAATCGATTATTGCTGCCGTTGGTGGTCCTTGTCTAACCCCTCCTAACGATAATCCTTTTCAACAGGCTTCCGGTCTTGTCTGGAGTAGTTTTATGGGCAGCGGTGGGGCCGGTACTTACCGCAATCAAATTGCTCCCAGTCGTTATGTTGACGACTATCCTTCAGTTAATCTAATTGTTAAAAAAGAAGATTTTGATCAAATTGGTGGTTTTGATCTTACCCATTGGCCCGGCGAAGACACTCTCCTCTGTCTCAACCTTACTAAAAAACTCAAGAAAAAAATTCTTTATCACCCATCAATTCGGGTTTTTCATCACCGTCGACCGGTTTTTAAACAACATCTTCAACAAATCAGCCGTTATGCCTGTCACCGCGGTTATTTTGCTAAAAAATACCCTCAAACCAGCGCCCGGATTGGTTATTTTGCCCCAAGTATTTTTCTAATTTATCTTGTCACTTTGCCTCTCACCAAAGTCTTCTTTCCTCTTTATATTTATTTCTTTCTTCTCGGCCTTACTTTTATAAATTTCCTCACTGAAAATAACGGATTAATCTCACTCCTGGCAACAATAGCCATCCCTGCTACTCATCTAAATTATGGTTTCTTTTTTCTAAAAGGCTACTGCCAAAAAACTCTCGGCTTTATTCCCCATCCAATCGATGCTTCAACGGGCCGCTACCTTGGCGGTTGATATCAGAAACCTTACTTTAACATCCTAAAAAATCAGCCGCGAGATAAACATTACCCTCTTTATCCAGTTCAAATTTACAATTTGACCTTTCAAAAATACAAGCCAGAGTTGCCTTATTACCTACGACCGATAATTTAATTTTCCCGGCTGTTTCTTTCACTTGTCTTTTTTTAACTAATTCTTCAATAGTATCTGAAGATGGGGTAATAATCTTTTTGGGTAAAAACAGAATTTTTTGGCCGTCCTGCTTCAATCGACTATAACTGACTCCAGCTCGATTAATAACCGGCTGTAGCCGCCAGGAATCAAGCATCGATTGATCGTTCATTACTATCCTAACTGCTACCGGTTCATCCAGTTGACTTAATTCAACTAAATGACTCGTTACCACCCCCTTTTCAGAAACCAAACGAGTATGAATCCACCTTATTTCTCTTTCTGCCATATATTTTATAATTATAACATATTTAAACTTAATTATCAAGTCGGCTGATTAATTGGCTTATCTTATTTTGCCTTAGATTATAATATAATTAATGACTGCTGTTGCTATTTCTTATCCGCCGCTGGAATCAACTAAAGGCCAACCCTTCTTGTCCCAAAACCGTCAATTTCAATGGACCAAAACCAATGATGTTATTTTTCCAGTTATTCCGGCTTCGATGGCAACTTTGTTAAAATCAAAAGGTTATCAAGTCTATTGGGACGACGCTATTAGTGAAAATATTTCCTATCAAACTTGGCTGAATAGACTCATTCAAAGATCACCCGATTTTGTCTTTATGGAAAGCAAAACACCGGTTATTAAAAAGCATTGGCAAATTATCAAAGATGTTAAAAAAAAACTGCCCAAAACCAAGGTAATTTTAATGGGAGATCATGTTACCGCTCTGCCCAATGAATCTTACCAAAACTCCCCGGTTGATAAAGTTCTTATCGGCGGTAATTATGATTTTTTAGCTTTAGAATATCTCACCGGCCAAAAAATAAAACCTGACCTAGAAACCCTCCCTTTAATTGACCGGCAATTATGCCAGTGGCAAAATTATGCTTATCGTAACACTAATTTTAAATGCAAACCGGGGGCTTACACGATGTTCGGCCGCGATTGTTGGTGGGGAAGATGCACCTTTTGTTCTTGGGCAGCCCTTTTTCCCGGCAATCATTACCAAGTAGTTTCACCATTAAAGGCAATCGAAGAAATTCAATTACTTCAACACCTTGGAGTAAAAGAGGTCTTTGATGATTCAGGCACTTTTCCAGTGGGGGAGTGGTTAGAGCAATTCTGCCGGTTAATGATTAAGTCCGGCTTAAACAAAAAAATTCAATTGGGAGCTAATATGCGTTTTGGCGCTTTAAGTCAGACTGAATTTAATTTAATGAAAAAGGCTGGATTCCGCTTTCTCCTTTTCGGTCTGGAATCGGCCAATCAAACAACTCTAAATAAAATCAATAAAAATATTAAAGTTGATAATGTTATACCCACTTTAACTATGGCTCAAAAAGCCGGAATTAGCAGCCATATCACTATTATGGTTGGTTACCCTTGGGAAAATAAAAAAGATTTGAATAAAACCCTAGCTTTTTGTCGTAGCATTTTTCGCCAGGGATTGGTCGCCAGTATGCAAGCCACTATTATTGTTCCTTATCCCGGGACACCGCTCTTTAATTACTGCCGGAAAAATAATCTGCTAACCACCAGTAATTGGAACAAATATGACATGGGTCAGCCGGTTATCAAAACTAAAGTCTCTGCCGATTACCTTAAACAGTCGGTCCGAAATTTATTCAAGGGAATTATTACCCCCCGATTTATCTTTAACCAAATTACTTCTTTAAAATCATGGGCTGATTTTCAGCACTTACTTTTTTACACTATTAAATATTTCCAAAAACTAAATGATTTCCGTTAGCTTTATCATTCCCACTCTCAACGCCGGCAGGGTTTTGGGAAAATGTCTGGCTTCGATTAAAAAACAAAGAACAAAATATCATTATGAAATTATTATCATCGATGGCGGCAGTGACGATAAGACCCTTAAAATAGCCAAAAAAAACCAAGCTAAAATTATCTCCAATCATCTCAAGACGGCTGAAGCCGGCAAGGCCGCCGGGGTCAAAATCGCCCGGGGAAAATACTTAGCCTTCATTGACTCTGATAATATTCTTCCTAGTCCCAATTGGCTTAACCAAATGCTTCAGCCTTTTTCCGAAAAAGAAATCATCGGCAGTGAACCGATAAAATTTACTTATCGTAAAAACGCTGGTTTAATCGAAAGATATAGCGCTCTCATCGGTGCTAATGATCCTTATGCCCTAATTACCGGTGTCTATGATCGCTTCAGTTACCTTACCCAAAAATGGACTGGCCTAAATCTGTCGACAACCGATAAAAGAAAATATTTGAAAATAAAATTGGAAAAAAATAAACTCCTGCCAACTATTGGGGCTAACGGGACTATTTTCCGCCGGCAACTTTTCCAAAACTTCCGGTCGGATTATTTATTCGACATTGATTTTTTAACATCTCAATTAAAACATCGACATTACCTTTATTTTGCCAAAGTCAAAACCGGTATTATCCATACTTATTGTGAAAATTCAATTAAAAAGTTTATCCGCAAACAAAACCGCCGAGTAGTTGATTATTTTACCTATCGGCGTCAACGCCACTTTAATTGGGATCAAACTAATAAATGGGGAACTATCAAATTTGTTTTCTATACCTTAACTCTTCTTCCTATGATTTATCACCTAATTTTAGGTTATAGCCGTCAACCTGACCGGGCATGGTTTTTTCACCCCCTAGCTTGTTTAATTACCCTTTACTGCTACACTATCAATTACCTTCGGTATCAACTTGGTTTAATTAAACCTTTAAACAGAAATCAATGGCGGCAGTAAAAGCAATTCTAATTCTTAGCCCCTTTTTTCCACCCAACATCGGCGGGGTAGAAACCCATTTAGCTGACCTTTGCCTAGAATTAGCTCGAAAAAACTATAAAGTTTATGTCCATACTTATTCGCCCTTAACTACCTCGGTTAAATATCAAAAATATGAAAAATCAAAAAATTTAACTATTTATCGCTATCCATGGTTGGGCAAGAATCTTTTCCACCGGCTGGAAAAATATCCACTGCTCGACTTTTTATATTTAACCCCTTATCTTTTTCTCCGCACTTTTTTCTGGATGTTACTCAATAGCCACAAAATTAACATTATTCATTCCCAAGGCTTTAACGCCGCTTTTGCTGGCTACTGTCTTTCCCTTATTTTCCACAAAAAACATCTCATCAGTACCCACGCCGTTTATGACAACATTTCCACTTCCACCCCTTTGCGTTTCATCCTCAATCATTCCGACCATGTTCTTTGCCTCTCCCACGCTTCCCAAAAACAACTCATCCAATGGGGGATTGATCCCAAAGTCATCGATATTTACAAGTATTGGATCAACTTAAAAATCTTTCAGCCGTCTTCCCCAAAATCAAAAAAATTTTCCGTTCTTTTCGTTGGCCGCCTGATTGAGAAAAAAGGCATTAAAGTCATTGTTGCCGCTGCCCAAAAACTTCCCCAAATCCAATTTAACTTTATTGGTACCGGCCCTTTATCTGATTATCTTTCATCTATCAAACAAAAAAATATCAAGTTTATCGGTAAAATCAGCAACATCAACACTCCCAAATATTATTCTCAAAATCACATTTTTTGTGCCCCATCTCTCTATGAAGAAGGCTACGGTCGGGTAGCCATGGAAGCAGTTGCTTGCGGCACGCCGGTAATTGCCAGTAACCGCGGCGGTTTACCCGAAGCTTTGGACAATTCAGTCGCTATTTTAATCAAACCTACTCCAACCAATCTCGTTAAGGCCATTAAAAAAATTCGGAAAAAATATTCGGTATATCAAAAAAACTGCCGTCCTTACGCTCTAAAAAATTACTCAAATAAAAATTTAACTCTAATTACTCGCTTCTACAAATAAACTATTCCCTTTGTATTGGGGTAAATCGATCTTCTTAATATTTGTAAACTTGATTGTTTGAAAACCAGCTTCCCGTAATTTTTCTTCCAATTCCTCTCTATCAAATAACCATTGATGTCCCCGAATAAAATTTCTAAATCTATAGGGCTTTTCCTTATCATAACCATAGACAAATTCATTAAACCGCTTGGCACCAGCATAATTATTAATAATATATTTAATATCCGGCACCACTATCCGCAAAACACCATTATTTTTTAAAACTCGACGGCATTCCAATAAAACTTTTCTGATTACTGCCGGTTCAAAATGTTCCAAAACATGGGAACAATAAATAAAATCAACCGAATGGTCTTTTAATGGCAGGGGTTTCCTAATATCCACCAAATGAAATTTCGGCCATTTGACCAAATAACTTTTATCTATCAAACCGAAAGATATCGCAACTTTTAATAACCCCATTTTGTTTAACAGTGGTAATAAACCCCAATCGTAATTAAGCCACCCTTTAGTTTTTCCTGAAGGACCACAGCCTAAATTAACTTTCATCATAGTACAATAGAGCAGTGAAACAAATTTTATTTATAGCTAATAATAACATCGGTCGAGGCCAAAGTGGAGGCGACACTATTTTCCTTAATTTTGCTAAATATTGGCCTGGGGTAACTATTATCGGCTCGGCGGAAACCAGAAATTTAATGGGGCGTTATCATCTCCGAAATCAATTTATTCAAACCGATAAAGCTTCTCATTTACCTCTTTTTTTTCATCAAATCAGAAGAACAATTTTGGGTATATTAAAAATTAAAAATTTAAAATTTTTTAACTATGTTTACAGTGTTTCAGATTTTTACCCCGATCTCTTGCCGGCTATATGGTATAAATTAAAACATCCCCAAACTAAACTTATTTGCGGTTACTACCTCCTAGCCCCTAACCCCTTTAGTCATTCATCGCCCTACCGACAAACTGGTCAATTTTTAAAAGGGCTTTTTTATTGGTTATCCCAACGTTTAAGTTTATTTCTAGTCAATCGTTACGCCGATATCGTTTTAATTACCTCAGAGCCCGATCGGAAATATTTTCCCAATAAAAAGGTCATAGTAGTGCAAGGAGGAGTTGACTTACCAGCCAAAATTAAATCCACCAAAATTTACGACGCTGTTTTTATAGGCCGACTGCACCCCCAAAAGGGAATTCTGGAATTAATTGATATTTGGCAAAAAGTTGTCGGACAAAGACCAAATGCCAAGCTGGCTGTTATCGGTGATGGTTCTTTGGAAAGAAATTTAAAATTTAAAATTCAAAAATTAAAATTAAAAAACAATATCACCCTGTTTGGATTTAAAACCGGCAAGGAAAAATATCAAATCTTCAGTCAAAGTAAAATTGTGGTTCATCCGGCTATTTATGACAGTGGGGGAATGGCGCCGGCAGAAGCTATGTCGCTTGGTTTACCGGGAGTTGCTTTTGATCTAGAAGCTCTAAAAAGTTATTACCCTCAGGGAATGTTAAAAACTAAATGTTTTGACCAGAACTTATTCGCCCAAAATATTTTAAAACTACTCCAAGATAAGCGACTTTACCGTCGCTTGTCCCAAGAAGCTCTAACTTTAATTAATCGTTATTGGCTTTGGCCTCAACGAGCCCAAAAAATCTATGAAAATCTTATTTATTGAACCTTGTTTTAAAAATTTCGGCGGTTATTTCCGATCGATTAATATCTGCCGTTCTTTAGCAAAAAAAAATATCAAAGTTACTTTGTTAATTTCCAGCGATCAGAAATTTTCGCCAATCATTAAGAAAACTATTATTAACCGAAATTTGACTCAATATGAATTGCCCCGTTGGGAAATTAATTTTTACCTTAATGGTCGGATTTTGAGAGGTTTAATAGCCACGGTTTGGGGCCTCATCGGCCGCTTTGATATTATCCACGCGGCTGTCCCTGCCCAATTGGAAAGTAATATTCCCGCTCTTATTTTACGATTAAGTGGTAAAAAGGTCGTTTTTGATTGGGATGATCTTTTGGAAAATGAGATTTCAATCTCCCCCTTCTTACGCTCATACTCCCGCTTTTGTGAAAAGTTTTTTCCTAAAATAATCAAAAACTATGTAGTGGTTAGCGATCTTCTTTTTAATTTAGCCCAGTGCCGTGGTGCTACTAAAATTATTAAGATTATTAATGGTGTTGACGTTCATCAATTTAAACTTTATCCTCAAAAGAAAAATTATAATTTCCTTACCTTTGGCAATACTTACTCAAGGGATCGAACCAGGTTATTACTTTTATTGTTCGAAAAAATTTGGCGGCAAGAACCGCGGGCTCAATTAATTTGGAATTTAGATCCTCTCAAACTTGTTCAACAACAAAAACTCAAAATTAATCCCAAAATAATAAACAATATCCATAGCGTCGGTAATATTCCCCAGAAAAACCTCGGCAAATATATTGCTCAATCACAGGCAATTCTTTTTATGATGGGTAATTTGGATAGCGAGCGGGCTTGTTTTCCTATTAGAATCGGCAGTTATTTAAGCGGTGAAGCAATTATCATTTTAAATGATACCAACACCGAAGTGGTCAAAACTCTCAAACATTATCAATGTGCCATTATCGATAAAGATCTTGATATTTTGGCTTCAAAATCAGTCGAACTACTCCATAACCCTAAAATTAGGCAAAAATTACAACCAAAAATTAATCGTGCCAAAAGTGAACTTTCGTGGGATAATCTAATCACCCCCCTGATTAATTTTTACAAAACTTTATGAAATCGGGATATGTCTTAATTACCGGATCGGGCGGTTTAATCGGTTCGGAAGCGGCTAAATTTTTCGCCGATAAAGGCTTTAAAATTATTGGCATTGATAATAATCTGCGACAGTACTTTTTTGGGCCGGAAGCTTCAACTCAATGGAACCAAACAGAACTCCAGAAAAAACTAAAAAATAATTATCTTTACTTTAATATCGATATCAGAGATGAAAAATCGATCGAAAAAATATTTAAGAAATATCGATTTGATTTAATTATCCATACAGCAGCCCAACCATCACATGATTGGGCCGCCAAAGAACCCCTGACCGACTTTACTGTCAATGCTCTAGGTACCTTAATTTTACTTGAAAATTACCGAAAATATTGCCCCAAGGCTGTTTTCATCTATACTTCAACTAATAAGGTTTATGGCGATACCCCCAATAAACTACCTTTAATTGAACTAAAAACCAGATATGAAATCGACCCAAAACATCCATTTGCCCAAAACGGCATTGATGAGTCAATGAGTATTGATAACTCAACTCATAGCCTCTTTGGTGTCTCGAAGGCGTCAGCTGATTTAATGGTCCAAGAATATGGTAAATATTTTGGTTTACCGACAACCGTTTTTCGCGGCGGCTGCCTAACCGGTCCGAGTCATTCGGCCACCAAACTCCATGGGTTTCTTGCTTATTTAATCAAATGTATTGCTGAAGGGAAAAAATACACTATCTTCGGTTATAAAGGCAAACAAGTTCGCGACAATATCCACTCTTTTGATTTAGTCAACGCTTTTTATCAAGTCTATAAAAAACCACGATGCGGAGAGGTTTACAATATTGGCGGCTCCCGCCATTCCCATATCTCCATGATGGAGGCAATTTTTAAAGTGGAAAGTGCTCTGGGTAAGTTTGCTCTTATTGAATACATCGATACCCCAAGAATCGGCGATCATATTTGGTATGTTTCTGATGTTTCTAAGTTTAAAAAACATTATCCCAATTGGAACTATCAATACAACATTGACGATATTATAAAGGAAATTTGTGAACTCGGTCATTTTCGTCAACAATGAAATATAAAAATATTTTAATTACTGGCGGCGCCGGTTTTGTCGGCTCTAATTTAGCTATCAGTCTCAAACAAAAATACCCCCAAACTAAAATCACCTGTCTGGATAATTTGTCCCGCCGCGGCTCAGAACTAAATTTAACCCGACTTAAACAAAACAAAATTGTTTTTAATTATGGTGACATTCGTCAACCTGAAGATCTTAATTTTTTAACCGCTGATTTAATAATTGATTGTTCAGCCGAACCTTCGGTTTTAGCCGGCATCACCAACCCTTATTTTCTTATTAATAATAATCTAATTGGGACTATTAATTGTCTTGAATTGGCTAGAATCAGAAAGAGCGATTTTATCTTTTTAAGCAGTAGCCGAGTTTACTCTATTAAAGAATTAAACCGGCAGAAATTTAAAGCTGTGGCCGAAAATTTTCCTCTTGGCCGGGTTCGTTCACTCTATGGCACCACTAAATTGGCTGCCGAATTAATTATCCAAGAATATGCTGACTCTTTTAATTTAAAAGCGATCATCAATCGCTGTGGTTGTCTGGCTGGTCCCTGGCAATTCGGCAAAGTTGACCAGGGCGTCCTTACTCTCTGGCTGGCCGCTCATTATTTTAAAAAAGAGTTAGCTTATATCGGCTTCGGCGGCCGGGGAAAACAGGTCCGTGATTTCCTCCATATTCAAGATCTTTTTGAAATTTTAGATATTCAAATTAATCATTTTTACCAATATTCTGGAGAAATTTATAATATTGGCGGGGGAATAAAAAATAGTACTTCTCTGGTAAACCTTACCAAAATTTGCCAAAAAATCACTGGTAACAAAATAAAGATTAAATCCATCAAAAAAAATCGTCCCAATGACGTTATTTCCTATATTACCGACATTTCTAAAATTAAAAAACAGGCCCATTGGTCCCCACAAATCAGTCTGGAAAAAACAATTGAGGATACTTACAATTGGATCAAAGAAAATGAATCAGTTTTAAAAAACATTCTATGTTAGACATTCTTCTCGTTGAACCGCCCAGCCGCCGAGCTTTTCATTATCGCCCGCCAATTGCCCTGCTTTATTTAGCCGGATTCTTGCAAAAATTTAAAATTAAAGTCAAAATTTGGGATTCAAATAAAAAACTCGATTTTCAACTAATTAAAAAAATGAATCCCAAATATATAGGCTTAACTTGCTACACCCCGGAATACGAAGAAGTGGTTCAATTGGCTAAAGAATTTAAACAACTTTTACCTCAAACCAAAATTGTTGTCGGCGGAACTCACCCCACCTTATATCCCCAAGAATTTCCCCGAAAATATTTTGACAAGGTTATCCAAGGCGATGGCGAAGAAAAACTCTACCATTACTTAACTAAACGAAGAGGCAGAATGGCCCCGACAAATTTTCTGCCGGCTTATAATCTGATTGACATGTCCTACTACACCCACGCTAACCCTTATGCTATTCGAGGCTGCTTCCTTCGCCCAGCTTATCTTTTAGCCAGCCGTGGCTGTCCTTCAGAATGTACTTTTTGTGTAGCCAAAAAATTACGTCAATTCACCTGTTTTCGAACTCGTCCTGCCGAGGAATTAATTAAGGAGATTAAATTACTCAGACGTAAATACTTAATCGACAGTTTTTATTTCATTGACGATCTTTTCACTCTTAACAGAAATAATGTTTTAAAGTTTTGTCAATTATTTCAGTCGGCCAAATTAAATCTTCTCTGGGGTTGTGAAGCTAAAGTTTCAACTTTAGATGAGGAATTAATCAAAACAATGGCGGCAGCGGGTTGTATTCAGATTGATTTTGGAGTTGAACGTGGTTCAAATCAAGCCTTAAAACAATGTAAAAAAAATATTACTTTAACTCAAATCAAAAATACTTTTTATCTCTGTCATAAATACCATATTAGAACCTTCGCTAATTTTTTAGTTAATCTTCCCGGGGAAACTAAAAAGGATTTAGATGACATTCTTAAACTGGCTCGGGAAATTAAACCAGACATTGTTTCTTTTAATATTTTTACTCCTTATCCTGGCACAGAAATCTACGACTCGGCTAAATTCAAATTCACCCCCGAAGAATACAAACTTCTCTATACTGGTTCGAATTACCTTAAAAAATATCCCCAAAAATTTAAATTTGCCCGGCATAATATTGACCTTAGTCAATGGGCTAGGATCAATAATAAAAAATTCAACCGGTTGGGGCCAATAATCAAATTTCATCTCAGCCGCCGCTATCTCAAAACCCTTCTTTATTCCCAAAACAAACTAGATTATTTCCTCCAATTAGGCAATTTGCTCACTGAGTTTTACCGGCAGAAATTTGCTTAAGAGTATTAACTGCTGGAGTAAAATTTGGATTTAACTGGAGAGCATAATTCAAATAGTCTTCGGCTTCTTTTAATTTTCCCCCCTGGGCCAAAACTACTCCCATCACATAATAGGCCTGGGGATTATTGGGCTGAGACTCGATCAGTTTATTAGCATAAGCCAAAGCACCATTCAAATCCCCCTGATACAAAGCCACTTGAGTGAGAGAAATATATGATTGGTATAAACCGGGGTGAAATTTCAAGGCCATCTCGTATCCTTGCCGAGCTAAATCATATCTTTTAATTTTAAAAAAAATGTTGGCCTGATTATGGTAAGCATCGGCATAATTATTTTTAACTGCATATGACTGGCCAAAACCTTTAATAGCATTGTCATACTGGCCTAACTTATCATAATCGTCGCCAATATTATTCCAAGCATTATGACTATTCCAAGAATATTGAACCGTTCTTACCCACAAATTATGATTGGTTTGCCAATCAATATTTCGCAAATAAACTCTGATACCATAAAAGACTAACAATAGAGACAGGATAAGATAACTTAAATTTTTAATCCTTAAATCAATCGCCTCAAGTAATAAAGCTAAGAAAAGGCAAAATCCCAGTGATCCTAAAAACATATACCTTTCGGCTACCAACCAGCTGACCTTAACCGGTGCCATTGACGGAGCTAAAGCCAGTAAAATGAACATTAAAGCAAACCAATATCTTTTATCCTTCTTGCCCCAATACCACATGATTGCCAAAAACAACAGTAAAATTAGCCAATTCAACCAAGGTTCGAAAACATACATTGTATGATACAAAGTCAAATCAATCGGCAACCAAAGCAACTGCAAATACTTGGCTATACCGGTAGGGTACTGAAAGAACGGGTTATAAAAAATACTCTCCGAAAAATTATAACCCGAATTGACTACGGCAACCCGAGAGCGAATATAAGGAATTGATAAAATAAAAAACGCAATACTGAAAGTAATAATATAGGGGATGAATTTACTTAATTTGTCCCTAACTTTCCCCCAGCCAAAATAAAAAACCACTAAAACCATCAAGAATATTAAAGAAAAAGGCCGAGGCTTATCGATCAAAAAACCCAAAATAAAAAATAAAATTACCCAGCCCAAAAATTTATATTTTCCTGTTTCCAAATAATAAATAAAAGCCATTAAACCAAGTAAGATATAAATGGCCAAAATAATATAAATCCTACCCGAAATCCACGAAACCGCCTCAACATGAATTGGGTGAAAAGCAAAAAGAAGAGTAGTACTGATAGCCAACTTTTTTCCAAACATTCGGTAAATAAAAGCGAAGGCCAAAATAATAAATATCAAATATAAAAACAAACTATTAAGGTGGAAACCTAAGGGATTTTTAATTCCAAAAATAACTGCTAAAAGGTAAGTGCCAATTCGCATCGTGTTAAAACCAGAAAACATTACCCGGGGATTAAGAACATCCGGATTTTGGGTAATTGAGGCATAATCATCAGAAACAAAATCTCCATGAAGAGCATTTAGATAAATCAAAACTACCCCCATCCCGATTATCAACAAAAATGTCCAATTTTTTCTGATAATCTCCCAAAAACCTTCTTGAACCGCTAGGTTTTCCCGCTTGTCATCAATTGCTTCCCTTTCTCTTTCTAAAGCCCTTAATCGACGGTATTTTTTTTGAGACATAATTAACTCCTTAAAATTCGCTTAAAAAGAAGCGAAAGCTTTTTAACATCATGTCTGAGCCGTAAATTCTTTCTATCAACCACCACGATATCATTAACTTGAGAACCAGAGGAATAAAGATACGAATGTTCATAGGCATAATTACGCTTAACTTCCGTTAATAGTTTTGGATTAATTTTAGTGAAATCAGGTTCAATAATGTCATCAAAACTATTTTTTCCTAAATAATTCGAGAAGATCTTATAATAAGTGGCGGCATCTAATTTAGCCGTTTCGTTAGCTACTGAAGTTAAATTAGCAATTAAAATTTTTCTGGCCTGGCTGGAACGATAGGCAGTAATCATTCCTTGGGGTAAAAAATTTACTAAGATTGAACCGTAAATACTTCCAGGACCAACAATAATGATCTCGGCCATTTTTAGAGTTTGTTTAGCTTCTTCACTAGCCTCTACCATTGGTTCCAGCCAAATTTTTTTAACTCTGTCTTCCGACATCCGATATTCATCAAAATAATGCTCACCAACATATTGCTTGCCGCTCTCCGTCTGCCAGCAAACATCGGCTGGTTCCAAAGAAACAGGAATTACTTCACCTTTTAATTCAGCTCCAGTTAATTCGGAAAATAACCGGTCAACATTAGCCAAATTACCCGTTTTCTCCGTCATAAACTGGAAAAAAATATCGCCAAAGTTTCGCCCTCGACCGTCCCGATACCGCAACATTTCCTCCCAAATAGCCTTCTGCCGGCCATTTTTCCAGAGAGAAATTAAAGACCGCCAATAATCCGAAAAGGCTAATAATTTTCCTCTTTCATCTGTCTTCATTCGACCAGAATAGCCGCCACTGTCAAAAGTAGTTACTATCGAATGAATATCATTAAAACCAACCTCAACTAAAGCCTTATTAACGACCGGCATACCCGACCCACCGCCAATTGTACACACTTTCACTTGTCGTTTTATAGCCATCTTAAAATTATATCATCGGCTTTAACATTCCTAGATAAAGAATTTGTTATAATTCTATCATGTTGGAAATTGTCAAGGAAATTAAGGCTATTCTCCGCCAGCATGAACTTCTTAAACAAATGATTAACCGGGAAATTAAGGCCCGTTACAAACAATCTATCTTAGGATATTTTTGGGTTATTCTTAACCCTCTTTTCCAAATGCTGGTGATGAGTTTTGCTTTTTCTATTATTATGCGCGTTCCTACCAAAGCCGCTAATAATATTCCTTACTCAATTTTTCTCTATGTGGCTCTTTTACCATGGAATTTATTTTCTAATTCGCTAACTTCTGCTTGTTCTGCCTTGGTCAATAATGCCTCACTAATCACCAAGATTTATTTTCCCCGGACTATTTTAGTCATAGCCACGATTATTGCTAAAATTGTCGATTTTCTCTTTGCTTCAATTATTCTCATTATTTTCATGATTATTTACCATCTTTCGATCAATATTAATATTGTTTGGATAATCCCAATCTTCTTAATCCAACAAATTTTCACCCTTGGTTTGGCCTTAATTGTCTCAGCCGCTAATCTCCTTTATCGGGACATTCAATATCTCCTTGGTCTTATTCTCCTTCTTTGGATGTACCTTACTCCGGTTATTTATCCAGTCGATCTTGTTCCGGAAAAATTTCGTTTTATTTTTCAACTTAATCCAATGAGTGTTATTATTAACGCTTATCGCCAAACCATTCTCGGCGGGGGATCGCCGAATTACCAAAGTCTGCTTCTCGCCTTTTTAGTTTCTCTGATTGTCCTTTTCCTAGGTTTTGTTTATTTTAAATGGCGAGAAAAAACCTTTGCTGATAACATTTAACCATGACACCAATAATTAAATTTGAAAACGTTACTAAAAAATTTATCCTCCAAAACCAAAAAACTTTTAAAGAATTTCTACCGGCTTTATTTAGTCGTCAAAAAACCAAAAATAATTTATTGGCGTTGAGTAATATTTCTTTTACTATTTCTCCCGGGGAATCATTGGGCATTATTGGTCCCAACGGTTCTGGCAAATCCACCATTTTAAAACTCATTGCTGGGGTAACCGCCCCCACCAGCGGCCGGGTTACAGTCAATGGTCGAGTTTCTCCTTTAATCGAATTAGGTGCCGGTTTTCATCCGGAGCTCTCCGGCCGAGAAAATATTTACCTCAATGGGGCCATCCTTGGTTTAAGCCAAAAGGAAATTGGCCGCAATTTTGACAGTATAGTAAATTTTGCTGATCTCTGGGAATTTATTGACCAACCGATCAAACATTATTCATCTGGAATGTATATGCGTTTAGCCTTTGCTGTCGCGGTTCATACCAACCCTCAAATCCTGATTATTGATGAAATTTTAGCTGTCGGTGATGCTGAATTTCAGGAAAAATGTTTTCAACGGATGGAAGAATTTAAACGAAGCGGAGTCACTATTATTTTTGTTTCCCACAGTTTAGGTCAAATAGAAAACTTTTGTCATCGGGTCCTACATGTGCAACACGGTCAGCTTATCGCTGACGGCCCGGCCGGAGAAATCTGTCAGCAGTATCAAGCAACTCTTACTTGAAATTTATCTACCAATAGACAAATAGTGCCAGCCCATTTTTTTCATTGTCTCTTTATCAAAAATATTCCGACCATCAACTAAGTTGGGAGCTTTCATAACTGATTTTAATTTCTTCAAATCAACCTGCTTAAATTCTGGCCATTCTGTAACCACCACTAAACAATCCGCCCTTCTAGCCGCCTGATAACAATCAGTCTCAAAGTCAATTGCTTTGCCTAAAATTTTTTGGGCTTGTTCCCGGGCAATGGGGTCAAAAGCGACTACTTTAGCCCCTCGGTCTAATAATTGCTTAATAATAACTAAAGATGGTGCTTCCCGGAGATCATCTGTTTGAGGTTTAAAGGCTAATCCCCAAAGGGTAATTCTTTTAGTTGCCAAATCATTACCCACCAAAGACTGAATTTTAACTAAAAGTGATTGTTTTTGAGCTTCATTTGTCGCTTCGACAGCTTCCAAAATACTAAATCTTTCACCGTTTTCATGAGCAATTTGGATCAGGGCTTTAACGTCTTTAGGGAAACAACTGCCGCCATAACCAACGCCCGCTTCTAAAAAAGCGTATTGACCAATTCTTCTGTCTAATTTCATTCCCTCTGCCACTTTAGTCACATCAGCACCTAATTTCTCACAAATATTAGCAACTGAATTAATAAAGGAAATTTCTGTGGCTAAAAGAGCATTAGAAGCATACTTGATCATCTCGGCTGTTTTAATATCAGTAATCACCATCGGCGCCTTCAATGGCTTATAAAGATCAATCATAATCTTTTTCACTTTCTGTTTTCCATTGCCAATAACGATTCTTTCTGGCTTCATAAAATCACTAACTGCCGATCCTTCCCTTAAAAATTCAGGATTAGAAACGACTTCAAAATCACCTGAATAAAACTGTTTAATAATCCTGGCAACCATATTGCCAGTGCCAATCGGCACCGTTGATTTATTTACAATAATCTTGGGACCATTCATTACTTTACCAATACTCTCTGCAACCGTTTTAACGTAATCCAAATTAACCGTGCCATCTGGTAGGGAAGGGGTACCGACAGCGATAAAGATTATCTCTGATTTTTTTACCGCTTCAGCCAGATTAATAGTAAACTCTAATCTTTTTTCTTTGATATTTTTGGTCACTAAATCCGCCAATCCTGGTTCGTAAATAGGAATTTTACCCTTGTTAAGACCATTAATTTTTTGCTTATCGATATCGACACCGATCACCTGATTACCCATCTCAGCTAAACAGGTACCTGTTACTAAACCAACATAACCAACACCAATAACTGTTATTTTCATCATAATTAATTATTTATTTCATAAATTTTAATATATCTTATAGTTATTTGTTATAAGTTTAATTTATACTTTAGCCTGGCGATGCCATTGCCAAGCCGTTTCTACAATCACCTTTAAACTATCGAAAACCGGCTGCCAACCCAAAACGGCCACTGCTTTTTGACTATCAGCCACTAAAATTGGGGGATCACCCGGACGTCTGTCTCCTTCAACCACCGGATAATCAATACCGGTTACTTTCTTAGTCATAGCCACTACTTCCCTTACCGAAAACCCCTTGCCATTCCCCAAATTAAAAACTTCACTCTTTTTTTCTCTATCTAAAAATTTCAAGGCGGCGACATGAGCCGCAGCTAAATCAGTCACGTGGATGTAATCCCGAATACAGGTACCATCTGGGGTAGGGTAATTAGTACCAAAAATAGTCAATTCTGCTTTTCTACCCATGGCTACTTCTAAAGCTATCGGTACTAAATTAGCACTGCTGCCGGGCCATTCACCAACTTCAGCTTCAGGATCAGCCCCAACAGCGTTAAAATATCTCAATCTAACGGACAAAAAACCATAAGCCCTTTCATAATCGTTGAGAATTTTTTCCACCATTAATTTAGTTGTTCCATAGGTATTAATTGGATTAGTTGGATGTTTTTCATCAATTGGAATATACTGCGGCTCACCATAAACTGCTGCCGATGAAGAAAAAATAAACTTATTAATTCCATACTGTCTCATAACTTTTAATAATCTCAGGGTAGCACCAACATTATTTAAATAATATTTTTCTGGCTCAATCATCGACTCACCGGCGGCTTTAAAAGCCGCAAAATGCATTACGGCTTCAATTTTATTCTCAGAAAATATTTTAGCTAATAATGCTTCATCTCCCAAATTGCCTTTGATTAACTTACCCCACTTAACCAAGATCTCTTTTCCTGACGATAAATCATCTAAGACTAAAGTTTCATAACCTTGTCGGGTTAATTCTTTATTAACGTGGGAACCAATGTAGCCAGCCCCGCCAACAATTAAAATCATCGATCTATTTTAACATTAATAAACCACCAATCAATGAATTTAAGACTCCAATAATCCCAATAAAAGCACTGGCGGCAACAACCTTTTCCGGCTGTCCTCCCATTTGGGTGAAAAAAAACAAAAACAATTGTTCTCTCGCGCCAAAACCAGCCACCGAAATAGGTAAAACTAAAACTGCCGATATTATAGGAAGAATTATCATGGCAGACCAAAAACTAATGGTTGTTCCAAAAACCCGGAGACAAACCCAAGTGGGAACTGCCCATAGAATTTGGCCAACAATAGACAAAATTAAACCACGAATAATTACCCGATGATTCTCCTTCCTCAAACACTCAATTAGAGAGGTTAATTTCCTTCCCCACAAATATTTTTCAAAATGAATAAAATTAATTATAATTAAAAAAATAATCATTGCTCCTAAACCAAAACTAAAAAGCCATAAAAGATAGATAGGGAACGGAATTTTAAAAAAATAACCGGCAACAGCTACTAAAAAGGCAACGATAAGAAATCCCATGCCGCCGATAATTCTATCAGTTAAAACCGAAAGGCCGATTTTGGCTTTGCTAATCTTTTTGTATTTAGAAATTAAGGGCAGCCATTTAAGAAGATCACCGGCAACAGCAGTCGGAAAAACCAATCCGTAAAAAGAGCCAATATAATTCGATTTAACAAAATTCCAAGTATCAGCCCATTTGGCCTCATTACCCAATAAAACCAAACTCCAACGCCGGCCGGCTAAAAAATTGGTTAAAAAAAGATAGGCGACTAGGGCAATTGCCAGCCACCATGGAGCTTGGGCTAATTCTTTCCCCACTGCTCTAAAATCTACCCTAATCCAAACAAGATAAATCAAAAAAAAACTTAAGAGAATTTTCCACCAAACTTTTTTCATCTTTCCATTCATATTATACTAAGAGAAGTGAAAAAAAAACTTTTGATCTTTATCTTGCTATTCTCGATTATCTTATCAGTCATGACCGTTTTTTCCCGAAAAAATACTCATCAATTAATCATTAATGGCAGGAATTATCAAATAGAATATGCCCTAACTGAGGCCCAAATTACCAAAGGACTTTCTGGTCGAACTTCTCTTTGCTCTAACTGCGGCATGCTTTTTGTTTTCAATAATGAAGGAATTTTACCATTTTGGATGAAAGATACTCTGATTCCTCTTGATATAATCTGGATTGACGGTAGCGGCAAAATAGTTCATTACGTTAACGCCACCACCACTAATTCCCTTGAAACCTATCAAAATTCTATTCCGGCTAGGTATGTTTTGGAGCTTAATTCGGGTGATTTTAATAAATTAGGTTTAAAAATCGGCGATGAAATTCTCAATTATCATTCCCAATTATAACGGGGCTGCTCTTTTAGAAGACTGCATTAAATCATTGGGTTTATCCAATGAATTAATTATCATCGACAACGGCTCAAAAGATAATAGTCTTAAAAAAATTAATGAATTAAAACATTCTCTGAAAATTAAAAATTGCAAATTAATTATTAATCAAACTAATTATGGATTTGCTGCCGCTGTCAACCAAGGCATCAAAGCCGCTAAGTATAACTACGTGGTTATTGCTAACAATGATTTGGTCATTGATAAAAATTGGTTCAAATACATCAGCCAGGCAATTAAAAAATACCCTAAGGTCGCTTGTTTTTGTGGCATTGTTTTAAATAAATCTGGAACTAAATATGAAAGTGCCGGCTTGAAATTCTTCTATTCCGGTAAATGTCAGAACCTTAAAAACGGTGAAAAATTTATTCGGGCAGATACACCGGTCAGCCCCTACTACGTCTGGGGTTCCTCGGCCGCTTTGGTCGTCTACCAAAAATCGGTTTTAGAAAAAATTGGTTTTTTTGATGAAGACTTTTTTGCCTACGAGGAAGATGTTGATCTTGCCTTAAGATTAGATAAATTTGGTTATAAAACTTTATTGGTCCCTCAAGCAATTAGTTATCATCTTGGCGGTGGTACTAGTTCAAAAATGGGTAATTTAAGACAAATCAATGATTTCAGCAACTGGATTTTTATTATTATCAAAAATTTTTCTTTTAAAGAAATTTTCCTTAATTTTCCACAAATTATTTATCAAAGATTAATAAATTTTATAGTTATTCCCCATAAATCAATTAAAATTTTCAGGCGATTAAAATTAATCCCCAAAATGCTTAAAAAACGCCAAGAACTGCAAAATTTGCTAAAATCATCTCATGATCATTGGTATTGACGTTTCGGCCGTTCCTTATGGCACCGGTGTTTCCAATTATACCCTGAATTTAGTCCGGCATTTAGTAAAAATCGACCATTCCAACCAATATAAATTTTTTTTCTCCTCCCGCCGGTTAAAACTACCCCGAGAAATTCAAAAGCTAACTAAACATCAAAATGTTAAAATTTATTCCTTCCACTATCCTCTGAAACTCCTGGAATTTATTTGGAATCGGTTAAGAATTTTTCCTATAGAATATTTCATTGGTCAATGCGATGTTTTTCATACTTCCGACTGGACTCAACCGCCAACCCGAAAAGCCAAAAGCATTACTACAGTTCACGATCTAGTTCCCTTCCTTTTTCCCCAGTGGTCTGATCCCAAAATCGTTTCTGTCCATCGGCGGAAAATGCGATTAGCTCTAAAATTCTGCCGTCATTTTATTTGTGTTTCTCAAAAAACTCGTAATGATCTTCTAAAAACTTTTCCCAAATTAGAACCCGATCGCACCAGCGTCATTTATGAAGCCGCTGAAGATAAATATGGAAAATTCAACGACAATAAAAAAACAATCATTCAAAAACAATATGGTTTGAACAAATATTTTCTGGTTCAAGGAACAAGGGAACCCCGTAAAAATTTAAAACGGATTATTGAAGCTTTTATTAAATATAAAAATAAAAATCCTAAATCTAAATATGAATTGGCTATTACAGGCAAATACGGGTGGGGAGAGGATATTTCCTCTTTTAAACGACCAGATATTAAAATTCTTGGTTATATACCGGAAAGAAATATGGTAGCCCTTCATGCCGCCGCAGTTTGTTTAGTTTATCCTTCACTTTATGAAGGTTTTGGTCTGCCGGTTGTCAAATCACTAAAGGTCAAGGTTCCAGTCATTACTTCAGTTAATTCCGCTATGGCGGAAATTGCTGGTTCGGCTGCGCTTACAGTTAATCCTGAATCGGTTGATGAAATCACTTTAGCTTTAGAAAAAATTACCCGCGATTCTTCTCTCCGCTATCGTCTCATACAATCATCCCGAAGGGTTGCCTCAAAATATTCATGGGATAAAACAGCCAAATTAACTTTAGCCGTTTATCAAACATTATGATTATCGGCATTGATGGTAATGAGGCTAATACTAAAAAACGAGTTGGCGCCGGCCAATATGCCTACAATATTCTCCTCGAACTCCATCGTCTTGATTCTAAAAACCAATACTATATTTATTTAAAAAATCAGCCGCTTCAAGATATGCCCATAATTAGCCATAATTGGCACTATCTTGTTTTCGGTCCTAAATTCCTCTGGACTAAATTAGCTCTTCCCTGGAAACTCTATACTCAAAAAATTAAATTAGATCTCTTTTTTTCCCTTAATCACTATTCGCCGTCGCTATCACCTTTTCCTACTATTCCTACTATTCATGATTTAGGTTATCTTAGCTATCCCCAGCAATTTAACCGCCGTGATCTTTATCAATTAATTCATTGGACCAGAAAATCAATCCGAAAGGCAAAAAGAATTATCGCCGTCTCTCAATTTACCAAAAACGAAATTATCAAAACCTATCATACTCCTGCCAATAAAATCACCGTCGCTTATAATGGCGTCGGAAAAGCTTTGGATATTTCTCCCCGTATCACAAGCAAAATCTTAAATAAGTTCAAGATTAAAAAACCCTTTTTCCTCTACTTGGGAACTTTAAAACCAAACAAAAATATCAATTTAATTATTAAAGCTATAACTCAATTACCCCATCACCAATTGGTTATTGCCGGCAAAAAGGGTTGGCTTTATCACGATATTTTTCAATTGGTGATTGATTTAAAATTAGAGAATCGAGTAATTTTTACCGATTTTGTCAATGAAAGGGAAAAATGGGCTCTTTATAAAAATGCTGTCGCCTTAGTTATTCCCAGCCTTTATGAAGGTTTTGGTATTCCTGCTATTGAAGCTCAAAAAGGAGGGCTGCCGGTCATTGCCAGTCGAATTCCTATTTATGAGGAAATTTTAGGCAAATCAGCCTTGTTAATTAATCCCTTAAATTCGGATGAATTGGTTAACGCTTTTAAAACCGTTCAAAATGATGCGGTAGCCCAAAAACTTATTAAAGCTGGATTTAAAAACGCGGCTAAATTCACTTGGGCAAAAACCGCTCATTCTATATTAAAATGCTTCTATGATGCCAAAAATTCTTAATCGCCTTCAAACCATTATTTTGGAGTTTTGGCTTTTAATTTTAAGAATTGTCGGTCATATTCCTTCCCATATGATTCGTAAGTTTTTTTACCTTCTTTCAGGCGTTAAAATGAATTACTTCAAATCAACCATCCATATAGGGGCCAATTTCTTCAAACCATCAGGGATAACCATCGGTCAAGATACTATTATCGGTGATCACTGTTTCCTCGACGGTCGAGCGCCCCTTAAAATTGGCAATCATGTCGGTATCGCCTCTCAGGTATTAATCTATAACGATGAACATGATATTAATAGCCCTACCTACGGTAATTCTTTTGGACCAGTGGAAATTGGCGACTATGTTTTTATCGGGCCGCGAGTAATTATCCTTCCTGGTGTTAAAATTGGGCGGGGAGCAGTAATCGCCGCCGGAGCGGTGGTTACTAAAAATATTCCTGATTTTGAAATTTGGGGCGGGGTCCCCGCTCGAAAAATAGCCGATCGTCAAATTAAAAATCCCAGTTACAAACTGGGTCGAGCAATGCTTTTTCAATGAAACATAAAAAATATCTTTTCCTGATTATTTTCAATCTAATCGCCGTCCTTTATCTAATTCAACCTGTTCCCAATCTTCCTGACCTTCCCCAATCGGTTAAATCATCTCTTCCGGGTGATACTATTCAAATTAGTCACGTTAGGGCCTATTTCACTAACCTTTCTCGAGCTGAAGTCATTGATTTCTATCGGACTCATTATCGGGGATTGGGTCGAATTATTATTAATCACCCGCCAGAAAAGGCTAAAGAAATCTTTGTTGACACTATTCAAAGCTATTATCTTGAGGAATTTATTCTTCCTTTTAAAGAATCTCTTTATATTAATGGTTTTGAATGGGAAAATGATGTTTTTACTAAACCGGAAAAAAGAATTGCCAACAAACTAATCTACGAAAACCAAACTTTTAAATCAAAGGTAACTATCCGAACTTTTTCCACTTCAATCTCTCAGCGTTTGATGATGCTTTTGCTTACCGAAGCGATTCTCTTTTTTATCTGTAAATCATATCAATTTGGCCGACAGTTAAAATGATTAAACCCATCCTTTCCATTATTATAGTTTCATATAATACCGCCGATATTACCATCAATTGTCTACGATCAATCCTAACTGATAAAGGCCTGAAAAACATTCCTTACGAAATTATTATTATTGACAATAATTCTAAAGATAATTCTGTCAATGAAATTAAAAAAACATTTACTAGATATATCTCTAATTTTACCTTAAAAATTATCAAAAATTCCTGCAATCTTGGTTTTGGTAAAGCCAATAATCAAGGTTTAAAAATAGCCCAGGGTAATTACATCTTATTTTTAAATTCCGACACAATCGTTCTACACTCCTCTATTTCTCAAGCTCTTGACTGGCTTTGCTCCCATCCAGAGGCAGCCGCCTGCACTGCTCAACTTTTAAATAAAGATAAAACCATTCAAGCTTCTGGCGGTTTTTTTCCAAATTTAGCGAATATGTTAACCTGGTCGCTAGGTCTTGATGATTTGCCGGGAATCAACTACCTAATCAAGCCTTTTCATCCTCATCCTCCAAAATTTTATACCCATGATTCCTTTTATCTACGAGATCATCAACAAGATTGGATTACCGGCGCTTTCATGCTAATTCGCCGGGAATTACTTGATAAGATTGGTGGTTTCGATGAAAATTATTTTATGTATGGTGAGGAGGTTGAGCTGGCTTATCGCTTAAAGCAAATTACCACCAACAATCAAATTTGGTATTTAGTCGGCCCTCAAATAATTCATTTTGGTCGAGCGTCGGCGGCTGATCAATCTCAACCAATTTTAAATGAATATCGAGGTGTTTTAGCCTTCTTTAAAAAACACAAGCCTTACTATCAATTTGTCATAGCTCAGTTCCTGATTAAAACCAACGCTTGGTTAAGAAGTTTGATCAGGCCGGTTTATCGCCGTGTTTATCAACAATTATGAATATTTTAAGGCCAATTTTAGCAATTCTGATCATTTTTATTCCTCTTTATCCCAAATTTCCCTTATGGGGAGTGGCTGATACTTACGTGGCTATTCGTTTAGACGATTTAGTCGTGGCAATAGCTGTTTTCATCTGGCTTCTTTACCAAATTAAACATCATTTTCCAATTCTAAAAGAAAAAATAACTTGGCTTGTTTTGGCTTACTTAGCGGCTATTTTGCTCAGCACCCTTTACGCCATTTTTATTTTCCAGGTAGTTTCATCTCATCTTCTTATTTTAAATTTTCTCCGTCGAATCGAATACATATCTCTTATGTTTATTACTATTTCCGCTGTTCAAAATAAAAAGGATTTAAATTTCACTTATATTTCTCTCATCATTACCGTCCTACTGGTTTCTATTTACGGATTTGGTCAAAAATATCTTCATTTTCCTGTTATCTCAACTATGAATTCAGAATTTTCTAAAGGACAACTCCTTCAGATGGATGTTTGGACAAGGATTAGCTCCACTTTTGCCGGCCATTATGATTTAGCCGCTTACTTAACTCTAGTTCTGATTATTATTGGCAGTTTATTTTTAATTAGCCGCTCAAAATCCTCAAAATACATTAGTTTAATCACCTGGTTGATCGGCTTTAGTCTTCTTAATTTAACTGCTTCTCGAATTTCCACTTTTGCATTTTGGGGAGGAATGATTTTAGCCTTGATTTTCATCAAAAAGTATCTTTGGATTATTCCTTTTTCAATCTTAATGATTTTTAGCATTATCAACTCCAAAGATCTTAATCGACGGCTCGTGGCAACCTTGAACTATCTGCCCCAACACTTTCCTTCTCTTCCTCAACAATCACCATTAACCAACACTCTTACTCCTACCCCTGTCTCTAGTCCAACCGTAACCCAATCAACTCCAACCACAATTCTCTCTTCCAAACCTGTCCCTACTGTCTTTCATCATCTACCGGCAATAGAAGAATTTCCATCAATCGATACTGATGCCGGAGTAGCCCGATCGGGCGAAATTAGATTCAATGCTGAGTGGCCACGGGCGATTAATGCCTTCAAACGCAATATTTTTCTTGGCAGCGGTCCAGGCTCAATTACCTTAGCCACTGATAACGATTATCTACGTCTTCTGGGTGAAAGTGGTCTTTTGGGTTTAATTACCTTCTTAATTATCTTCCTCTATTTTATCTATCAAACAATTAAAAAGCCGAGTCATTTGGCATTTATTTTTCTCGCTTGTTTAATAGCCACTGGAGCCAACGCCCTTTTTATTGATGTTTGGGAAGCTTCTAAGTTTGCTTACACCTTTTGGATTATGATGGGTATTTACTATCAGGTTTTAAAATTTAATAATGACTAAAAAAATTTTAATTCTGGTGACTTTAATTTTGGGACTTATTGTCCGCCTTTATAAAATTGACAGCCCTATAGCTGACTGGCATTCCTGGCGCCAGGCCGACACTGCCTCGGTCACCAAAAATTTTATTAATCACACTGGTACTTTTTTCATTCCCACTTACCATGACCTATCTAATATCCCTTCTGGTCAAGAAAATCCCCATGGCTACCGAATGGTAGAATTACCAATTTATAATTTGATTGCGGCGGGGTTATCCAAATTTTGCTCTGTCGAAATCGCCTCTCGATTAGTTTCCATCTTCTTCTCTCTTGGCAGTGCCCTTCTAGTTTATTTTATTACTATCAGTTGGACTAAGAACTTTAAAATCGGTTTCTTCGCTTTTAGCATTTTTCTCTTTCTCCCTTTTAATATCTACTATTCTCGAACAATTCTGCCTGAACCAACAGCAGTTTTTTTTATGCTCCTCTCTCTCTATTTATTTACAACCAACTTTTATCTTAGTGCCATTGCTTTAGCTATTTCGGTTTTAATTAAACCTTATACCGCTCTTCTTCTTTTCCCTATTTTTTTATTTCTGTCCTGGCATAAAAAAATAACTGCTAAATTTGCCTTCTGCTTAATTGCCTTCTTACCCCTATTTTTCTGGCGCCTCTGGATAAAAAACTTTCCCGCCGGTATTCCTGCTTCGGCTTGGCTTTTTAATGGCGGCAAGATGCGCTTTCGACCAGTCTGGTTCCGTTGGTTATTTTATGAAAGAATAGGCAAATTAATTATGGGAGTCTTAGGGGTTATCCCTCTTTATTTGGGTTTGGCTTTCCGAAAAAACAAAAATCGATCACTTTGCTTTTTTCTTTTCCTCGGCATTTTAACTTATTTTAGTGTCATTGCTAGAGGAAATATCCAACATGACTATTACCAAATTTTAATCATCCCCTTTATCGCCATAATCACCGGTATTGGGCTAAATTATATGTTTAAATTCTCGTCATTTTTGGGCACCATTATCGTCATTATTTTTGCCTTGGCTTTTTCCTGGTACCAAATAAGAGATTATTACATTATTGACCCAGCCATAGTTGAGGCTGGCCAAGCCGCCCAACAACTTCTTCCGAAAGATGCTTGGGTTATTGCTCCACGTAATGGTGATACTGCTTTTCTTTACCAAACGAATCATGCCGGCTGGCCAATCGAAATCTATGATTTAGAAACTCTTAAGAGTCGTTACCCTGAAAAAAAGTTCTATTTAGTAACTGTTAATAAAAACAGTTATACTACCGAATTAAAAGAAAAATATTCCGTTATAATAGACAATAATAACTATACTATAGTAGATTTAAATAAATGACTCCTAAAAGAAGGATTTTAATGATCACCCCTTATTTGCCCCGCCGGTGTCAGTCAGGCGGTCAAACCAGTTCTTATTATTCTATTAAATATCTGGCCAAAGAAAACGATATTACTTTAATCAGCTTCAGCCGGGATAAGGAGGGATTGGAGGAAATAAGTCAATATTGTCATCAAGTAATTGTAGTTAAACGAGGTCTAACTTGGGATCTTAAAAAAATACTTTTTACTGGGTTCAGTGTTTACCCATTTTTAGTTGTTAACTATCTTTCCAAAGATCTTCAACAAACCATTGCCCAAGAACTACAAAAGAACCATTACGATTTAATTCACTGTGAATGTTTTTATCTAATGCCCAATATTCCGCCAACCAAAATTCCCATCGTCATGGTTGATCAAACCATTGAATATGCCGTTTATCAACACTATGTTCAAACTCTTCATGGATGGAAAAAACTTATTACTCCTCTCTTGTGGATTGATGTATGGAAACTAAAATACTGGGAGATCTTTTATTGGAAACACACCCACACTGTGACTGCTTTTTCCACCGAAGATCAGGAAATTATTAGTCAAATAACCGGCAGAAAAGATATTCGTCTTTTTCAAAACGGAGTTGATAAAAGATTTTACGATTCTGTTGCCAAAACAGCTAAAAGCAAAAACCCTTCGATTTTATTTGGTGTTTCCAATATGAAATGGATGCAGAACAGGGAAGCGGTCGAAATCCTTTATTATGATCTTTGGCCCAAAATTAAACAAGCTATTCCTCAGTGCGAACTCTATATCATCGGTCGGAATGCTCCGGAAAAATATGGCCACCTCCGTTCCACTGATGTCTTCGTTAATGAAGCCGAAAGTGACGGTCAACCACATGATCCCCAGTATTACTATAATTATTGCTGGGTATTAGTAGCTCCTATTGGCAGTGGGGGAGGAAGCCGTAATAAATTTTTCGAAGCTATGGCTTGTCGGCTACCAATTATTACTACTCCGGAAGGAATGGGGGGTATTAAAATTACTAACTTCGTCGAATCAATTGTTTGCCCCTATCAGGATTTAGTTAAATACACTATAGAGTTGTTAAAAAACAAAAAAAGGAGGGAGGCAATTGGTCGAGCTGCCAATCGTCTTATTAAAAAAAATTATTCCTATGAAAAAAGTGCTCAAGGATTAAACCAAATTTATGGATCTCTCAATCATCATTCTTAACTACAAATCCTCCGATTATCTGGCCAAATGCCTTAAAAGCATTTATGCTTCAAAGTTAGGTAAATATAAAGTGGAAATTATTGTTGTTGATAATCACTCTCCTGATAACAGCATCAAATTAGCTCAGTCTCTTAAACCTTTACTAATTACTAATTACTATTTACTAAATACCAACAACGGTTTCGCTTATGGTAATAATATTGGCGTTAAACATGCCGACAAAAACTCTCGTTATCTTCTCTTTCTCAACCCCGACACCACCGTCAAACCAGATACTTTTTATCACTGCCTTCAATTTATGGATCAACACCATGAAGCAGCGGCCATGACAGTTAAAATAAATTTAGCTAAAACCGGTAAGATTCAACCAGAATGTCATCGTGGTTTTCCTTATCCTTGGCGATCGTTTTGTTACTTTACCGGCCTTTATAAATTAGCACCTCATTCTGCCTTTCTTAATGGTTATTTTCAGGGCAATTTAGACCTAAATACAATTCATCCTATTGAAGCCTGCGTCGGTGCCTTTCTTTTGGTTCGAAAAACAGTTGGAGATCAATTAAAATGGTGGAATGAAAAATATCGTTTCTATGGCGAGGATCTCGACTTTTGTTTTAAATTAAAAATTTCAAATTTTAAATTATACTACTATCCCTACACCAGTATTAATCACTATCAAGGTATTTCTTCCGGGTTAAAATCCCAAACCAAACAATTAACAACAGCCGATAGAACCACTAAAATTAGGACTGCCAAAGCATCTACTGAAGCGATGCGAATCTTTTATCAAGAAAACCTCTTAAAAAACTATAATTTTCTCATTAAATATTTAGTTTTACTTGGGATAAATATTCTAGAAATTTATCGCGTTTTCAAAGCAAAACATTTATAGCTAGTAATCAGCAAATAGAAATTATAATTTATGAAAAGGATTTTAATTGATGCTCGGCTTTACGGTCCGAAACATACCGGAATTGGTCGTTATACCAAGAATTTACTATTAGCCTTGGCTGATTTACCCGATTTTTCCAACTATCAGTTTTCAGTTCTGGTAGCTGAACTGCACCCTGAACTAAAAAAATATCACCAAATTGTTACCAATATCCGCCATTACTCCTGGCAAGAACAGATTTTTCTACCATCGATGATCTATAACTTGCAACCTCACTTGGTGCATTTTACTCACTTTAATAAGCCTATTTTTTACCATGGCTCATCAGTAATTACCATTCACGACTTGATTAAACATTTTTTTACTGGCCAAGCAACAACTACTAAAAGCCCATTGCTATATTGGCCGAAACAGTGGCTCTATTTGCTTATTACCAAAATTAATATCAAAAATAATTACCTAATTACCCCCAGCAACTTTTGGCGCCGATATATATTGGATACATATCGGATCAAACCGGAAAAAATCATTACTACCTATGAAGCCGTCGATCCAAAATTGCTTGCGGGGGTGTGTGAAACGCGCCCCCATACTAAAAATTACATATTGTATACCGGCAATCTTTACCCCCATAAAAATCTTCAAGTAGTAATTGAAGCTCTCCAATATCTGCCGCAAATAAAATTAAAAATTATTTGCAGTCGGGATTACTTTCTAGAAAAATTTAAACAAAAACATCACGACAATCCCCAAATTGAATTTCTTGGTTTTGTTCCAGATGAAAAATTTAAAGAAATTTATTCTCAAGCTTTGTGCTTAGTCCACCCTTCATTAATGGAGGGATTTTCTCTTACTGGCTTAGAAGCTATGGCCTTAAATTGTCCGGTAATTGCCAGCAATGCCTCATGCTTGCCTGAAATTTACAGTGATTCTGTCCTTTATTTTGATCCCCATAATCCCTTGGATTTGGCCCAAAAAATTAAGTTGCTTACTCCCGAATATCGCCAACAATTAATTAAAAAAGGTCATCAGCAGGTCAAAAAATATTCCTGGCAAAAAACTGCTCGGCAAACTTTAGATTTTTACAAAAAAATACTAGACCAGTAATTAGTAATTAGTAATTAGTAATTAGTAATTAGTAATTAGTAATTAGTAAT
>DAOTMI010000003.1:0-64470 GCA_035450165.1 Candidatus Woesebacteria bacterium
GGCTCCCCCGCGTGGACTCGAACCACGGACCTGCCGCTTAACAGGCGGATGCTCTACCAACTGAGCTACAGGGGATAGTAAAAATCACAAATTCCAAATTTCAAAATCCAAAACATGGAACTGACGATTTATGTAAAAGTGCGAGTAAATTATAACATTTATCCTTTTACTCCAGGTAATCCTGCAACTTTTTTCTCCTTGAGGGATGTCTTAATTTTCGCAGAGCTTTAGCCTCAATCTGACGAATCCTCTCTCGAGTGACATTAAAAATCTTGCCAACTTCTTCAAGAGTTTTAGGAGTTTCCCCCATTAGACCAAAACGCAGAGATAAAACCTTCATCTCCCGTTCATCCAAAGTTTTAATCACCTCCTCCACCGATTCCCGCAACAATTCCTTGCTGGTTTCTTCATATGGCGATAATTGGGTGGTGTCTTCAATAAAATCACCCAAAAAGGAATCTTCGTCGTCGCCTACTGGGGTTGATAATGAAGTTGTATCTTGGGAAATCCGATAAATTTCTTCCACCTTGGATGTCGGCAGATCAACTTCCTTGGCAATCTGCTCAACAGTCGGTTCTTTGCTCAATTTCTGAGTTAAAGCCCGGGTAGCTTTGTAAACTTTATTAATCGTTTCCACCATATGGACCGGAATTCGGATTGTTTTCGCCTGATCAGCGATCGCCCGGGTAATTGCCTGACGAATCCACCAGGTAGCATAAGTGGAAAACTTAAAACCCCGCCGCCAGTCAAACTTTTCTACCGCCCGCATTAATCCTTGATTACCTTCCTGAACTAAATCCAAAAAAGACAATCCTCGACCAATATACTTTTTAGCGATAGACACAACTAATCTTAAATTGGCATTAATTAAAGCTTCGCGGGCTTTATGAGAGCCTTTTTCAATTTCCTTGGCCAAAGCCACTTCTTCATCAAAAACCAACAAATCAATTTTCCCGATTTCCTTTAAATACATTCTAACCGAATCGACATTGCCTTTTTGACTTAAAAGAGCCAGTAATTCGGAGGAACTTGATTTATCAGCTTCGATAGCTAAGGCTTGTTTGGACTCGATTTTATCAAAAATATCAATACCTTTATCAAAAAGAAAATTAAATAAATCATCAACTTCTTTCAAATATTTTTCCGGTTCGGGAATCAGAGCCAAAATTTCATCATTAGTCAAATAATGAAGCTTTTTAGCCTGACGGACTAAATTCTGCTTAATTTTAGAAAAATCTAAGGACGCCGGCATTGTAATTGCGATAGTTTAACTAAGAGCTTATTATACTTTATTTCTAAGGTTTTTTGGCGGTTATCCGGGTCATTCTTTTCCAACTGGGTGATCTCGGCCGCTAATTGACGTAATTGTTCCTTAACTTCTATAATTGTTAATTGATTAATTAATTTTTTAATTTCCAAATTAAGCCGATAAGTATCGAAATCGAAATTATGTGATTCCAAATAAACGTTTTGGAAAACACCGGTCAGTTCAGAGGAAAGTTGAGACTGAAAAGTGGCTGGGGAATATTTATCAACGACCAATAGCTTCTCTAGTAAACTCCGAAAACGCCGGGTGGTAAACTGATATTGTTTAGAAACCCGCCGGGCAACTAGTCGGGGGGATTTGGTCAGCAGGATTAAGGCGAGTAATCTTTCTTCCAGTTTTTCTTTTAAATTAGTTTGACTGATGTCCGCCGGCCGGTGGACATCAATCGCGGAAGTGGTAACAGGTAAAGTTGAAAGCGACAGCCGTTTCTGAAATTCCTGAAAAACAGCCTCCGGTTCGGAATTTAAAACATCGGCTAATTTTTTTAAATAATCCGAACGAATGACTGTATTGCTTATTTTGGCAATAACAGGCAGAGAAAGGTCTAAAACTTGTTTTTTACCCCTAACCGAATCGACACCATAAAGTTTAACCGCCCAATTAATCACGAAATCACCGACAGATAAACAGTGGGCCAGTCGGTCTTGAAAAAAGGCTAAATCGCCTCTGACTGCCTCGTCGGGATCTTTAAATCTAGGAGAAAGGTCTAAAACCTTCAAGTCGAAACCCATTTTATCGGCCAGTTCAATACTACGTAAAATCGCGGTATTACCTGCAAAATCCGTATCGAGGGCTAAAATAAGGGTGTCGCTGAACCGATAAAGCAGCCGCAATTGATCTTCAGTAAAAGCTGTCCCTTTGACCGCTACTCCGTTTTTAATACCGGCCTGATAAGGCGAAATCATATCAAACTCACCTTCGGTAACTAAACAGGTCCGGGTTTGTCGAATAAAATTCTGGCTTAAGTTAAGACCATAAACCAATTCACTTTTGTGATAAATTTCAGTTTCCGGCGAATTAATATATTTGGCCTGATCCTGGGCGGCGCCGGGTAGAATTCGGCCGGAAAAACCACAAATCTCGCCCCGGTGATTAAATAAAGGAAAAATAAGACGATTTTTAAACCGATTATAAAGGCTATTGCTTTGACCTCGCAGAAAACAGCCGCCATCCACTAAATCCTGGTCAGTAAACCCCTTTTTTCTTAAAAAATGGATTAATAAATTATCATCCGCCGGGGCAAAGCCTAAAACAAATTCTTTCATGGTTTTAACCGCTATCTGTCGATCTTTTAAATATTTTAAACAATTTCTTCCTAAAGGATGGGATAAAAGGATATAGTGAAAGAAAATAGCGGTCTCTTTATTTAACCATAAAAGATGCTGGCGCCGGCGGCCGGCCTTATCAAATCCGACCCCGCTGGTCAGAGTTACTCCGGCCATTTTAGCTGCGGTTTCCAAGGCCTCTCTAAAATCGATTTTTTCAAATTCCTGTAAAAAGGTAAATAAATCCCCTCCTTTGCCGCAGCCAAAACATTTAAAAATCTGAAGCTCGGGAGAAACAATAAAAGAAGGCGTTTTTTCCTGATGAAAAGGGCAACAGGTAACAAAATGACGGCCGCGCTTTTTTAGGGGAACAAAATGACTAATTACCTTGACAATATCAAGCTTTTTCTTGATTTCTTCGACTTGATTCTCCACTGGCTTAGTTTAACACGAATGATAATCAGAGCTGAGATAAAAACACTAACTGAACCAGTAAAGGCAATTATTTTAACAAAAGAAAACTTAAACAGAGACAGGGTTAAAATTGGTATTAAAAATGACAACAGTAAAGAATGATCAGGTGAAAACCGAAAATCATGAAGAAAAACCTCTTCTAAACTAGTTAAAAAATTAAGACAGCCTTTAAAGGTTAACAAAATACCCAAAATAGCACTAATTTGACCTAATTTAGAACTAACTTTAAACAAGCCGCTCACCGTATCGGCGCTTAAATAAGAACCAGACAAAAGAATAACTGCTATAGTAAAAAGACCATAAGTTAAGGCCGCTAAAAGAGTTCCTAAGGCAGTTGCCCAGATTAGTTTAATTTTTTTATCTTTATCCTTGCTTAAAAGGCGTTCTACATCAGGGATAATTACAAAACCGGTCAGAGCAAAAACCAACGGTCCTAAAAAGGCATAATTAGATGATGGTAGAGTAAAATTAAAAGGAACTTTCAAAGAAGCGGCAAAAAGAAACAGGACAATTACCAATCCTGTTAATGGAATATAATGAGTGATTTTCCCAACTAGTCGGGAACCTTTAGCATGAAAAGCACCTAAAAAAGCAAGAAAAATTAATTGGCAAATTAGGAATGGTGAATTAGATAGGAGTAATTGAATAAAACCGGTCCCGAGTTGAACATAAGCCGCCATTGCCCCCAAACCCAAAATTAACATATTGGCCAGAGCTAAAAAACCCCAAAACCGGCCAAGATAAATCCGGGCATAGCCGGGCAATTGATGATGACCAGAAGTATCCAAAATAATACTGACATAAAGACGGTCAAGAATAATCATCCCCAAAGTAATTATTACCAGTCCCAATAAGGCGAAATAGAAATTAGACTGATAAAAAAGGAGAGGGAGAACAAAAATTCCCGCTCCAACAATACCGCTATAACGTTCTAAAACCGCTTTAATAAAATTTGAGTCTATCATTGACGGCGATTAACGACAAAATCGATAACCTGGGCTAACTGATCGCGGTAAGGCTGATGGACAAGAAAGGTTAATTCTTGATTAAAAATTTTTTTGGCCTTATTGGCAAATTTATTGGCCAAAGAATAGGCAAATTCCAAACTACCAGCCTTTTTTATCCTCTCCAGAAGAAAATTGATTTCTTCTTTGGTTTTTTCCTCCCGGGATTTAGATAAAATAGATAAAAGTTTTGAATCTTTATCTTTCCGGAGTAAATCAACCAAAATAACTGTCCGTTTACCCTCATAGAGATCATTCCCGATTTGTTTTTTTTGACCGCCGAAATCGGAAGTTAAATCAAGATAATCGTCAATAATTTGATAAGATTTTCCCAAATATAGGCCAAATTTGTAGAGAATTTGGAGTTGTTGGGGGGTAGCTCCGGCTAAAATCGCTCCTAATCTCATTGGTCCGGCAATAGTGTAATAACAGGTTTTTGACTCAATAATCCGATAAACATCTTTCAAATTTAAATTAAAATTTTGATCTCGAATCCACTTAAGTTCAATTGTCTGACCCAACAAAGTTAGATTAAGAATACGACTAAACTCATCAAAAATTGTCGCATTTTTTAAACGGTAAATTAATTGCCAGTTGAGAGCCTGGAGAGTATCGCCGGCATTAATTGCCAAAGGGATGCCAAAACGGCGATGAAGGGCTGGCGCCCCGCGGCGTTCTAAAGAATCGTCTTCAATATCATCATGGTTTAAAATCCAATCTTCAGAAATCTGGATAGCAGCAGCAGTAGCAATGGCCGCTGGCCGGTGAGGATCAAAACCCATAGCTCCAGCTGTGATTAAAACCAACGATGGCCGGAGATATTTCCCCTTCCTCCGGGGATAATCCATGGTAATTTCCTGGTGAAAGCCCGAGGGTAAATTTTCCGATAAAAAATTTTCTATAAAGGGCCAGACCACCGCCTGATAACTATTTAGTAAATCCATAAATTATTATATACTGGAATAAGAAATATGTTGGAAAATAAAGAAAGATTACCAGTAACTACGCCGGAGCAATTGCCTCAGCCGCGGAAAACTTCAAAAGAAGTTATTGAAACCATAGAAAGAAAGGTTTTTGTCCCCAAGGAGGTTAAACCTTGGCTGGAAAAAATTGAGGAGGAGGAAAACCCAATTATACCAACGGTGTTACCGACCAGCCAGAAACCATATCTTAAGACAGTTTTACCCATAAGTAAGGAGGTTTTCCTAAAAGGCCTAAATCAAAAGGTCAGTGATGCCGGGCACTGGTTAGCCACTTTTGTTCTCAGAATAATTAAGATTAAAGGAGGTAGGGTCCAGTTCCAAGAAAAATAATTATGGAAATTCTGATCGATTGGCTTTGGCAACTGGGAACAATCATTGCCGTTATTGCGGCTATTATTCTTTTGCTGGCCCTAGCCCTTTTTATTCTAATTATTTGGTGGCGGTCCAAAGATCGGGAAAAGGAATCTCTTAAAATGGTTACTCTGCAGGTAGCAGTCCCTCAGGATAATGAAGTTAAAATCGACGCTATGGAACAAATTATTGCCACTTTTTCCAGCTTGCGTCAAAGCGGCCGCTTCAAATGGATGGAAAAATTTATCTATCAACCGGTAGTTTCTTTAGAAATAATCGGCACCAATAAGGATATTCGTTTTTATGTCTGTGTTCCGGAAAAGTACCGCGACCTAATTGAGAAACAGATTTTTGGTGTTTTCAATGGGGGCGATATTCAGGTAGTAGAAGAACCCAATATTTATACTGAAAACGGCAAGGTTGAATATGCCTGGCTTGGATTAAAAAAAAGCCCATACTATCCATTAAAAACATACAAAGAGCTGGCAGTTGACCCACTGGCTGCCCTTACTTCGGCCTTATCAAAATTAAGCGAAAACGAAACGGCAATCATCCAACTAGTTATTTCTCCGGCTGACGGCCGCTGGGCCAAGGCCGGTCGCAGTTTTCTCAGTAGCACCAAAAAAAGCGAGGCTAATCCGGAAAAAGCCTCGTTTAAGATTGATGCCAAACAAATGGAGGCAATCGAAAACAAGATTGGTAAACAAGGTTTTGAAACTGCTATTAGAATTGTCTCAATTGCCCCTACAGCCGAAATTGCCAAGGTAAATATCGGTAATATCAAATCCTGCTTTACTCAATTTGAATCTCCCTACAACAAATTAACCAAAAAACCAATTCGGTTGAAAAATTTATTCATGCAGAATTTTATCTATAAATACCCAGTAATTTTCTGGCCGAAAGTACCGACTATTTTGTCATCGGATGAAATAGCCTCCATTTTTCACTTTCCCAATAAAACCATAGAAACTCCTAATATTTTTTGGTTAAAATCAAGAAAGGCACCGGCACCAGCTGATACTCCCCTTAGTGGTATTTATATTGGTGATAATATTTACCGGGGAATTACCAAAAAATTTTATATGGGAGATATTGACCGCCAACGGCACTTTTATATTGTTGGTCAAACTGGTGTTGGTAAATCATGGCTTTTGGCCGATATGGCTCTCCAAGATATTAAGGCGGGTAAAGGAGTCTGTTTTATCGATCCTCATGATACTTTTGAAAGCATTCTAGAAAGAATTCCGCCAGAACGGGCTGATGATGTTATCTATTTTGACCCCTCCAACACCGAGCGGCCAATGGGCTTCAATGTCATGGAATGTGACAACGATGAACAAAAAGACTTTGTCACCTCTTCTATTATTAATCTGATGTATAAGCTTTACGATCCTTATAAAACTGGTATTGTCGGCCCCCGTTTTGAACACGCCATTAGAAATATCATGCTGACCGTAATGACGGAACCCGGGGCCACTTTTATTGAAGTCGTTCGTTGTTTAACTGATCCTGATTATGTTCAGGAAATACTTCCTAAAGTAAAAGATCCAATGGTTAGGCGTTATTGGACTGATCAAATTGCCCAGACATCAGATTTTCATAAGTCGGAAGTTCTAGATTATATTGTTTCTAAATTTGGCCGCTTCGTTACTAACACGATGATGAGAAATATTATTGGTCAATCAAAATCGGCTTTTAATTTCCGCCAAGCTATGGATGAAGGTAAAGTTTTAATTATTAACCTAGCTAAAGGAACTATTGGTGAAGAAAATTCATCTTTTTTGGGTTTGGTTTTAATTCCCAAGATTCTTATCGCGGCTATGTCACGCCAGAATATTCCCGAAGAACAAAGGCGCGATTTTTATCTTTATGTTGATGAGTTTCAAAACTTTGCTACCCAAGATTTCGCCGTTATTCTTTCGGAAGCCCGAAAATACCATCTTAATCTTATCGTTGCCAACCAATTCATCTCCCAAATGGAGGATGAAGTTAAAAACGCTGTTTTTGGCAACGTCGGCACTATCTGCAGTTTCCGACTAGGTATTGCCGACGCAAATTTTCTCCAAAAACAATATGCCCCAGTTTTTTCAGAAAAAGACCTGCTTAATTTAGGTACAGCCGAAACCTACCTAAAAACCCAGATTAATGGCGTTCCCCAAGATCCATTTTCAGTTAAAATTGCCGCTCTAGAGAGAAAGGCACCGGGTAATCCCAAATTGGCTGAAGATTTGAAAAAAATATCATCTCTAAAATATGGGGTAGCTCGGGAAATAGTTGAAAGTGAAATCGCTAAACGAGCCAGGTTATAGTTCCTTCAAATGAATACCTTTACTTTCCTCTTTAGAATCGATTAATTCCAAGTATTTTTCGGTAGTAGAAATCCGTTTGTGACCGGCTACTTGAGAGACAACATCAATCGGTACTCCCGATTTTAACTGAAAAGCAATAAAAGTACTTCTCAAATCATTAACTTTTACTCCCTCCAAATCAGCCTTCTCAAAATAACGGTTAAGCAAACTTCGGATATTTCTAGCCAAAAGAGCTCGGCCAGACTTAGTCACAAAAACATTTTTCGACTTAGTTTCATAGCGGCCGCCTTCCAAGTAGCGTTTAATGGCTAATTTAGCTGAATTATTTAAAGGTACTTTTCGTTCACCATGACTCTCATAGCTCTCAATTATTAACTCGTTATCTTTGATATTATCCATCTTCAAATTTTCAATCTCTTTAATTCTTAAGCCGGCTTGAAGCATTAATTCCACCACTGCTGTTGCTCGAACATCATTCCGACAGGCATCACGAAGAGAACGATATTCAATCGGCTTTAAAATCCGGGGTAAATCATTCTCGTATTTAGGATGTTTAATCTCCGCTGAAGGGTTTTGGCTAATAATTCCCTGCTCAATCAAAAAATTAAAAAAATTCTTAATAGAATTCAATTTTCGACTAATTGATTTAGCCGTATAATTGTTTTTAGCCAAATCATCCTTAAAACTATTAATATGGTCGGGGGTAACTGCCTTAGGATCGCTGATATGCAATTGGGCTTCTAAAAAGTTAACTAATTGGTTAATATCTCCCTTGTAGGCTATAATTGTATTGGTCGATTTGCCTTTCTTTCCTAGAGATAAGGCAAACATATTGAGTGCCTGAAGCAGGTTAGTTTCGGCCATAATAGCTTATAGTAACATATCTTAGGACAAAATTCAAATTTTTATGAGATATTGGAAAACAATAATTTTAAACCTAATCTTAGCCTATATAGGCATAACGGCTATAATTAATATCATTAATCAATATAATCTTCTAAAAGGAGCAAAAAAAAGAAACAGTCAATTACAGGAACAAATTACCAAACTAATCCAAGAAAATGAAGAATTAAAACTTAAAATTAAGCAGGTTAACGGTGAGACCTCGGCCAGCACCAAATAAACAAAGACTGAATCTATTGAATTGCTTCACCACTGTCCAAAAATGTAGAGACGCGCAATTGCGCGTCTCTACATAAAAACCCCGTTTGTTTACTAGTCAAAAAAAGTATGTTAGAATGGAAAGCTTTGCTCCAACATGCGGGGTAGTGTACGGTTGCACGTGAGGCTCATAATCTCGCAGGCTAGGTTCAACTCCCAGCCCCGCAACACACAAAGAGGCTCTCATTAGTTTGAGGGCTTTTTTGTTAAGACTTAACAAGTTAAATGGAAAAGGCCAATTACTTTCTTTTTAATCTTTAAAGCTTGATTAAAAATTTCAACAGCTTGGCCTGTTTTAGCAATAACGATATCTATTCCCACCCGGCTAATTCGATCTTTTACCACCGGCTTAACTTTGGCAACTCCAGCTGCTCCAGTACCAATAACAATCAATTCCGGCTTGGCTGTAATTGCCGCTTTAATATCTTGAGTTCCAATGACATGACTCACAGACCGTCGCCACGGTAAAACCTCACCACTCCATTTAACCAGAATATCTTCACTCACTAGCCTCCCGTCAATAACCATCAAACCAAAGGAATAGCTGTCAATCATTAAAGGAGATAAATTTTATCTCCTTTTTCGACTTTCTGAACCACTTTCATTCCGATCACCTGACCGGCTTCAACTTTGTCTGTTCTCTGATGCTCGGTTTCCATCGATTCTACCGTTTGGGTAAAATCGGTCTTTCCCCCATCACTTTTAATATGGATGGTTTGACCAATTTCAATCGGCGCCAGAGCTTTAACAACGGCTACTCCTATTTTATCGTAATAATGGGTAATTTCACCCACTAATCTCTCTTCTTTTACCTCCATGATTAAGTATAACACAAATAATTCAAACCTGTTAATTGAGGGTAAAACAGAGTATTTTAAAACTCTTTGTTATAATAAACAGGTCACGGCAGGGTAGCTCAGTTGGTTAGAGCGTAGCATTCATAACGCTAAGGTCGTGGGTTCAATTCCCGCCCCTGCTACACGGTTTAATTTAAAATTTAAAATTCTTAATAAGAGTATTGAAAAATTGGATTTTAAAAATTGAAAATTAAATGGATGTGTAGCTCAGTTGGTCAGAGCATCGATCTTATACATCGAGGGTCCGTGGTTCGACTCCACGCACATCCACTAAATACAAACCAGAACAAACAAACACTACATCCAGCCCTGGTGGGAATTGTTCCACGGAGAGAGCTTTGGTCAAGAATTCAACAGGAAAGATGGTATCACATTCCTGTTAAATCGGCGCCTCAAAATACTTCTTTGGTGGAATATATCGCTTTTTATTTCCCTAAAATTTTTGATAAAGAATATCAATATCAAGTAAACTATTACGCTAAGGTCTTAGAGTATGAGATTAAAAAAAGAATTGAACTTTTTCCCAAAGAGCCAAAACATCAAAGAGCTATGCAGGATTACTTTCAATTTCATTTAGGACTGATTCAAAAATTACCCAGATCAATTCCAAGTAAAAGATGGAGGTATATCAGTCATATTCCCACCAGTTTGGACAAACTCCTTATGGCTAAAGAAATTAATGACCTCTGGGATACCAGTCCTTTAGAAGAAAAAATGTACCAGGAGATGAAAAAACGAAAAATAGAAACTGAAAGACAGTTATATGTAAAAGTGGGTGGTCAAATTTTCTGCCTAGATTTCGGGATATTTTGTAAAAAAGGAAATATTGACCTAGAGTGTGACGGCGAACGATACCACACACTACCCGAAGCCTTAGCAAGAGACAGAAAAAGAAATAATCAGCTTACCAGCTTTGGCTGGAGAGTATTAAGGTTCTCAGGAAAAGAAATCAGTCAAGACATCGGTAATTGCCTAAGAGTAGTAGAAAGGACCATTGGCACTCTAGGTGGTTTGGGTAAAATAAAAATTGAAACGTTAGAATCCCATTGCTTTTAAAACTTCATTTAAAGTTTCTTGGGCGATGGGGCGAACCACGGTTTGGCCCCGGGCGAGAATTTCCTCAACGAGGCCGGGTTTATTTTCAAATTCCCGACGTTTTTCCCGCATCGGCGCTAAAAATTTCTCTAAAGCTAAAGCTAGTTTTTCTTTAACCTCAATATCGCTAACCTGCCCTTGACGATAACGCTTTTTCAGATCAACTACTTCTTCTTTATTTTCATTAAATAAATCATGGTAGATAAAAACAGGATTGCCTTCAACTCTTCCAGGATCGTTTGAATGGATTCGTTGAGGATCAGTATACATTGAATTCACTTTTTCTTTAACCGTAGCCGGATCATCGCTTAGATAAATACAATTATTTAATGATTTACTCATTTTGGCCCGGCCATCAAGACCCACCAAAGTGCCAGTTTTACCAATAATAGCCTTAGGAATGGGAAAAACATTACCATAAAGTTTATTAAAGGTAGTGGCTAGCTCTACTGTTAATTCCACATGGCTTTGCTGATCTTTACCAACAGGGACCAAATCGGCTTTAACCATTAAAATATCGGCTGCCTGAAGAATTGGATAGATCAGCAAACCTACCGAAGGTTTTTTAAGATCAAGATCATGCATCACCTGTTTTAAGGTAGGGATTCTTTGAGCTCGGGGAACAGTTACTAACATTTGGAAAATAGTAGACAAATAGGTAACTGCCGCTATCTGTGACTGCTGATAAATAACTACTTTCTCTGGATCAATTCCTGCTGCTAAATAATCCAAGACGATATCATGAATATTATTCTTAATTTGTTTAATTTTTTCCTTGGTGGGAAAAGTAGTTAACAGGTGAAGATCAGCCAAAACCAAAAATACTTGGTACTGATCCTGATATTTAACTCGATTTTGGAGAGAACCAACCCAATGACCAAGATGTAACTTACCCGTTGGTCGATCCCCCGTTAAAATTCGTAATTTAGTCCCCGGCAACATAATGATATAATACCACCTATGGCTCAGATCACTCACCAAATAAAAGCGGAAATAAGAACAGCTAAAGGAAGAAGCCAGGTAAAACATCTAAAAGAGGCGGGATTAATCCCGGCAACGCTTTATGGTAAAGGCATAGCTTCAATTTCGATTCAATTTCCAGCTAAAGAACTTATAAAAACTTTTAAAGAGGCAGGCGAATCGGTTTTAGTTGAATTACTACTTGATAATCAAAAGATACCTGTTCTTTTCAAGAATCCACAGTATCACTATCTAAATGGCCATTTAATTCACCTGGATTGTTTCCGAGTTAATTTAAAGGAAAAAATTACCGCCGAAGTGCCAATCGTCCTGGTTGGCGAAAGTCCGGCAGTCAAAGAAGGTAATATTTTGGTCACTGTTAGTGATCAAATCAATGTCGAAGCTCTTCCGGCTGACTTACCGGAAAAAATTGAGGTCGATATCGGTTCTTTAACTACCATCGGGGCTATAATCACCGCCGGCGATCTAATTCTCGATAAATCAAAAGTTGAACTAAAAACGGCTGCTGACCAAGTTATAGTTAAAATCGAAGAGCCGAAAATTGAAGAAGAACCAGTAGCTCCGGTTACTCCTCCTGAAGAAGTCCCAGCAACTGAGCAAAAAGAAAAGACTCAAGAAGAAGCTAGCGAGAAATCTGAGGAAAAGTAAAATAAATTTTTTCTACTTCACGATGGAGGGGATCGATTTGATAAGCCCGTTCCACAGCGGCTGAAGCTTCGGCATAATGGTCCAAAAGGAGTTCTAATCTAGCAATAGTCAACCAATCGTCGACAGTCAAATTTTCCAATCCATATAAAGCTTTTAATTTACTCTGGAGCGATTCCGGCGAATATTGGTCCTTATAATAACGAATGTCGTCGGAATTTAACTTAGTTTCTAATTTAACTGCTTGAGGCCAACGATTAGTTTGGATTAATTTTAACCAATAATTAAGGCGAAGATAATAATGATCACCAGCCGACAAACTAAAAATATCTTGGTGTTGGTAAGTAAAAATAGCAAAAAAGATTAATAATGAACTAAGCCCAATCAACTGCCACATGGTCCGATTTTTCCAATTCAATTTTTTGGGCTTGGGTTGCTGCTTGAAAATCATCTTGATATGGGATCAAATCATCCTCAGTTAAATTTGGATGCTTAATTATTAAAGTTTTAATAGGAGAAGCTAAATTAAGACCAGCCGATGATTTCTTTCCCCTAACTAAGGAAAGAATTGCCAAAAGTTCCGAAATAACTCGATAATCTTCAGCTTTAATTTTTAATTCAGGCCAAGATAACTGATGAATTGAGGGACAGGAATGATAAATTGATTGAAAAATTTCTTCAGTTACATGAGGAATAAAAGGGGCAAACATGATTAAAATATTTAAAAAACCTTGAGATAAGGCTAATTGAGCCGAAAGACGACGGTGGTCGGTTGGGGTTAATCCATAGATTCTCTTCTTAATCATTTCCAAGTAATTATCACAAAAAATACTCCAGAAAAAGGTTTGGATAAGATCGCGGGGATGATTGTAATCAAAATGTTTAAAATACTCAGCCATTTTATGAGCGGTTATCTCTGATTGGGCTATCAACCACCGGTCTAAAGGCAATTCAGGTTGATCTTTAACCGATTGAAAACCGGTTAAAGCCAAAGAAACAAAATTAGCGGCACTCAGTAATTTAGTCACGACTCTCTGGCCGAAAACCACTTCATTGGTGTCATAATAGGCATCGGCTCCCAAAGAAACCCCCGAAACAGCCCAACGAACAGCATCGGCTGAGTAGGTAGCAATTTGGTCTTCAGGGCGAAGATTACCACCGCCATTCTTTTTACTAATTTTTTCTCCCCGGCGAAGAAGAAGGTGACCAGAAACGGCCACATTTTGCCAAGGAATACCCTGTTTCTTATAATAAGATAGGACTAAAGTATAAAAAGCCCAGGTACGAATAATTTCATAGGCCTGAGGGCGAAGAGAATAAGGGATCCGGCCGCCTTTAAGAGTATTTATCTCTGGAGTATTGGCCGAAGTAAACCAAGTATCAAAAACCAAATTATCCTCACCGGGAATGGGAATACCGTAAGGCCGTTCTCGCGACAAACACCAATCCCATTTTAGATTTTTTACCCAATCAATCAAACGTTCTTTCATAAAGGCTGGATACCAATTAATTGTTTCCGCCATCGCTAAAATTTCCTCTTTAATTTCCAAAACTTTAAGAAAGTATTGCTCTCGTAAAATAATTTCAATGATTGTTCCACAACGTTCATGAACCCCCACATCATGGGTTAATGGTGTTTCTTTCACTACTAAATTCTGCGATTTTAATTCCTTTATTATCTTTTCTCTGGCGGCTGGAATAGTTAACCCGTCGATCCGACCCTGCTCGTCAATAATTATCTTTTCATCCAATTGATATTTATTTTTAAGATACCAATCGGTCTCATCACCATAAGTGCAAATCATAACCGCCCCGGTGCCTTTATCAGGTTTGACCTTACCATCAGCCAATATCTTAACCTTATCCCCCAGGGAAGTGGTGGTCTCTGTTCCAATTAAACGTTGATATCTCACGTCATCGGGATGAACAAAAACAGCCACACAAGCTGGTAATAATTCCGGCCGGGTAGTAGAAATGATTAGATCGCCAAATTGAAGATCATAAAAAACTGTTTCTAATTCCCTATCCTCAACTTCAGCTTGAGCCACACCAGTGCCACAAACAGGACACCATAAACATGGGGCTTTCTTTTTATAAATAATGTTCCTCTTTTTAAAATCCTCGAAATTCTTCAGGGTTAATTCCTGAACTTCAGAAGAAATAGTTGAATATAAGAGATGCCAGTCAAAAGAAAAACCAAGAGAATTAAACAAATTCATGTAATCCTGATGATAGCGGCTAACTAAAGTTTGAACCTGCTGGCGGTATTCGTCACGAGGTAAACTGGTAGATTTAATCCCCAATTCTTTTTCGGCCAGTTTATCGGTTGGCAAACCATTATCATCCATTCCGATTGGATAAAAAACATTATAGCCGGCCATGCGAAAAAAACGCGCTATAATCTCGGTCTGGGTATAAGAAAAAACATGGCCGAGGTGCATCCTGCCGGAAACAGTTGGCGGAGGGGTATCAATAGAAAAAATCGGTTTTGGTGATTGGGGATCAAATTTAAAAATATTATTGTCGCGCCAATAGTCCTGCCATTTTTTCTCAATTAATTTAAAATCATATTTTTTCATCAACAAATTTATTTTATCAGAAGATCTAATTGGCGATAGAACTCACTCCTAATTCTCGAAGGGGAAATATTACCATTTAAAACAATTAATTTTCTCTCAGTAAGAATTTGTTGGGCTTGATGACCATTCTTATCAATTAAGGTGTAAAAGTTTTCCACTTCCCGACAGCTGGATTTAACCTGAATCCAAATTTGATCATGAAAACCATGATAATTATTGATAACAACGGCTAAATCGCGCTTTTGATAAATATCTTCACCAGAAAAATCCTTTATCTGCCGAATTTCACCAATTATCTTTTCCTCTTTAATGGCTTTAATAACTCGATTAACTGACTTCTGACCACGTTTTTGCCCTGTCTCAAGGCGATAATCGTAAGCAGCTAATTGACGGTCGATAACCGCATTATCTAGACCATTTTTCAAACCATTAAAAATAATTTTTAGACGTCCTTGGCTACGATCCTGTTCTACTAAATTATGATAATGTTCTAAGGTTTTTGACATAGATTAAAAGTTGCATCGATTATAGCATAATGATTTGATAAAATTGGCTATGCCAGCCACTAAAAAACAAATCATCCAGATTTTAAAAATGGGTGGTTTAGTCGTCATTCCCTCAGATACGGTTTATGGATTAGCGGTTGATGCGACTCAATCAAAAGCCGTTGAAAAGTTATTAAAATTTAAAGAGAGATGGCCCGGTAAGGCTATTGCCGTGTTTTGCGATAGCTTTAAAATGGCTAGTGATTACGCAATAATTAACAACAACGTACAAACAATTTATACAAACTGGTTACCCGGTCCTTTTACTTTAATTGTCGAGGGCCGACATCGATTAGCTAAGGGTATCGAAGCGGAAGATGGTTCTTTAGGTATTAGAATTCCCAATTATCCTTTAATCATTGAAGTGGTTAAAGAATTTGGCCGGCCGATTACCGCTACTTCAGCTAACTTGTCAGGCCATCGGCCGCACTACTCAACTACCAGCTTTCTTAAAACTTTATCCGAAAAAAAAAGACGGATGATTGATTTAATTGTTGATGTTGGTAAACTACCACGAAATAAACCATCAACAGTAGTCGATATAAGAGAACCGAAAATAAAAATTCTCCGGCGAGGGGATTTCATAACTCCTAATGGGCAAACATTCATTTCCCATTCAGCTCAAGAGACCCAAAAAATTGCCGGAACTCTTCTTTCTAAAATACCCCAACCAATTATTTTAGGTTTAAGCGGTGATTTGGGTACAGGTAAAACTGTTTTTTCTCAAGGTATTGGCCGAGCTATGGGAATTAAGGAAAAAATCACCTCCCCCACTTTTACTATTTATAATGACTACGGTAAATTCCTACATATTGATCTTTATCGAATTAATAATCAGGAAGAATTGATGGAACTCAATATATTTAATGCCATCAAAAATAAAAAGGTAGTCTGTATTGAATGGATAGAAAATTTAGGTAAAACCAATTTGGTTAAATTAACTCAAATAGCTCCTTTAAAATTCTTAACTTTTAAATATATTGATGAACATACCCGAGAAATAAAATTATGAAAATTTTAGCTATTGATACCAGTTGTGATGATACTTGTGCCGCCGTAGTTGAAAATCGAAAAATAATCACCAATATTGTTTCATCTCAAATTAATTTATATAAGGATTGGGGTGGAGTTGTTCCTAACATCGCTAAATGGGCTCACAAGAAAAGGATTGATTTAGTAATAAATAAGGCATTAAATCTCCATCTAGCCCCCTCTTCAAAAAAGAGAGAAAGTATCAATAGCATTGATGTGATTGCCGTTACTCAGGGACCGGGGCTAGCGGTAGCTTTGGAAGTTGGGATTGATAAGGCCAAAGCATTGGCTAAACAATATAAAAAAAAACTAATAGCCGTCAATCATATTGAGGGTCATTTACTATCTACTCTTTTTAATCATCAAATTGCTTTCCCAGCTCTTGGTTTAACTGTTTCCGGTGGTCATAGTCAAATTATCCTTATTCATAGCATTGGTGATTACAGAATAATTGGAGAAACTTTAGATGATGCCGCCGGCGAAGCTTTAGATAAAGCCGCTAGAATATTGGGGTTAGGTTATCCCGGCGGACCAATAATCGAACGATTAGCCCAAAAAGGAAATAAAAACTTTCTCAAACTACCCAAAGTCCTTCCTGATAATAAAATTCTAAATTTTAGTTTTTCTGGATTAAAAACCAGTTTTTATTATCAAATTAAAAATTTATCACCCCAGCAAATTAGTAGCCATTTATCAGATTACGCCGCCAGTTATCAGGAAGCTGTTTTTGAACAATTGATCCGTAAATTTAGACTAGCGGTTGAAAAATATCAACCAAAAGTATTACTAGCCGCTGGCGGGGTTATGTCTAATTTAGAATTAAGAAATAAATTAAGACAATTAGCCAAGACTCTCAATCTGCCAATAAATATGCCCTATAATCAGAAACTGAATACGGATAATGCGGCAATGATCGGTTTAACCGCCTATTACAAAGCTCTGAAAGGAGAATTCGTTGAAGATATTGATAAACTCGATCGTAAACCCCGCCTTAAGTTGGATTACTAAAAAGAAGCGGCCCTATTGAGATGTTGGTCCCCGGCGAAAAATAGCTGCCCAAGGAACATAGGACGAAGTAAATGTCCGTTGATAAAGCACTTTACCATCTTTTGTAACTCTCCAATCGAAAGCTACTTTTAGTCCGCTGACCTTATGCTCATCTTGAACTATTTTCCCGGGCGGCAAACTAGGATCGTCAAGATAAATATCTGGTGGTGGTGGAACTTTACCCCATTGACGATAATTAGTAATTTCTACCTTCCGATTATCACTAGTGCCATAAATTTCATAAGTCAATTTTTTTTCCACCCCATCATAAAGGCTTTGAATAAGCAGATAATGATCAGTATCATTAATAAATTGCAAATCGGGCTTGGGTGAAAAGACAGTGGCATCATAACCTGGCGGCATATCTTCCTCGTAATAACCAACGCGATAGGCATGAGCCTGACGTTCGGTAATATTCAAACCTGCATTTAATAGGGCTCGAAACAAAGTTGTTGATACTTGACAGATACCACCGCCAATATCTAAAACAGTTCGCCCCTGTTTAATAATATAAGCTTTACCAAATCCACTTTCAGCATCTACTTTACCAAGAGCTTTATTAAAAGAAAAAGTTTCGCCTGGAGCAACTAAAATTCGATTGACAATAGCTGCTCCTTGGGCAATATTAACATTGCGGTAACTGGCACTGGTTTTAAAGGAAGAACTACCTCGACCAATCAATTCCTTGATGCCTAAATTATTAACGTCGGCATTATTAACTTTAGGGTCACTATAAATAAAAGGTAAATCTAACCTTAATTGAGTCTCGGTTTGACTGGTTAAACCTGGAAGACGACGATTTAATAAAGAAACCAATTGGGAAACATTAAGAGTATATCCTTTCTGAGCTGGACGAAAGGCTAAAACGTGACCGTTTTCGAATTGAAAAACAGCATCCACTGGCTCTTTTTTCAAACTGGAAGCTAAATTATCAACATACTCGCTAATTTTATCCGTTTTATAGGTATTATTAAAATCGTACCAAGAAATAAGCAAATCGTCGCTCAGAATAATTTCCTGATTCTCACCAATTAAAACTACTGACCGGCCAATAATTTTTTGAGCCTCCTTGAGACTAGAAGCTAATTGATTCTGATCTGGCAAAGAACCAACGTTAGTAACTGGAATAATAATTGGCTGATTAAACTGATAGTTGGCTAAAGCCTCTAAAATAATTGTTTTTAAAGAAGCTTGATCAACCCGTCGGCCAATTTCACCATTGTTTACTTTTACTTGGTGGTTTTCATTAATATAAAATTCAGCTGGAATAAATGGTCGGTCAATTTCTCTAGCTACCCAATCAAGCCGCTGATGGAGTTGATCTTGATTAATTTGAAAAATGAGTTTAAAGTCTTTAGGTTGGAAAAAGGCAGTTAAATAGCGCCATGGACCTTGCTTTAATCGCCGGAACAAAAGACTGGAGGCCGTTTTGTTTTTATCAATAACTGCAGATATATCGGCTGTATTGATGATTAAAATCCGATTGCCATCAATTAATTTCAGATCTCTGGGTAAAGAAAAATCAGTTTCCAGCCTGGCTACAATCTCCCGTTTGGATAACAGAGAGTAATCCTTACCCAAAAGGCTAATTCGGCGGCCAGTTTTACCGAAATTAATTACTAAAGGTGAACTAATTAAAAGAAAAACTAAAAATATCAAAAGAAGCCAATTAAGTAGTTTTTGATTCATAGGCAGAATCCATTGATTGATTAGCCAGTTTATCGGCTAAAGAATTCTCCTCCCGGCGAATTAAATTAAAAGAATAAGGTAAATTCAAATCTTGGAGTAACTGGCGGCAATCGGCCCAAAGGGATTTCAAATTAGAAGCTTTAACTTTATAAAGACCTTGTAATTGATAAATCAAAAGTTGAGAATCGGCATAAAAATCCATTTGGGTAATTTGATATCTATTGGTATTACTTTTAACCCATTCTAGGGCCATTTTCATGGCAAGATATTCGGCTTCGTTATTGGTTTTAATTCCCCAGAAACAGCTTTTTTGAAAGATTAACCGACGGCAAGCGTCATAAACCACCATTCCACCACCAGCCGGCCCGGGATTACCCCTGGCGCCGCCATCAGTATAAATAGTCACAACCATACATAATGGAGTTTATCAAAAAAATTAGTTATCATATAACTGTGAATCCAGAAGAAATCCAATCACCTCTACCGCCAAGAAGAGTCGAAATTCCCCCAGTGCCAACAACCTCTTCATCCGTTATTAAGGATCAGACCACCATTAGTCAGCAAATTCAAAAACAACAGGAAAGGGGACTAAAAAAATATCTAATTTGGCTGATAGCAGCAGCGATTATTCTTTTAATTATTCTTTTATTAGTTTACTTCCGAGGTCGAGGGAAAACCCCGGTAAGCAATCAAATAGAGTTAAATTATTGGGGATTATGGGAAGAAAGCAGTGTTATGGATGGAATTATTGCTGATTTTGAAGCTAAAAATCCCAATATCAAGGTAAATTACAAAAAGAATAGTCAGGAAAATTATAAACTTAGACTGCAAAATAAATTAGCTAAAACAGAAACCAGCGGGGAAACTGATACTCCAGATATTTTTCGAATTCATGTCTCTTGGCTGCCTTTGTTTAAAAATGAATTGGCTCCAGTCCCCACCGAAACTGCCAATCGTATTGGATTAGAAACCGATTTTTATAAGGTTTTCTCAAAAACTTTAAAAACAGGGTCTAATTATAAAGCCATTCCTCTAATGTACGACGGTTTAGCGCTTTTTTATAATAAAGATTTAATTGGGGCGGTTGGGGGTGAATTACCAAAAACCTGGAATGACCTTCGGATAATAGCAGAAAAAATTACCAAAAGAGATGAACAAACAGACAAAATTGTTACCGCTGGGGCTGCCTTAGGTTCAGTCAATAATATCGATCATTGGAGTGATATTATTGGCCTAATGCTAAAACAAGGAGGGATTAATCCCCTTCTTAATAGTGACGATGAAAAAATTAAGTCGGTTTTAGTTTACTACAGTCTTTACCGAACTAAATATCATCTCTGGGATGAAACTTTACCTCCGTCTACTTTGGCTTTTGCTAACGGCAGTTTGGGCTTTTATTTTGGTCCCTCGTGGCGGATATTTAATCTAAGGGATATTAATCCCAAATTAAACTACGAAGTTATATCTGTTCCTCAATTGGAAAATGAAAATGGTACCTTAACTAACGTCAATTGGGCTAGTTTTTGGGTAGAAGGAGTTAATACGAAAAGTAAACACCAAAAAGAAGCCTTTAAATTGTTAGAATTTTTAGCCTCTAAAGAAGCTTTGCAAAAAAGTTTTACCTTGGCTAGTCAAATTAGAGATTTTGGTCAAATTTCTCCAAGAAAAAGTATGTTTGATCAAATGGGGGCCAACTCTAAAATTAAACCCTTTGTTGACGCCGCCGAGACAGCCGATAATTGGTATCTTTCTTCCCGAACTTTTGATGAAAGCCTCAATGACGAAATGATTAAGTATTTCGGTGACGCTATCAATGCCATCGTCAATCAAAATAAAGACGCGGCTGAAGTCATTATTACTTTAAGAAGCGGTATTAATCAGCTAAAGACAAAATATGGGCTATAAACTATGATCATTTTAGTTAATTTTAAGGTTTATCAAGAAACTTGGGGCGAAGGGGCAATCAAATTTACTTCAATTTGTCAAAGGGTTATGGAGGCAACTACTACAGAAATTATTCCCGTGGTTTCTGCTTTAGATTTAGTTAGAGTTAAAGCAATTATGGGTAAACACAAGGTTTACCTCCAAAGCCTCGACGGTGATTTCGAGGGAGCTCATAATGGCGCTATTACCTTAAAACAGGCCCAAATATTAGGTGCTAATGGCGCTCTAATTAATCATAGTGAAAAAAGATTAAAACCAGGGACAATTTTACAATTATTAAAAAACTGGCCAAAAGAAATGGATAGTGTTGTTTGTCTCCAAAGTTGGGGGCAAGTAGAAAGGTGGGCTAAAAACATTAGACCAACTTATATTGCTTATGAACCAAAATATTTAATTGGCAATCGAGAAAAATCGGTAGCAACAGAAAAACCAGAGATGATAAAAAAAATGGTTGAATTTTACAAAAATATTCCTGTTTTAGCTGGCGCCGGCGTTAGAACCAAAGAAGATATTTTAGTAACCCAAAAAATGGGAGGGGCTGGAGTCTTAGCTGCCGCCAATATTATTAAGTCCGATAATCCCGAAAAAACCTTAATGGAATTAGCCAGCCAAAGTTAAAAACCAAATGTCCTGGCAATAAGTTTTTAAAACTTCAGCGGCTGATCTAAGGGTGGAACCAGTCGTATAAACATCATCGAAAAGAATGAGATTGCCTATTTGATTTTTAACCGACGGATTTAGGGCAAAAGCGTGATCAACATTTTTCAACCGAGAAATTCTCTTTTGAAGACGGGCTTGGGGAGAGGTATGACGGGTCTTAATCAATAAATCAGATCGATAATCCAATTTAAGCCGCCGGGCAATATTTTTAGCCAATAAATCAGCCTGATTAAATGAACGCCAATTATACCGCCACCAATGAAGAGGGACGGCCGTCATTAGATAATGATTTTGCTGCCAGAATTGCCAAAGATGGGAATAATGCCCTTTTATGGAGTCAGCCGATAACTCCGCTAACTCGTCAACCAAATCAGTAACAAAATTGTATTTTAAATCGAGAATCGCCTGCTTAATCCCTTTCTGATACTTAAACAAACTTAATCGATTACTTTGAGGTTCGAGTGAATTGATTAAAATTTGCTGACGGCAGGAGTTGCAAAAATATTGACCAATTTTACCACAATCATAACATTTTCTAGGAAAAAGTAGATCGAGCACCCAAGGCATAAATTTATTTTATGCTATCTAAGCCTCTGCAGGGGCAACAGGATATAGATCAAGGCATTTATTCTATGTTATACTTGGTCAGGAAAGAATTTTGTTCAAATCGCGAATATTTGCAAAAATAGGGAGAAAGTGATATAATATTGTGTTGGAGATGTAAAGCTTCGACAGAGATTGTTCTTTAAAAGACGGCAGGCCGGCTTCGATCCCACAGCCGAAAAACAGGGATTAAAAATAAAATGCCATGAATTATTCTGGCGCCAATTACGCTTTAGCTTACGCTTAAGCCATTGGCCATTCCTTCTTTGCCTATTCCGGAGAAAAGAAAGGAGTGTCAACCAACCGGAATGCTTTTTCTTCAAGGGCAGCATTGAGGAAAATTAAGATTCGGGTAAGACCGAAATTAGCTGTCTTTTTGGAAACAAAATAAGCTTGTAGATGTCTTTTTTAGTCATCTTTGGACCTCGGTTCGTTACCGAGCATCTCCGCTAAAGTAAAATAGAATATGGGTAAGTTAATTAAAGGGCTGGTAAAACAGATAAAAAAACTAGGAATAAAATATAGGAAACTGCTTTTAATAGGATTGATTGTTTATGGTCTTATTCTGTTGGGAATCGGTACTTTCATCGGTAGTTTTTTTAACAAAGCTACTTTAGATAAATTTCCTGAGCTAAACCGAGACAGTAAAATTCTAATTGCGGCTCCTCATATTGACGATGAAGTTATCGCTACCGGCGGTTTAATTCAAAAAGCAATAAAGGCTGGAGCGGAAATTAAAATTATTTACCTAACTAATGGCGATAATAACCTTAATTCGGTCATTGTTGACGAAGACAAAAATCTTAAAATTGGTCCAGATGACTTTATCACTTTAGGTGAAACCAGAATGGCCGAAGGCCGGCAAGCAGCTAAAGATCTGGGTTTGTCAGATAAGAATCTGGAATTTCTTGGCTATCCCGACCAAGGCTTAAGTCAACTTTTCAATAATTATTACAGCGCTGATAAAAAATATTCTGCCAAGGGAATTAAATTCACTTATAATCCTTATGCCGGTACTTACCGTAGTAAACAGGATTATAACGGTGAAAACATAGTTAACGATCTGTCAACAATCATGAACAGTTTTCAACCTAATATTCTTATTATCCCCCATCCCCTTGATCAACATCCCGACCATAAAGCTACTTTCAGATTTTTTGATAAAGTTCTGGCCGAAAACCCCAAACAAAACAATATTAAAGTTTGGTTATATTTGGTTCACTATAAAAATTACCCGGCTGACAAACTGGTCGCTCCCAACAAATTTTTATTTCCGCCATCAAAATTATTCAGTCAAAGCGGCTGGTTTAGTCTAGACTTAGATAAGGATGAAATCCAAGTTAAACTCAAAGCTTTAAGTGAAAATAAAACCCAACTAGTTAAAATACCTCTTCTCGATTTAAGAATGTTTATTAGACGAAATGAAATTTTTGAAATTCACGAGTTTTAATTTTTTCCCTTTTTTCGTATTTTTTAATCTTTCGACCAACACCAATTTCCAGTTTAAACCACTTGCCATGAAGAAAAATTCTTATCGGTAAAAGGGTATATTTCTGCCGACGATAAGAAATCAATTTAGCAATTTCTTTCTCTTTTAATAAAAGCTGTCGAGGACGGGTGGGATCAATCGGCTGACTATGAGCATATTTATAGGGAGATAAACGAAGGTTCTCCAAATAAGGTACTCCTTGACGAATTTCCACCTTAGCACTAGCAAACTGAGCTGTTTGGGTCCGCAGTGACTTTGCCTCAGCCCCAGTTAACACTAGGCCGGCTTCAAATTTATCGATAAATCGATAGTCACGGCAATCTTGATTAAAATGTTTCATGGAAGGCTAATTATATAGATTTTTTGGTCGGAGGCCAAGATATAAAGATTTTTACTATTAAAATCAGCCGTTAAGTCAATTATTTTTATTTCTTCCACCGCTTTGACTAACTTTAATTCACCTGATTTACTAACTACATAAACATGATTCTGGTCAGCAAATATCAAATCATCACTCATTGTGGAGGTCAACAAACTTTTAGCACCGGTCAAAACCAAATTTTGGCTAAAATTAAATTTGTCCTGTTTACCATGAAAATAAGGCTTTAATTCGCCCGAATCAGTCAAAATCCAAATTTTACCATCAATAGCCATGGCTGCTGGATTAACCGGTAATTGTTGACCAGCAGCTAACCACGAAGATAAGCTATTCAATTTTTTAATCGTTTCAGGGTATAAAACATAAAGACTATTGTTCCAAATCTGGAAATCCAGAGCTTCTTTTTCTAATGGGGCTAATTTTTTCCATTCTGTCCCATCAAATAGACGAATTTCACTGGCAGTTAAGGCATAAATCTTATTTTTGTCAGTAATTATTGCCTTTATTCCTTGGAGATGATCACCTTGATCCAGTTCTTTCTTGCTCTGGGAAAGAGACAGCCAATCCAAACGATTATTGATGGGATCAAACATAACCAAACCGGAACCATTAAAAACTATTTGGGAATAGTTACTCGATTCGTTTATTAAATGAGTGTCATAGAAAAGTTCTAAAGGGTTCACCAACTTCTTAATTTTTTGGAAGTACAAATCTACTTCCCTTTGATCATGGGAAATTTCCTTTAAGTCTTGGAATAGTTTTTGAGCGGCTTCTGTTTCTTTTTGATTAATTTTTGTCTCTAATTGAGTAATTAAATTCTGATGTCTCATCTCTTTATTAATTTGCCGGTGGCGGTAAATAGTCCATAAACTAATCAGCAAAATAATAATTCCAATTAAACTAAAAATAATTGTCCATAATCGACGACGATGAACGGCTTCATGAACTGGCGCCCGCACTAAATACTGAGGATGAGTAATTGATCGGGAACGATTAATTTCGATCAAAACAGCGGCTATATTGGCCGGAGGAAAAATATCAGAAGTGGCCCCTGAAATAAAAAGTTGTTTAATAAAATCACGGGAATTACTTATGGCCCACCAATCACCATCTTGTCCTCGGCCCCGAACCACTTGATGATGGGAAAAATCAAGGAAACTAAAATAATGGCCTCGTTTTACCGCCAAATAAACACCTTGACTTGCCATTGCCTCAAAATAATCACCATGGCTAATGAAAAGACCAACAGCGGCATTACTAATTTGATCTAAATTTCGCCGGCGATTAATAACACTAATAATTTCTTGCCCTTGAACAGCATTATCAGCCCAAATTAAACCAAATAAACGGCCCTTTTTCTTCTCTTCCCAAAAATGAACCCACTGGCCGCTGCTCGAATTACCATTGTAAAACCGGCAGGAATAATCCATTAAATAATGATACTACAAAAACAGAAGGGCCAAGAAAATCAACAGAAAGGCCAAAATAAGATGAAGATAAGAAGCAATCATAATTGGCCGGTTGAACTTATCACGAATATTTTTAGAAAAAACCTTAACTTGTTTAACAATTAATAAGGCAAAAATTAAATAAATTAATCCGCCGACAATAACAAAGATCTTAGTCAGAAGAAAAAAAATATTATTAAGATTAAGATTATTGGTTAAAGGATCCATGATGACAAAGTTCCTGTAATAATTTTAAAATCTTATCTGGGGCGGCAATCTTTTCAAAAACTAAATTAGGCCGTTCACCGGCTGTTTCAATTCTCACCGAACCATAGTTAAAAAACGTCTGACTGGCTCCTGCTAATCTATAATCTATATCCTGAATATTTTTTATTTCCGCCTCAGTAAATTTACGATTGAGCAGATTAAAAATATCCATATCGATTACCCGCAAATTAGTAATGATACTTAAATCAAAGTACCAGGAAATAAATTTTTCCAAAGCAAAGGCTAAAGTAACCATATACCAAAAAATAATAATAAGGAGAAATAAATTACCAGGTAAAGAGATCTCAACCGCTAATAATTTTAAAATCAAGGGAGCTAAAAACATTACCAAACTCAACAGAATCCAAGAAATGTTAGTAAACCAATGAGGACGAAGAACTACATAAATAATCTCGCCCTCGCTTCGCTCACTAAAGTCAAAAAAATTAGGACAAATCAGAGTTGAGGAAAATGAATTACGAGTATGACCTAAAATTCTCCTGATAGGAGTTAAGTCTTCTTGAACATTTTCATTTTTTTCTGTTTTAATTATCTTATCATCGGGAGCAATCGTATCCAAATTACCGGCTCGAATCGTCATAAAAATATTTTAACATGGTCAAAGACTAATTATTTCTTTTCAATATTAAACAGGGACGATTTGACAGCAATGGCACCGGGAGCTCGAAGATTATAAACCTGCTTAAAATCGCCGCCGTCAAAATCGAAACTACCCTTATCGGTAACTATATGAACAGTTTTGGTAAAGCCGCCGGTAGAATAATCAACCGAAATGGAATCGATCGAAGAAACCGGTCCGCCCTTATCGCCTACCTGACGTCTCAATTCTTCCATTCCCCAGGCATTAGGATCGTTGCCGCCGAAACAACCGCCGGAATTATACTGGGAAAGATGAGAAGAATCATGAGTATTTTTGAAGTAAATATTGGCATTGATAATATCGGCAAATTCATCTTTAGTCAGCCAAGGATGGCTTCGGCCGCAACTAGTTCCGCTTCGGGTTTTATACCAACCTTTATAAAACCAAGGGGAGCCGGCCGCCTTCTCGTAGGCATCACCGGGCCAGCAGCCCTGACTACCACAGGTAGTGTCCCAAACACTAGGGGTAGCGTAATCACTTGAGCTATAACCATAGGTGTATCCCCCGGCAGTCGAGGCGTACATAGTCGAGAAAATCCGGCCGGTAGAATTAGCTTTAATCACCAGGCCCCGGGTTGTCTCAACCGCCTCTTTCCACTTTCCAGGAGAATCATAGCGGGAGCGGGAATAAACTTGGCAGGTTTCAGTAACGCAGATGCTACCTGAACCCATATTGGTATAATTCAAGGCATAAGTGCGGGCGGCGATCGCCTGAGCTTTTAAAGCTTCCATGCCTCCTAATTCACCCCATTTAGCCGGCATCTCGGCAATACCAATCAAATAATTATCCTCAAAAGGCAGGGTCCCGATACTGGTTTTAATTGAACCAGGGACATCAATTTTTTCCAAACGAATATCGCCATAATAGGCCTTTAAAATAGTCTCGTAATTTTGGCCGGCTTTAGCTCGGCCAAAAGCCCCATATTGAGACATGCCTTTGCGGTGAGGTGCCCCGAAAGAAAAAACGGCATAGGCCGGAGAAAAGCCAGGATTAAAATCAGCTCGAGCGGCCGGATCATCGGCGGTCGAAACATCACCAACAGCAGTATTAAATACAGCTGTCTTTTCAGCAATTAAAGCCTGTTGTTTCGCCGTTAATTCCGCCTTATAATCTTCGGCCTTTTGGATTTCACCAGCCAAAAAACCAAAACGAGATTCGAGACTTTTTTTTAACCCAGCCAGTTTTATTTTCTGAGCCTCAAGATTGGCCTTATTCTGATTCAAAACAGACAAATCATTGGTATAAGTCATAATCAAATCCCGATCTTTAGCAATAATTGATTGATACCAATTATACTGACGGATTAATGAGGAGCTTTCATTGCTGGCTAAAAAAATCATCAGCGGGTCAAACTTACGACTATTAATATAGTAGCGGCGGGCCCGTTCGCCCAAAAGAGTTTTTTGATTAGCCAATTCAGCCGCTTTTTCTTCAATATCGGCCGTTAGAGCTTCTATTTGCTTTTCAGCCAAGGCAATTTGAGACTTAGCAACGTTAATTTTTTTTGTCAGATCAGAACTTTCTTTTTTTAATGGGGAAAGAGCGGCGTCAATCTGGGCAATTTGTTCACCCAGTTTAGTAATATCACTATCAAGATCAGCGTAGCACGGAAAAGGTAGAACAAATAAAAAGACGAAAAATATAAACCAGATATTTATCACCCGTCTCACCATTCAATTTTAACAGATGATATACTGATATCATGAAAAGATTGATGAGGTGGGTGTTTATGTTTATGTTTTTGGTGTTTTTGGGTGGAAGTGAGGCATATGCTACTTGTGAAGATTATCCTGGGACAGGTAATTTAGGCGAGAATTGTTGTTTACTAGAACTGAATACTGGTTGGTTTGGAAAAAAGTATAAATCTGGTCAATGTAACACTGATCTTTATTGTAATCTTGAGACAGGAAAATGTGTTGAAGCAAAAGGTGTATGCGGAAAAGCAGTGGGGGGTGAATGTTGTAATTGGGTTTATCCATATGCAGGTAGTTGTGATAGTGAATTGGGGTTGTCGTGTGATACTAAGGCCGGAAAATGTCAAAGAAAACCCGGTGGTACAACTACAGAACCATGGGGTGACCCTGGAAAGTGTCAATATATAAGAGATACGAATTCTTCAGACAAAGAGTGCAAATTAATTGATCAATGTAATTATAGGAATGGATGGATGGGTATAGAATTATCAGATCCATTACAACGGGATCTTTATCCAAATTGTCCACAATGTACGTGTGGAAAAAATCCACATTATCAATTAGATACGTGCCAGGTTTATCCATTTGACCAATATAGAATAATGACAAAATTTATGTTTTGTGGTCCAGGAATGGAACCAGAAATATATCTTTCTGCAAATAACACTACAAATTGTCGTTGTATTGTGGAAGGAAGTATTCATAATATCGATTATGTTGGGGATAAGTTGCAAAAATATGATAAAGAATGGTTTTCAAAAGCAAGTAATTCTGTTATAAGTGGGGTAGGAGTAAGGCTGTTTTGTGAGCCGATTGATAAAAATAACCCCAAAGTCTACACTGCTCTCGGCTGTCTGCCAGTGTCGGTCACCGGTTTTACCGCCTGGATTATTCCAAATTTATTTGGTATCATCGGCGGAATTTGTTTCCTAGTTCTAGTCTACGGCTTTATTATGGTGGCCACTTCGGCCGGTGATCCTAAAAAAACTCAGGCAGCTAAAGAAACCATAACGGCGGCAATTACCGGTCTAATTCTTTCTATTTTTGCTATTTTTATCGTCAGATTAATCATGATTTATATCTTAAAAATTCCGGCAGTGAGATGAAATTAAAAAAAATAATAGCCGGAACAGCCATCATCATTGTTTTCTTTTTTATAGGAACGAAAAAGGTAGAAGGAGCTGGTCCCACTGTTTGCGGAGACTATGGACAACCATGCTGCGGATCAACAACTAATAAATATTGCAATGGTGAAAATCTGGTCTGTGGTACAAATAACATCTGCCAAGCTATGGGAGGGGGAACAGTAGCCCCAATTGATGAAAGAGAAAGTGGCAGGGCTGACGATGTCATTTTACCCCAATATAGTGCTGACAGCGGCTTCCGCTGGGCTAATGCCAGTTTGGGCGAAATTATCAGCGAATTAATTAAATATGTTTATCTTTTTGCTGGATTAGCTTTAATCATAGTCTTGCTTTTTGGCGGCTTTACCGTCCTAACCGCCGCCGGAGTTCCCGAAAAAGCTCAGGTCGGTTATACCCGTATTACCCAGGGATTAATTGGCTTCGTCGTTATTTTTGCCAGTTATCTGGTAGTTCTTTTAGTCGAAGCCATCTTAAAAATAAATATATTCTAAATTAGGAAAACATCGGTTATTGAAATTTTATTTCCCTTTCCGCCGTTCCCGGTTTTGATACCAAATCAACGCCTTTTCCATTTCTTTCTCGTTAAAATCCGGCCAAAGAACATCAGTGAAGTAAAGTTCGGCATAGGACATTTGCCAAAGCAAAAAATTGGATAAACGAAATTCTCCACCAGTCCGAATAATTAAGTCGGGATCAGGTTGGCCTTGGGTATAAAGATAGTGGGAAACTAATTTCTCATTAATTTTACTCGGCGGAATTTTATCTTTAACAATTTTTCTAATTGCAGTAACAATTTCATCCCGACCGCCATAATTCAAAGCCACGTTAAAACTCATTTCCTTTTTATCCAAGACAATATTTAATACCTTTTTAACGGCATTCTTAACTTTTAGAGGGAGGGCTTGAAAATTACCCAAAACAAACAATTTTATTCCATCCCTTCGATATTCCTTTTCTTTATCTCGACAGGCTTGAACAAATAGATTAAAAATATTTTTGACCTCTACCATTGAGCGGGAACGCCAGTTTTCTGTCGATAAGGCATAAACAGTAAAATGCTTGATTCCTATTTTACGGCAATAATTTACTATCCTTTCCAAATTTTCGGCTCCGGCCCGATGGCCTGCCTGAACCTCTAGGCCATGCTGCCGCGCCCATCGCCGATTACCATCCATAATCACAGCCACATGAGAGGGGATTTTCTTTAGATCAATTTTTGATTTCATAAACTTTTGAAGGTTAGTTTATTTGGAGCCCCAATTATCAGTACCAGAAAAATTCCTCAAAGGAGGTGATCCATCCGCACCTTCCGGTACGGATACCTTGTTACGACTTAACCCTCATCGCTGAATTTACCTTTGGCCCCGCGAAGGGCGGGGACTTGGGGTACCCTCAACTTTGCTGATTTGACGGGCAGTGTGTGCAAGAGGCGAGAACGTATTCACCGCAATCTGCTGATTTGCGATTACTACCAATTCCGGGTTCATGCCGGCGAGTTTCAGCCGACAATCCCAACTGAGAAAAGATTTAAAGGATTAGCTCCGCCTTACGGCTTGGCAACCCGTTGTTCTTTCCATTGTAGGATGTGTGTAGCCCTGGATATAAGCATCGTGATGACTTGACGTCGTCCCCTCCTTCCTCCTAACAAAATAATGCTAGGCAGTCTCCCGTGACACAATAACACGGGATAGGGGTTGCGCTCGTTACCTCACTTAAGAGAACAACTCACGTCACGAGCTGACGACAGCCATGCAACAGCTGTGCATTACCCTCGAAGGCTTCCGGCGTTTCTGCCGGAATGCAAATGCATTTCAAACCCAGGTAAGGTTTATCGCTTCGTATCGAATTGAACCACATGCTCCACTGGTTGTGCGCCTCCCCGCCAATTCGTTTGAGTTTCAACCTTGCGGTTATACTCCCCAGGCGGTCTGCTTAACGCGTTAGCTTGCGTCTCTCCCTGCAAATGCAGAGAAAAACTAGCAGACAATGTTTACAGCTAGGACTACTCAGGTCTCTAATCTGATTGATTCCCCTAGCTTTCGTCCTTGAGTGTCAGAATATATCTGGCTACCTGCCTTCGCGCTTGGTGTTCTTTATAGTATCCACGGATTTTACCCCTACACTATAAATTCCGGTAGCTCCGATATATCTCTAGTCTTTTAGTCTCCTGCCCCTGTCTCCGGTTAAGCCGAAGTCTTTGAAACAGGACTTAAAAAACCACCGACGGACCCTTTACGCCCAATAAAACCGGGTAACGCTTGCAACCTACGTATTACCGCGACTGCTGGCACGTAGTTAGTAGTTGCTTATTCCTTTCAAGTTCATCTTGAAAGAAAAGAGGTTTACAACCCGAAGACCTTCATCCCTCACGCGATGTCGCTGCATCAGACTTTCGTCCATTGTGCAAAATTCCTAACTGCTGCCACCCGTAGGTGTATGGGCCGTGTCTCAGTCCCATTGTGGCGGACTCTCCGCTAAGAGCCGCTAACCGTCATCGCCTTGGTAGGCCATTACCCCACCAACAAGCTGGTAGTTAATACGCCACTCTCGAAGCGACTTGCGTCTTTGGAGCCGTAAGGCACCACATGGAAAATTACCCCGCCTTTCGGCGGGCTATGTTCCTCTCCGAGGTATGTTCGTATTTTTTACTCACCCGTTTGCCGCTGAACTCGTGCATAACACACGAAATTTTTAGTTTTTAATTAAAAATTAGAAATTTAAATTCCGTGTGTTATGCACAAATCCCGCTCGACTTGCATGTCTTAAGCACATCGCCAGCGTTAACCCTGAGCCACGATCAAACTCTTAGTCCAAAATTTTTCAAATTAAAAAAATTTCTGGTACTGGTAGCTGTGGCTCCAAACAAATTAACCTTCAAAAATTTTAAAGAGCCCGTCTGAATAGTCGGACGCATTGGCTATTATATTATAAATTAATCACTTTTGCACTAGGTAAAAGAGGATCAATATCATGACTGGTAAAAGTAAAAAAAGTCTGGTAATGCTGGCAAATTTTAATAACCAGCTGCCGGTGGTTGGGATCAAGTTCAGAAAAAACATCATCCAAAAACAAAATTGGTTTCTCCTGATGAGTTTGCTCATAAAAAGCAATTTGAGCTAAACGTAAAGCTAAAACGGCTAAGCGTTGTTCACCTCGACTCCCCCAATATTCTAAATTCCTATATTGATCGGGAAAATTTAAATTATCAAAACTAAAATCATCGCGGTGGTTACCGGCACTAGTATAACCCCAAGTTAAGTCTTTCTGGTAGTTCTTATCCAAAACAGATTGAGAAAGAACGGAAGGTTGAAAGTTAAGAAAAATAGTTTTAATTTCAGCATCAGGATGAGAGGAGAAAAAATCGTTGGCCGACTGAATAAATTTACCCCGGTAATGGTGAATAATTTCATCGTTTTTGATCAATGATTTATCCCAATAAAACAATTCCGCCTTTAAGTTTTTACCCAGGCGAATTTGATCCAAAAGTTCATTTCGATGCTTTAAAGCTTTTTCATATTGAAAGAGAGCTACTCGATAATGCCAATCTAACTGGGATAAAACTTCATCAAGTAAATGGCGCCGACGGGTAGGTGAACCGGCAATTAAACGAATATCTTCAGGCTGAAAAGCAACTACTGATAAGAGCCCCAAATAATGACTACGGGTCTTCTCCACTCCATTCAAATAAAATTTGCGAGTTGTTTTAGCAGTAGTCAACTGTCTGACAGTTACTAGTTGAACTTCCAATTCCTTATCCCCTCCCTGAGAATCTTTAATCTGCGCTCGGATATCAGCCATATCTTTACCCCAATAAATCAACTGCCTTAAAGACAAAGCCCGAAAACTCTTACCGGTAGCTACAAAATAAATCGCCTCCAAAAGATTAGTTTTACCCAAACCATTTTGACCAATAATCAGATTAACGTTTGGATCGAACTCAAAAATTTTTTGGGAATAGGACCGAAAATTTTCAAGAATGATTTGACTCAAATACACAGTCCAGCGGGTAGGAGTCGAACCTACCTAAGGCAGTTTTACAGACTGCTGCATCAACCGCTTTGCTACCGCTGGAATGGTTATATTTTACCATAAACCCCTATTTTAAATTCCCCATTTCCCCAATCATCTTCATCTAAAATAGATAATCCGTCTATAATTTATAATACTCACTATGAGTATTCGAATAATTTCATGGAACATAAATGGAATAAGGGCAGCGGTTAAGAGAGGTTTGGTTGATTTTATTAAAAAGGATAAAGCAGATATTTATTGTCTACAGGAGGTAAAAGCGAGTCAGAACCAAATTGATCTGCATTTAAAAGAATATACAGGTTATTGGAATAGTGCTAAAAAAGCCGGTTATTCGGGAGTTTTAACTTTGAGTAAATTGGAGCCCAAGGCAGTCATTATTGGTGATCGGGATAATGATTGGGATGACGAGGGGCGGGTAATCATTACTAAGTTTGATAAATTTACTTTGCTAAATGTCTATTTTCCCAACGGGAAAAAAGATCGAGGCAGATTAATGTACAAACTCGAATTTTACGAATATTTTTTACAATACATCAATAAATTAAGAGATCAAGGCGAAAAAATTGTTTTTTGCGGTGATGTCAACACTGCTCACCGGGAAATTGACTTAGCCCGGCCGAAAGAAAATGAAAATATCTCCGGCTTTCTAGAAATCGAAAGAAAATGGCTGGATAAACTCGAGCAAAATGGTTATATCGATACCTATCGATGGCTTCATCCCCAAGAAATCGGCTATTCCTGGTGGTCACCCCGAAGCGGTGCCCGAAAACGGAACATTGGCTGGCGGATCGACTACTTCTTTGTTTCTGATAACCTTAAAAATCAGATTAAAAAGGCTTTTATTTTACCCGAGGTTCAGGGTTCTGACCATTGTCCGATTGGGGTTGAGTTATCACTTTAACTACCTGACAAATATACTTTAAGCCCTCAAAATTAACCTCGGCCTTAAAGGTATTCGTTTCTTCATTAAAACCAAAATTACTCACTAATTGCTTCTGCTCTAAATAATCGGTTATGGCTTTAAGGGTGGGTAAAGTAATTAAACGGCCATCAGGATAAATATAAACCTCATGGAAAATAGGATTCTGATGATTCTTCTTTCTGACTTGAATCCGCATCAAAGGGCTAAAAACATCAATAATCTCCTCTTCCCTAGACGTCCATGGATTACGGAAGTTTTGATAATGAATATGGTCATCGAGACCTGTTTTTTTAAAAAGATCAAGATAATTGTCCTTATTTTCAATCATAAGTTAACACTTATATCAAAAGAGAGCAGTTTTGTCAAGAAACAGAAAACAACGGCGGCCGTTAGTTTTTAACCAATGGTGATGAACTTCAGTTTGCGGATCATAAAATTTCAACTGATCCCAAAATTGTCGTTTATGGTTTTTAACCGATAAATGGGTTAATTCATGAAGGAGTAAATGACGAAAAATAGGATAGGGTAAAAAAATAATCTGCCAATTAAAATTTAAATTATTTCGGCCAGAGCAGGAACCAAAACAACTTGACTGACGACGGAGAGTTAACCGATTATATTCAAAACCAAATTCAGCCGCCAATTTATTTAATTCAAGTTTAATTTTTTTAAGGGCAAATGGCCGCATTTTTCGATCAATTAGCTCTCCAAGATGAGCCGACGTCAACGAAAAAGTATTAATCAAAATTTGCTGTCTGTCTTCATCAATCACCAAAGAATCATAATAACCAGGAAAAATCAACAACTGATATGATTGATCCAAAATAGTTAAAGTTTTTAACTGTCCCATTTATGATATGATTATAGTGTAATTTATGAATCAGATTTATGTTGGTGCGGATCATCGGGGATATCGGTTAAAAGAGATTATTATTAATCAATTAAGGGAAGAGGGTTATAGTGTTGAAGATACAGGCAACAGTCAATATAATATTGAAGATGATTTTACCGATTTTGCCATTAAAACAGCTGAAATGGTAATTCGGGGAGGGGCAAGGGGTATCCTTATTTGTGGTTCTGGTTTAGGAATGAGTATCATCGCCAATAAAGTCAAAGGTATTCGAGCGGGGTTATGTACCTCAATTAAACAGGCAAGACTGGGCAGAAATGACTTAGATATTAATCTTTTGTGTTTATCAGCTGATTTAGTCTCTGATGAAAAAAATTTAAAAATAGTCCAAAAATTTTTAGAAACAGTTTTTGCTCCGGAGGAACGTTATTTAAGAAGAATTAAAAAAATCACTCAATATGAATCTGAGAAGTGTTGAACAATACCTGCCTGCGGTCGGTTCTTTGGCTATTTTAAGAATGGATTTAGATGTTCCAGAAGGAGATAATTCCCGCCTTAAAAAATCAGTTCCCACTCTCCGCTATTTACTTGATCAAGGTAGCCGAGTAGCTATTATTGGTCACAAAGGCCGACCAAAAGGAATTGAGGAAAAATACAGTCTACGTAAAGTTTATCTTGATCTTATGGGTATTTTAGGTAATCAGGCAGATCTAGACAGTGTTTTTATGGAAAATTTTAACGAAATTAAAAACAATCAAATATTATTTTTTGAAAATCTAAGATTTTGGCCGGAAGAAGAAGCTAATAACGATAGTTTCATGAAAAATTTAATTGACCACTCACGGGCTTATATCAACGATGCCTTTGCTGTTGCCCATCGCCGCCATGCCTCGATTATGCTTCATCAAAAAATGGATGGTTATTACGGCTTCGCTTTTATTGAGGAAGTAGAAAAAATTTCTCATATTTTAGAAAATCCAGCAAGGCCTCTAACTATTATTCTTGGTGGGGCTAAAGAAGACAAATTAAGCTATTTGCCGGATCTGGTTAAAATTGCCGATAAAATTCTCATCGGCGGCAAGCTCCCCCAAATTACAAATTACGAATTACCAATTACAAATGAAAAAATCAATTGGGGAAAACTAAGAAGAGACACTCTTGACCTGTCCCAGGAAACAATTAACCAATTTATCGAAATAATTAATAACTCAAAAACGATAATTTGGGCCGGTGCTATGGGTTATTATGAAAACGAAAATAGCCGTTGGGGAACCCAAAAAATTGCTGAGGCGGTCGCTCTTAATCCTGGTTTTAAAATAATTGCCGGTGGCGAAACGGCTGCCTCAGTTATTGATCTTAAATTAAAAGACAAAATTGATTATATTTGCTCAGGTGGCGGGGTCATGTTAGAGTTTTTGACTAAGGGAACATTGCCGGCCTGGGAAGAAAGATCATAAATTATAGCAAAAGAGATTTCATTTTTTTATCAGATAGCATAAAATGATTATATGGATCATAAAATCAGAATCGGTATTAACGGCTTTGGCCGGATTGGCACGGTTGTTCTCCGAGCCATTCTTTTAGAAAACTATAATGTCGAGGTCGCCGCTATTAATACTAAAGGTGATTTCGATATCGATAGTATTGTCCATCAATTTAAATACGATTCGGTCTACGGTCGGATTCCCTTCCATCTTGATGCCGCCGGACCGAAGTTAGGAGCAGAATTAGGCAGATTGAGAATAGAAGACACGGAAATACCAATTCTTGGAGAATCTAATCCGGAGGAAATTAATTGGAAAAAATATCAAACAGAGGTAGTTCTGGAATGTACCGGAGCTTTTCTAGATAAAAAGGCTGCCGGTCATTTTAAGGGAGGGGCCAAAAAAGTTATTATCTCCGCTCCATCTAAAGATCCCAAAATTCCGGTTTATATTCTTGGTGTTAATGAAAGTCGTTATCAAGGGGAAAATCTTATTTCCAACGGTTCTTGTACTACCAACTGTGTGGCCCCTATTGTTAAGGTAATTGATCAAAAAATTGGTTTTCAGGAAGGAATTTTAACTACGATTCATGCCTATACCACCAACCAAAATATTGTCGATGGTATCGGAAAAGATGCCAGACGAGCCAGAGCCGGAGCGATTAATATTGTGCCCACTTCTACTGGCGCCGCCGAAGCTGTTATTGCCGCTTATCCGGAAGCAATGGGAAGATTTGCTGGAACAGCTATCCGCGTCCCAGTAGTTTGTGGTAGTTATTCTGAGCTTACTTTTAAAGTCATTAGAGAAACTTCAGTTGAAGAAATTAATTCCCTTTTAGAAGAAGCTAGCGTTTCACCCGAATTAGTCGGTAAATTAAAGATTGGCTATGAACCAATTGTTTCATCCGATATTATCGGTAATAATGCTTCATGTCTTATTGATACCCTAATGACTAAGGTAGTTTCCCAAGATATGGTTTCAATTGGCGCTTGGTATGATAACGAATATGGTTACTCCTGTCGTCTAATTGAAATGGCTATTTTTATATGCAGATAATCCCGACAGTTTTAGAAAAAGAATTCAACGCCGCCGAAAAAACAATTCGACAGGTAATGACCTTTTCACCTTGGATTCAAATTGACGTTATTGACGGCATTTATACCCAAGGTAAAACTTTTGAACTGGAATTGCTTAATAAGGCCGAATTTCCGGAAACAATTCTGTGGGATATTCATTTAATGGTTAAGGAGCCGGAAAATTGGTTAGAAAAATGCTTTTTCGTTGGTGCCGCCAGAATTACCGGTCAAGTAGAAATGATGACTGACCGTTATCGTTTTATTAATAAAATAAAAAGTATGAATATAGAGGCTGGTTTGGCTTTTGATCAAAATACTCCCGCCACTAATATTCCTCCCGAAACTAATCTTGTTTTATTAATGGGAAGAAAGGCTGGATTTATCAAAAATAAGTTTGATCCTCAAGTATTAAAAAAAATAAATCATCAATTTATTACGGCTATTGACGGCGGTGTTAGCTCCCGGAATATTAAAACAATAGAGGAAGCTGGGGTGGATATTGTCTACAGCGGGCGAGCTTTCAGAGATTTAATTAATCATCATGCTGGCCAAAACTCAAAAAATAATTAAGAGAGTCGCCCTTTTAGGCGATTCATCGGCCAAGAGATACCAATCACATTGGCAAGCTGCTTACCAAACAGCTAAAATCTTAGCCCAAAACGGCTATATTATCGTCAATGGCGGTGGTCCAGGAGTCATGTTGGCGGCTACTTTAGGGGCTAAATCTGCCAAAGGTATAGTTGAATTAAGCATCATTAATCCCCAAAAAAAACCAAATAATTTTGAAAGTACCCATCCCGGCAATTTAGCTCTGGCTGATAAAGTCTATATAGCTAACACCTACCAGGAACGACTCAATCGATTAATCGATCTAGCTGACGCCTATATCTGCTTTAAAGGAGGAACCGGAACTCTTTCTGAAATTGGTTTAACCTGGGGATTAGCTAAATTTGATTACGGCCGACATGAACCTCTAATTTTTTACGGAAAATTCTGGAAAACAATTTTGGAACAATTAAAAACTGCTTTACCACTCACTAAAGACGAAAAAACTGTTTATGCCATTGCTCAAACCCCCAAAGAAGTCCTTGAATTACTGAAAAATTCCCAAATTTAATTATAAAAATGCTTAAAAAAGCGATTTTAGTCATTATTTGCAGTTTATTTTTAACCGGCTGTAGCTTAACCCCTCCGGCCAAGTCGGCGATCGAAATCCATTCAACTCCTCAGGCTACCGTTTTTATTAATGGCCGGGAAGCCGGCATAACCCCTTACAAAAACACTAATTTAACTCCTCAAGAAATCACTGTTAAGTTAGCCTTTAATGACCAGTGGGTAGAAAAAAAAATTAACCTTAAACAAGGATTAACATCGGTCTTAGACTGGAAATTCGATGAAAATGGCAACAATGGTGGTTATCTATTAACAATGGAAAAAACCGGTGATTCTAACTGCAGTCTTTTAATTAATTCGATTCCGGCTCGAGCGGTGATTAGCTTAGACAATCAAATTATTGGTTCAACTCCTAAAAAAATAGACCGTCTTGACCAAGGGGAAAAACAAATTACTATTAGCTTTCCAAATTATCAAAACATAAATTTATTTTTAAGAACTACACCAGGCTATAATTTAATAGTTACTGCTGAATTAATTAAAAATATCCGACCAACCGAATCTTCTCAGGAAACTACTCCCATTAATCAACAACCACTCGTCCGGGTTCGGGAAACAGAAACTGGCTGGTTAAATGTAAGGGACAATCCTTCCACTGGTGGCCGAGAGATTACCAAAATAAAACCAGACGAGGAATATCAACTTTTAGAAAAAACTCAGGATTGGCTTAAAATAGAATTAAAGGATGGTCGAGACGGTTGGATAGCAGCTAAATACGGCGAGATAATCTCCAGGTAAAGGAAAAAAGGAGCAAAAAAATTCCTAAAAATGCATAAAATTTTTGGGTGCTATTTAGAAAAAGAGAAATTATACCAAACAATAAAGAAACTAACCAATAAAAAACGGCGATCTGGGACCGTTTCCATCCTAAACGTAATAGCTGGTGATGTAAATGACGATTGTCAGATTGAAAAATTGATTGGTGGTTTAATAATCGCCTAATGATAACAAAAATGGCATCAACCATAGGTACACTTAAAAGTAAAATTAAAGTAGCCAATTTAGCCCCGGACAAAATAGCTAAAACCGCTAATAATAGACCGGCCAAACTCTTACCACCATAACCAGGCATAATGCTTTGAGGAAAAATATTATAAGGAAGAAAACCAAGATAGGCTCCAGCTAAAGCCCCAGCTAAAACAATAACTGGCCATTGAGTAATATCGTTATGAAAACGTAAACCAAGAATACCAATAAATGTAGCCGCAATTACCACTAAACCTGGGAGCTGGCCATCCACTCCAGTCGACCAACCAACAATATTGGTACACCAAGTAATCCAGATAATGGCCAATAAATCAGAAACAATCCAAATAGAGTGGGGTAAACCAAAAAGAGTAAAATCGTATCGCCAAAGGGAAAAATCAATTACCCCGCCGAAGGGATTAGATAAAAAAGCAATTCCAATTCCACTAATCACAATAGCCAAGGCCGCCAGAACATTAGTTATCAAACGAAAACCTGGACTTAAGTCCCATAGGTCATCGGCAACGCCAACTAAGAGATTAATAGTACAGGCAATAATAATACCAAGTAAATGCTTATCTAAAGGAAGGAATAAAATGATAGTCAAAACCACGGCTAAATAGACCGGAATACCTCCACCTCGCGGTACTGGTGCCAAAGCGGTGGCGTTTTTAGTCTTTTTCTGTTTTTCCCATGGATATTCAACCCAATTGCGTTTAATAAAAAAATTACGAACTAAAGGAGTAGTCATCAATGAAATTAGGCTGGCAACGATCAAAGAAATAATAAATTGGCTTATCATTTTATTAGGAAACCAAAAAAATAATATGGAGAAGACCAATCAATGAAAAAAAACTGAAAACTAAGGAAGTAATCATTAATAATCTGGACAAAAGTTTTAATTCCCGGGAATAATACATGGCCATCAAACTATCAACGACCAAGACAAGGACTGATAAAAGAGGAAAAAGAAATAAATTAGCTACGGGAGCCAAACGACTTTCTCCCCAAGGTAAAGTGTAATATAAAGGAACTTGGGTTGGTAAATTAGAAAAGGTAAAAAAAAGAACAATAATTTGTCCTAAAATACAAAAAATAGTCCCTCGAACCATAAAATGATTCATCTTTTCTTGCCAAAATTTACCCAAAAGTGATAAGGAATAAAAAAGAGACATTTATTTTAACTGAAAAATAAGGGCTGGACCGATTTGGTCGAGCGGTAAATAATTTTGATTGAGAAATTTATCAAGTTGGGGAAAATCTCTATTCTCCATTGAAAAATAGACAATAAATTTAGGTCGTCTCTGTTGAAGGGCCATTATAGTTTCCTCATAGGCATTCAAATCAATAATATGATAAGCGGCAGTATAACGACCAACAGGCAAGCGATCCGCCAAAGCATAAATATAAGGTTCATCACCCCAGATGAAAATCGGCTCGGCTCTATTTGTGTTGTTTTTTAAATATTCAGCAATTTTATAAGTAGTGGCTACCTTTTCTCCATAATAGGAAGGATTATTATGGTTAAAATAAAAATTACGATAATAAGGTATAGTTGGATAAAAATAAAATTTATACCGAAAAATAAGACAAATTATAATCGATAAAGCTAAAATAAAGTAAGGCCAAAAACCAATAAGGAGGAAAAGGGGCGGTAAAATCTGAATCAAATAATGAGGGTAAGGACGACCGGATAAAAGACTGCCAAAAATACAAGCTGATAGCCAGCCAAGAAGAAAAACCAATTTGGAACTAATTAATTTTTTCTTTAAAAGCCAATAAAGTCCTCCCCATACCAATAGGAGAATCAATAATCGACCAGTTAAACCGCCGTTTAAGGGAGAATGGTTAATTGAACCGGTTTGCCATGAAGAAAGATAACCAAAATTTTGGAAAATAGCCGCCGTTATAAAAGGCTTGACTGCTCCTTTGAAAAAGAAATAAATTGTCCATAAAATTATTGGCCAGCTGCAGCCAATTAAATAAAACAAAATATTCCGCCGTTGACCGGCAGGCTGGGTTAAAATCAGACAAATAAAAATAAAAAAAGCTTCGATGACTACTGGAGCTTTGAGGGTAAAAGCTAAACCAAAAAATACACCGGACCAAAAATATTTTTTATTCAACCATTGATAAACTGCCAAAATAGTTGGTAGAAGCATAAAAATCTCGGCGTTGGCCACATTGCCCTCAATTAAAGGAATGGAAGTAAAGATAATAAAAATGAAAGTGCTTACAGCGGCAAGACGGTGATTAAAAAATTTTCGAGCCAGAAGATAAAAATAAATCACGGTAGGAATCATCACCAAAAACAACAATAAACGAAAACCGAAAACTGTCCGGCCCAGAGCGGCTAAATAGTATAAAAGGGGCGGTTTGTTATCATAAATTTGAGAATATAAAGTTAAACCACGTCTCAGAGCCTGGCCTAAAGTCAAATAAATCCCCTCATCGCCGTACCAATAGGGTTCAAAGAGGGACGGTAGACGTAGAAGAAAAAAAACTAAACCATTAGTTAACCAAAACATCATTAGGTTATTTTAGCATTTGAAGCTCAAGCCTTCTTAGGTGTCGTCCAATACTCTAATCTTCCACCTAGCATCAAGCGGGTTTGAGATTCTAGACCAGGCAGAACTGAAAGAAAAAACGTAGCCACTGGTAAAAATGGCCATTGAATCAAATTCTTTAAAACAGTCCTCCAACCTCCTTTTAAATCAGCCGGGCGAAGTTGCCAATCAACAATAATCAGGCAAATTAAGGGAATAAGGCAGATGGTCAATATTAAACGAACAATCCGAGGTAAATTGAAACCAAGGGTCGTGGCAAAAAAATGAGGATTGAGTAAAACCGGTAAGGATGAACCTAAAGTTAACAAAAACCAATTGCTAGCCCAAATAAAATAAGATTCCATAATCTTAAAAACACGAAGATATCGAGTAATAAACGGGATTTCTCGATGAAGACGGGCCTGTTCGAGAGCATAAGGGATATCAGTGCAACCCCAAGCTTGACGAACACATTGTTTATAACGATTTCTTAAAGCTATCCAGGTCGTTTCTCCCGATGGTGCATCAACTACTGCCGGCAAAAAAATCGGTTCAACTGCCACCCGTCCCTGATTGGCAAAAAAGGTTTGGAGAAAAATATGCCAATCTTCAGAAATAACATCTGGATCCCAATAGCCGGCACTATCAATCAAATAATAACTGGAAGAATAACAGGAATAATTAAAAAACAAACCATCCAACTCTTGGACACCAGCAATATGACCTACGTTGCCAATAATACCGACTATCCGAATTAAGGCCGGCACCTGATTGATATTGCGATGCCAAATAATCGGGGCTTGCCAAAAACGATAATACCGCTGATGGTTTCGGGCAAAATTATAAGTAAGACAGGAAAAATATTTGGGATGAAAAAGAGTATCGACGTCACAACTTGTCAGGGTTAAATTCTTTAATTGATAACGACCACTATCAATGTATTTCTTCTTAAAATATTTAGCTGCCCAAGCTTCATTAGTGTGCTTACCAGCTGTTTCTCCGGGCAAATTACTCGGATGTTCGGTAAAAATCAAATGGCCGAATGTCCCTTTATACTTGGTAGAAAAATAATCAATTGTCTTTTGATTATTTTCTTTACCAGCTCGGGCTTCTTGAGCCAAAATAACATGCAGCTTTTTTAAATCAATATCGACTTGGGCCGCTAAAGAACCAACTGCCATCTCAATAACATCATTGGGTTCTTTATAGGAAGAAATAATAATTACATGGTGGATATCTCGATATGGTAACCACCTGGCCCGGAAATCCTGATTAAATTTTTCCAACCAATTGGTATTTTTGGCCGCTTTAATTTTAAAATAACCAATAATAGCCAGGGTAGCCGTTTTAAAAGATTGCCAAAGCCAATAAGTAGCAAAAGCCAGAGCAAAATAAGCCACTAATTTAGGAATAACGAAAGCTCCCCATAAAGGAAACAAAATAAAAAACCAAGCTATTAAGCCCGGTAACATTTCTAAAAATCGATACCAACGGGTTTTCTTATTCATCGGCTAATAGTGTATTATATCAGCAATGGGATTAAAAGACGATATTAAGAAGACAATAGCATACGCCAAAACATACGGTTGCGTCCTCAACAAAAAACAATTATACGAAAGATTGATCGGCAAAAATAATTACGAATTAAAAATTACGAGTTACGAATTCAAACACCTAAAACTACGAAAAGCTCAACAATTAGCTGAAAGAGTAGGAAAAATGTTTCCTAACGTTTTATTTATTGGGGTGACCGGCTCGGTAGCAGCAGAGTTCCCCAAAAGAAATGATGATATCGATTTATTCATCATTGTTAAAAATAACACTCTATGGTTGACCAGGTTTTGGCTTAGAATTTTTATCTGGCAGCAAAAAATTCCTCACCGGCGATATGGTCGAAAAGAAAAGGCGGATGAATTTTGCTTTAATATTTGGCTAGATGAATCAGCCTTACTCTTGCCTCCCCAAAAACAAAATCTTAATAATGCCGTTGATTTAATTTTAATGAAAAAGATTTATGACAAAAATAATACCTATATAAAATTTATACAGGCTAATAGTTGGGCAAAAAAATACGTGGCAACACCATATTGTCATTTAATTCGAAATTCGAAATTCAAAATTCAAAATGACTTACCAAAAATTTTAAATTTTAAATTAAAAATTTTAAATTTATTATATTTCCTGCCTCAATACCTTTACAGCCGGCTGAAAACGAAACCCCAAAATGTTGATCTCCATCGAGCTTTTTGGGGAGGCAGTAGGCGGTAATGATGTCTGACCAGGGTTATAATTAAAAAGTGAAAATTAAATCAAAAGATAATCATCGGAGAAATATCATAGCTACAATTATTGCCGTAGTAATGGCACTTTTTATTTTGTTTGTCTCTATTGCCCGGGCTAGCCTAGAAATTGCCAGTTCCCGGGATGCCAATCGAGATATAAGAAAAATGGAGATTGAGTGTGAAGTTAACGGAGAAAAATTTACCTATAAATTACCTCAGGCCCGAATCTTACCCGATGATCCAATTTATTTTTTTAAACGAGTTAGGGACTGGCTCTGGCTTAACTTCGCTAAGGACAAGTTAGAAAAAAGTGACATAGCTCTCTTTATTGCCGATAAAAAAATGGCCGAAACTCAGGTTTTATTATCAAAGGGAAAAATTAACCTAGCTCTAGCAACTAGTCAAGAGGCTTTAAATAAATTAAAATACGCCAGATCCCTTCACCCCACGGATCAAAATTACTACGCTGGCTGGTCTTATGCTAAAATCTTGCAAAACTACAACCAAAAAATCCAAGTGTTGGATGAATGGAATCAGCAACAAAAGAAATAAATGGTTGATTATTATCATTCTTCTGATTCTTATCCTCGGCAGTAGTGTCGGTTGGATCTTACGAGATGTGCCCGGCCCTTTAAAACTAAGTAAGGGAGAATTTCCAGAATCATCAAAAATATTAGATCGGAACGGTAAACTCCTATATGAGATATATGCCGATAAAAAGAGAACGGAAATTCCCTTATCGGAAATCCCCCAAAAAATGATTCAAGCCACTTTAGCCATTGAGGATATTAATTTTTATAAACATTTTGGTTTTGATTGGCGTGGAATTATTCGAGGGGCCTATCGCACTATTTTTCAAAAGAGACTTCAGGGCGGTTCAACCCTAACTCAACAATTAGTTAAAAATGCCTTACTAACGCCGGAAAGAACCTGGAGTCGAAAGGTCAAAGAAGCTTTGTTAACCCTAGCCACTGAAATTATTTATTCCAAAAACCAAATTCTAGAAATGTACTTCAATCAAATACCTTACGGTGGTACTCTCTGGGGAGTTGAGGCAGCCGCTAAAGATATTTTTAATAAATCGGCTAAAGACTTAAATCTGGCGGAATCAGCCCTTCTGGCCGGTTTACCAGCAGCCCCTTCTAAATATTCTCCTTTTTCTCATCCAGAACTAGCTAAAGAAAGACAAGAGCAGGTATTAAAACGAATGTTAGAGGTTAATTTCATTACCCAAGAAGAATATCAGCAAGCGATTGAAGAAAAATTAAACTACTATCTAGTTAAACAAAACATTGAAGCTCCTCATTTTGTCTTTTACATCAAGGAAATGCTAACGGATAAATACGGTGCGGAAAGAGTAACTGAAGGAGGACTCCAAGTCTATACTACTCTCAACTTAGAAATCCAAAAAATGGCTGAAGCCACCGTCAGTGCTGAAATAAATCAACTGAAAAAACTGAAAGTTACTAATGGGGCTACTCTCATTACCTCACCCAAAACAGGAGAAATTCTAGCCATGGTTGGATCAAAGGATTACTTTGCCGACGACATTGATGGTAAATATAACGTTACTACTGCTCTCCGCCAGCCGGGATCAGCCATTAAACCACTTAATTATGCTGTTGCTATTGAAACTGGTAAAATTACCGCCGCTTCGATTTTATTCGACGGGCCTACCTGCTTCCCGGTAGAAAATCAAAAACCTTACTGTCCAGTTAATTACGGCAATAAATTTTACGGTATCCAAAGTACCCGCAATGCTTTAGCTAATTCAATCAATATTCCGGCGGTAAAAGTTTTAAAGTTAAACGGATTGGAAACATTTATTGCCTCCGCCTCCGCCTTTGGGATTAAAACCTTCAAGGATCCATCTAATTATGGCCTATCTTTAACTTTGGGGGGAGGAGAAGTCCAGATGACTGATATGGCTGTAGCCTTTGGCGTTTTGGCTAATGGGGGTATCAAAAAAGAACTAAACCCTATTTTAAAAATTATTGATAAAAATGGAAAAGTATTAGAAGAAGCTTCAAATGATCCTGGAATAAGGGTTCTTTCCCGGGAAACAGCTTTTATCATTCAACAAATTTTATCCGACAATCAAGCAAGGAGCTTAGTCTTTGGCCCCAATTCAATGTTAGTCATCAAAAATCACCCCGAAGTAGCCGTTAAAACAGGAACAACAAACGATATGCGAGACAATTGGACTATAGGCTATACTCCCGATTACGTCGTCTTAACCTGGGTTGGTAACAATAATAATGCTCGAATGGGTGGTTTAGTTTCCGGGGTAACTGGAGCTGCCCCTATCTGGCATGAAATTACTACTCAATTATTAAAGGATAAAGAAATTAAAAAACCAACCAAACCAGCAGGTATCGTTGGCCAATCGGTATGTAATCTAACCGGTGGCGCTATCCCCCCTGAAGGCTGTGAATCCCATTTTGAATATTTTAAAAAGGAATTTCTACCGCCGATCATTAAACCAAGCCGACAAAACGTCCTCATCGATAAGGATAGCGGTCGAATTGTCAAACCAGAAGATCATAAACCTAACACCCAAACGGAAGAACATTTAGTTTTTCCCGACGCCACGGGAGAACTTATATGTCTTGACTGTCTTATTGTCGAACCAACCCCTACCCCTTTAAACTAACCACCAATAAATTTTCTCTACTACCCCGGGAATTAATTCAATGGAAAAGTCAAGATTATTTTGGCCGGTAATTCTGATTAAAATATAAATTTCCCTACCGGGAATAGATAAACGAAAATAACCCTGATAAGAGCCAGCCCGGGAAGTAATTATCTGCCGAACTACTACCCCTTTGGGAATTGCTTTATAAAGAAAACTATCAACAATGGGGTCAGTTTGATTGAGAAAATTAACAGCACTTTCAACAGCAGTTTGGTCAGTAAAATTTTTTTGATAAACAAAATCCCCAGATCGCACATAAACGGACCATTCATTTTGGTCATCAATCTCCAAATTAAATGGAACAGTTGGGGCTGGTGAAACCGAGGAAGATAAATGGGGTTGAGACCAATAACGATAAAAATAAAAAACTAAACTCAAACCAACGGTTAAAATCAAAGAAACAAAAAGCCAGAATTGTTTTCGATGGATCCACTCTTTTTCCGAAATCTCATCAACTAAATCTAATTGTTCAGATTTAATTTTTCTGGGTTTAATTGTTTTGGGCAACATAACTTTAAAGCCGATCTAAATGTAAACCGTAAAAATTATAAAGCTCTTCCGGATTACCTGATTGACCAAAACGATCATGAACAGCTAAATGACGGAAATTACATTTAATTCCCGCTTTTAAAATTAAAATGGCTATAGCCTCACCCAAACCGCCGTTCTGTTGGTGATCCTCTAAAACAATTATTTTTTTTGTTTTTCTAACCGATTTCAAAATTGTTTCTTCATCTAAAGGTTTTAACGATGAACAATTAATTATTTCTGCCTCTTTAAAATTAAAAGCTTGAAATAAAATCGGTCCATAACCAACAATAGTGATCTGATTGCCCATCTGTAAAACATTAGATTTACCAATAGTAAACGGTTGAGAAGAATAGACAGGCGTTTCCGGCCGAACCAAACGAATATAGGCCGGAGAAGGAGATTGATAAACAACTGGAATTAAAGATCGAACCTCATTGGCATCCAAGGGAGCAAAAACCTCCATATGGGGTAAAACTCGCATCAGCGCCACATCCTCTAACATCTGATGGGATGCCCCTAAATTACCTGATAAAAGACCGGCATGGGACCCAATAATTTTAACCGGACAATTATTTTCACAAATCGACTGACGAATTTGAGCCCAATTAATTGCTGGCGAAAAACAAGCAAAAGAGCATAAAAAAACAATTTTGCCTGCCTTCGCCAAGCCAGCAGCAACACCAGCGGCATTAGCTTCAGCCAAACCGCATTCGATAAAGCGGTCAGGAAAAACGTCGGCAAATTCTTCTAAAGACAGGGACGATTTTAAATCCATGCTCACCACATAAAGATTTTTGTTAATTGTAGCCAATTTTAAAATCGTTTCCCCAAAGGCCTTACGCATCGATTGATTCAAGTTCTTTTCTGGCTTTTTCATAAAGATCCTGGCTTAAACTTTTAACATCGTGGTACTTAAAATTATTTTCCATAAAAGAAATCCCTTTACCCAAAATAGTATGGGCAACTATGCCAACCGGCTGATTCGATTGTTTTGCCTTCTTTAGGGTAGTTTTAATAGCTTTTAAATCATGACCATCGATCTCCTCTACTGCCCAACCAAATTGAGAATATTTATCTATCAGCGAACCCAAAGGCATAATCTCATCGGTAGAACCATCAATCTGCAGACTATTAACATCAATAAGATTAATTAAATTATTCAATCGATACTTATTGGCAAAGGCAGCCGCTTCCCAAATTTGACCCTCTTGTTGTTCACCGTCGGTAGTTAAACAAATCACCTTCATCTTCCTATTTCCCAAGGCTAACCCAGCAGCAAAAGATAAGCCTTGACCCAAAGAACCAGCAGCATATTCCACGCCGGGAAGACCCAAAGCCGTATGACCCTGAAGAGGAGAACCAAATTGACTGTAATTATTGAGCCATTCTCGAGGAAATCGTCCGATGGCCGCCAGAACAACGTAAAGGGCCGGGGCTAAATGACCGGCCGATAAAATAAAATGATCCTGATCAAAATCAAACAGTCCACTAGTGTACACTGTTTCAATCAAATCCAGACTAGATAAAGAACCGCCGATATGACCGCCATTACGGTAAATTAAATCAAGTAAATCAAGACGAAGCATATAGGTTAGTAAGATAATTATAAACCGACTGAAGAATATCTTCCGGAGTAGAAGCACCAGAAGAAAGGCCAACAGTATGACAATTTTTAAGCCAGCTTCTTTTTATTTCCCCAACATGATCAACAATATACGCTGGTTTACCGGAAGATTTGGCTGTCTCATAAAGTCTCTGGGAATTGGAACTTTCATGAGAGCCGACAATTAAAATTAGGTCGCAAACCTCAGCCAATTGCTTCACTGCTCTTTGACGATCGGTAGTTGCTGGGCAAATATGGGGTAAAACTTTCAACATAGGGTATTTTTTCTTTAATTTTTTTATAAACTCTTCTGTTTCCTGAACTGACAAAGTTGTTTGGGTAATTAATACTGAATTTTTATCAGCTTTAATTTTATTAAATTCAACCAACGTATAGGCAGTAATATTTGAGCCTTCAGCCAAAACACCAACGGCTTCGTCATGATCACGACTGGAAACTAAATAAATAATATTTTTATTTTTTAAACGACGAACCTCATCGTGAACTTTTTTAACCAAAGGACAGGTGGCATCAACAATAATCAAATTTTTTAAACGGTGGACTGCCGGCGCTGCCCCATGAGCCCGAATAATCAGAATTGAACCTTTTGGTAAATCATTAGTAGAATTGACAATTTTAACCCGATAATTTTTCTTCAAATCATTCACGACATGGCGATTATGAACAATTTCTCCCAAAAGATAAATTGTTTTGCCGGGATATTTCTGGGCAGTATCTTTAACGATTTTAATGGCCCGGGAAACACCAGCACAAAAGCCATGGGGTTGAGCTACTATTACTCTTAAACCCATATAGAATATTATAGCTGTTATAATATCGCCGTGGAGCGAATAGAAATCGATCTAAGTCTTTTTGATAATCGGCGAAAAGAAATTTTAGAAACTATTCTTAAGGCTGGCAACAACAATTATCGACAGGCTCTTAATGAATTGGGAATAATTCCCCTGGTAACCCCCAAAGCTCGATTCCGACTAAACCCAATAACCTGTTACCAATATGTCCTAGGTTTAGATTCATTTAATCGCCTCCAACAACTTCTCGATAATGGCCAATTTTACCAACCGGGGACTGGAATTATTGCTGTCTATTATACTGACGATCTCAAACCAGAAAAGGTTAATCATTTGGGAAAAATGAAAAATAAACAGGAGGTAGTTTCTAAATTTGGCAAACTTGGCTTATTTCAACACAATATTACTGATGTTCCCATTATTTACGGCAATCGAGTTACTTTCATTAAAGAACCATAAAACAACCCTCAGACCGTTGAAGTTTTTTAATTGAAACTAAATAGTTTATCGGGGAATGAAAAAGGAAAAAGAATTCCAAATAAATTTAAGAGACCCGGATGGGAGTTGAACCCATCTAAACGGTTTTGCAGACCGTTGTCTAACCGCTTGACTACCGGGTCAAAAGATAAAGGTATTTTAACAAATATCCAGACCATTTCGAAGTACGGCCTCAAAAATTTAACCCCCGCATTAGCGGGGGTATTTTTTACATCATTCCTTCCATTCCAGCCCCGGGCATAGGTGCTTTCGGTTCCTCCGGAATATCAGTAATTAGAACGTCGGTCGTCAAAACCATTATACCAATAGAAACGGCATTAATTAATGCTGATTTGGTTACTTTAGCCGGATCAAGAATCCCAAATTTAACCATTGAGCCAAATTCGCCGGTTTGGGCATTAAAACCAAAATCAGACTTTTTGTCGGCTAAAAGAGCTTCTTTAATTTTGTTCAGGACAAAACCAGCATCTTCACCCGAATTTTCGGCTAATTTTCTAATCGGTTGCTCTAAAACGTACTTTAAAATATTCAAGCCGATTTGCTCTTCTTCGGTTGCCACTTTAACTTTTTCCAAAGCAAATGAGGCTTTCAAAAGAGCTACGCCGCCGCCGGGTAAAATACCTTCTTCCACTGCCGCCTTGGTTGCGTCAATCGCATCCTTTACCCTTTCCAATTTCTCTTTCATTTCCACTTCGGTAGCCCCACCAACCTGTAAAACAATAGCTCCTCCGATTAACTTGGCAATTCTTTCCTGTAACTTCTCTTTATCATAATCGGAAGTTTCCTTAGCCATTTGAGTCCGTAGTTGAGATACTCGAGCCTCAACTTCAGCTTGATTACCAGCCCCACCAATAATTCTTGTTTTATCTTTATCGGCGGTTACCGAATCGGCCCGGCCGCAATATTCCCGCGGATCAATATTTTCAAATTTAGCTCCAACATCCTCGGAAATTACCCGACCACCAGTTAAAATAGCAATATCTTCCAACATCGCCTTACGCCGATCGCCGAAACCCGGAGCTTTAACTGCTAAAACTGAAAAGGTGCCTCTTAATTTATTAACCACCAAAGTCGCCAAAGCTTCACCTTCAATCTCATCGGCAATGATAACGAAATTTTTAGTCAGTTTGACTAATTTTTCCAAAAAAGGAAGGATTTCCTGGATTGAAGTAATTTTTTTATCGGTAATTACTAAATAAGGATGATCGATAATTGCCTCCATCGTTTCAGTATTGGTGGCAAAGTAGGGCGAAAGAAAACCTTGATCAAATTCCATCCCTGAAGTCTCTTTAGTTTCAATCCCCATACCCTTACCTTCTTCGGCGGTAATTAAACCATCTTTACCAACTTTAGCCACAGCCTCGGCAATTCTCTTGCCAATAGTTTCATCTCCGGCCGAAATAGTCGCTACCTGCTCGATTGATTCCTTGTCGTCAATTTTAATCTCCTTTTTCATTTCATCTAATTCTTGTAGAATCACCTCTAAACCTTTTTCCAAGCCGCGGCGCAACATCATTGGATTAGACCCGGCAGTTACGTTTTGAAGACCCTTATTAGCGATAGCTTGGGCTAAAAGAGTAGCAGTGGTAGTGCCGTCACCGGCAACATCATTAGTTTTACTGGCCGCCTCTTTCATTAATTGAGCTCCCATATTTTCGTAAGGATCCTTTAAATCGATTTCCTTAGCTACAGAAACACCATCATGAATAACTGACGGACTACCCCATTTTCTATCAATAGCTACATTACGTCCCCGAGGACCTAGAGTAGTCACGACTGCATTAGATAAAGTGTCAATACCTTTTAACAATGCCTGACGGGCATCTTCTTTGAATTTTAATTGTTTAGCCATAATTTCATTTTCTAATTTTTAATCTTTAATTCGTAATTTTTAATTGTTGATAGTGGCCATGATATCGTCAAATTTTAAAATTAAATAATCAACATCGTTTAATTTATATTCCTTACCACCCCATTCCCGATAAATCACTATATCACCAACTTGACAAGGAGCTTTAATCTCATGGCCATGTTCAAAAATAGGAGCACCGATAGCTAAAACCTCCCCCTGTTGGGGTTTTTCTTCATGGGAATCAGGAATAACAATACCGGAAGCAGTGGTTCTTTCTTGCTTTTGGGGTTTAACTAAAATATATCCGGCTACTGGTTGAATAGTTGCTTTCTTCATTATTGATTATAAAAATTATAAACTTAATAATAGCACTCTCTCCGAGTGACTGCTAATATTATATTCAGGAAAATCGGGGTGTCAAGAGGAAAAAGGATCTTTATCTCAATTTGTTAGGAACGCGCCTAGGACAAAGACTGGGCGTGTTCATAGACGAAATCGATTATATCCTAATTAATTGCCAAGCACGTTTATCAAAATGGGAAGGTGTTTTTCCTGTATAATCTATCAGGATGGCAAAAATAATTGAAATAGACGCCCGGGAGATTTTAGCCTCCGGTGGTGAACCGAGTTTGGAGGCAACCGTTAAATTAGACAATGGCAGCGTCGGCGAAGCGTCGATTTCCTATGGCGCCAGCGCCGGCACCAAGGAAGCGTTTGTGCTTTTTGACGGAGACAAAAGCCGTTACCACGGCAAGGGAATGTTGAAAGCCAAAGCGAACATATTGGAAAAAATTGCCCCGGCAATAATGGGGATGGAAGCAGCGGATCTACGGACGATTGATAAAAAAATGATTGAATTGGATGGAACAGAAAACAAAGCCAATTTGGGGGCGAACGCAATTTTAGCGGTCAGTATGGCTGTTGCTCGGGCTGAATCCAATAGTCAAAAACTAGAGCTTTACCAATACTTAAGAAATTTATGGCAAATTGAGGGAGAAATCACTCTGCCCAAACCGATGATGGTGATGATCGAAGGCGGCAAGCATGCCGACAACAGCACCGATATGCAGGAATTTTTAGTCAGTGCCATGAGTAATAGATCAGCAATGGAAAACGTCAGAATGGAAATGGAAATTTACAAAGCCCTGAAAGATATTTTAAAAGCAGAAGGTTTATCAACCAATGTCGGCAATGAGGGTGCCTTTGCCCCAGCAGGCCTCAAAAGCAATGAAACACCACTAGCCTATCTGACAAAGGCGATTGAAAGGGCTGGTTATCGAGCCGGGGTGGATGCGGGAATTTCTATCGATGCGGCGGCATCGGAACTGTATAATTACGAATTGAAAAATTACGAATTACGAATTGAAAACAAGCAATTAACATCGGAGGAAATGATTAATTATCTTAAGCCATGGGTAGAAAAATATCCAATTGTAAGTATGGAAGATATGCTGTCGGAATTTGATTGGGAAAATTGGCCTAAATTAGTGGAATACTTTGGCAATAATATCTTAATTATTGCCGACGATTTAACCGTCACCAACACTAAATTATGGCAGAAAGCCATTGATCTAAAAGCGGCTAATGCTATTTTAATTAAATTAAATCAGGCCGGAACAGTCACCGAAACTATGGATTGCTGTCTACTAGCCAGAAAATATCATCTAAAAACAGTACCATCGCATCGAGGCGGTGGCGAAACAAATGACACATTTATGGTTGATTTAGCGGTAGCAGTGGGTAGTGCCTATATCAAAGTCGGACCAACCCGGGGCGAACGGGTCAGTAAATACAACCGTTTAATGAGGATTGAGGAAAAAGAACAAAAATGAAAAAACCGGTGGTTTATCTAATTTTGGATGGCTGGGGTATAGCGCCGGCCGGACCCGGAAACGCCGTTTCTTTAGCCCAAAAACCTACCTTCGATTACCTATGGAATAATTATCCCCACACGGAAATCGGCGCCGGCGGCGAAGCCATCGGCCTCTGGCCGGGGCATCAGGGCAGTTCAGAAATTGGCCATTTAATTATCGGCGCTGGCCGAAATGTTTACCTGCCTCAAGGTATTGTTGCCAAAGCAATTCAAAGTGGTGAAATCTTTACCAACAAAGCCTATAGCCAGGCAATGGACTTTGCTCTAAAAAATCATTCGACTCTTCATCTAGCCGGATTAATGTCTAACTCAGGAGTCCACAGCTACGATTTACTTACCCACGCTTTAATTAAAATGGCAGCTCAAAAAGGAATAAAAGATATCGTCGTTCATTCCTTTACCGACGGTCGAGACACCGAAGTTAAAGACGCTCCTATTTACCTGGAACGATTAAATAAAGTTTTTCAACAAAACGGCGTTGGTCGGGTAGGAACTATTATGGGGCGTTATTGGGTTATGGATCGGGATCACCGTTGGGAAAGAGTTGAAAAAGCCTACCATCTCTTAGTTAATGGTCAAGCCGAATTTAAAGCTAATTCAGCCGAAGAAGCCATTCAAATGGCCTACGATAGAAAAGAAACTGATGAATTTATCTCGCCAACAGTTATCGGTCAACATCAAATTAAGGATAATGATGTGCTTATTTGGACTAATTTTAGAACTGACCGAGCTATAGAAATCACTCAAGCTTTAATTGAGGATAATTTTAATTATTTCAATCGAGGCCAAAGACCTCATTTCTATTTCACCGCCACCTTTAAATATTATGATGAAATGAAAGCTCCATTCGCTTTTGAACGTCAATTCCCAACTAATACCTTAGGAGAAATTATCAGTCGGGCGGGGCTAAAACAATTCCGAGTAACCGAAACGGAAAAGTGGATTTACGTAACTACCATTTTTTCAGGAATGCGAGAGGCACCTTTTGAAGGTGAGGATCGGTTATTGATTGAATCGGATAAAATTCCAACCTATGATCTCCAGCCCAAAATGCATACTATGGATATTGCCCAAGCGGCGGTTAAAGCTATCAATAGCGACCAATATCATTTAATTGTCATCAATTTTAACAACCCAGATATTATTGGACATACCGGTAATATTCCAGCGGCGGTCATCGGCATCGAAGAATGTGACAAAGGATTGGCTCTGTTGGTAGAAGCAGTAAAAACCAAACATGGTCTGCTTATTGTCTCAGCTGATCACGGTAATGCCGAATCAATGCTAACTTCTGATGGCCAGCCGGAAACCCAACACTCAGCCAACAATGTTCCCTTTATTATTGTTAATGACGATCCGCAATACAAAAACATCAAGTTAAAATCCGGCGGAGCGTTGAAAGATGTTACCCCGACAATTTTAGAAATTCTTGGAATACCTCAGCCGACTGAAATGACAGGTAAAAGTCTAATTAAACCACCAGCACAGTGGTAAAACGAGGATCAGATTGAAAAGAACAGCGTAATTGATCTTCTTCTGATTTGGTCAAATTTTTAACGACGATTTTTAAATCAAACAGGTCGGCCGCTTGGCTTTGTTTCTGTTCAGTCCGGATGATATCAGCCTGACCTTGATTACTAATTGCTGCAGCGACATCCATTAGAATCTTTGGACGATTACGGCCAATCAATTTGACGGTTGTTAAACCTAGCTTTTCTTTCGTAATGCCGGCGGCATCAAGAGCCTGATTTAATTCTAAATTGGACAAAGCTTTATTACCCAGCTGAAAATAAAGATCATCCCGACTCTGACAACCAAATCGATTAATGACTGGTTTAACTATTTTTTCATCTAAATCACGCAAGTCAAGAAGGCCGCGGGGAGCTAAAATAGTCTGCATGATCTCCTTACCAGCCGCAATTAACTGGTCACGATTTTCTTGAATTCGCTGTTCTTGAATTATCTTTCTGGTAGAAGGTAAACAAAATTCCTCAATACCAACTAAAGGAGCTCGACGAAAGGAACCAGTAATCACTTCAACAGTGCTGGTATGGGGTAAAACAGTTGACAAAGGCGCCTGTTGGCCGTCAATCAAAATATATTCGGCCTCAGCTAAAAGCTGGGGATAAATAGCAGCGGCAAAATCAGCCCCGGTAGCATCCTTCGGCAGAAAGCGAATACTGTTAGATGGGGTAAAAATAATTTTCAAGGCATAGTCTTTTAGATCAGTCTCTCCTTTTCTGATCAAACTAACTACTCCCCAATTATTAAATTCTTCCATTTGGGGGGTAACTAGGGCAACTTCAACCGCTCCTTGGGTTAAATTAAGAGTTGTCTGGAGGGCTTGATAACCGTTAATTCGTTGGTTAGCCCCGATATATTCATCAAACTTACTAAAATCGACATTTTGTCCCAATTTCTGATGGAGACAACCCAGAAAACGATAACAATAATCAATCTCTGGCAAAAGCACCCGAAAACTAACTAAATCGTTGATTTGTTTAAAATCTTGGGGATTACATTTACCTTCTAAGGCTAATTTCCTCTGCTTTTCTTTAACCGCCCAATAACCATTCTTTCTGATTTCTACCCGGCCAGAATAATTATTTTCCACCAAAAGTTGCTCTAAACGACTTTTAAAGAAAGCCGTAAACAAAGGATCAAGACGGAAATCGGTACTAATTGTATCTTTAATTTTGAGATATTCCTGAGGATAAAGAAACTTAAAGCACAGATCTTCAATTTCGGTTTTAATTGACCATAAACCCAATGATTCTGCCAAACGGGTATAAACATCGAGGGTCTCTCGAGCCTTGGCATTTTGTTTCTCGACCGGCATATCATCCATAGTTCGCAAATTATGTAATCGATCGGCTAATTTAATAACCGCCACTGTCGGATTAAGATAAGTTTTACTCAAGACTTTAATTAAGGTGTCCTTATTAGTTTTAGTACTTAATTTAGTTACCCCATCGACTAATTCCGCTACTTGTGGATTAAACTCCTGATTAAGAACAGTTAAATCAATAGTTGTATCTTCCACTATATCATGCAGAAGAGCGGCGGCGAGAATATTCTCGTCATTAAGACCAAATTCATCTTTTAGAATCCGATAAACCGCTTCACAATGGGTAAAATAAGGTTCACCCCCAGCCCTCAACTGACCTCGATGATGAAATTCAGCAAAATCATAAGCCCTATCGATTAAATTTCTATCTTCAACAGCTTCTTTAGACAACATGCCGTATTTTATAGCTACTATAGGACAAAATCAAACTTAGGCCAATTTCTATCTGGTTCTTGTATAAACTATCATTTTAGCCGACATACCATTTTTAATCTCTGGAGAAGCAGAAGTATTAAATTTAGCTTTAACTGTAAATTGTTGGGTAGTTCGTTCACTCGAAGTTGAAAAAGAAAACATCGGAACTAAAGCACTCGGGGAAACTTCGTCAATATACCCCCAAAAAATCCTACCTGGTAGAGCATCAATGGTAAAAGAAACTACCTGACCAACCTTAATTTTATTTAAACCCTTATTCTCATCGAGGGTGCCTACAACTCTCATATTAACCGGCCTAATCATTTGAATCAATTGGGTTGCCTGATTAACAGTTGAACCAGTCAAATCATTCGCCGAAATAACTAAACCATCAGTTTCAGCTCTTAAAACCTCTGATCCTACCACAGCTAATTTATCACCAGTCTCAACCATCTGCCCTTCTTTAACACTTATTTCAGTAACCTTGCCGGTTAAACTCGGGGAAACAGTAATAACCGGTGCCTGAATAACCGATTTACTGATAAAGACCCGATCGACAGTTTTCTGATAATAAAAATAACTGCCAATAATCACTAGCAATAAACAAATTAGACTTGTTATTTTCCAAAACTTAGGATTTTTTAAAAGAGCAATTATTGTTTTCATAAATATGAGTACTGTTGATTTGAAATTAACTGGGGATCAATAATAATCTCATCACCCGGATTCAAACCGCTGAGAACCTCCATTTGGTCTCCGTGAATTTTCCCGACAGTCACCTTCTTTAACTCACAAACCCCCTTATTGTTAGTCCAGATATATCCACCACCGATTACTGTCCAAGCTGGTACCAAAGCTACATTTTCCGAATTAGTCTTAATAATCGCTCGTCCCATTTCGTCCAATTTACCAAGTTTTCTTAGATCATCACTCACAATATCCACCTGATAAAAAGTTTGGCCGTTATTCAAAACCACTTTTGAAGGATAAATTCTAGCTACTGTTCCTTCTAGTTTGTTTTGAAGGCCGTCTAAAATTAAAGTGGCCGGACTGCCGTCAGTAACATAGTAAATATTGGCTGCTGAAACATTAGCTCTAAAAACTATTGAATCGGGATCAGCAACTACAAAGGTGGTAGCCGGAGTCACGTTAACCCCGGCCACACTTACATCTTCATGGGTAATAATGCCACTAATCGGCGAAATTAAAGTTGACAGCTGCAAGGCATAATTAGCCAATTCCACATTAATAACTGAATTGTCTAGAGTAATTTGGCTTTGATTCAAAATACGCCTTAAAGCATCGTCGACTGTCTTAGTAAAATCAGCATTAGTTTTGGTATAAGTTGGGGCTACTTGCGAACGCAGCACATTATCGGCAGCATTCTGCTGGGTTTGATCAAAGGCATCTCTAGTTAACTGGTAATTATTAAGAGCCACTGTTAATTGCCTTTGGAGAATATAAGTATCTAACTGAGCAATTGTCTGACCGGCTCGGACTCTGTCTCCCTCTTTAAAAGGCAGGCGAATTAATTTCCCTCCGGCCTGAAAATTAAGTTTAGCCTGATTTTGGGCTACTACTGAGCCGTCAGCGGTTATTAACGAATCGACAAATTGAACTGAAGCAATCGTGGTGGCTCGACTTGTTAAATTATTTTTTTTACTCACCGTTTGTTTATTAATCAACCAACCACCGCCTCCCACCATCAAAACAATGATGATAATGATCCAACCTTGAATTCTTTTCATTAATTTTTTAATTTCTCCTGTAGGGACTGTAAAATAGCTAAAAGATCTAATTGCTCTTTTTCTGATAAATCAGTCAGAACTCTCCTTAAATTATATTTACTGCGATTTTGAATTCGTTGCAATGTTTTTCTCCCTTTAGGCGTCAAGATTAATCTAACTTTTCGTCTATCGTTCTTACCCTCACAACGAACAATCAATTTATCCTTTACCAATTTATTAATTAAACTGGTGGCTGACGGTAACTCTATAGTAAAATAATCGGCAATATCACCCATAGATGCTTCTTGATGCTTATCAATATACCTTAAAGCATATAATTGCAGGGCACTCAAGCAAGTAGAATTATTGGTGAAAGATATTTTATTTTTCACCAGCCTGGCAATTTGGAATAAGGTCTCTATTAGCTCGAGGGCAATATCTTCCATTATATTTTAATTAAACTTTCTAACTATTAGGTAGTATAATCAATCCATTGTCATAAGTCAATCTCTATGATTAAACTTTTACGTTTTCTTAAACCGGCTGGTCTATCTCTGATCTTTGTTGTCATTTTAGCTATTGGCCAAGCTTCTGCTAATCTCTACCTACCCAATTTAATGTCTGATATTGTGAATAAAGGTATTGCCGCCTTTAATACTAATTACATTTGGCGGACTGGCGGCATCATGGCGCTAGTGGCTATTGTCGGTACTATCTGTGCTATTGCCGGCATTTTTTTCTCTTCTCGGATAGCTAATGGTATGGGCCAACGGCTCCGAGCTGAAATCTTTACTAAAATCCAACATTTCTCCCTTCATGAATTTGATCATCTCAGTACTGCTTCCTTAATCACCCGAACCACCAATGACACTACTCAAATTCAACAACTCGTAGTTATGACACTTTCTGTTATTATCACTACTCCTATCACTTTAATTGTCGGCATCATTTTAGCTCTTGACCAAGATGTTGGTCTGTCTTGGATATTAGTAGCTATGGTACCGATTTTAGTGATTATTGTGACGGTTCTTCTCTCTAAAACTATTCCCTTATTCACCACCATGCAGACTAGGCTGGATAAATTAAATCTAATTCTTAACGAAAACCTTACCGGAGTCCGGGTCATTCGAGCTTTCAATCGAATAAAACATGAAGAACACCGATTTAATTTGGCTAATTTAAATGTCGCTAACGTCGCTATCCGGGTCAATCAATTAATAACTACCATGATGCCGATTATCATGCTCTTAATCAATATGTCGACTGTTGCCATAATTTGGTTTGGCAGTCATCGGGTAGCTGGCGGCCATTTAGAAATTGGGGCTATGTTCGCCTTTCTCCAATATGCTGTTCAAATCCTTTTTTCCCTTTTAATGTTAGCTGTCCTTTTTATTATGATCCCTCGAGCCGAGGCTTCAGCCAAACGAATCAATGAAATTCTGGAATTAAAACCCGATATTAAGGATCCTAAAAAAGAATTACCGGCTACCCATCTTAGGGGAGTAGTAGAGTTTAAAAATGTTACTTTTAGCTACCATGGGGCCGAACGACCAGCCTTAACCCATATTACTTTTACAGCTTCCCCCGGGCGGGTAACCGCCATTATTGGCGGTACTGGTTCTGGTAAATCAACCCTGGTTAACCTCATCCCTCGTTTCTACGATGTCCAAGAAGGCCAAATTTTAGTCGACGCTATTGATGTTCGTCAAATGACCCAAGCTACTTTACGGGCTAAAATCGGCTTCGTTCCTCAAAAACCCATCCTTTTTTCCGGCACTGTTGCCGATAATATCCGCTACGGCAAGAAAAATGCTACTTTAAGGGAAATTACTCATGCGGCCGAAATTGCTCAAGCTATCGAATTTATTAGCAAAATGGCGGATGGATTTAATGCCCATGTTGCCCAGGGGGGAACTAATCTTTCGGGTGGCCAGATTCAACGTTTGTCAATTGCTCGAGCTTTGGTTCGTCAACCAGAAATTTATATCTTCGATGACGCTTTTTCTGCCTTAGATTTTAAAACAGATGCCAAATTACGTTCGGCCTTAAAACAAGAAACCCAAAACTCAACTACTATCATCGTGGCCCAGCGGGTCAGCACGGTCATGGATGCCGATCAAATCATTGTTCTTGATAATGGTCAAATTGTCGGTTTAGGCACTCACAAACAATTATTACAAACTTGCCGTGTTTATAAGGATATTGTGTCATCTCAATTATCGGCTGCTGAAATAAAGGAGTCTTTATGAGCGAAGCTACCAGTGATCATCGATTAAAACACAGAGGCCACGGTGGTTTTGGCGCCAGGTTTGGTAGATTTGAAAAGGCTAAGGATTTTAAAGGAACTCTTAAAAGATTGGCTGGTTATTTTAAACCAGAAGCAAAACGACTCATATTTGTTGCAATAGCGGCTATTTTAGGAACTGTTTTTAATATCCTTGGGCCTAAAATCCTAGGCAAAGCTGTCACTAAACTTTTTAATAATCTCATCAGCAGCTTTGCTATCCAAGCCCGCAATCAAATAATTAAACAACAATTGGCCCAAAATCCCTCCCTGTCCCTTCAACTCTTGCCCGTTCCCGGAATTGAATGGGGTTATATCGGCCGAATCATGCTCACTCTTTTGGTCCTTTATTTATTTAGCGCCCTTTTTATTTTTATTCAACAATATTTGATGTCGGGTGTAGCTCAGCGGACAATATATAAACTCCGCAACGAAGTTGATGAAAAACTCCACCGATTACCACTGAAATATTTTGACAGCCGAACTCATGGCGAAATTCTAAGCCGAGCTGTTAATGATATGGACAATCTTGGCTCAACTCTTCAGCAGTCGGTCTCCCAAACAATTACTTCCACCACTACTCTTATCGGCGTTCTTATTATGATGTTATCTATTAGTTGGCGTCTTACGTTAATTGTTTTAGCAACGGTACCCTTGACTCTGTTCATAGTCGGCGGTATTGCCAAACGCTCCCAAATTTACTTCCGAAACCAACAAAAATCTCTGGGTGATCTTAATGGTCATGTTGAGGAAATGTATACTGGACATAAAATTATTAAAGCCTTCGGTCATGAAGAAACAGCTATTACTGAGTTTATTGAACTTAACAACCGTCTCTATCGATCCAGTTGGCGGGCTCAATTTGTTTCCGGCATTATTTTACCGTTAACTCGCTTTGTTGGTAATCTAGGCTATATTTTGGTAGCGGTGGCCGGCGGAGTTATGGCTACTCAGGGAATGATTACCCTTGGCGATGTTCAAGCTTTTATTCAATATGCCTCCCAATTCACCCAGCCGATTGCTCAAATAGCAACTATTACCAATATTATTCAGTCAGCAATCGCTTCAGCTGAACGGGTTTTCGAACTTTTAGACGAAAAGGAACAAACACCTGAAGTAACCAATCCGGTGGTTATTAAAAATATTAAAGGAGCAGTCAAATTTGACCATATCTACTTTGGCTATAGTCACGACAATATCCTGATTAAGGATATGAACATTGACGTTAAACCTGGACAAATGGTTGCTATCGTCGGGCCTACCGGTGCCGGCAAAACCACCCTAGTAAATCTATTAATGCGCTTTTATGAAGTCAACAGCGGCCGTATTTTAATTGACGGTGTTGACATCACCCAAATGCGTCGTTGTGATCTTCATCGCCTATTTGGAATGGTCCTCCAAGATACTTGGCTTTTTCATGGCCCAATTAGAGATAATATTGCCTACGGCCGGGAGGGAGCCACTGAGGCAGAAATTATCAAAGCAGCTGAAATGGCTTATGCTGATCATTTTATCCGAACTTTACCTAAGGGTTACAACATGGTTATTAACGAAGAAGCAACCAATATCTCTCAAGGGCAAAAACAATTGTTAACCATTGCTCGTGCTTTTCTGGCTAATCCTAAGATTCTTATTTTAGATGAAGCGACGAGCAGTGTTGATACCCGGACGGAACAACTTATTCAGAATGCTATGGAGAAACTAATGAAAGGCCGGACTAGTTTTGTTATTGCCCATCGTTTATCCACCATCCGCAATGCTGATCTTATTTTGGTAATGAATCACGGAACAATTATCGAAAAAGGGACCCATCGGGAGCTTTTAGCCGCTAACGGTTTTTATGCCGATCTCTACAATAGCCAATTTAGTGATTAGTTTCTGGTTGCCTAGCCACTATTTTAATCTGACTATTGGGAATGAAATAAAGAATACCGTGGCTATCTCTAATAACAGTTTTCCTCAGAGTTATTTCCTCAACTACACCTTCATGATCAATAATCTTAATTCTATCACCCACATAATATTGACCCTCAAAAAGAATAAAAATACCGGCGATAAAATCGGCAATAATATCTTTAGCCGCCATGCTGACTGCCAAACCGGCAATACCCAAACTGGCTAAAATTGGAGCAATGTTTACCCTAAACTCTGACAAAATCATTAAACTAACTACCAGCCAAATTATAAAATTCACTATGCCGTAAAAAACTCCGATTAGGGTGGCGGCTTTTTTCTTTCTTCTTCCATCGACCATCTTTCCTTTGATTCTACTGTTAATAAATTTAGTAATAAAAGTTTTTAACAACCAATCAATCAGCCCGGCGATGATTAAAATAAAAATAATCTTGATTCCCTGGACTAATAAATT
>DAOTMI010000004.1:0-56020 GCA_035450165.1 Candidatus Woesebacteria bacterium
GTTCAAGCTCTCGATGGTCTACCAGCTCTCAAAATCCACTGTTCAGTTCTGGCCGTTGATGCCTTAAAAGCCGCTATCGAAGATTACCAAAAAACCACTCATAAAACTTAATGTAAACTACCTTTTTTCTCACGGAGAAAAGTCCGCCAGTCTTCAATAAACCCAATAATGGTAATTACTGGCATTTCAATGGCGGCATTAAAAAAGGCGGCAGCGACATTATATTCCTTCCATTTTCTCGCCAGCCATGAGCCAACTTGGGCTACCGGAATAGAAATCGTGTCTAGAATAAATTCCCAAAAGGTTGTTTTTTCTTCAACAGTAATCTCTTTAGCCTTATTTCTAACTAAGAGAGCGGCAAAAACATTAATAGCAATGACTACGGTGTCTAAAATAACCGAAATTACGGGAATTTTAGCTTTATAAAAACCCCAAGCAACTAAACCAAAGAAAACTGTCCCTCCAATAAGATAAAATAAAGCAATCCAAAAAGTGGTCCATAAACTGGTTTTCTTTTTAGGTTTAATTTCGTAAATATTTTTCTCCCGACTGGAATAAACAAAATTAAAAGTTAATTCGACTACTTTCTTAAAATTAGTAGCTGACGGTGGTTTGATAATCGCCACTAACAAAAACATGGCCGTGGCCGGCAGAATAAAATCAACAATGGTCGCTATTAAACTAAATCTGTCATAGAGAAGAAGAGCCAATGGTACTTCGACAATAAAATAACTAAAACAATTGGAAATTAAAACTGATAAACTGGAAAAAATGGCGATTTTAAAGAGACGGGATTTTAACGTTTGGCGCCTTTTTTGATAAAATCGGGACAATAAAGCTTTTAACCGTTCTTCACTCGCTAAAGCCGCCTCTAGCTGATCTGGTTCATCTTTAAAATGATCCAAAATATCTCCCAAAAGAATAAAAATAGTATCAGTTTTGTCACAAATATCAAAAAAATCTTTCGATAAGGGATGATTTAATTCCTTTTCTAAACTTTCCCAGAGCGAAAAAATATTAACTGCTGTCTCGCTAATAAACGTCTCACTCGGATTAGTCCATTGAGGATAACGGCGCTTTAATAAGCGGTAGGTAATCAAAGAATCGTCCAAATCAAACAAAGTCCGATGAACGGCAATATAAGTCTGCGTCAGTTTTTCCTCGTCGCTTAACGCCAATTCAGGCATTACTCGAATTCTCTCATTCATCAAAGCCGTCATGGTTTCGATTAGCAGATTTTCTTTAGTTGCCGGCGACACAATTTCCTCTATCTCACAGGCGGCTACTTCCAAAATCCAATCGAAGAGATTAATTTTCTTTTTATTGACAAAGGAAGTTACCAGGGGAATATTTTTAAGAAAATAAATATACTTTTTCAGAGCCGTTTGAACTTCATTAATTTTCTCTTCAGGAATCTGGTTATTAGGCAGATGACCGCCCCGCACCAGTTCTAAAACCAATCTTTCCCCCAAAGTCGCTTCATCGGCTTTGAAAATCGGTTTAAATTTAGACACTTCACCGATTAAATTCCGTTTAAGAATTCTTTCAATTGCCGACCGTCTTAGTAAATTGTCTTCCTTCCAATCAATAATTTTTCTTATTCTTTCATAAAGAAAGGCAACCTTAGAGGCGATTTCGTCAACATGGATGGTGGCTATTTCCCCTCTAGGTTTGGTTAGGAAACTCTCTCGATACTGCCTAATTAGATCTTGAATCGGCGGTGAAAGGGGCGAATTGTCATTACTATACAAAACGTCCGGACTAAAATCGGCCATGTTTAATTATAAACAAAATTAACGGAATTAACTAATGGAAAGAAAACTTTCAGATATAATTCATGATGAAGGATTATATTCAGAGTTATGAAAAAAGAAAATAAAAATAAACACTTAATCATCATTGTTGGTTTAGTTTTCATTATTGCCATTATTAGCGGTGGTATAGGATATAAAATTGGAGAAAAAAGAAGTATAGCTAGAAGAACCTTTCAGTTTAGGGGACGAGAAAACCAGCCAATGACCAGAGATCGGACCAAAATTATTAATGGTGAAGTAGTTAGTATTGATGATAAAAGTATTACTATTAAAATGGCCGATGGTTCAAGTAAAATCATATTATTAACCGATAAAACAATTGTAAATAAGGCAGAAATTACAAATATAGCTGATTTAACAATAGGAGAAAAAGTAATGATCTTCGGCACAGATAATAGTGATGGCAGTATTAGCGCCACTAATATCCAATTAAATCCGCAAAATGCTTCTGCTAAACCAAATCCTTTTGAAAAATAAGTGAATAAGGTATACTGAAGTTATGAGTCAAACGCAACAAAATCTTCTGAAAGCTTTTGCCGGTGAGTCACAGGCAAGAAATAAATACACTCAATTTGCGAAAATTGCCCGAAAACAAGATCAGGAATTTATCGCCCGGGTTTTTGAAGAAACAGCTGAAAATGAGCGGGTTCATGCTGGTGAACTATTCGAATTAATTACCGAACCAGTAATGACCGCCGGTGATTTAACCATTACTCCTTTTTCCCACAGTACAGTCGAAAATCTACGAGAAGCGGCTAAGGGGGAAAACTATGAATGGACAGAAATGTACCCTAATTTTGAAACAATAGCTCAAACAGAAAGAGAGTCAGAACCAGCCAGATTGTTCGGCAAATTAAAAGAGGTAGAAAAACTGCACGAGGAAAGATATATAATTTTGGCGACTAAACTAGACAACGACACTCTTTACAATTCAGAAACGGAATTGGAATGGAAATGTCTCAACTGTGGTTATATTCATAAAGGCAAAACCCCGCCAACCAAATGCCCATTGTGCCAAAAACCGTTCAGTTGGTATATGCCGATAGGATTAATTAAATAAAAACCTTTCTCCTGCCGGCAGGCAGATCCCATTGAAAAAGGAAGAGCGACAAAAAGTTATAGAAATTTATTGAGATCAGTTTTGAGCTGGGTCGGATTGGTGTAAAGCAGACAATTGATACCGATGCGATAAGGATAATCAAGATTTTTCTGCCGGTCGTCAATGAAAACCAGCCGTTGAGGGGAAATTTCAACTTTCTTAAGAACGGCTTCATAAATTTCTGGACAAGGTTTGCGGAGACCTATTTCGTAGGAATAAAAAGACTGGTCAAACAAGGGATTAATGTTATTTTTGAGATAATTATCAAAAAAATTAGCAACATTAGAAAGACAAAAGGCCTGATAGCCGCGTTGTCTCACCTCGCCGACCAGAGCGATAACATTGGCATCCAAATACCGAAATAACTTTTCTTTCCCCAAAAACTTATTAATCATCTCTTCAAGATATTGAGAAGAGATATTTAAATCAAGAACGGCTGCTAATCGGCTAAAATTACAACCATTACTGGGAATAGTTTCAAAATTAGTTTCTTTTTGACGATAACGCTGGATAAGCTGTGAAGGCAATTCTTTTACCCGCCGACCTATTTCAGGAAAAACATCCCGCCAAAATCTATCTGTTTTAAACAAAACACCGCCTACATCAAAAATAAACCCTTCAATTTCAGGCATGGAGGAATTATAGCAAAAACTCTTCGAGATCAGTTTTAAGCTGGGCAGAATTAGTATAAAGCAGACAGTTGAAACCTGTTTGGCGGGCGGGGATAAGATTACGCTCCTTATCATCAATGAAAACTACCTCCTCGGGAGAGCAATTAATTTTTTTAAAAATCTCCTGATAAGCTTCTATTTCAGGTTTACGATGACCTATATTATAAGAAAAAATAGTGTAATCAAAAAGAGGATTAAAATGTTTTTCAAAATATTTTCCAAGAAAATTTTCTATATTTGAAAGGCAACCAACTTGACAAAATCTTCGCAACTCTGATATCAAATCAATAACTTCCTGGTTAAAATAACCCATAAATTTGTCATCTTGATAAATAGCTTCGATTAAATTATTAATTTGTTTTTGGGAGTAATTAACCCCCTTCTGTTCAAACCAGTCTCTAAGCGTCATTTGATTAAGCTGCAGCTGTTGATAAACTTTTAAAAAATCTTCCATAACTGAAAACAAATCTTGATGAAAAATTTGGCTAACTTCCGTATAAAATTCATTACGCGACGGAGTCAAATCCCAAACCACATCACAAATATCAAAAACAATAGTTTTTATTTTATCTTTTGACATTTAGAGCAATAAAAAGTCGACCGGCCGCCAATTTTAAGTCTCTTAATTTTAGCAGAACAAGTCGAACACTTCTCACCTTCCTTCTGATAAACATGAAAATAATTTTGGTGGGAGCCACTTTGGCCATTAGGTTGAAGATAACCTCGGTCGCGGGCAGTCGAGCCGTTATGTGAAATTGAATCCATTATTACCCATTTTAGATAGTGATTCAAACTATAGGCCTGATCACGGGGAATATCCCTAGAAGAAGTTAGAGGATGAATTTTGGCTAGAAACAGGGCCTCATTGGCATAAATATTGCCAGCGCCGGCCATCTTTGTTTGATCAAGTAAAACTTGTTTAATCGGTCGGGAACTGGTTTGTAACTGTTGATAAAAATATTCTGGAGTAAAACTAAATGAAAGGATATCCATTCCTAAATTTTTCTGATAAGACAACCAAGATCTCTTGGTTAAAACTTTCAGCCAGCCAAATTTGCGCGGGTCGGAGAAAAAAAATCCTTCAAAACCCTCTTTTTTGTCAGGCGACGAGCTTCCTGCTGGATGGCGGGTAGATTTCCTTTGTTTAATAAAGGGAGAACTTAAATACAGGGCCACTCGGGTGTATTTATTAGGTTGAAAAAAGAAACCACCTGTCATTTTAAAATGAACTAGAATAACTAAATTGCCGGATAAATCAATTACTAATTGTTTACCTACCCGGTTAAGAGCCAGGACTTTTCTGCCAATAATTTTCTTAGGATCGCCCTGAAAAGACTTATTACAGAAAATTTTCACTCCAATAATAGTTTTACCAACAATTTTAGGTTTAAGTTGACGACGAATAGTCTCCACTTCAGGTAACTCAGGCATCAATCTCTCCTCAACCCTTCTCTTTAATAAGGAGGGGAACAAATGTTAAAATGAAATTCATAAGTGAATTATAAATTAGTAATCAATCGATTGTAAAAATATGGGCGAAATTTATGATACCTTAATTGTTGGTTCTGGGCCAGCTGGATTGACAGCCGCAATCTATAACATTCGCGCTGGTTTAAAAACGATTGTTATTACCGGTAATCAGCCGGGAGGACAACTCACCTTAACTACCATGGTAGAAAACTATCCAGGGTTCCCTCATGGTATTGGTGGTATTAAATTGATGATGGACATGCAAAGCCAATTAAAAAATTTGGGTGGTCAAATTAAAACTGGGGTAGTAAAAACAATTAACCCCTGGTCTGATAAAAATCATTATTTTCTTAATGAACTAGAAAACGGGGAGGAAATTCAATCTAAGGCGGTTATTTTGGCAACTGGATCAATTTTAAAATGGCTTGGTTTACCAAAAGAAAAAGAATTGATTGGTCGGGGTATCTCCGGCTGTGCTACTTGTGATGGCGCCTTTTTTAAAAATAAAACTGTGGCTGTAGTTGGCGGTGGTGATACTGCTTGCGGTGAAGCTAATTTTTTATCAAGATTAGCCAGCAAAGTTTATCTAATTCACCGCCGGGATCAATTAAGAGCCAGTTTAGCTGAGCAAAAAAGGGTCCTTAAAAATTCTAAAATTGAAATAATTTGGAATACAGAAGTTATTGAATTAAACCCCAATATTCAGGCTTCGTCAACTCAATTACAAACTATAAAACTAAAAAATAACAAAACTGGTGGGGAAAAAATTTTAAAATTAGATGGCTTATTTGTCGCCATTGGCTACCAACCTGCAACTGATTTCGTTAAAGATCTAGTCGCTACTGATGATAATGGGCATATTATTATATGCCAGAACTCGCAATACAAAATGATGACTTCAATGCCGGGAATCTTTGCCGCTGGTGATTGCGACAATATTAACTACCAACAAGCTGTTACGGCTGCCGGCGAGGGCTGTCAGGCTGGATTAGAAGTGGAGAGGTGGATCAGAGATCAAAGATTGTAGATTTTTGATAAAAATCTTTTTAGAAAAACGTTGGGCTTGAGTGAGACAATCTCGAGAATTAAATTTCATTTTTTCAAATTTTTTGATAGCTTCAACTAAAGAATCAACAGTAAGATCATTAAAAAAAATACCTGTTTTGCCGTCAATAATAGTTTCTGCTACTCCGCCGCTTCTATAGGCAATCACTGGACAGCCACAGGCATTGGCTTCAACCGGCATTATCCCAAAATCTTCATTGTCAGAACAAAAAATAAAAGCTTTGGCTTGGGAATATAATTTGAATTTAGTTTGATCATCAATCTCACCAATAAATTCAATTGTTTTACCAGCTATACTTTTTAATTCTGCCAAATAACCAGCAAAATCACGACCAAAAACTTTTAATGGCTGGCCAAGTTGATTACAAGCCTGAATAGCCACATCATAACGTTTAGCTCGAGCTAGGCGGCCGCCGGTGAGATAAAAATTAGATCGTAGATTGTGGATCGTAGATCGTGAGTTTGGAAGTTGGGGTAAATTAACCGGGGGATTAATAACAACAGCGTCGCGGTTATAAAACTTCTTAATTCTGGCGGCAGTGGTAGCTGAATTAGCAATATATTGGTCAACGTTAGTAGCATACTTTTTATCGAGGCGGCGCCAGAAGCAATTTACCAAATCAATAATCGGCCGTAGTAATGGGTTTTTACTAAAATTACGGGCGGTCGGCAATCCATAGAGATAACGTGGAGGAGTATGGCAATAACAAAATAACTTGGCCGATTTTTTATTTAATGAATTAGGAAAATAAGCCCCGGTGGCTGAAGTAATAATTAAATCAAAACCACTGAAATCAAAAGAGCGAAAAGTCAGGGGACTAAAAAAACGAAGGGGGCTAATTAATTTAGCAACTAAGGGAAAATTTTGAAAAAAACTGGTTCGAATCCGTCCCCGCCACTTGGTCTCCAAACGGGAGCGGTGAGGTCCAAAAAATTCAGGCAAGTAAACGGTGGTATAGATAGGAGCCTGAGGAAAAATTTCCGATAAAACCTCCAGAACACTCTCAGCTCCACCGTATTCCTTTAAATAATCATGAACCAGAGCTACTCGCATAAATAAATTTCAAAATAAAGATAATTTTTCGACTTTTTTATTCTTTTTTAAACGGTTTAATAAAGACTTAAAATTGTATTGCTTAAATAAATCTAACAGTCCCGCTATTGTATCATTAGTAAATTCAGCAGTATTAAGATCAAAATTGAGGGGAATATTATTGACTAATGTAGCTAATTTTTTTGACAAATAGGCCGAATCTTTATAACTTATTAATCTTCCAGCAAGAGAAGGTTGAATTTTATCAATATTACTATAAACCTCATCAAGACTATTGAATTGTTTTAAGAGATTAACAGCTGCTTTAGGACCAATACCGGGAACACCTGGGTAATTGTCTGATAGATCACCCATCAAGGCTTTTAAATCGATTACTTGAACCGGGGCCACTCCCAATTTTTCCTTCACCTCGGCAGGGCCAATAATTTTCGCCTCTAATAGACCCCTCGAGGCGGGCATAAAAAGATTTGTTTGATCGTCAACTAATTGCATTAAATCCTGATCACCGGTAATAATCGTCGAGTGATCAATTTGATCACGATGTTGAACTATTAAACTGGCAATCAAATCATCAGCCTCATAACCACCTAAACTTATACTAGGGATATGGGCTTTTTCTAGGGTAAGAGGAATTTGGGGTAGCTGAATAACTAAATTATGTTCAGTTGGCTGACGTCTGGCCCGATAAGCTAAATATTCTGACTGTCGAAAGGTTGGACCTGGAGAATCAAGACAAACTACCAAATAATTCGGTTTAAGAGTATCGACAGCCGAAAGCAATATAGAATAAAAACCATACAAGGCATTGACCGGCTGACCATTATGGGTTAAAGGAGGGATAGAATGATAAGCTCGATGAGCAACAGCATGACCATCCACTACTACTAAATGAGACATATCTCATTGTAAATCATAAATTACAAATCATAAATAATTTACGATAGAATTAATTAATGGCCCAACATCCAATTCCGCAACAAATTTCATCCTATGAATTTAAATTAGTAGGGGAAATGACTTTAAAACAATTTTTTAAGGCGGCGGCGGGCATAATCTTGGCTCTTCTAATTAATGCCACTAAAATTCATGTCCTTTTACGTTGGCCTCTCATGTTAGCCTCGGCAGGAATCGGTTTAGCTTTCGCTTTCATCCCATATCAAGATAAACCGTTAGAGTATTGGCTTGTTTCCTTTTTTAAAGTTATTTTCACCCCAACTATCTACCTTTTTCAAAAAGACAGTTCCCAGCCAGTGGCTAGCGGTATTTTAATAGAGGAAACAAGAAAAACAACAAGTAAGGAAGAATTTGATGGCAAGGTCAGACCTTTAAATAATAAAGGCGAAGTTAAAGATTTTATTAACAATCTACCTTCAGTAAAGTCAATTAAAAAAACCGAAAAACAACAGCAAGAAAAAAAAGAAGAAGAAAAGGCCCAAAAGGTCTCCCAAATGGAAACTATAATCGACCTGGAAAATAGTTTAGAGCCAGCCACTGAGGAAAATTGGCGTGATCAGAAAGCTAACTTAAATTTAAAAACAGAAAAGCTTCAGGCAACCGGTAAGGCTGTTTTTGGTAAAATTCCCATGCCTGATATCCCCGAGATTCCCAATTTAGTTGTCGGTATGGTAACTGATGCTATGGGTAAAATTATTGACGGAGCTATTGTAGAAATTCAAGATCAGCACGGTAATTCGGCTCGGGTCCTCAAAACTAATTCTTTAGGACAATTTAGAATTGCCAGTCCTCTTCAAGATGGGGAATATCTTATTATCTGTGAATATGAAAACCATAATTTCGATCGGGTTAATATTAATCTTAACGGAAATATTGTTCAGCCGATTAGAATTATTAGTAATAATTAGTAATTAATAAAAAAAACAAGTATTATTAATCTAAAGATATGGTTAATGATCCGTTAAAAATTGCTATCAAGGGCACTACTCAAGAACATTTGCCGATTGAAGATATTATTGACGATATTGTCCTTTTAAAGGATGGTAACTGTGTTATGATTCTTCAGGTTTCTTCAGTAAATTTTGATCTTTTATCAGAAAAGGAACAATTAGCCCTAGTTTATGCCTATGGCAATATTTTAAATTCACTTAATTTCCCTATTCAGATAGTCATCCGAACCAAAATGAAAGATATTTCCCAATATTTATCAAATCTTAAAAATTACGAAAAACAACAAAATCATCCTCTTTTAAAAGAGAGGATTAAATCTTACCAAAAATTTATTGAAGAAACGGTTAAAAGAAATGAGGTTTTATCTAAAACATTTTATTTAGTGATTCCATTTTCTGTTTACGAACTGGGTATTGGTGCTTTAGTTCCTCGAGGAAGTAAAAGAACCTTGGATAAGCAAACCGTTTTAAGTAAGGCTAAACCAAGCTTAGAAACTAAACGAGATCATCTTATCCGTCTTTTTTCGCGAATAGGATTAGATATTAAACCGCTCAATAATAAAGAAATAATCGAATTGTTTTATAGTATCTACAATGAGGAAGTGGCCGATCAACAGAAAATTGAAAATATGGATTACCAGGCACCAATAATTGAAGCTAAATTAAAAACTGTATAAAAACTATGGGAATTTTAGATAAAATAATTAAAAAACCAACCACGAAAGAAACTAACCCTCAATCTTCTAATCAAATAAAGCAGTTCAATTCGGGAATAGTTACCACCAAAGATATTATCGCTCCAGGAGCTTTAGAGGTCGACTACGACTTTATTAGAATTGATAATCGCTATTATCGCACCCTCCTGGTAGTATCCTATCCCCGTTTTGTTGATATGGGTTGGTTATCACCACTGATAAACTTTGATGCGGCATTAAATGTATCTATGTATATCTTTCCTGCCAATGGTAAAGAGGTTCTTGATGATTTAAGACGAAAAATTACTGAAATGGAAGCTGAATTAAATTCCGATATAAAGCAGGGTCGAGTAGCTGATCCGGCGACTCAAGCTAAATTAGAAGACGCTTTAAATCTCCAGGCCGATTTAGTTCGAGGGGAGGAAAGATTTTTCCAATTTGGTCTATACATTACCATCAGTGCTAATTCAATTAATGAATTAAATAAAATCAATAAAAATCTAGAGGCTAATTTAGGTGCTTTAATGATAAATACTAAACGGGCTACTCTCCGAATGGAAAATGGTTTTAAAACAACACTGCCGATTTGTAGTGATAAATTAAACATTTTGCGCAATATGGATACCACATCGTTAGCCACCACTTTTCCTTTCGTCTCATCTGATTTATCCGATGATAAGGGAGTCATGTATGGTATTAACGAACACAACGGTTCTCTGGTCATTTTTGATCGATTTACCATGTTAAATTACAATTCAGTTGTTTTCGCCACTGCTGGTGCGGGTAAATCATACTTAGTTAAACTAGAAGCTCTTAGATCAGCAATGCTAGGTATAGATATAATTATCATCGACCCCGAAAACGAATACCAAGACTTAGCTGAAGCGATCGGCGGGCAATATATCGCTTTTGGTTATAATGAAGAATCAAAAATCAATCCCCTAGATTTATCACTAATTAACGAAGAAGGAGAAAATGCCCTTAATGTCAAAGCTTTAACTTTGCAAAAACTATTCAAAATTATGCTGGGGAAAATGGACCCAAATGAGGAGGCTATTTTAGACAAGGCGATAATGGAAGCCTATCGAAGTAAGGGTATTACCAGCGACCCTGAAACCCAAAAAAATGAACCACCATTAATAGAAGATATTTATAAAGTTTTACTAGGAAATGAGAATGAGGAATCAAAAAATTTAGCTTTAAGGCTGGAAAAATACATTAAGGGTTCGTTCGCTGGTATTTTTAATCAAAAAACCACCGTCAATCTTAAAAGCAACTTTGTGGTTTTTGGTATCAAAAATCTTGAAGAAAGTCTTCGACCAATAGCAATGCAAATAATTCTGGATTACATCTGGACAATAGTGAAAAAGGATTTGAGAAAACGGTTTATGATAGTTGACGAGGCTTGGTATTTAATGAAATATCCTGACAGTGCCGATTTTCTTAGAAGTATTGTCAAGCGAGGTCGTAAATATTATCTTGGGGTGACTACAGTGACTCAGGATGTCGATGACTTTTTGAAAACAGATTTTGGTAAAGAAATTGTCACTAATAGCGCCATTCAAATTCTATTAAAACAACATAGTGCCGCCATTGACCAGATAGGTGAAGTTTTTTACCTATCAGAAGGAGAAAAACAGTTACTATTAACAGCCGATAAGGGTGAGGGTATTTTCTTTGCTGGAGCTAATCATGTTGCTATTAGAGTAATTGCCTCAGAAGAGGAAAATAAATTAATTACTTCTAATCCCGAAGAGCTATTAAAAATTAAACAAGAGAAGAAGGAAATAGCGGCCTCAAATCATCTCCCACCTCAGGAATCTGGGCAGGAAGTAGTTATTCCTCTTAGGCAAAAAGTTGAAGAGTTGGAAAAAAATGAAAAAATAAAACTGAAAGAATTTAAGGACCGAGAGAACAAATTTGAAACCCTTAAAAGGTTGACACAGGAGATAGACCAATCACCTCTCCCTTCAAATTTGCCTAAACCAATTTTTATTAATCAAACACCCGAGCCAAAAATTCCCCAACCACCCCAGCTACAAAAAAAATCTCAACCAATTTTTACCAAAGTCCCAACCTCTAAAACTGATAATTTATCGCAACCCAATCCACCTAAAACACCTCTAGCTAAAATTGAACTAGTGAAACAGTCCGCTCAGGCCGATAAATCAACAGATTACGATAAACTATTAGGTAATGGAATAGTATAATTTATTAATGATAATTGATTTAGCCAAATTAGAGCAGTTACGGGATAGTGGGGTTAATTTTAGTCCTAATGTTTTTGAAGTTATCCAAGCCCTGCAATATCTTAAAACTAACGGTTTCAAAAATTTGGATCGGATTAAAAGTTTCAATGATTTGATCACTATCTTAAGCGACATTGGTCCAATCAGAATGGAGATAGAAGAAGAAGTTGAAAGCGAAATCAGAAAAATAATCGCCGAAGGGAAGATGATTGATGAAATTACCCGAAAATATTTAATAGAAAAATACGAAGGTAAACTTAAAAGTCAGGTCAATAAAGAGTGGTTTAAAAAACTAGTCAAGCGCTATATTAAACAGTATCAAGCCATAAAAAGGGTAGATGAATTTAAAGAAAACTTAATTAAGGAAACTGTAAAAAATTTTCCCGAAATAAATAAAGATAAATTAGCCCGATTTACCGAAATTAAATTGTCTAATTTGCCAAAGACAGAGAAAAAACCCATTAAAACTGATTTAATTGCGGCTACTATCACCAAATTTGAACCTGTAAAAAATTTATTAACATTCAAGACAAATTTAATAAAAAAAGCTAAACAGGAAATCATTACTAAAATTGAAACCCAAACGGGAATTCACTTGAGTAAAAATGAGAAAAAGGAAATTTTTCAAAAACTTGATCAACCAGCGATAGGAGAAATAAAAAATCCTCAGATTAAACCAATATTGGAGGCAGAGATAAAAAAATTTCAGGAGATTAAAAATAAAATCCAATCAGAAATAATTCAACTAATTCAACCACGATTAGATAAATTAAATATCAACCAAGAGGATAAGAATCAATATCAAACAGTAATTATTCCAAAGTTAATTAATGATCTACCCCTAAATCCAACAGAAGTTAAAATAAATCAGAAAATAGAATCGGCCATTAATCACTCTTATCAGGATGACCTACAACAAATAATTTATGAAGAGTTAAAACAAAATTCACCTTTAATTTTCCAAAAGGAATTTAGTGAAAAAACTTACCAATCTCTCATTACTCGAACCAAAATTAATCAACAATCAGACTTAGAACAAGTTATCCAAATCAATCAGTTGGATATTTTTCAACTTTTAGACCAACAAAAAGAAGAATTAAAAAAACAAGGATTAACAACAACCGCCGTTGGTTCTCAAGAAGTTTTAGTTTTCAAAACCCTTGATCTTAAAATAAAAACTTTTATCAAAAACAATCCCCAATTAATTAATTACTACCGGCAAGACCGGTTAAAACAATTAATTCAAGGAGTAATCCAAACCGAGACAAAAACAATTACCCCCGAACAAAAAGAAATAATTGATAATTATTCGGAATTTATCGCTAAAACTTATTATCCGACGGAAGAAAATGACTTGAATATTTCCCTCAATGAATGGTTGATTCAATACGACTTGATCAAAGGGCGGATGTTGGATCTAAAGACAGCGTTACCCTATTCTCTCTCCTTAAGTCAACAAATAGATCAGTGGGTTACCTATCTTAAAAATCAACCCAAGCTTCAAGAGAGGCTAAAACAAGTCCAAAATTGGAATCATTTCTGGCGAAAACTTGGACTCCCCATAGTTAATCAAGACGTCGGATGGATACTTCAAAACCGGGTTGCAACCCACTTTCAAAGGGATCTAACCATGGGTATCAATACCGGCATTAAGGGGGTATTGCAGGCAACCAGTGGGGTAGCTGCCCCTTTCATAGTCATCGGCAATATAATCGCCAATGGATTTAAAAAAATTCTTAATAATTTAGGCATAAACCAAGGAGAAATTAAAAGGTGGTTAGGGCATAATCTTAACCATTTGGGCCATAATTTTTTAAATGGAGCTCTTAAATTCACTGAAGGTTTAGCCACTATGCCAGGGCTGGCTTTAGCCGCCGTCACTCCTAAAATAATTACTGTTATTGTCGTGGCTGTGGTTGTTGGTTTATTTGTTTATCAAATTTACACCGGCAGTTTAATCTCTGGTTTGGTGCCGCCAACCGCCTACGGCGGCCAAGAGCAACCGGACGTAACCATCACCCCAACCCTAACACCAGGCATTAGTCCTCTTCCCAGCTCAAAAGCAATCTGCTATATAGAAAGAATTTTGGGAGGTAAAAAGACTTTAATGCCGGTTTTTGACAAAAACGGCGGCCGGGGATTAAATTTTATCATTTATGACATCGGTTATTATGACACTTATCCCGGTATCTTCAACGTCCAGAAATCACTCAACACCAAAAAGTTAGCTAAAACAAAATATGGCGGCGGTAACAACTATAGCGATTATTTAGAACCGAACGTAGCCCAAATTCTAGACGTAATGCTGGATGATTTACTAAAAGAAAAGGGTACCGATTATAAAGATCTAATTTTACTGGACGCGGCCTATAGAGACTATGACCAGCAGGCTCTTTTGAGGGCTAATTCTAATTGGGCTGAAGCTCCGGGCCAATCCCAACACCATACCGGCAGGGCCCTAGACTTTCATTTCGGCGGATATGACTCTAGTGGCAACCCTAGACCACTGACAGCCCACGAGCAGGTAGTTTACAACTGGCTGGTAAAAAATGCCGAGAAGTATGGTTTCTACCAAACATACGACAGCGAAAAATGGCACTGGTTTTATAATCCAAAGGTCAATTCGGGTGAAAATTGCAAAAAATTAGATTAACTCTCAGCCCTGAATTCTGACCGGCATAATGATATGGGTGTAGGTTGGATCAGCTACGTCGGCAAATAAACCTGGGGTAAGAGATTCGTTTAATTTAATAACCAACTCCTTACCTTTGACCGCTCCTATAAAATCCAGAATAAATTTATAGTTAAAAGCAATCTCTATAGGATCACCGTTAATCTTAGTGGCGACAGTAATCTTATTTTTGCCCAACTGAGGAGCATTAGCTGAAATTTCCACCACATTATGCTTAATATTCATCTTCACCACATTAGCACTCTGAGCTGCAAAAACAGAGGCGAGTTTAATAGCTTGGGTTAATTCATCTTTATCTATCTCAATAGTGGTCGAAAATGACTCAGGAATAATTTTCTGATATTCAGGGTATTGACCTTCCAAAAGACTACTAACTAATTCTAAATTATCCATGATAAAAAATATTTGTCGTTCATCTTTAGCAATACTAATTTTTATCAATGAATTAGGCGAAACTAATTTATTTATTTCCATCAAGGCTTTGGCAGGAACTAAAAGAGTTAATCTATCTTTACCTGAAGGCATTTTAATCGGACTTTTAAGCTTAATTTCCTTTAATGACAAACGGAAACCATCAGTGGCCACTAAAATTAAATTATCTTTAGTAAAACAAACTAAAATACCTGTTAGAACAGGACGAGTATCGTCAGTTGCTGCTGAAAAGGTAATTTGGTTAATGGGGTCTGCTAAGTCAGAAAAATCAATCTCAAAACCATCCTTAGAATTAGCTGATGAAAGAACTGGAAAATCAATTGGGGAAAAGGTAGTAAAGTCAGATTCGGCCTTATTTGATTTTAGATTTAAAAGATTACTATTAAGAGTTAAATCAATTTTGCCCGGATCAAGATAAGAAACAAATTCTGTAATTTCCCGAGCTGGAACAGCTATGGTTCCCTCCTTATCAATTTTAGCCCCAACCCAATAATTAATACCTAGCTCTAAGTTAGTGGCTGAAAGTTTAAGCCGGCCAGAGTCAGTGGTTAAAAGAATATTGCCTAAAATAGGTAATTGAGCTTTAAAAGCTACAAAACGGGAAACATGGTTTAGAGCTAAATTAAGATTTTCTTGCAGGAGAGAAAGTTTCATAGATAGAATATCTTAACATAATCTAAATAACAGTAGCGTTATTAGTAGATTAAGTGAAAAAGTAGAAAGATTACTAGTAATTATGAATTTATTCGTGAAAAATAATTTAAAAGGACGTGAAAAAGTGATTTAAATTGGAAAATATGATCCGAAAAACATCACTCATCCTATAAGTGATGATAGACTTGGGGTAATCTTTGTGGGAAAAACTCAACCTTAAATGGGAATAAAAATGTGAATAAGTAGATAAGTTATTAAAGGATGTTTTTAATTTGGTTGATAAGTTGTTGCATTTGAGGATTAGTGGAAAACTCGTAACTGATTTTATCTCTAGCGTGAATAATACTAGTATGGTCTCGTCCTCCCAGAAGATAGCCAACTTCTTTTAAGGGCAGATGAAGTTCAGTGATGAGAAGGTAAGCGGTAATATGGCGGGCGGCAACTAAATCTTTTCGACGGCTGGAACCGCAAATATCTCCAGTTTTAAAATTAAAGAATTTGGCACAAATAGAAATGAGATGACGTGGGGATAAGTTTTTGAGAGGGGTAGAAAAGTTTTCTTGCGGCACCTCATCTATCACCTTTTTGTTCAAAGTTAACGTTTGGGCAATAAGTTTTTGGATTTTACCCTCGATTTCTCGAATATTAGAGGTTAAATTCTCCGCTAAATAACTAGCGGCCTCAGGAGTAATGGTAAGGTGTTTTTCCTCTATTTTTTGCTTAATAATTGCTAATCTCATTTCATAATCAGGTGGTTGAATATCTACTGTTAAACCACCCATAAAGCGAGAAACTAAACGATCCTCTAAATGGCCAATTTCACTTGGTTTCCGATCTGAAGTTAAAACCACTTGTTTTCCATTCATATGGAGAGTGTTAAAGGTGTGGAAAAATTCTTCCTGAATATATTCTTTACCAGCCAAAAATTGAACATCGTCAACTAAAATACAATCTAAGTGACGATATTTTTCTTTAAATGGGTTGATATTTTTGGCTTTCAGGGCAGCAACGAGTTCATTGCCAAAAGTTTCGGCCGGAAAATATTTTATCTTTAATGATGGATATTTTTTAAATAATTCATGGCCAATGGCCTGAATTAGATGTGTTTTACCAACACCTACTCCACCCCAGACAAAGAATGGATTATAAGCTGTGCCAGGATTTTGAATAATGGCTTGAGCCGCCGCATAGGCAAAATTATTACTATTACCGACAATAAAATTTTCCATAGTATAACGTGGGTGGAGGCCGGTATTGGGATTAAATTTAGGAGCAGAGTATTCCAATAAAGGAGGGGGTGGACTGGTTAAAGGAGAGTTGGAGATTGGATCTTGGATAATAAACTCTAAAGTATTATTACTTTGACTTTGATTATCTAGTGCGTTTTTAAAAGTAGCATAATAGCGTTTTAAATTAATATCAGCCAAGTAGGTATTGGGACAGGCAATAACGGCATGGTTGTTTTGGTAAACAACTAATTGGGTTTTGGCCACGAAAGTTTGGTAAACTGCCGGCGCCATGACTATTTTCAACTCTTCCTGTGTATTCTTCCAAAGTTTTTCGATGTCCATATTAAACTAAAAAGATGATTTCTGGGGGGTTCAATCAGATCTATCATAAATGAGTTTTCCACAATTTAAAAGGGATCAAATTAATTTTATTCTAACTCCCTCTTCGACCTGTTAACTTACCGGTGGATAAAGAGGGGTAATATGGTAATATTGGATATGTCGACTAAAAGAACTTACCAACCTAAAAAGAAAAAAAGAGTTAGGGTCCATGGTTTTTTAAAAAGGATGGCTACCACCTCAGGTAGAAATGTTTTAAAACGAAGAAGATCTAAGGGGCGAACGAAATTAACAGTTTAAAATGCTCAAGAAGATTAATCGAATTACTAGTCGGAAGGAATTCGAGATAATTAAAAAGGAAGGAAAATTAAAACAATACCCTTATTTTGGTTTAATTTTTAAACAAATTCCAATCAGTGATAACCGGGAGATAAATAATAAAAAATTTGGTTTTATTATTTCGAAACGAATTTCTAAAAAAGCAGTGATAAGAAATAAAATTAAACGATTGATTGCTGAAGAGGTTAGACAAAATCTTGATAAGTTTGAAAATGGTTTTCGTGGTATTTTTTTAGTTAAAAGGAATATTCTTGATGAAAAAGGTAATCTTAGGAATCTTAAATTTTTATAGCCGGATTCCTTATTGGGGGCACGCTGGTTGTCGATTTATTCCCAGTTGCAGTGAATATACTAAAGAAGCCGTAGAAAAATATGGGGCGGTTGGTGGTTTAATTTTAGGTTTAAAGCGAATTAGTAAATGTCATCCCTTTAAGAAAGGGGGTATTGATCTGGTAAAATAGACCTATGAATATTTTACTCGCCCCTTTTATTAATGCTCTAATTGGTTTTTACCATCTTCTGGGAAATTTCGGCTGGGCAGTAATTATTGTGACAATCTTAATTCGACTCTTACTTCTACCTTTGGTTTTACCGACCTTAAAAGCCTCAAAAAAAATGATGTTAATTCAGCCTAAATTAAAAAAAATTCAAGATCAATTTAAGGACAATAAGCAAGCTTTAGCCACGGCTCAAATGGAATTATACAAGAAAGAGGGAATTAATCCGTTGGCAGGCTGTTTACCCCAAATTTTGCAGATTGTTATTTTGGTAGTGTTTTTTATGGCCTTTAATATGATAGTTAATTTTTCCATGGGTCAAGGGGATCTAGTGACTCTTAATAAGAATTTAATTCCCGCCTTTCAATTATCAGAAAAGACTCAAGTTAATTTGAACTTTTTTGGTAGTGATTTAGCTAAAACACCTAAAATGATTGCCCAAAATGGCTGGAACTTTAACATGTTAATACCATTAATTTTATTGATAGGATCGGCCGTGTTTCAGTATTTAAGTTCTAAATTAATGATGCCGACAGCTGCTAAAAAAACCCCAGTCGATCAGTCGGCCTATGTTAAAGCGACCCCGGATAAAAGTGATGATATGATGGAGGCAATGAGAACCCAATCACTTATTATGATGCCGTTAATGACTATTATTTTAGGCTGGAACTTTAATTTGGGTATTCTTCTTTATTGGTTTATAAACAGTTTAGTAATGCTTGTTCAACAAGTAATTATTGAGAAAAATGGATAATAAAAAAAGAAACAAGATTATTTTAGATTTAGCCTGTGAACTGCTCAATAAGATGAATTTTGAAATTAATAAAGCGGCCGTTGAGGACAGTAACGACGAGGGAGTTTTGGTGTCGGTCGAAGTGAATAATCCGGCTGCCCTGATTGGTTTTAAAGGAAAAAACTTAGCGGCGGTTCAGCTGATTTTAACGTTAATAATTAAAAATAAATTGGGTAATTGGGTAAAAATTATTTTAGATGTGAATCAATATCGGAAAGAACAAAAAGCGCGTTTGGAAGCAATGACAATTAGTTTGGCCGAGAAAGTTTTAGCAACTGGTAAGCCGGTAACAATGGCTAATATGAGTTCTTATGAGCGGCGAATTTGTCATTTGGTTGTGGCTGGTAGAAAAGGAATCATCACTGAATCAGAAGGTGAGGGAGAGGCAAGACATATTGTCATTAAGCCAGAAACTTAATAATAAAAATTTTTAATTTTTAATTATTTTTAATTGTCCTCTTTTTTACCAACTCGGCTTAAAAATTGTTTGCTTTTTCTTTTTTTATGTTGTTTACCAACACAATTAGGCAAACATTTTTGGCCAGCCTGGAGTTTAATTAAAGGTGTTAGGATTGACTATTTATCACCGACAATCTATTTTGTTGATATTTTAGCGGCAGGATTAATTTTACCCAGATTTTTTAAATCACTTAAATCTGTCAATTTGGTTTTTTGGCCCCTGGCTGTTTTAAATATTTTAATCGCCGGTAATAAGTGGCTAGCCTTGACCGGATGGTTGAGAATTCTAGAAATTTACCTAGTTTATTTAACATTAAAACCTGAGAAGGAATTAATCAGGAAGTATTTGGGTTATATTATTCCTTTTTGGATTATCTTAGAGGGTGGTTTGGGTTTAACCCAAGTAATTAATGGTGGTAGTTTGCAGGGAGTTTTTTATTGGCTGGGAGAAAGACGGTTTAATTTAAATACTATTGGTATTGCTAAAATTAGTTTTTACGGTAGGGAAATTTTAAGAGCCTATGGTACCTTCTCTCATCCTAATAGTTTAGCCGGGTTTTTATTAATAACCCTTGAGTTATGGCGCTATTATTCATCTGGTTGGTTTTATTGGTTAATTAGAGGTTTGGGTTTGGTAACAATTATTTTTTCAGCCAGCCGCGCTGCTTGGTTGTTGTTAATTATCAATAGTCCATTTAGGATTTATGGTTTGTTGTTTTTAGCTTTGTTTGGGGTTTTTTCCGGCTGGGATCCGTTAAGTTGGACTAAGAGATTGACCTTGAATAATGAAGCCGTTAAATTGTTTTTAAAACATCCCCTTTTAGGAATCGGTTGGAATAATTATTTAAGCCAAAGTCACTTCTATCAGCCAGTTCATAATATTTATTTGTTGATTTTAAGCCAGTTAGGTTTAATACCAACGCTAATTTTAGGATCAGCAATAAGGTCTAAAATAGCCCCCCAAAAGTGGCCTAAGAGAATTTGGTTGATAATTTTGATTACCTCACTTTTTGATCATTATTGGCTTACTTTACCTCAAAATTGGTGGTTATTAACCTTGTGTTTTATTTTATATTTTTAACCAGGGTAAAATAAGTTATGTTGAAAAAGCCGATTTGGAATACTCTTGTTCAAATAATAGGTAAAATTTTAACAATTTTAATTAGTTTAATAACCACAGCCATTTTAACCAGAAAATTAGGAACAGGTGTTTATGGTGCTTTTATTTTGACCACCTCTGTTTTTTTACTTTTAGATGCTTTGGCTGATTTTGGTAGTCGGGCTATTGGGGTTAGGGAAGCGAGCAAAAATCCAAACAGATCGGAAGAAATTTATCAGGAATTGACCGGCTTGCGATTGATTTTAGCCAATATTGGTTTTGTCATCGGGATGATAATTATTTTTACCTTTGAAGGTTTTGCTCAAATTAAATTAGCGGCCCTAATTTCCCTATCAATGATTTTTTTCACTAGTCTAGCTGGGAGTTTGGAGATCGTTTTTCAAACTAGAATGAGGTTGGATTTAAAGACTATTATGGACGTTAGTTTTCCTTTGTTTTTTTTAATTCTGCTTCTTATCTATCCCTTAAAACTTACTTTAGTTGGAGTAATGGTTATGTATTTGGTGTCGAGAATCGTTAGTTTGATTATCGGCCAAAAATTAACCCATCGGCCAGCCTGGATAGTGAAATTCAAACAAATTGGTACTTGGTTGAAGGAATTATGGCCCATGGGGGTTTATTTACTGGTTTTTACCGCCTATGATCGGGCGGTTGATTCGATGATGATCTCTCATTTTTTAAGTATGAACGAAGTGGCTTGGTATGGTTTGTCATATAAAATCTATGGTAATTTGGTTCAACCAGCTTACTTTTTTGTAGCTAGTATTTTTCCTTTATTGTCATCTCCAATTCCGGGGAAAAGAAAATTGTTTTTTAGTTCTTTAAGCTTAATAATTATTGGTTTGGCGATTACCGCCCCTTTACTTTCTTGGTTAGCTCCCTGGATAATTAATATTTTAGGTGGAATAGAATTTGGGCCGGCTATTGCCGTTCTCAGGATTTTAATTTTTGCAATGATTTTTGCTTATTTAAATCATCTTTTAGGTTTTACTTTGATTGCCAGGGGTAGTCAAAAGTCGATTTTATTTGTAGGTACAGTTGTTTTGGTCGTTAATATAATTGGCAATTGGTTGGTTATTCCCCGTTGGGGTATTAACGGAGCGGCTGGTGTAACTGTTTTGACTGAAGCCCTATCAATGATTTTACTGGGTGGTCAGCTTTTACGGCAAAGAGATAATCTCCGCATAATAACCGACAAATTACCGTAGGCTAGATAAAAGATCCTAGATATAATAGAAGTATGGAAAGGGGATTACCAGTAGCTTTAGTTATCGGCAGTGATCGTTTAGGAGGGCGGAAATTAATAGAAAAATTAAGACAACAGGAAGTTATTGTTAAAGACGGAGCCGAGAATTATGATGATCGAGTTGATTATATTTTTGACTTTGAAGGTGGAAGAGACATTTGGCGGAAAGCGGCTGAAAATGGGACAAAAGTAACTATAGTTGCTATTAATGATAAAAAAGAGGCTGAGGCTTGGGAAAACGATATCAAATCTATTAATGGTGATTTAAGGTTAGTTAAAGCCTTTGGTGTTTATGGGCCGGGAATGACTGGGGATAGTTTTATGGGCAAAGCCTTTCAGTCGGCAGTTAAAAATAAAAATTTAATTCTGCCGTCACTCAGCTTAAAATTTCGCCTCTTGGCCGAAGACGATCTGGTCGAAGCCATTTTGAGGGTTAATTTTCTTTCTGGATTGGAAAGAGGAGTAGTGTTGATAGCCGGAGAGGAAATTGATTCTCAACAAGTAGCAGCTGTCCTGATCGATGAAGCGAAAATGACAAGAAACCAGGTGATTCAGAGTGAGATTCAAGTAGAAAGTTTTTCAGATAAGGAAGTGAGGGAGAATTGGGCTCGTCTCCATTGGCAACCCCAAATAGAGTTTCGCGATGGGGTTAAAGAAACCCTACAATACTTTTTTACCCAAGCTGATGAAGAAAGTCGATCATCGGTTATCAATAAAAGTCAACGTCATCGGCCGACCACACCGGTAAAATTAACAGTAGAAGTGGAGCCATCATCTTTTTCTACTAATGAATCTGAAGAAAAGGAAGAAGAAAATGAGGAAAAAGAAAGTAAAACGACGGAGACTAATGAACCAAAATTTGAAATTAAGCCGATCATAAAGAAAACAGAAGTAGAGCGGGATTATCCAGAGGAGGAAATAGAGGAATTGGATGAGGGGCCAGTGGCGATTAAACCGGATAGCTACTCTCTAATTTCCCCAACTGGCGAATTGCTTAAGGTTAAACAGGTGAAAAAAAAATATTGGCCCAGAATTTTAATTATTTTAGCAGTAATTTCGATGTTATTTTGGCCAGTTAAGTGGCTAAGTAACTTGGTGCTTTTAAAACAGACAATTAATCGAGTGGAAGAGTTGATTAAGATTGGTCAATCAACTGAGGCGATTAAAATAATTAATCAGCGCCTGACAGTGATTCGGAAGGCAGACGAACAGATTAACAACTGGTCATTGAATCGGGTAAGCCAAATTAGACATTTACAGGAGATTTTCCGGCTAGGTCAATCGGTTTTGGTTATTGAAGAGAAGGCGGCTGAAGTGGGAGAAAGGATGGCCAAGATCAATCAGGGCTTATTTGGAGAAGCAGAAGTGGATTGGTCAAAAGAGTTAAGCAAACTGCCACGTTTATTAGATGAACTTGAAATCGAAATTGGTCTTTTTGAGGCCAGATTTACCGGCAGCAGTTCCTGGTTGCCGCCAAAATTTAAAGAGGCAATTAGTTATCGATTAAAAGATTTAAATCAAAATCGGGATAAAATAGCGGCGGTAAAACAATTACTACCTATAATTCCAACAATTATTGGTATTGATGGCCAACGGCGGGAATATTTGGTTCTACTTCAGAATGAAAGTGAATTAAGACCTACCGGCGGCTTTATTGGTTCTTTTGGTATTTTAAGTTTTCAAAATGGCAAACTGCTGAATTTTGAGGTTAAAGATGTTTATGAGGCCGATGGTCAGTTAGAAGGTCATGTGGAACCACCAGCAGAAATCAGGGATTATCTCGGTGAGGCCAGCTGGTTTTTGCGGGACGCTAATTGGCAGGCTAATTTTACCGGGGCGGCTAAAGATTTGGAATGGTTTTTGGAAAAAGAAATCGGTCGCAAAGTCGATGGGGTGATCAGTGTTAATTTAGCCGTCGCCCGAGCAGTTTTAGAAGTAGTTGGTGAGATAACCATTCCCGATTTTAAGGAAAAAATTAATAAAGACAACCTTTATGATCAGGCTGAATATTATGCTGAAGCTAAATTTTTTCCTGGTTCCAGTCAAAAGGCTAGTTTTCTATCAGCCCTGGGAGAACAATTATTTGAATCCATAAAAACTTTAGACACTACCAAAAGGGGTCAGTTATTAATTGCCTTGATAGATAAATTAGATGAAAAGGAGGTTCAATTAGCTTTTGACGATTCATCAGCGGCTCAAGGAGTCGCTGCCCTTGGTTGGGACGGATCGATCAAAGAAGGAACTTGTGCTTCCGGTCGTTGTTTAGCCGATTATACCTTTATTAATGAATCTAATTTTGGCGTTAATAAAGTCAATTATTTTATAAGAAGAAGAGTGGAAAAAAATATTGCTATTGGGAGTAATTTACTATCAAGGGATTTGAAAATTAATTATGAAAATATGGCTAAAACAATTAATTATCCGGCTGGAGATTACAAGAATTACTTGCGGGTTTATTTACCTCGAGAAATAAATTTAGAGACGGTGGTGATTCAGGATGGAGCTGGCAACCAAATTGAGGTTGTTGATGGAGAAAAATTAAAACTAGATGAAAAATATGGCAAAAAAGAAATCGGCTTTTTAGTGATTGTCCCCGTGTCTCAAAAAAGAATTGTCCGGATTAAATATAATAGTCCTCTAGCCTTAACCGACCAGTTTTCTTATTTGGATTATTTACAGCGGCAGTCAGGCAGTGGTGAAACTGAATGGATAGAGTCAGTCGCTTATCCGGCCGAATATCAGCCAATTCAGGTTGAGCCGGTAGCAACAACCATCGGTAATAAAGTTCTGTTTCAGGTTAAGTTGGATAGAGATTTAAAGATTGGTGTTGAAATTAGCCGGTAATTGATTAATGGAGAAAAAAAATTTTATTAGAAAAAAGGAGAATTTTGTTTGCCAGCATTGTGGTAAAAGAGTAATAGGTAATGGCTACACCGACCACTGCCCTTATTGTCTTTGGGGAAGACATTTGGATGAGGAAATTCCTGGCGATCGGGCTAGCCCGTGCCGGGGATTAATGAAGCCGGAATATGCAGTTTACCAAAAAGGGGAGATAGTGATTTATTATAAATGCCTGTCTTGTGGTCATAAGTTTCAGGTGAAAGCTGGTAGAAATGATGATTACGGTAAAATTACGGAGATTATGCGGTAATTAATTAATAATTAGTAATTAAATCTAGGTTATAATAACCAATATGCCCTTTTTAAAGAAATTAACTCCCAAAAGTAAATCGGCAGCGAAAAAGTTAGAACCTAAAAAAGAAAACAAGAAATCTACTGACGAATTATTGCGTAATCTGCCGCCAGGAGTAAAAGTGACCAAAATTGAAATCGGACCTAAGCAGATTTTGCGAGCTTTGGTTTACTTCATTTTGATTTATTGGCTAATTTCAACTTTAATGCAAATCTTTTCTCCGGGAGTGGTAGAAAAGGTGCCGTTATCCCAAACTATTGAGGCGATTAAAAATAACCGGGTGGCTGAAGTAACGGTAATGGATAACGAAATTATGGCTAAACTTAAGGATGAAGATAAAATTATGGTTTCTTCGAAAGAACCATCAGTATCAATGGCCGAGATTTTACAGAAAGAAGACATTAATTTGAGTCAGGTTAAATTTAATGTCGAAAATCGAACCGGCTGGAAAGCTTTAGGGGAAATAGTCAGTCTTTTATTTACCGTGGCGGTGCCGATTCTATTTATTCTCTGGTTTTTCAGAAAACAAGGCGGTGGCACCGGCGGTTTATTCAATTTCGGTAAGTCAACTGCCAAATTATTTGTTAAGGGCAAACAAAGCGTTACTTTTAAAGATGTAGCTGGGGTTGAAGAAGCCAAAAAAGATTTAGAGGAGGTAGTTGATTTTTTGAAAAATCCTGAGAAATACAGAAAGTTAGGTGCAAGAGCGCCGAAGGGAGTTTTGTTGGTTGGTCCCAGCGGAGTCGGTAAGACCCTTTTAGCTAAAGCTACCGCTGGCGAAGCTGATGTTCCCTTTTATGCTATGGCCGGATCAGAATTTATGGAGATGTTAGTTGGTGTGGGTGCCTCTCGGGTTCGAGATTTGTTTGCCACGGCTAAGAAAGCCGGCAAGGCGATTATTTTTATTGACGAAATTGATGCCATTGGCCGAATGAGAGGGGGAATTGATGGTGGTCATGGCGAGAGAGAACAAACTTTGAATCAAATTTTGGTCGAAATGGACGGCTTTGAACCTACTACAGCCGTAGTAGTTTTAGCGGCTACTAATCGAGGCGACCTGCTTGATCCGGCCCTAATGAGGCCGGGTCGATTTGACCGACGGGTGGTTTTAGAAATGCCCGATTTAGAGGCTAGGAAAGAAATTATTGCCATTCATGCCCGAGGCAAGCCTTTTACTAAAGAAATTAATTGGGAAGCGATAGCCAAAAGAACAGTTGGTTTTTCTGGAGCCGATATTGAAAATATGCTTAATGAAGCCGCGATTGCTGTCGCCCGAACTAATAGACATGAAATTACTATGGAAGATATTGAAGAGGCAGCCCTGAAGGCTAAATTGGGGTCAGAGAAGAGACGAAGCCAGACTAAAGAAGACAAATCAATGACGGCTTACCATGAAGCCGGCCATGCTATCGTTAATTATTTTGAAAAATTAGATCCGGTAACTAGGATTTCTATTATCTCGCGGGGGATGGCCTTGGGTTTTACTCTGATACCCCCCGAAAAAGATATTATTCATCAAACTAAATCAAGATTGTTGAGACAAATGGCGATGGCGATGGGTGGCCGAGCCGCCGAGGAAATTCAGTTTGGTGATATTTCGACCGGCGCCGCCAGTGATATCACCCAGGCGACTAATATTGCCAGAAATATGGTGGTGGAATGGGGTATGTCAAATTTAGGACCGATAAATTTAGGACCCCAGATTGATATGGAGGAATTTAACCGGGCTTATTTTGAACCTACTAGAATTTCTGACCAAATGATGGCTAAAGTTGATGATGAAGTTAAGCGGTTGGTTGACACGGCTTACCAAAAGGCCTTGATTATTTTAAAGAAGAAAAAAAGTCTGATGGATGAATTAGCGGCTATTTTGGTTGAAAAAGAGACTATCGGCCAGGAAGAGTTTGAAGAATTAATGAAAAAAGGTAAAATAAAAAAGGATGAGTGAAGAAAGTAAAGATAAGAACCTATGGGTTAATTTGGAAAAAAAGACCGGCGGTGGTAATTTGGACTCATATGCCAAATTAATCACCCAGATCTTTAATGAAAACTTAAGCGGAGAGTATCGGGATGAGATAGGAGCCAAGTTAAAGGATTATTTGAAACAGCATAACCAAGAGGAGCAATTCAGTAAAATTGTGTTGAGAGCATTGGTGATTAAGGCGGGCCAGGATGAGAAGTATATGAAACCTTTAATGTCGGGAAGTTTGAAGGATTTGGCAACCATTATGCCGGCGTCTTTACAAAACGAGGACTTCTTGGAAGAAGTTAGAAGCGGTTATTTAAATTACCAACCTTTATTAGATGAAATAAATAAATTTGACACTATTTTGTCATCCACTGAAGGAGGACAGCCAAATGACAAAGATATTGAGGAGTATAAGGAAAGATTATCCGCTTTATTAAATAAACCTAATGTTACCTCTGAACAAAAAGATCAAATTAATTGGGTATTGAGTAATCCTCAGCTGACTCCTGCGAAAGCGGCAGAAAAAGGCGATCAAGAGCCAACCCCAAAACCATTAAGCGAAGAAGTTAATAATTTGTTAGTTGATTATAATAAAACAATCAAAGCTTTAGAAAGCTATCCTTACCTAGCCGCAATAGAATTAAACCGTTTTGAAAGATCTTTATTTAATCTTTTAAAAGATTACCCCTCGGATAGTGATGAGGCTAAACAAATTAAAGAGACTTTATTTGATATTCATAACCGCCTCGAAGGCATGAGTGGCGAAAGGAGCTATGAAATTACTGATGAATTATTGGCTGACAGAACAGCTCTTTTTGAAGTTACTGAGGAATTATTAGATAAATTAGAAAAAACGGGTAAAAGTCCGGACGCCATCACCTCTGAAGTTCCTAGGTATTCCGGTCCCCTTAATGAAATTTTTTGTAAAGCTTCAGAAGAAAATAATGATATCCGAGGTATGATTCAGGTTAGGTTGGCTTTAATTGAATGTCGTAAGATGCAAGAGGAAGTAAAAGGTAATCTAGAAGAATTAGGTCGGCGATGTAACGATTTAAGACGGGATGGTTTAGTGAGGGTTTACACTAACGATATATTAATGGGGGTTGACGGCACCCGACAGATGAACGGCCGACGGGTGGAATTTTTGCTTAAAACCATGACTAACCAAACTCTAGCCAAGCTTCACAATGGTGATAAGGAAGCCCAGAAGGGTTATTTAGTAGGGATAGGCTACGATTGGATGCAGGATTGCATTTTAAATTATTTTGAAAGAAAGGGAGGAGTGGAGATCGGGAAATATAAAGAGGGAGCTGTTTCCAAAGAGCAGAGCTCGATGGGGGTAGTAGAGGAGGCCTTTCGTTATAAGCATCGAGGAAAAGCTAATTTAGAACAGTTGGTGGCTGAGCAGAAAAAAGAAGGAGGAATTTTACATAAAGGTAAACCAGTTATTGGTGAACATGGTGAACAACCAGCCAGATATATGAATTATTTTATTGATGATAATCCGGAAAGAAAGGCTTTAGTTTTAGATTTTTTAATCAATCAAATGAAAGAATACGGCTTGGATGATCAACATGCCAAGAAGACAATGACTTTAGCTGAGGATGTTATTTGGGCTTTAGGAATAAGATCCAAGGCTAATTGGGCTTTTGATGGCGGTGATGAGTATTCCGAAATGATTTACTTTGACGATTTGATTTATGACAATTCGTTAAAGGGTAAACAAGTCGGATCCAAGGTAATTAGGGGGCTTATTAAAAGTATTGTACCTGATTTTATTCAATATTCTCAGAAAGAATTTGATCCGGATACTTTTATTAGTTGGCAAGATATTGATTACAGCAAGATTAGAGGTAAAAGGGATTTTGATGCCTATTTTGGTATGGTTGTTCCTCGAAAGGCCAGCGTGGTTAGGGGATTATTATTAGATCCACCTACCGATGAGAAAAAAGTTTTAACCCCGGAGTTTTTTAATGGAATTAACGATGCCTTTTTGAAATGCGAACCCGATAATATGAATAAGGACATGCGGGCGATTTTCGTGGCCGATTTGCTCGAGAGGGTTTTACAATATCCTGATACTACCTGGACCAAAAAGGAAATAAACCAATTAAAAACTCTGGTGACTAAGAATACGGTCGCTGTTGATGAGGATGTCCAATCAGAAAACATTAATCCCTTAAGGACCCATTTTATAACTATGGAGCAATGGAAGTGGGCTTATGAAGTAGTAGGGGTCGGGGAATTATTGAAAAAAAACAGACAATGGCGTAACCGATTAGCATTGGCTGAAAGTCTTGAAAAATATTTCCGGCATTAATTTTAATGAGTAGTATGGGGTGGTTTTGGTTTTTTCTTTCTTGTTGTTTCATCTCCTCTTTCATCTCCTGTTTCATCTCTAGCAGTCCCCCATATTCTTTCTTTTAGGTGGTCACTAACACTATGGAGAGCTACGGGAGTTATCATTCGGCCAGTAGTAACAAAAATGTTTTTCTGAGCAGTTTCAGTTAAGGCTTGACCCCAAGGAGAAGGTTTGCTGCCGCTGAGAACTAAGGGTAAAATGGTAGGTATTTTAGCGATGATCATGATGGCGGCAATACCAATCACTAAAGACAAATAGGGAGTGGCGAAGCTAATAATTCCTGGCGCCCAGAGAGTAGTGGTTGAACCTGGTTCACTAATCATGGAAATCAAGACGTTAACTAAAATAAGGAAAAGATAAACGGCGGGAAAAACCGCTAAATTAGCTAAGAACTGCTTTAACCATGATTCAAAGCCGGTTTTAGAATTAGGGAAAGCCCCAGCTCCGATAATAAAAGGGGCAAAAACAATAGACATTAAAATGGAGAAGTAACTTTTAATCAAACCTAGAAGCAATGAAAGTACCTGAGCCAGTAAAAAAATGGCGACTAGAACAAAGGGGATTAAAAGGCCAATTAAACCCAAGGGGCCAAAGGTAGATGTCCCTATTACAGTTAAGACTGCTCCTAAAAGGCCACATAGACCCATCAGTAACCCTGAAGGAACCATTTTCCAAATTAAACCAAAGTGGCGACTCAAAGAAGCTTGATTAAGGGCCCAGAAATTATTATTACCGGCTAAGAGAGATTGATTAATGTCAGTGTTTTTTATTTGGAACATAAGATAAATACCGGCTGCTTGGACAAAATACATTAAATCAATCAAAAGACCGGCGATGGCATAAGAAAAGGTGACTAAAATTAAAGTGATAATCACTTTGGGAATAGTATTTTGAATAGTAATGACTGTTTGGGGGTTAATTCTGATCCGAAGCATGATCATAATTCCCAAAATAATTAGAAATAGAGAGGCAACAATATAAATTACATTTCGAAAAACCCGCCAAATAGGGAGAAGTGGTTGAAGGCCGCTCCAGCCAAGACCGGATTGAGCATAAGCCGGTTTACCAAGAAATTCATTTTTTACCTGAGCTAAATATTCAATACCCGATGCCGGTGGATTGTATAATGAAGCAATCATCTGACTGACAGTGCCGACAGCTCCCCCGGGGATCCAAGAGGTCGGTTGTTGATATTCTCCCTCGTCTAAAGAGTAAGTTGCTTCGGGCAAAGTTCCTACTAAAAGATTTGTTAAAGAAACTAAATTACTCCCCATGGCGTTATCCAGCCAGGCTTCTTGGTTATTGCCCTTTTGAATGGCTTTTTGGGTTTCGAGAATGGGGTTTTCCTGAGCGATTATATTTTTAACGTAAATAAAGGAAAAAATAACTAGGGCAATTAACAAAAGAGTTTTATTTAAAGAGTTGAGTTTGAGAATTGGTTGATCCCGACGATTAAGCCGGCAAATCATGGCAGTAATAGACATTATTTTATTGTAGCACTATTCTTTTTTTTCTTTTTCAGGAGTTAGAAAATTTTCAAAAAGACGAGTTCTTTCTTTGGTGTTTTTACCCATAGCTTGATCAGGAATAAGATAGCGGTGGAGCAGATCAAGTTTTTCTTGGGAATCTTGTTTAATAATGTTTTTATCACTTTTGGGAGTAAGATGACTACCAGTTTGACTTTTTTCAGGAATTGGTTCTCTGATTACTTGATTACCTTGGTAACTATCAGTTTTTTCATTATCGTTTCCCTGGGGAACATTGTAAAAGTTGTTCCAGATTTGATTGAAACAAGCGTTACTCCCCTGGAGGACTAAATTTTTATTTTTGTCTAAAAAGTCATTAATGACCATTTGGTCTAAAGGAACCTGATAGTTTTTAAGGACAAAAAAGGCCAATTGATTAAGATCGACCTTACCAGAAGCTCCGGGACAGCTACCTAAATTATCTATATTTTCCGCTTTATTATTTACGTAGTCGATAATGTATTGAAGTTTCATGTTGTTATCTAAAGAATTAGGCATGATTCGTTTGGCTACTCCGACGTTATTATCAACATATTCATTGATTTGTTGAGGAGTTGTTGAATTAATGCTGTATTTAGGGGCAAAAATCTTATTGAAAAAATTTATCAGGTCAGCTAATTCGAAAGCCGCCGCCGGTTGAGGAAATGTTAAAAAAGTTATCGATATTAAAATCAAGATGATTAAGAACCTTTTCATAGAGCAGAAGTAGGTCCGCCGGGAATAACAAAATTAGTAAGATTAATGCCGGTGAATTGCTGGAGAAGTTTAAGAATAAGAACAGAGCAAATCGCTCCGATTAAACCAATAGCCGCATGGGTAATAGTGGCCGAAGCCGCGGCGGCCTTTTTAGGGTCACCGCTGGCAAAAAGAAGCTGATAGCCGGCGATAATAAACATAACGAAGAAAACTAACCCGGCCCCTACCACAACAAACTGGAGAATATTGGCAAAAAGACATTCAAAACCTTGAATAGTTGCCACCCCATCAACCGCACAACGGGAGGACCACGTTTGTGGATTCATAATAAATGGTAGAAACGGTTAGACTCCACTGGTGCTGGACATTGGTCGGATGGTGAAATTGAGGAGGTTAATACCGAAGATGGTATTGATCAAAGCCACAATAGCCCAGGCCGAGAAGACAATTACCAAGCCGATAAGGGCATTGGTAATCTGACCTCTAGCTGCTGCCAGCTTCTTTTCATCACCTTCAGATGTCATCCACTTAAGACCACCGAGAATGAGCATGAAGAGGAAAACTAGACCTACTGCCACCAAAAGAACTGAAAAAAGGGTTTGAACCAGATTATTAACCCGGAACTTACCCAGAGGAGCAAACTCGTTTTTGGGGGTAAGATCAAAAGTTTCCTGAGCCCAAATTGGTTGGATTAGATTGAGCATGTTTATTAATTAATTAATAATGGTAACTAATTGTAGCAGTTTTTAGGTCAAAGTGGGAAGGGTAACTTTGAGCAGTTGAATCCCAAAGATTTTTTCCAAGAGAGCCACTAGAGCATAAACACAAAGAAGAACAAATAAGCCAATAAAAGCATTGGTTAATTGACTTTTGGCTGCGGCTAACTGCTTTTCGTCACTGCCGCTGTTAATAAATGAAAATCCTGCCATAAGTAAGGTAAAAATAAAGTAAATGATCGCGGCTCCAAAAATAAGGCTGATGATACCGGTAATTAACTTGGAAGCTCGATCGGGAGCTGTGGAAACAATATCACTGCAATTTTTATCTACTAAAGGATTACAAATAGCCATTTTAGAGATTTAAATTTCTAAAGAAAAGATTAAGGTCAAAAATATTACCTAAACCCAAAATTCGAACTATTAAACCAACAATAATAGTAGCGGCGATGATAACAATAATACCGATTAAAGACTGCATTAATTGTTGTTGAGCCCTTTCTACTTTTTTAATATCACCACCAGAGGAGAGGAAGGTATAGCCGGCAAAAATTATTTGGAATGTAAACCAAATAACGCCGACTAAAGTGATAAAGCCAATAATGGTAGATAAATATTTTTCTAGTTGGGTAGTCGTTGCTGTTGGATTATTGGGTAGACAGTTGCCATCTTTATCAGTAAGACAGTAGGCTAAAATTGGTTTAATTAATTTCAGGTTAATCATTAGATTAGAAAGTAAATTTAAAAATAGAAATGCCGGTAAGTCTAGTAATAACTCCGGCCAAGGTTAAAGAGGCGGCAACAATTACTAAACCCAGCAGGCTTTGCCAAAGTTTGGCTCCGGCTAATTCGACTTTCTTAGGATCGCCACCGGCCGAAAGATATATGTAACCAGCAAAAATAAATTGGAAAACCAAATAAATACCCGCGATAGTAACTGCTAAGCTAAGCAAAACACTTAAAAAGTAAAAGAGACCTTGGCCGGGCTCATCCCCGGGTTTAATCCATTTGCCCAACCAAGGCGGGGGCGTAACTTTCCCCAATCCCTCAGCCGCCAAAACTATAGGTTTAAAGAGTGCCATTAAGAATAGGAACACCAGTAATATTTTGAATTATTTGAATTATAAAATAGGTGATAAAAATTAGCAAAAAACCAATTAAAGAGGTAGTTAGACTGTTTTGGGCCCGGCTGATCCTTTTAGCATCGCCGGTACCAGCTGAACTCATAAAGAGAAAACCGGTATAAATGGCCATACCCACAAGAATAATACCGGCTACTACTCCAGCAATAGCAATAGTCCGGCTGATAAGAAAACCAAAACTGGGGAAATTTTGACTAACAGTCTGGCTATTGCTACCAGGCAGGTCAATGCTTACTCCAATTCCAAAATTCATAAAAAAATTATAACAGATTGGATTGTGGTATAATACGGCACAAAATTTATGAATCCAATGTTGATTTTACTGCCGGTAGTAGCGACTTTAGTTTCATTTCTCCACTATTTTATTGGCTTAACCGGTTATGGTATTTTTATGCCGACAATGATGGCTGTCACCTTTTTATCAATGGGGGTTTTGGAAGGCTTGGTTCTTTTCGGATTGATTTTAGTAATTTCCTTAGTCAGTAACGCTATTCTCAAGAAATTCAGGCTTCACTTTTGGCCAGCCAGAGCAATTAATTTGGCTTTTATTGGGATTGGGGTTAGTAGTTTATCCGATTGGGTTTACCGACAGTATAGTCTTAATTTAAGCAATATTTACGGAGTTATGATTATGATTCTCCTGGTGGAAGAATTTGTTCATACCCAGTTAGTTAAAAGTAAAGGTGAAGCTAAAAGGTTAATTTTAGGCACTTTGGTTTTGGCTATTATTGGGGCGGAAGTAATGAGTATTGCCGGAATTCAAAACTGGGTTTTAGCTCATCCCTATCTTACTATTTTACTAATTGTCATAGCAAATATTATTATTGGCAATTACCGAGGGATGAGATTGATTGAGATAGGTAGATTTGGAAAGGCCATTAGGAGATAATTAAAAATTAAAAACCTGCCTGGGCAGGTTACAAATTACCAATGGCAAAATTTAGAAAATTACGGCAATTTTTAACCAAAAACGAAAGGAACAAGGTTTTTCTACGTAAAAATAAACCATCCGCCAGAATAGTAGCCGACAGTAAATTAAAAACCAAAAAAATCTTGGCTAAATCGGGAATTAATGTTCCGTGCTTAATAACTAAATTTAGCCGACAAGGGGATTTGGACCAGTTTGATTGGAGGAAATTGGAGGGTAATTTTGTTATTAAGCCAGCCTCGGGCTATGCCGGAGAGGGAATCATTATTATTAGAAAGAGGGGCAAATATGCTGATGAATGGGTTGGGATGGATGGGTCGGTAATTACTACCGGGGATTTAATTAGACATTGCCGGGAAATTTTAGGAGGAAAGTATAGTTTATATAACATGCCCGACGAGGTAATTGTAGAAGAGCGAATTAAAATTCATCCTATGTTTTTGTCTATTACTAAATCAGGTACACCTGATATTCGGGTAATTGTCTATAATCAAGTACCAGTTATGGCTATGTTGAGAATTCCAACAGAAAAAAGTGGTAGTAGGTCAAATTTACAACAGGGTGCAATTGGTTTAGGAATTGATTTAGCCACCGGAATTACCACCTTCGGTATTGAAGGCAAGGGGGATATTATTAGGAAAATCTATGATTGGGGTAAGAAAAAAATGCGCAAGGTTAATGGAATTAAAATTCCTCTATGGCGGGAAATTTTAGAAACAGCGGTTAAATGCCAAAAAGCAGTACCCGGATTAGGTTTTTTAGGGGTGGATGTGGTGTTAGATAAAGAAAAAGGGCCGTGTGTTTTGGAATTAAATGCTCGACCCGGTTTGTCAATCCAGATTTGCAATCGAGCCGGTTTAAAGGCTAGGCTGGATAAAGTTGAGGAAATCGATGTTAGAAGCATTAATCATGGAATTACTTTAGCCAAGTATTTGTTTGGAGAAAAATTTTTTGAGCAGGTTGAAGCCAAGGAACAGGTTAAAACAGTTGGGCCCTTAGAGACTATTAAAATTAAAGTAAGTTCTCTTTTGTCGCTAGATGAAAGATTAAAAGTTTTGGTTACTAAAAAAGGGAAACATCGAGTAGTTGAGGTTAAAGCCAAGGTTGATACTGGTGCTTTTAGAAGTTCGATTGATAGAACCCTGGCGGCAGACTTAGGGTTATTGACCCCCGAGAAGATTTTGTATTACCGGCATTATCGGTCGGCTTTGGGTAAAAATCTTGATCGACCGGTCATTGGCTTAACGTTCTGGCTTAAAGATAGAAAAATAGTAACGGCGGTTAACGTAGCCGATAGAAGAAAATTAAGAACCAAGTTTTTATTAGGGAGAAAAGACCTAGAAGGCTTTTTGATTAAAACGGAGAACAACTAGACCATGCAAGAAATGTCAAACGATTTTAAACCCTTCTCTAAAAAGATCGCTATTTTTTATGGGGGAAAGAGAAGTAAACATCTGCGCCTGGTGCAAAAGGCGGCGGAGAAGATGGGGGTGGAGTTAGATTTGATTTCCTATAATAAAGTAGGGTTTAGAATTAACGATGAATTACGAATTACGAATTACGAATGGAAAAAATACGAGGTGATCTTTTTTCGTACTACCGGAAAGCATTGGGAAGAGGTAAATTTGGTTGTAGATTGGGTTAAAAGAAATAATCCCAAGTGTAAAATTGTCGACCCCTTAGTTTTAAAAGGCAGACCGAGTGATGCTTGTAAGGCTTGGCAGATGGTAGAATTGACCCGGCATGGAATTGAAGTACCTCGGACGATTTATGGCAGTTTGTGGACATTATATGAATTTTCGCGAAAAAAATCCAACTTTGAAAAGGCTGGATTTAGTTTTCCTGTTGTTTTAAAAGGAAGCAGTGGTGATCGGGGAATCAATGTCTTTAAGGCAGACAATTTGGCACAATTAGAGCGATTAGTAAGGCAATTAAGGCGCAGTGAAGTTGAAGAGGGCAGAAGATATATGTTACAGGAGTTTATCCCTAACAATGGCGATTATCGGATATTAGTTTTGGGCGGCAAAGTTTTAGGAGCTGTCAGGAGAACTTCGGCTTCCTCCGATGAATTTAGAAATAATTTTAGTGTTGGAGGTAAGGTGGAAGTAGTAATGGTGCCGGAATCAATTAAAAAATTAGCGATTCGGGCGACTAAAATTTGCGGCTTAATGGTAGCGGGGGTTGATTTAGTTTGTCGTGGTGGAGATTGGCACCGGCCGGTTATTTGGGAGATTAATAAAGGACCGCAGTTTTGGGGGTTTATGCAGGCTACCGGCATTGATGTTCCGGCAGAAATTGTTAAATTTTTAGTATCTCTTTGAACAACTTAGCTCAAAATTATTCCTCGAAAAATTTTGACAAATCTATTTTGGTCTTTACTATGTCGCCTAGTCAAAGCCGGTTTGAGATAAAGAGGATAAAAGAAGAAGGACGAAAGATAGGCATTTATATTGAGCGGTGGTTATATAATGAGTTGATTTTTAAGAATAACCAGGTATTTCTTGGGAAGAAAGAAGTTGATGAAAGTAATACTTTGGGGGTAATTTTTCGAGCAGCGGGGACAATTTCAGGTAAATATGTTGAAGGTAGAAATTTATTAATCTCTTATCTATCAGACAAAGTTAAATGTCTCAACGCCGCTGGCTATTTAAACTGGCCAAGAATGGGGAAAATACCACAATTGGGGGTATTTTTGAAAAATAAAGTTCCAGTAATTCCAACTAAAATATTTTACCGATTCGATCAGGTTTTGGCGGAAAATTTTGAGTTCCCTATAGTAGTTAAAGATTCCTTGGGATATCAGGGAAAAGGAGTGGAGCGATTAAATTCGTTGACGGAGTTGAAAATTTTTTTAAAGAAATTAGAGGAAAAAGACTTGGGGATATATTTATGGCAGAAATATTTACCGGTTAATTGGGATATTCGGGTTATCGTTTTAGGAGGAAAAGTTTTGGGAGCAATGAAACGAACGGCCGTTGGAGAAGAATTTAGGTCGAATTTTAGTTTAGGGGGTAAAGTAGAAAAATGGGATTTGGCGGCTGGTGATAGAGAAATTGCCGAAAAAGTGGCTAAAATTTGCTATTTAGATTATGCTGGTATTGATATTATCCATTATAATGGGAAATCCTATGTTTTGGAGGTTAACCGGCAGTGCCAGTTTAAGGGGTTTGAGAAAGCAACGGGGATTAATGTGGCCAAGGAATTAATTGCCTTTTTCTTAAAGTAATAAGTGGGTGATAGTGGATTCGAACCATTGACCTCCGTCTTATCAGGACGGCGCTCTAACCAACTGAGCTAATCACCCGGTAATTAATTGCAGAAATAGTATATCATAATTGAAATTTGGCGATAAAATTGAGATAATTACTATGAATGAAAGAAAAAGAGATAGACCAGTGGAATAAATGGCGCTGGTATTTTTTGTTAAAGGAAGTAGAAATTAAACCGTGGCCTGAAGTAATTACTCCAGGCAAGATGGAGAAATTAAAACAGGCCGGACTAAATTTTTACTATCTGCCTCGAGTTGATTTGGGTACCCGGGATGATTTGGCCAAGAAGGGAGTGGAACCATATTTAACTGATTTAGAAAAACGCTATCCCGATTGGAAAAGACATGATTTATTGGATGAAAAAAAGAGAAATAATCGATTCTGGTGGAAAAACTTAGAAGATTTATACTGGCGGTGGGTTAAGGATGGCCAAGTTGATTTTCCTTCTCTACCGGGTGTTTGGCTGGCGGTGAGTGAAGCTCGTGTTTATCCTGGTCAGACCTTAATTGAGATAAATCGGACTATTAAAGAACAAAGCCGAGTTATTTTGGGAGAAGCTGGATTATCGAATGAATTTGAAGGCCATTTGTTAGAAGCAGTTGAATTAAATTTGTTGCTGAATCAGCTTAATCATGAAAATCAGAGAAAAATTATTTTGCCTGAATTAACAGCAACTTTTTATCATAATTTGGAGAATTCGCTGGCTTTGGTTATTGGTTATCCTGGTCAAGGAGAAGATGTTGGTAAAATTACGCCGCTTAATCCTAATTTAAAAGCCGATTTTATCGGTGCCCGTCTGGCGATTGTTTTAACCAGTTGACGGGAGAATAAAAATTGGGTAGAATACCACCACTTGCAGATGCTGAAGCCTATCAAAACCAATAAAAGAAAAAAAGAGGGGTAGAATTGACCTGAAAAGGGATAGCGCCGAAGGCATCCAGCCTTCGGCTTTTTTATGTAAGTAACCAATAAAAATGCTGGGGGCCCATGGCTCAGTTGGTTAAAGCGCCTCGTTTGCAACGAGGAAATCGGGGGTTCAAGTCCCTCTGGGTCCACACAGATTTTGCCGAAAGCAAAATTAATTTTTAATTAAAGACAAGAATGAGAAAATTATTTCGATAATTTCCTCAAATTGTTTTTGTACATTAACAATCTGTTGAATCGAAGTAATTAAAAATTTCTTGGCAACTAAATTGAGTTGTCACCCGCCGACTGGCGGGCAAGTTTTACTGGAATTTTAGATAAAGCTGATGGTGGATGCCTTGGTCGCTAAAGCCGAAGAAGGACGCAAAAGACAGCGAAATTTGTCGGGGAGCCGTCAATAGGCGATAATCCGACAGTATCCAAATGGGGTAACCCGACACTGTGAAAGCAGTGTTACACACTGTTTCACAGTGAATTTTCAATTTTGAAAATTAGTAAATTTACTGTGAAGCAGTGTGGGGTAAGCCGGGGAACTGAAACATCTCAGTACCTGGAGGAAAATAAATCGTAAGAGATTCCGTTAGTAGCGGTGAGCGAAAACGGATGAGCCTAAATCCGCCTTCGGGCGGAGGTTGCAGGGTCCGACCTTATAACAGGAAGAAAAAGAAGAAAGCTATGGAATGGGCTACCAAAGAAGGTGAAAGTCCTGTATTTTAATTTTCATCCTGTTTTAGTTGGATACCTAAGTACTGCGGTCCACGTAAAATACCGTAGGAATCTGGGGAGACCAATCTCCAAGGCTAAATACTTTAGCGGTCCGATAGTGAACTAGTACCGTGAGGGAAAGGTGAAAAAAACCCTAGATAGGGGAGTGAAATAGATCTGAAACCATCAGCTAACAAACAGAGAGAGTCCGCCATTTGGCGGATGATCTCGTGCCTATTGAAGAATGAGTCTGCGAGTATTTTTAAGCATCGAGTTTAATCCGCCCTTGGCGGAGGAGGCGAAGCGAAAGCGAGTGCGAAAAGCGCGAATAGGTGCTTGAAAATGACCCGAAACCGGTTGAGCTAATCATCAGCAGGGTGAACTCCGATGAAAGTCGGGGGGAGGCCCGAACTGTTTGTCGCTGTAAAGACATCGGATGACTGGTGATTAGGGGTAATATGCCAATCGAAACCGGAGATAGCTGGCTCTCTCCGAAATATATTTAGGTATAGCGTCAAGTGGTGATTAGCGGGGGTAGAGCTACTGGATGAGAGCTTTCGCTTTTAGCGAAGGTTTTTAACCAAACTCCGAATACCGCTAATTTTAGCTTGGCAGTCAGTCCGACCGGGCTAAGCTGGCCGGGCAAGAGGGAAAGATCCCAGACTTTCATTTAAGGTCTCTAAATTTATGCTAAGTGGAGAAGGAGGTGGTTTTTCTAAGACAGTCAGGAGGTTGGCTCAGAAGCAGCCATCCTTTAAAGAAAGCGTAATAGCTCACTGATCGATCCGCCATCGGCGGATTGAAAAACTGCACCAAAAATGTAACGAGGCTCAAGCATAATACCGAAGATGAAGAACTTAGTGCTTCGCACCGAGAATTCAAATTTCTAATTTTTAATTAAAAACTAAAAATTAAAGACTAAGAATTCTGAGTGCGGAGCACAAAGTTAGTAGGAGAGCGTTCTGATTGCGGCGAAGGTTTACCTGTAAGGGGAGCTGGAGCAGTCAGAAGTGAGAATGCAGACATGAGTAGCGAAATCCGGGTGAGAATCCCGGACGTCGAAATACCCAAGGTTTCCTCAGCTACGTTGTTCGACTGAGGGTTAGGCGAGCCTAACATTAATCCGTTGTAGTGGCGGAGTCGTGGATGGATTACCGGTTAATATTCCGGTTCTTTTTTATGTTCGTTTTAAGTTTAGGCATGACGATAGATGGAAGATAGAGCGTCCGGGTGATCGGGCGTTTAAGCGTTTAGCCAGAAGGGGTTGGTAAATCCGCCCTTTCGTTATTAAGCAAAGCGCGAATAAAAATCTCTTAATTGAGGTAATTTTATTGACCCCATTTATCCAAGAAAAGTGTCGAAACTAGAATATAAAAAATTCGTACCAAAACCAACACTGGTGGGTAAGTCGAGTAGACTAAGACGATTGGAAGACAGATGTTTAAGGAACTTGGCAAATTAACTGGGCGTAAGCTTTGCGAGATGCCCTTCCGCCTTATGGCGGATACAACAAAAGAATACACGGCGACTGTTTACCAAAAACACAGGTCCCTGCTAACCCGTAAGGGGAGATATAGGGGCTGAAACCTGACCGGTGCTAGAAGGTTAAATGAACGGGTGACCTCCGCTTTCGAGTGGAATAGCCTGTGATTGAAGCCCTAGTGAACGTCAGCAGTAACTCTAACTGTGAATCTTAGAGCAGTTGTAAAATTTAGCTATATGCTGGAAAGACTTGTTATAACTTCATAATACCGAGGAGGTAATAATTTATGAATAAAGTTTATCAGCAGGAAAGGCAGTATTCTAAAAAAAGAAATTTGTTTTATTACTTTGCTGGTTTTGTTGAAGGTGAGGGATGTTTTTCGGTTTCAATTAAGCAACATAAGGAAATGAAATTTGGTTGGGTGGTTGATCCGATGTTTTCTCTTTATCAACACAAAGATAATAGGTTTATCTTAGAATTGTTTCAAAAAGAGTTGAAATGTGGTTATATTGTTTCTAAGCAAGGAAGGCCCAATATTCTAGTCTTGGTTGTTGATAACCGGAGAACCTTACAAGAAAAGATTATTCCGTTTTTTAGACAATATCCATTTATCGGTACAAAAAAATATGATTTTCAAATATTTGAAAAAATTGTTCAGATGATGGAGGCAAAAAAGCATCTAGAAGCCGAGGGATTAAAAGAAATTGTTCGTTTGGCTTTTCAAATGAATCAGCAAGGAAAGGGGAGAAAATATTCTCTCGAACAGATTTTAAATGGAATTACTGAATCCTCAGAGACTACACGCTAAAGTTGATTACGAATTAAAAACCCGCCGAGGGCGGGCAGGTTACGAATTCGAAATTAATAAGATATAGTCCGAGCTCCGACAAGAGTCGGAGAGGGTGAAGATTTTCGCTAATCTCACAAGTAACATAAAGTCTAAGGTAGCGAAGTCCTTTGTCGGGTAAGTTCCGACACGTATGAAAGGTTTAACGACTGTGTAACTGTCTTAAACATCTATCCAGTGAAATTGAAAGAGCGGTGAAGATGCCGTTTAATTACTGTAGGACAAAAAGACCCCATGAAGCTTTACTGGATCTTTACATTGGCAAGAATTTAATAACTGTCGAGCGTAGGAGGGAGTCCGCCGAAAGGCGGACATCAATGGAACACCTCCCTTTATTATTTTTGAGTCTTATCCCGCCATTAGCGGGTAACAGTGTATGGTTGCTAGTTTGCCTGGGGCAGGCACCTGCAAAAGAGTAACGCGGGTATACAAAGGTCAACTTAGTCCGGCTGGAAATCGGACTCTAAGTGTAAAAGCAAAAGTTGGCTTGACTGTGAGACAAACGAGTCGAGCAGGGTCGAAAGACGGTTTTAGTGATCCTCGTGACCTATTTGGTATAGGCACGGGCTTATTGGATAAAAGCTACTCTGGGGATAACAGGCTGGTCGCATCCGATAGTCCATATTGACGATGCGGTTCGGCACCTCGATGTCGACTTGGCGCATCCTGGCCCTGAAGAAGGGGCCAAGGGTTGGTCTGTTCGCCCATTAAAGCGCTGCGTTAGTTGGGTTCAGAGCGTCGCGAGACAGCTCGGTCTCTATCCACAGTAATCGTTCGATTCTTGAGGGAATTCATCTACAGTACGAGAGGACCTAGATGAGGAAACCGCTGGTGTGCCAGTTGTTCCGTCAGGAGCAAGGCTGGGTAGCTACGTTTCTATAAGATAACTGCTGAAAGCATCTCAAGCAGGAAGCTGATCCCAAGATAAGGAATCGTTTCCGCCGTATTGGCGGAGAAAAATCGCCGGGAGACTACCGGTTAATACTTTGTAGGTGGAAGATCCGTAAGGATTTAAGCTGAACAAAGGTAAGATTGAAAAAAATTTCAGTAAAAAGACAACTCAATTTAAATGCCAAGAAAGAATTTGACGACTCGATTCTGGCCACTAGAGCGAAGTGGAACCACCTCTTCCCATTTCGAACAGAGAAGTGAAACTCTTCAGCGCTGACAATAGTTCTGTCGCAAGGCAGGTTGAAGATAGGTCGTGGCCAGAATTGAGTCGCCAAACCAATTGAAGATTAAATGATTCAGCAGATTTATTTATTAATTTATTGAGGGAGATAGCCAAGGCCCTCGGTTAAAGTTTTATGGCGAAATCAAAAAAAGTTCTTTCGATGGCGGATTTACTCCAATCGGAAGGGGCTGAAATCAAGAGTTTTAGAAAGAAGCAGGAAATTAAGGGAAGAATTACTGCAATTAAGAATAAAGCAATTTATATTGATATTGGGGGGAAAACAGATGCCGTAGTCATTGGTAAGGAATTTGAATTCGTCAGAGATTATGTAGCTGATTTGAAGGTAGGGGATGAAATTGAAGTTCAAGTAAAATCGCCTGAAAATGATAAAGGTCAGATTTTAGTTTCAATTAGAGGAGCAGCTTCAGGTTACGGTTGGAATTATTTTAAGGAAAGAGAAAGATCAAACAGCGAAGTAATTGTTTTTGCTAAGGAATTAAACCGCGGCGGGGCAGTAGTAATTGCTCCGTTTGGTTTTTTTGGATTTATTCCCGGTTCCCAAATTGGTGACAAATATGATGGTGATCCAGAAAAAATGATTGGCAAAAAGATAAGAGTCAAGGTTTTAGAAGTGGATCAGTCCAAAAATAGATTGGTTTTTTCAGAAAGATTAGTATCTGAACCTAATAAGGTTGGGGAAGAATCCAATGCTATCGCTAATTTAAAAATAGGTGATATTTTTGAAGCTAAAATTGTTAGAATTGAACCTTTCGGTTTATTTGTTAAAGTTGAATTTGATAATCAAGGGAATAAGGTAAATTTGGAAGGGCTAGTTCATATTTCCGAAGTTTCTTGGGAAAAGGTAGAAGATATTGCCGGCAAGTTTAAAGTGGGTAGTAAGATTAAGGTAGTTTTGATTAATAAAGGCAATGGTCGACTTCAGTTCTCAATCAAGCGCTTAACTGCTGATCCCTGGGATAAAATTGAGGAACGTTATCCTAAAGATAAGGAATTTGAAGGCGAGGTGGTTAAAGTGGCTAATTATGGGGCTTTAGTCCGACTGGAAACAGGTATTGAAGGTTTGATCCATATTTCCAAATTAGCAGGGGGTGTTGAAATTAAAGAGGGTCAAAAGGTTTTAGTGTATATTGAAAGTATTGATATCAAGAAAAGAAAAATATCATTAGGGTTAGTTGAGACCAATAAGAAGAATATAATTTATAAGTAGTTAATCTCGCTATTATGAAAGTATTTGACAAAATTGGTTTAGCAGTACCGAAAATAATGTTGCCGAAAAGGGAAGTAGATTTGGAAAAATGGGCAGTAATTGCTTGTGATCAATTTACCAGCAATCCGGAATATTGGCGACAGGTTGATCAATTGGTTGGCGATCAGCCATCAACTTTAAGGTTGATTTATCCCGAAGTCTATTTAGAAGAACCAGATAAAGAAGCCAGAATTGTTCGAATTAATGAAACAATGAAGAAGTATTTGAATGAGGGTATTTTGATAGAAGAATTGGAAGGTTTTGTTTATGTTGAAAGAACTTTAAAATCAGGTTGGGTAAGAAGAGGTTTAATGGTGGCGTTAGATTTAGAGAAATATGATTTTCATCCCGGGGCTAAAACTTTAATTCGGGCAACAGAAAGAACTATTGAATCGAGAATTCCACCACGGGTAGCCATCCGGCAAAATGCCATAATAGAATTACCCCACATTATGGTATTAATTGATGATAAAAACCCTTTTTCGATTTTTCCCTTAATTAAATCCCAAGACAATCTTTTATATGATTTTGATTTAATGATGAATGGCGGCCATATTAAAGGATATAAGGTTGATGACGAAAAGGAGATTGAAAGAATTGTTAAAAGTTTAGAGAATTTACTGAATCAAAATGATTTTTTGTACGCTGTAGGGGATGGCAATCATTCATTAGCGACAGCTAAGGCAATCTATGAAACAAATCCGAATGAGCTGAATCGCTATGCTTTGGTCGAATTGATTAATCTTCATGACAAATCTTTAGAATTTGAGCCGATTCATCGGGTTGTTTTTGATGCCCCTGACGAACTGCTTGATTTAATTAAAGGATCAGCCAGTTCAATTAGGACGACGATTAAAGTGGTTCGCAATGGTCAGGTTGAAGATTTTAATCTAAAAGATATGGGAAGTAATTTAGCGGTGGGTAATTTACAGGCTTTATTGGATCAATTCCCCGAATTGAGGGTTGATTACATTCATGGGGAGAAAACGATAAAAGACTTGGCGATAGGAAAGAATATCGGCTTTATTTTACCGGCAATGGCTAAAGACCAATTATTTTTTACGGTGGCCCATGATGGAGCTTTGCCAAGAAAAACTTTTTCAATGGGACAAGCTGAAGAAAAAAGGTATTATCTGGAAACGCGTCAAATTAGATTATAGATGATAGATCGTAGATTGTAGACTATAATCAGGTATGTTTGTTTGTGCTAATTGTGGCAATGAGTTTTCCAAATGGAGTGGTCAGTGTAGTGTTTGTGGAGAATGGAATTCGTTAAAAGAAATTCAAAATTCAAAATTTAAAATTTTAAAACATAAAGACAAGAATTTTAAAAAGGCGACGATTATTAATTTGGGGAAAAGGGAAAAAGGAAAAGGGGAAATAGAAGTCATTTCTACCCAAATTGGGGAATTTGATCGAGTTTTGGGTAAGGGAATTGTTCGGGGGTCAGTGGTTCTTTTTGCTGGTGAACCGGGTATTGGTAAAAGTACTTTATTAACACAATTAATTGGAAAAATCGGTGGACTTTATGTAACTGGTGAAGAAAGCGTTGATCAGATTGAATTACGGGTTAAAAGGATTGGATTAGATTTCAAAAAGTTCGATATTGTTCAAACAAATTCCATTGATGATTTGGAAGCAACCTTGGTTGGGAAGGAAAGTATTTTTCAGTTGATGATAGTGGACTCGATCCAGGTGATGCAAAGTGGATCAATTATAGCTGGAGCTGGTTCAGTTGCTCAGATCAAAGAATCAACTTTTCGTTTGGTCCAATTAGCAAAAAAAACCGGTATCGCTATTTTTATCGTTGGTCATGTTACCAAAGAGGGTGATATTGCTGGGCCGAAGCTCTTAGAACATATGGTTGATACCGTTTTATATTTTGAAGGGGAAAGAACTTCAGATTTAAGAGTTTTACGGACAACCAAAAATAGGTTTGGGCCGACGGATGAAGTGGGTATTTTTCGTATGGGAGAAAGAGGATTAGGGGAAGTTGAACCAGATTTTGCTAATACCACCGGTGAGAAAGTTGGCTCTGTTTTAACAATAGTTTTGGAAGGTAATCGGCCAATTCTTTTGGAGATCCAGGTTCTGGTGGTGGAAAGTTTTACTCCGATGCCCAAGAGAGTTTTTTCAGGTATAGATTACAATCGAGGGCAATTATTACTGGCAGTGGCCCAGAAGATTTTAGGAATACCGATATATAAATACGATGTCTTTGTCGCTGTATCTGGAGGAATTAGAATAGATGACACTGGAGCCGATTTAGCTGTGGTTGAGGCGATTTATTCCTCATATAAAAATAAACCAATAAGTAATCAACGAGTTACTATCGGCGAAGTTTCTCTTTTGGGTGATGTGAAAAAAGTTAAAGGTTGGGAAAAGAGATTGAAAGAGGCGGCCAGATTAGGGAAAGAAGTAGTTGTTTTAACCCAAGTGAAAGAATTAAAGAAATAATTAAAGTTTTATTTTTTGATGAAACAAGCAAAGTTAGTTTTTAAAATGCTTAAAGATCGAGGCTGGCACATCGGCATTATGGAATCATGTACTGGCGGAGCTATTGCTAATGCCATTACTAATTTTCCAGGTTCAAGTGAGATATTTAAGTTGGGTTTGGTTACATATAGTAATGAAGCTAAAATTAAATATGGAGTTAGTTCAAAAATTATTCATGATTTTGGAGTTTATTCTTCAGAAGTAGCCAAGGAAATGGCGAAGGTAGTTGAGGAAGAGGTCGGTGTCGGGGTAACGGGTGAATTACCAGGAAGAGTATATGTTTGTATTCGGATTAAAAATAAATATTTTGATAAAAAATTACGAATTAAAGATTACAAATTACGAGAAAGAATGAAAGGAAAAGTTGTAACAGCAGTTTTCAACATGATGTTAAAAAGTATTAAAATAGGTTTAAATTAATATTATAGGTACTATATTTTTAGGTGACTTATTTAATATAGGATATAGACAAAACCAAAAACAGTGCTATAGTTCAGTTAATGCTGAGTTTGGCAAAGAAAAAATTAGACAGTGAGAGTCAAGATTGGATAAGAAAGCAAATTAGGATGATGGTAAAACTGGGCGGCAGATTAATAACTTAGCTAAAAAACAAAAAAAGAAACAACGAAATCGATATTCTCAAAGCAGGTGGAACACGTATTTTGTTGTTTCTTCAAAATAAAGATACGTTTTTGAAAGACAAAAGTCAAGTCTTTTCTTTGACGTTGAGAGTGGTAGAGGGGGCAGGTCTACCACTTTCAACACCGAAGATAAGATGGTAAGATTCTGACATAATGAAGATAATAGAAGCAGTAATCCCCTTAACGGGTTTAATTTCAATAGTAGTTGCATTTTATTTGTATAAGTGGTTGGATAAACAAATAGGTAAAAATGACAAAAGTAATGAGTTTTCAAAAGATATTCAATTGGGATCGGTAGCATATTTAAAAAGATTGTTTCAAGCCTTGATTAGTTTAGCAGGAGTAGTTGCGATAATCGTGTATTTTGGTTTGGGATGGGAAACAGCTTTGGCTTATATTTTAGGATCAAGTTGTAGTGCAGTGGCGGCATGGACAGGAATGTATATTTCGACTAGGGCAAATGCGAAAGTGGCTTGGGCAGCAAGAAAGGGAATAAAAACAGCTTTTCCAGTGGGATTTTTTGCCGGAGCAATAATGGGATTATCGGTGGTGGGGTTGGCACTTTTGGGAATGAGTTTACTTTATTATATTTTTGGTGACCCAAATATTGTTTTGGGATTTAGTTTTGGAGCAAGTTCTTTAGCTTTGTTGGCTAAGGCAGGTGGAGGTATTTTTACAAAAACGGCAGATATTGGTGCTGATTTAGTCGGAAAAGTGGAGTGTAATTTGAAAGAAGATGATAGTCGTAATCCAGCAGTTATTGCCGATAATGTGGGAGATAATGTAGGTGATGTCGCAGGAATGGGAGCGGATATTTTTGATTCTTATGTGGCAGCAATGGTGGCGGTAATGATTTTGGCTTTCGAATTGTATGCAAAAATGCCAGAATATGTTTTATATCCATTGTTTTTAGGAGCGATGGGAATTTTGGCTTCACTTCTTGGCATGGTTTGGGTGAAGTATAAAAAAAGTGGAGATCCTGGAGCAAATTTAAATGGAGGAACGATTGCCACGACAGTCATTTTTGCAATTTTGGCTTATTTTGCAACTTATGTATTAAAAATTGATAAACCATTGGGGGTATTGGTACCGACTATTGCTGGTTTATTGGCGGGAATGGTGTTGGGTTTTACTAGCGATAAATTTACCGATATTGATCAAAAAGCGGTCCAAGATACGGCAAAATCGGCACAAACTGGTCCAGCAATTTTGATTTTGAATGGTTTTTCTTATGGTTTATTTTCTGTATTGCCATCGGTGTTAGGAATATGTGCGGCAATGTTGGTGGCATGGTTCAGTTCAGTATATTTTGGAGTGTCGGGGGTTTTGGGAGTATCGCTGGCAGCAGTAGGAATGCTTTCAGTAACCGGAATGATAGTGAGTGCTGATGCTTATGGACCAATTGTAGATAATGCCAAAGGATGTGCAGAAGCCGGTGGAGAGGATAAAAAGACGATTGCAGTTTGTGATAAATTAGATGCGGCTGGAAATACGGCTAAGGCAATTACTAAGGGGTTTGCAATTGGAGCGGCAGCCCTAACAGTTTTAGCCTTATTTTCGGTTTATACCCAAACTACCGGAATAAAAACGTTGGATTTGACTAATCCCGGAGTAATAATAGGTTTATTTTTAGGTGGAATGATGCCACCATTGTTTTCAGCTTTGACAATTTTGGCTGTAGGAAGAAATGCTTTTTTGATGGTTAAAGAAATTCGAAGACAGTTTAAAGAAATTAAAGGACTAGTTGAAGGAAAATGTAAACCTGATAGTCAGAAATGTATTGACATTGCGACAACTGGGGCTTTGAGAGAATTGATTGTGCCCGGATTGTTGGCTTTTGTAGTTCCATTGATGGTGGGTTTTGGGCTTGGACCAAATGCTTTGGGTGGATTTCTCGCAGGTTCAATTGTGGTAGGAATTATATTTGCCTTATTTATGGCCAATGCTGGTGGTTTGTGGGATAATGCCAAAAAATTTATCGAAGATGGTGCTTTTGGTGGGCCAGGCAGTGAAGCACATAAAGCGGCAGTGGTTGGCGATACTGTTGGTGATCCATTTAAAGATACGGCTGGACCATCGATAAATACCCTAATTACAGTTATGTCGTTAGTAGCGACTATATTTAGTCCTTTAATAGTCAAATGGGCATTGTTTAGCTTGTAGAACTCCTTTTCCGCCTTTGACAGGTTTCTTCCCTTGAAAAAGGAAAAATACCTGTGGTATAATCAGAGGTTTCCCAAAGAGATTTGCAGGCTTTTTTATATATTTTTTCCAACTAAATGATAAAACCAGACACCAATAAGGTTGAGGTAGCAATAAAGCCAGCTTCACCACAAACTATAGTTAATAATATTCCACCCCAAAGAATTGAGCCAATTACGGGGGTTTTGGAGGTAATGAATGATGGTCAGGGTTTTGTCCGTCCTAAATTTACCCCTGGATCCCGAGATGCGGTTATCGGTTCAAATTTGGTTAGACGATATGGACTACGGCCCGGTGATTTAATTGTTGGTGCGGCCAAAGCCCCAAAAGAAAACGAAAAATACTGGGGTTTGATTAGAATTGAAACAGTTAATGGTCTGTCTCTGGCTGAAGCTCTTCATCGGCCGGACTTTAAGGATCTGGTACCTATTTATCCTAATAAGTCAATTAAATTAGAGTATGACCCTAAAATTATTTCTACTCGAATTTTGGATTTGTTTTGTCCAGTTGGTTATGGTCAAAGAGGCATGGTGGTTTCACCACCCAAGGCTGGTAAGACTACTTTATTAAAAGAAATTGCCGCAGGAGTAGCGGCTAACCATCCGGAGATTCATTTAATGGCTATTTTAGTAGGAGAAAGACCGGAAGAAGTAACCGATATGCAACGATTTATCAAAGGAGAGGTGGTTGCTTCTCATTTTGATCAAAAGCCGGAAGAACAAACTAGAACAGCGGAAATTGCTATAGAGCGGGCTAAAAGATTGGTTGAGTTAGGAAAGGATGTTTTTGTGGTTTTCGATTCAATTACCCGTTTAGCCCGAGCCTATAATTTGGCTATTCCTACCTCAGGGCGAACCTTGTCGGGTGGTTTTGATCCGGCTGCTCTTTATCCATCCAAGAGATTTTTTGGTGCTGCCCGAAAAATTGAAAATGGGGGATCATTAACAATTATTGGAACAGCCTTGGTCGATACCGGTTCAAAGATGGACGAATTAATTTTTGAGGAGTTTAAAGGGACTGGCAATATGGAGTTGAGACTGGATCGGCGCTTATCAGAACGGCGGATTTTTCCGGCCTTTGATATTTTAAAATCCGGCACTAGAAAAGAAGAACTACTCCTGGAGGAAGGAACCTTGGCTAAAGTAATGGCGATTAGAAGAATGTTCGATGCTTTAGGTGAGAATGATGGTGCCACCGAGATGATTATTGAGCAAATGAGAAAAACAAGAGACAATGAGGAGTTTTTGAAAAAGGTAGGAAAATAAATATGGGTTTTTTAAACCGACGATATTGGGAAATAGAAAAGAGGCTATGGCGAGAGTTTTGGGAGGAAGAAACTAAATTTTTTACCAATCTGGAAAAAAGACTTTTAGGTTGGATGATAGCTATTAAGAATTGGATAACAAAACTTATGTATCGGCAAAGAGGTCGTTTCTCCCAAAGTTTTATCAATACCAGTATGGCGATTTTGGCCTTTTTGGCTATCGCTTTCTCTAGTAGAGTAGAGGAAATTATCAGAAAGAAAGATAGTGGCGAGGGAATGGGTAGTAACTATTTGATTATGGCGGCTGAAGGTATTGGTGGGGCCGATACTCTTATTTCTGATTTACCTAAAGGAGAAATTATCGAGTATCGAGTGGAGGAGGGAGATACCTTGTCTTCAATTGCCCAGAAATTTGGTGTTTCTCTAGATACGATTATTTGGGAGAATAATTTGAAGTCGGTTGATGCTATTAAGCCTAGGCAGATAATTAGAATTCTACCGGTGACTGGGGTACGTTATAAAGTTTCCCGGGGAGAAACTATCCACAGTATTGCCAAAAAGTTTCAAGTTGATCCTCAAAATATTATTGATTACCCTTTTAATTCCTTTGCTAATGATGAAACTTTTGCTCTAATTGCTGGACAAGAATTAATTATTCCCGACGGGATTAAACCTAAGGAAGTCGTGGTTGATACTAGAAGGTATGTCGCTCAAACTGTAGCTCCAATTCCTGGAGTGGTTGGTGAGGGTAATTTTATTTGGCCAACTAATGGTCGAATTTCCCAGCGTTTTTCTTGGTATCATCCAGGGGTTGATATCGCTAATTCAGGCGGACCGATAATTAATGCTTCCCAAAGGGGAACAGTAGTCACGGTAGGTTGGGATGGCCGTGGTTATGGTAATTACATTATTATTAACCACGGCAACGGTTATCAAACCCTTTATGGTCATTTAGCTAGCGGCTCTATTATTGTTAGTCCGGGAACCGAAGTTGGTCAGGGACAAAAGCTGGGTAATATGGGAAGTACCGGAAGGTCGACAGGTACCCATTTGCATTTCGAGATTATTGGACCGAAAAATAAATTAAATCCCTTGACTGTTCTAAAATAAAACAAAATTTTCCCTTAACCCCCTCTTCGAAAAAGAAGAGAATAAATGGATGATGTCTCTACAGGTCTATGACATTTTAGGAAATAATGCGGTTAATAAGTAGTTTGATATATTGTCGATAAAAAATGATTTTGCTATCATGAACCATGACTCGAATTTTAAAATATTATGTTCGTATTTTTAGTCTATTATTTCCGTTATTCTTTCTCCCGATTATACTTGATCCGTATGGTACCGGTAAGGTGTGGTTTTTACTAACAGGAGGATTGATTGGTTTGGTTTTGTGGCTTATAGATCTATTAATTAGGAAAGATGGTTTAGTAAAAGTTAATCGTTATCTTTGGCTGGGATTAATTTTTTTGATTTGGGTATTTATTGGTTGGTGGAGATTACCGCTAGGGGCAAGAATGGCCTCTTTTATGTCCCCATTAGGTCTAGGTATGTGGCTGTCCTTAATGATCTGGCTATTTCTTTGGATTCAGATAGCTGATCGGGACGAATTTAAAATCCAGGTTAATTGGATGGCAATAACAGGGGTGATTTTGGCTGTTTTATCCTTAATAACCTTTCTTATTCCCAATAGTAAATTGCCGATCAATTGGCCGAATAAAGATAATCCCTTGATTTCTATTGGCCAGGGCTGGTCCTTAACAGGTTCTCTTTACGGAGAGGTAGTTTTCTTTTTAATTTTGGGAATTGAATATCTAAGAAGACTTTTGGATAAACTAAAGAAAAAGGAAAAATATATTTTAGAAGCGGTTCTTACGGGCATTTTGGGTTTGGCTTTGTTTTTAGGGATTTTCAAAATAATTACTTTTGGCTGGGTTAGTTTGGATTGGCGTTCTTCTTGGGTAATTGCCGTGGAGACCCTAAAGGGCGGGGTGGTTAAAAATAGTGCTTTGTTTGGGGTTGGTCCGGGGAATTTTGGTACTGCCTTCAGTTTATTTAGACCGGCCTCTTATAATTTAACCAAATATTGGGCTAATGCCTTTGGTTTATCGTCAATGGGATTGTTGCATCTCTGGACTGAATTAGGTATTATTGGCCTTCTTTTAGCCTTATGGGGAGTTTTTAGTTTGGTGAGAAAATGGCGAACTAGGACAAGTTGGCCAGTTTTACTAGTAGTTATCCTAACGATCTTTTTACCTTTAAATTTAGTGGTTTTGTTTATTCTCTTTTGGCTTTTAGCCTATAAATCAGGAGAAATAAAAGAAATCAAAATGGTTTTAAATGTGGGGGAGTCTGGCTTTAATATTTTACCCTATTTGGTTTCCTTAACTTTAATGGTAGGAATTGTCTTTGGTATCTATTGGCAAATAAAGGTTTTAGCGGCCGATTATACTATGCGGCAGTCACTGCTGGCAGCAGCTAAAAATGATGGTACAGGGACATATAATTTACAAATAAAAGCAATTGCTCTTAACCCCTATGTTACGAGTTATCATCGGCTTTACTCTCAGACAAATTTAGCGATTGCGGCAGGAATGCTCCAGAATAAAGATCTAAGTGATGATGATAAGCAAAAAGCATCGCAATTGATTCAACAAGCGGTTGATCAGGGTAAGGCGGCTATTACTTTAAACGGTCTGGAATCAGCCAATTGGCTAAATTTAGCTGTTATTTATAAGCAGTTGATTGGGGTGGTTGACGGCACTGCCGATTGGTCCTTTCAAGCTTATCAACAGGCAGTTATTTTAGACCCAGTTAATCCCTTGACCAGATTGGATATGGGTGGCCTTTTATTTGCCGCCGGCCGCTATGACGAAGCCGGAAGAGTTTTCGAGCAAGTAGTTCGAGACAAACCTGATTTTGCTAATGGTTGGTATAATTTGGCTTACGCGGATAAGGCTCAAAATAAACTGGCAGTGGCTATCGCCGATCTCCAGCAGGCAATTAATTTAGTGCCAGCTGGTAGTGGTGATTATGAAAAAGCCAGTCAGGAATTAGAGGTTTGGAAGAAGGAATTAGAAGCGACAACTAAAAAGCAGGGAGAGGAGAAGTCTAAAGAGCCGGAGACATTAATCGCGCCGGAGCCATTACCAACAGTTAGTGAAGAGGAAAAAGTAGAAGTGCCGGTAGATCAAATTCAACCGCCGGAAATAACACCGATGCCGACAGCCACTGAAGAACCAGCGGAAACACCGGTAATACCACAGGAGTGAGGGTGAATTACAAATGAGAAAGTTTGTTTCTTGGAATTTGGTTATTGGATTTTAGTTAATGATCCACCATTTGAATTCGACATCTTCAGTGATGGGGGAGTCGAATCCAACAGTAAAAGAGCCAGTCGTTTTTGATAAGACCCTGAGATTTTGGTTTTTTCCGCCCTTGATAGTAACGACATAGATTTGCGAATCATTAACGATTTGGGAATTTTTAATGGTAATAGTTGTTTGACCGGCAGGTAGATAGGAATTACCAGAGAGGGAATTAGAATCAGTCTGGTTTTTAACTTTGATTTCTTTGATTGTTTCCGGAGCGGCAATAATCAAACTGTGGTTTGGCAGGAAAGATTGGATTAAGGGAGAATTCGGATCGTAGACTTGTTGTTGGTTGTCGATGGGACTAATAGAAGATGGTTGGCGAGGATTGGAGGCAACAATCTTTTCTAAGGCTGTTTTTTCAATCTCCAATTGTTGTTTTTGATTGGGGTCGCTGACTAAGGTTAGTAATTGCTGATAAGTAGCCAAAGCATCGGCAAAATAACCGGCCTGTTGTTGAATTTTAGCTAAATCGTAAAAATTTTGAGCCTTGGTTGGTTCTAAAGCAACAGTTTGGATTAGATAATTAATGGTATTAATAGCATCGCCCTTTTGAGCATAGACAGTGGCTAGATCATGGGTAATTTCGGCTGAACTGGAATTTAATTTGAAGGCGGCTGATAAGTCAGTTAAACATTGGTCGAGGAATTCTGGCTGATTGCCGATTAAACTCTGGTAAATCCGGCCCCGTTGGTGATAGCCACGATAATCATTGGGAAAATTTTTAATTGCCTCAGTCGCTGTTAGAATGGATTGATTAATTAGATTAATTTTATTGTTTTGATCAGGAGCAGTTAACGCCTGAGAAAAATATTGCTGAGAAGCAAGTAAATAATGCTGGATACTTTTAGGCACTTGAGTTGGCTGGAGATCAATTTGTGGTGGTTGGTTTAGATTAGTGACAGGCAAGGCGGCTTTAGTTTTTGACTTCAATAGAATAATTCCACCTAAAGATAAAAGGCTGATACCGGAAATAGAAAGTAGAGGAAAGTAATTAAATTTTGGTTTGTAATTAGTGAGAAGATTTATTTCAGACATTGTTTTAATATTTTAAAAATTATAAATCAGAAATTTTAATTAATGATCCACCAATTAACTTGGACATCTTTATCGAGAGCTTGATCAATGGCAATAGTAAAGCTGGGAGTGGGAGTAGCCGAAGCGCTGGCTTCTGCGGATTCAGAGGCCTCCGTTATTGTCGGTACAGATTTATTCTTTAGATAAATAACCTGATTGTTGGTGGAGCCGACGGGAGTGAGATAGACCATAGATTTATCGGTAAGTTTGAGATTGTGGAGAATAAGCTCGGTTTTGCCGGCGGGCAGAACAGCAGTACCGGCGGTAGCATTACTGGCAATTTCGGCGGAATTTGTCGCTAGTTCACCAAATCCTGATTGGGCGATGATGGTAGTGGCGGAGTCGGTAGCCACAGAGATGTTTTCAGTGATTAATTTTTTGGTTCTAACTTCGTCGGCATCAATAATTTTGGCAAATAGGTTACTGGAAACAGATGCTTCATGAGCGGTTAACTGACCGTTAACTGCCAAATTGCCGCTGACAACGACATCGCCGTTTTCGGCCACGATTAAAGTATCGCCCATAATGTGAACTGAACCTAAGCCGGAAGGTTGGATATAGAGAGCGGTATTGGTGGTTTCAATAAAGTTATCTTTAATAGCAATTTCACCGGCGGTGAAAGTTCCACTAATGAAAGCATTGCCAAGCTGGGCATCGCCGCTGACTAATAGTTTGGCGCCGACGATCAAATTATTAGTTAAAGTAAGATTACCGGTAAGTTTGGCTGAATCGGAAGCAATATCGGTTTCCAGGGTCCACTGATGAGATTCAGCTACCAAGGCCGATTCGGTCGCTTCAGGGGTAGTCGTCCCCGATTCCAAAATCATTTGGCGGATTTCCTCCCGCAGTGAACTAACTTTATCAGCCATTAATTTATTGATTGAACCTTCATTTTTGACGATCAAATCCTCGGCAATAATTTTTCTGGCCTCTAAGGTGCCGCTGAC
>DAOTMI010000005.1:0-42350 GCA_035450165.1 Candidatus Woesebacteria bacterium
AGTAATTAGTAATTAGTAATTAGTAATTAGTAATTAGTAATTAGTAATTAGTAATCGGATTAATCAGATATTATTAATTGAAAATTGAAAATTGAAAATTGAAAATCAAAAAATAGCCATTTTTTATGATTGGATCAACCAATGGGGCGGGGCAGAACGGGTTCTTTTGGATCTTTTAAAAAATTTTCCTCGAGCCGATCTTCTCACTTTCTATTACCACTATCAGCCATGGCTTCCTCGAAATATTAAAATTATTACTCCCCCTTTTCACCTTAAAAAGTATGATCTAGTCATTGTAACTAGCTCCTATTTTGGTTATTTAATTCCTGCCAATATTTATTACTTTCACAATATTAATCGGTATTGCTACAACACTCCTCTTAAGTTTTTCGACCGCATGGTATTACCTAAAAAGAGAATTTATTTATGTAATTCTTTAAACGTTCAGAATAAAATTAGAAACCATTTCGGCGTTAACGCCTCGGTTGTTTATCCCGGCATTGATGTTAACAAATTTGTTCCGATTAAAAAACCTAATAAAAAATATTTTTTAGTGGTAGCCAGATTGGTTCCCTATAAAAAAATCGATCAGGCTATTACTGCCTGTCAAAATTTAAAACAACAACTGATTGTCGTTGGTACCGGCCGTCAGGAAAAATATCTTAAACAAATTGCTAATCCTCGTTACATTAAATTCGCTGGCAAAGTATCGGAAACCCAATTAATCAAGTTATATCAAAATTGTCGGGCTCTTCTTTACCCTCAAATTGAAGATTTTGGTTTAACCGCCCTAGAGGCTCAGGCCTGCGGCCGGCCAGTTATCGCCCGATCGGCCGGTGGCGCTTTAGAAACAATTACTTCTCAAACAGGTCTTTTCTTCGACCATGATTTAACCCAAGCTATCCAACTATTTGAAACCAAACAATTCAGTTCTCAAAAATGCCGTCAAAATGCTCTCCGATTTTCCAGAGAATCATTTCTTTTAAATTTCAAAAAACATCTTTTGTAGTTTAAAACTTAATTGTTACAATAAGTCAAGAATGGTCAAAACACAAAAAGCCTTTGAAATTTACAAACGAACTATTGATCTAATTGGCTCTTCACTTATTTTAATCATTACTTCGCCCCTTTTTCTTATTATTGCCTTAGCAATTAAAATTAGTTCACCGGGGCCAGTTTTTTTTAAACAAAAAAGGGCAGGCAAAAACCATCAGGAATTTTTGATGTATAAATTCCGAACAATGTATACCGGTAATAATGACGAACGTCTTAGAAAAAATTACCCACATTTATGGAAAAAATACAAGGCTAACGGTTGGAAGCTACCCATGGCTGAGGATCCCCGAATTACTCCTGTCGGTCGAATTCTCCGCTTCTTTTCCATTGACGAATTACCCCAATTAATTAATATTCTTAAAGGGGAAATGAGTTTAGTTGGCCCACGAGCCTACCGTGAGGAAGAATTAGAGGAATATGAAAAAAAATTTCCTCATACTCAAAAATACATTGAAGATATTCGCTCGGTTCGACCAGGTCTCAGCGGCGTTTGGCAAACTTCCGGCCGTAATGAACTTCCTTTTGAAAAACGGGCTAAACTTGACTCAGATTATGTTCGTCACCGTTCCTTTCGTCAAGAAATTTTAATTCTTTTAAAAACACCCTTTTCGATGATCTCACGCTGGTAAAATTGAGTTAAACCCTTTACAATTAATCCATGCGTCTGAAAAAGTTTTTAATTTCCTTCCTGTCTATTTTAGCAATTATTATTGCCTGTCTAACTATCTTTTTTTTCTTCTTCGCTTTTGTTCCCGGAAAAAATCTTTACTACCAATTATTAACAACTAAAAATAAATTTACAGAAATTCAACAATCATTTACCGCTAAAAATTTTGACCAAATTAAAAACCAATTAGATGATTTAAACAATCAGAAGCAAATTATTCAAAAAAAATATATCGGTTTAAAAATTGTCGGCTCTTTGCCTTACTTCAACCGTTACTATCGTGACGGTCAACATGCTCTCAACATTTTTCAGGAGGGACTAGAAACAGGAAAAATCATCGTTCAAGCTATTGAGCCCTATAAGGATTTTCTCGGTTTGCAAGGAGTAGCCACTGATTCTGCTCAAACTACTCAAGATCGGATCACTTTCTTAACCGAAAGTATTGAAGGAATTGTCCCTCACCTATCAACAATTGAAAATAAACTGTCTCAAATTGAAAAGGAATTGGACCAAATCGATCCCAATCGTTATCCAGAAGAATTTCATGGCTTGAAAATCAAATCAAATTTACTAAAAGCTAAAGAAGGTTTAAGTGAAGCTATTAAACTCCTTAAAAACGGCCAACCGATTTTATCGCAAGCTTCCTGGTTTCTAGGTAAAGATTCCCCAAGAAATTATCTACTAATGTTTCAAAATGATGCCGAATTACGTCCTACTGGCGGTTTTTGGACTGCCTATGCTCTTATTAAGGTTGACAAAGGAAAATTTACCCCTATTTTGTCCGAAGACATCTATGCTTTAGATACCCGGTATAACAGCCGAGTTCCAGCCCCACGACCTATTAAGGCCTATCACATCAATGTTCCATATTTTAATCTTCGGGATCTAAATATCTCTCCAGATTTTTCTGTAAGTATGGGTAATTTTATGGAAATCTATAATAAAATCTCCCCTAATAAAACCAAAATTGATGCGGTAGTGGCCATTGATACCCATATTCTAGTTGATTTGGTCAAAATTTTGGGTAGAGTAGGAGTTTCAGGTTTTGGTAATTTTTCGGCTGATCCTGACAAACGGTGTGATGGCTGTCCGCAAATTATTTATCAACTGGAATGGCTGGCTGGCCGACCCCGTAATTACCTGGAAACTAATCGTAAAGGCTTTCTGGGACCCTTAATGAACTCGATTCTAAGTAATATTATGGGATCGGAAAAAAGTAAAATTGGACCTTTAGCCGAAGCTTTTTTAAATAATATTTATCAAAAACACATTCTCTTTTATTTTCCAGACGAAACTATGGAGAATGCGGCTAAATCAATCAACATTGCTGGGGCAATTACTCCCACTGACGGTGATTATTTTCATCTCAATGATGCTAATATGGCCAGCGCTAAAACCAACTTATTTCTCAAGCAAAAAATTAAACACGAAATTACGTCTCAAAGTAATCGGATAGAACATAAAATTACTATAACTTACCTAAATCCGACTAGAGCTTCCAACTGTAATTTAGAAAAAGGTGATTTGTGTTTGAACGCACCTAAATACCGCGACTGGTTCCGTTTTTATGTTCCTACTGGCTCGAAACTAATTAAAATGACAGGATCTGAAGTAGAACCAGTCCAATATGAAGAATTGGGCAAACAAGTTTTTGAGGGTTTCTACGGCGATAAATTTCCCCTATATGCCCAGTCTTCAATAAAGACGTCTGTTCAATATCAAAGCAGTATTCCTCCTTCCACCGACTATCGTCTCTTACTTCAAAAACAACCAGGAACCAAGGCTATCGATTACGAAATTTATGTTAACGGAAAGAAATATGATTCTTTTAGCTGGGTCGCCGATAAAACCATTAAAATTGCTTTTTAATGTCAAAATATAAAACCGTTCAAGGGATTGTTATCAATAAAAAACCAACTAGAGATAATGATCTGATTATTACCCTGTTAACCCCCAATGAGGGTAAAATTGTCTGTTTAGCTAAAGGTGCTAGATCAATTAAAAGCCATCGGTTGGGTCATTTACAACTAGGTAATATTCTTAAAGTTTCAATCTATCAAAAAGGTGATTTTAGATGGCTGACTGAATCTCAAACCCTTCAAGCTTTTCTCCAAACCCCTAAAAAATTAGTTCAATTAAACTTACTTTTTCTCTTTTTAGAATTTATTAATCAATTAGTTCCTGAAAATCAAATTAATCCTGGTCTTTATCAGATCTGCCAAAAAATAATTAAGGCTATTGATAAAAATCAATTTAAATCCTACATCAATTACGAAATCAATCTGATTCAATTATTGGGTTTTGGTACTCCACCGGAAATTATCAATGCCTATCAAGCCAACGAACTCAAAACGGCTCAAAATTTAATTAAAAATTTTCTTGAATCTATTATTGAAAAACCAGTTAAATCAAACCAATTATTCCGATAAAACTAAAGGTGGGCTCTTGACAATTTACTCAAAATATGTTATCCTATAAGGTGATAGGTGAAAAGCTCCGATTTATTATCCCGTCTTCCTTCGTTATAATAAACCATGGATCAAACCCGAAATGAGACTGTAGCCAAGGTAGTTGCTTTATGTAAACGACGGGGGATTGTTTTTCCAAATTCAGAAATTTACGGCGGCATTCAAGGATTTTACGATTATGGTCCCCTCGGCACTGCCATGAAACAAAATTGGAAAAATATTTGGTGGCAGGAAAATGTAGTCCGTCGCCACGATGTTCAAGGTATTGACGGCGCTATCATTACTAATCCTCAAGTCTGGCAGGCTAGCGGTCACATTAAAAATTTTACTGACATAGAAGATGGTAAAAAATTTAACATTATGTTTGAAACTGAGGTTGGGATCAAAAAAGGTGATAAAATACACACTTATTTGAGAGGCGAGGCTTGTCAGGACATCTATCTTAATTTTAAAAACGTGGTTGATTCCACCCGGGTTAAAATCCCTTTCGGTATTGCTCAAATCGGTAAAGCTTTCCGAAACGAAATTACTCCCAAAAATTTTCTCTATCGCACTCGGGAATTTGAGCAATGGGACATCGAATTTTTTATTCATCCAAAAGATGAAAAATTTTGGTTTAACTATTGGCAAAAAAATCGGTTGGAATTCTATCGACAATATTTCAGTCAAACTTCAAAATTAAGATTGCGCCGACATGAAAAGAATGAATTAGTCTTTTACGCCAAGGAGGCTTTTGATATTGAATATCAAGCTCCATGGGGTTGGGCTGAAATGGAAGGTATTCACAATCGGGGTGACTATGATTTAAAACAACATAGCCAATTTAGCCATCAAGATCTGCAATATCTTGACCAACAAAGCCATGAAAAATACTTCCCTTATATAATCGAATCCTCCGGAGGAGTTGATCGGAGCTTTTTCTTCCTCATCCTCGATGCTTATCAGGAAGAAAAATTAAAAAACGGCGAAACCCGAATAGTCTTAAAAATTCATCCTAAAATTGCTGCTTATAAAATAGCTGTTATTCCCTTAGCTGCCAATAAACCAGAGTTAATTGATCTGGCCGAAAAAATTTACAGCCGGCTCAGTCTTAAATATGCTGTTGATTTTGATGATTCCAGTAATATTGGTAAAAAATATCGCCGTCAGGATGAAATTGGCACCCCCTGGTGTTTAACGGTTGATTTTCAAACTCTTCAAGATAAAACAGTTACTCTTCGCGATCGCGATAACTTAAATCAAATTCGCCTGAAAATTGAGGAAGTTGACAATTGGCTCGAAAGGCAGTTAAATAAGCCAAGATGAAAAAACTTTTTCTTGTTTTGATAAGTGCCTTTTTATTATTTGGCTGTGGCCTCAAAAAAACAACACCAACAGTTACGCCGACACCAGCCTCGACTACCTTTGAACTAACGGATAAAGAAATGCCCGAAATCAATTTAACAGCTAGTGATGACGGTCATTGGTTAACCTTAAAAATCAATAAAATACCGTCATCTATCGTCAATATTGAATACGAATTGCTTTATCGGGCCTCAGAGAGTGGTCTGGAAATCGAGAAAGGTTTAGGTGATACCCTTAAAGTCGAAGGCCGTAGTTTGGAACGAAAATTACTATTGGGAACCGAAAGTTGTACCAACGGTTGTAAATATAAATTTGATGAAAATGTTACTGGTGGTGATTTAAACTTAACTCTTATTAATCAACAAGGCCAAACTGCCACGATTCAAAAATTTTTTACCCTAGTTAAAGATAAAAAAAGCAAAAAAATAGTGGCCACTCTTACCGATGCCTCTTCATCAGCCAGTCCTGCTCAAGGAAATAACTAGACTTTTTCAACCTGGGCCGGGCAAGATCTTTATCGACGCCACTCTGGGTAATGGTGGTCATAGTTTAAAATTACTTCAGGCAGGAGCAAAAGTTTACGCTTTTGAATTTGATCCTGAAAATATTAAGGTTGTTCAAAAAAGAATTCATCACCCTAATTTAACCATCATCAACGATAACTTTTCTCACATTAACCATTATTTTAATTTTAAGGTTAATGGTATTTTATTTGATCTTGGTTTATCGATTAATCAGCAAAAGGCTCAAGGTAGGGGATTTTCCTTCAATGATGCTCTCTCATTGGATATGCGCTTAAATCCCCAACAACAAACTTTAACTGCTCAGAAAATCGTCAATACGTATTCCCAAAAGGAATTATTTGACCTCTTTTCCAAATACGCTCAGGAAAAAAACAGTCATTTAATTAGTCAACTAATTATTAAAAATCGGCCTTTTAATAATGCTCTCCAATTGGCAGATCTTGTCAGAACTAACTTACCCCGAAGGGGTAAAATCGACCCGGCCACTAAAGTTTTCTTGGCGTTACGAATCGCCGTTAATGATGAATTTAACAACCTCCAGACGGCATTAGAATTAACCCTTGATCTAGTTAAGCCAGGTGGTCGGGTCGTCATTATTACCTTTCATTCCAGTGAAGATAGAATTGTCAAAAATTTCATCCGCCGGCACCGACTAACTTCTTGCCTCATTAAACCCGGTCTGGAGGAAATCAAACAAAATCCTTTAGCCCGCTCTGCTATCTTAAGATCGTATACAATAGATTAGTGAAGCAAAAAATTATTTATTTGATAACTGGCTTTCTTTTTCTCTTGGAAATAATATTTTCTTTTTATTACAGCAGTGTTATCGTTAACGAAAACCGAATTTTAACTGACTCGCAAAAAAAATTAGATCAGCTCCTTCTTGAAAAACAAAGTTTAAGAAATCAATTTTACCGTTTAGTTTCTTTTTCTGCCTCCTCAAAACCCATCGATGAACTCTCAGCGAATTAAAACTCTTTCTATCTCAATTATTATTCTATTTGGTCTAATTCTAGCTAAATTTTTTTATTATCAGATTATTAAAAGTTTCTCTCTTAGGGAAAAAGAATTAGCCCAGCTGTATCAAACCGAAAAAATTTTACCTCTCCGGGGGGAAATTAGAGATACGACTGATTTTCCACTGGTCAGTAATGTTACTCTTTATCAGCTAGCCATTTACAAACCTAATCTTAAGAACGATTTGGTTGATATTTTCAACCAAATTGATCGGATTAAACCAGGCTTCATAAAAAATAATCAAAACGCTATTAACCTTTTTGCCGGTAACAAAAACCAACTTTGGTATGTCTTCCCCACTCTTTTTAATCAGACAGAGCAGGAATCTATCAAATTAGCCGGAGTTACTTTTAAAAAGGTCCAAAAGCGCTTTTACCCGGAGGATAAACTAGCTCAACCAGTTTTAAATGGCCTAGAAAAATATTATGACAAACAATTATCAGGCAAAACAGGTTTTACTCTCTCCCCAAAGGACGCCATCGGCAACCCATTATTAACCCAAAAAGGATGGAATATTAAAAGTGTTGATGGCCTACATTTACATACTTTTCTCCGTCGTGATATCCAATTTTACGTCGAAAAAACTTTAAAAGAGGGAAGTGAACAATATCAAGCCGATTCGGCTTGGGCAATAGTTATGAATGTTCAAAATGGCGGCATTATTGCTATGGCTAATATTGAGGCCTCACCATCAGGAAGAAACATGGCTATCAGTGATCTTTTCGAACCCGGATCTATTTTTAAACCATTGGTAGTGGCTATGGCTTTAGATAGTCACCAAATTACCCCCGATTATACCTGCCCCCGATGTGACCAAGATCGAATTATTGGCGATGATACTATCACTAACTGGAATGGTCAACATCACCCCCAAACCAACCTTCAAGATACCATTAAAAATAGTGATAATATTTCTATGACCTATATTATAGACAAACTAGGTTTAGAACGGTTTAAAAATTATTATCAACAACTAGGTTTGGAACAAAAAAGTGGTATTGATCTCCAAGGTGAAACGAAACCTTTGTCTAAAAATTACTGGTCAGCCATTGATCTAGCCGCAGCTAGTTTTGGTCAGGGATTAGCCTTAACTCCAATCCAATTTCTGCAAGCTTTTAATACCTTAGCCAACGATGGCTTTTTGGTTCAACCTCGGGTAGTCGAATATTTACAATCAGATAATAGCCGTATTATGGTTAAAAATCGACAGCCACGTCGGGTCTTCAATCAAACAATCACTGATGAAGTTAAAAATCTCCTAAAATATTCAGTAGAAACCGGCCCTCTTAACCGTCTTAAACCTAAAGATATGGAAGTTTGCGCTAAATCTGGTACTGCCCAAGTAGCTGTTGAGGGCCATTATACTGAAGATAAAACTATTGCTTCTTATGTCGGTTTTTGGCCATGCTCCAAGCCTCAATTTATTATGTTGGTTACTTTAAATTCACCGCGGACATCACCCTGGGGATCAGAAACGGCCGCTCCGATTTGGTATCAACTAGCCGATAAAATATCTGATTTGCTATAATATTTTTAAACATGTTCTTTTTTAATGAACTTTTATGGGGTTTTCCAACTCGCCGGGTAAAATTCATTTGTCTTTATGGAGCTGAAGGTAAAACAACAGCCGCTAAACTAATTCAATATATCCTTGGTCAGCTTCAAATCAGTAGTAGTCTTTATTCCCCAAAGACCAATTTAAGTCGTTTTGTTCAACGACAGTTGCGTCAAAATGTTAAATATATTATCAGTGAATCGCCCTTACCTGTGGCTAAAGTAATTACTGCCCAAATCAACCTTGATCAAGATCCTCGAGAAATCGCTCAAAAAATCGAAATCACTTCTACTAAACTTTCTTTTGTTTATAAGGGTTGCCGATTAGTTACCGATAGTCCCTATCTCTATCTTATTAATACCATAAGTACCGCCTTTGACGTTTGTCAACAAATAGGCATTTCAGCCCAAGTCTTCGCTGAAACTATTAAACATTTCCCGGAAATTCTTGGACAAAGAGAGGAAATCAATAATCACTTCCAATTTAGAACCTTTCTTGATTCAGCCCAAACCCCCTTGGCCATTAAAGCAGTTCTAGCCTCCTTTACTGAATTACCCCACCATCATTTAATTGTTATTTTGGGTCATTCCAGTTTTAGGGATAAATCGCAAAGACCAGTTATTGGTCAAATTCTTCTTCAATATGCCGATAAAATCTACTTTACTGCCGATGATACCGTTAAAGAATCAGTTTTCGAAATTGCTAAAAACGTTTTTGGTCCAACTAAGGATAAAAAGGTTATTTTAGTTCCCAGCCGCCAAGACGCCTTTAATCAGGCAGTTAGAAACGCTAATAAAAATGACTTACTCATTGCTCTTGGTCGGGGAAGACGTAATTACTTGATCCAAAATAATACTCGTTTCCCTTGGTCGGAAGCAGAAGCCTTTAGAACTGCTTTTAGAATAAAAAATCTATGAGTCAATTTAATTTAACTGTAACTGATATTGCCACTGCCTACGAAAGGGGATTACTACCTCAACGAAATAATCGATCTTACTTCTATCGGGATACCGCTTGCCGTTCTAATTTAGCCAACTTCTCCCTTTCCTCAGAAAATCGCCGTATCTTAAAAAAAACCCAACAATTTTCCTTCCGTAAAACTCCTCTAAAAGACTTCAAGTTTGATCTTGAAATCCAAAAACAAATTTACCACTGGACTAAAACTTTAAAATGGAATTTTCCGATAAGTTCAGTAAAAAATGTCTTTACTAATCATTTTTTCAATTATCTTTATGATTGGACTGATAACAACAATCAGTCGGTAGCTTATGCTATTTGCTATTTTTCGACCTCAATTGCCCATATTGCTTACGTTTTTTATAATCCCCGCTACAATCACAGCGATCTTCCTATCCGCTTAGTTCTCCAGGTGGTAATTGACAGTCACGACTTAAATTTAACTTACTGTTATCTTGGCCGCTTTTCAACAACTACAGGCTATTATAAACGGGCTATGCCCGGATTTGAATATTTTTCCCAAGGTAAGTGGAAAAAATATAATTAAAATGAAAATTCATATTCTAGGGATAGCAGGGTCGATGACTACCCCCATAGCTCTTTATTTAAAACAACAAGGTCATACTATTAGCGGTTCTGATCAGGATAAAATTTATCCACCAGCAAGTGACCTTTTAAAAAACATTCCCTTTAATCAGCCATTACCTTCCAAGATTGACCTTTGTCTTGTTGGTGGTTCTTATAATAAATTCCAAAGGACAAGACAAGAATTCGCTTTTATTCATAAACATCACTATCCCTATATCTCCACTACTCATTTCCTCGCCAATCAGCTAAATTCCTTAAATCCTATCCTAATTGCAGGAACTTTCGGTAAAACAAGTATTAGTGCTCTTCTGGCCTGGAATTTATCTCAGGCTGGTTTCCAACCTAATTATTTCTTTGGCGGCATTGCTCTTAATCAATTTCCCTCTTTAGCTATCACCGGTTCAGATTGGTCGGTTATCGAAGCTGACGAATCAATAAACGGTCTTGACACCCAAGCTAAATTTTTATCTTATCCAATTAAATATCTCATCCTCACTTCGGCCGCCTGGGAGCATCGAGACTGTTACCGAACGGCTAAAGATAATTTTGAAGCTTTCCGTCAGTTGGTCCAAAGATTACCGGCTGATGGCCTATTAATCGCGAATAAATATGGAAAAAATATCAGTGATTTAATTAAATTCTCACCAGCGCCGGTAATCTTTTACTCAGGTTCCAATGAAGAAGCAGTAGCCACTTTTTGTCAACAATTTAAAATTAAATTTGACCCAAATTTCCCGGGTTTAAAGCGCCGCCTAGAGTTAATTGATCGCCGAAATAATATCTTAATTTTTGATGATTTTGCCCAATCACCTGATAGAATTAGCTACACTCTCAATCTTCTTCGAAATCGTTATCCCAAATATAATCTAAAGGTTTTATTTGAACCCCATGCCAGTTTTCTCCGCTACTCTATTGCCAACTTAGGTCAAGCATTGGAATCGGCTCAGGAGGTTATTTTGGGAGCCATTACCTATACTCACGACAAAAACCATAGGATTACTCTTAAGGATTATCAAAAAGAAATTGGTCCCAAACTAATTTACCTGCCTCTTAAAACAGATATAATTAACTACTACCGACAGACTTTAAAGCCGGGTGATCTTCTTATTCGCTTTGCTTCAGCCGGAGAAAACTTATGTCTCAATATATAATTAACGGCGGTAAAGCTCTAAAGGGTGAGGTTTCTATCCGAGGAGCTAAAAACGCCTCATTTAAACAAATTATTGCCACTTTACTAACCGACAAAACTTGTCAACTGGATAATGTCCCGGTAATTGCTGATGTTAAAATCACTGAAAGTATTGCCAAACAATTAGGCACCCAAATTAAGCCGGTGGGGGAGCATAGCATAGAATTAACCACTTCCACTATCACCAGCACCACAGTTCCTTTTGGCACTGGTCAAAAATCCCGAAGTTCATTCCTCTTTGCGGCCCCGCTTTTAGCTAGAAAAGGTCAAGCAACTTTCCCCTTACCCGGTGGTGATAAGCTTGGCGATCGGCCATTAGACCGCTTTTTTGATTGTCTAAAAAGAATGAATGTTAAAATCCACGAAAACAATGGCATTATTACATTAACAACCACTAATCTCAAAGCTACTCAGTACCGATTTAATAAACCCAGTCACACTGTTACCGAAGCAGTTCTTCTTTTGGCAACTCTTACCCCGGGAACTTCCATATTTCAAAATTGTGCTCGGGAACCAGAAATTGACGATTTAATTGAATTTTTGAAGGATATGGGGGCAAAAATCAATCGTGATTCTAAATATCCTGATCAAATTCAAATTACTGGCGTTTCGAAGTTAACTGGTGCCAAGCATCAAGTAATCGCCGATAGAAATGAGGCCGTTACTTTCGCTTGTGCTGCTTTAGCCACTAAAGGCTCTGTTAATATTCTTCGGATCAATCCAGCTATTATTGAAACATTTCTTCAAACGGTGGAACAAATGGGGGCTAGGGTTGACCGAGGTAAAGAAGAATTAATTATCAGTTGGGTACAACCATTAAAAGCTGTTGATATTGAAACCGGGCCGGAACCAATGTTTATGACCGATTGGCAGCCGGTTTTTACCGTGGTTCTTAGCCAAGCAATAGGTTGCAGTCATCTAATTGAACGTGTTTTTCCTTATCGTTTCCATCATATTGAAGAGTTCAAAAAAATGGGTCTGAAGGCTGAATATTTTAATCCAATTGTTGATAACCCGGCTAGCTATTACGAATTCAATCCCGAAAGCAATCGACCAGAATATTTTCATGGGGTTAAAATCTTCGGCCCGGCTAAACTCCAGCCGGCTGACTTTATGGTTAATGACTTACGCACCGGTGCCTCTTTAACTCTAGCTGCTTTAACAGCTGAAGGTAAATCATCAATTGAAGGGGTAGAAAATATTGAAAGGGGCTACGAAAAATTAGCCGATCGCTTGTGTTATCTTGGAGCTAATATAGAATATATTAAAACATGACTCATCTTTATCTTGGTTTACTTCTTTTTTCTTTCTTATTTACAAGCGTTTTAATTATCCCTTTTATTAATCTTTTATTTAAATTAAAATTCCAGCGGCGTCGCCAGGTAACTAAAGACTTCCTTAATCAACACACTCCTATTTTCGACAAGTTCCATTCACAAAAATCAGGTACTCCAGTCGGCGGCGGCGTTTTAATCATTATCTCTGTCTGTTGTTTATTTTTCTTTCTTTTCCACCTTCTTAAATTCAGTCAAATTTTTATTTCCACCAATTATCAAATCAATCTGGAGATTTTTATTATTTTTTTCACCTTTATCAGCTTCGGACTAATCGGCCTTTATGATGATGTTTTCAAATTTTTTGGTTTCAAAAAAACAGGATTTTTTGGTCTAAGAATGAGGAATAAACTCTTACTTCAATCGCTCCTGGCTCTTTTTATTTCCTGGCTGATTTACGCCGGCCTTAAAATCAACTTCATTTATATTCCCTTTCTGGGTGCAGTTAAACTCTATTGGTTTTTTATTCCAGTGGCCACTACTATCATCGTTGCCTTTACTAATTTTTTTAACATTACCGACGGATTAGACGGACTAGCCTGCGGTTTACTGACTATCGCTTTATTTGCCTTTTGGGCTCTCTCGAATAATTCTCTTGATACCCCGATTTCTCTTTTTTTAGCTCTTTGGATTGGGGCTTTAATTGCCTTTCTTTACTTTAATGTGTTTCCGGCTCGAATTTGGTTAGGGGACGTCGGTTCTTTACCTTTTGGCGCCACTATTGCTGTAATTGCTATCCTTTTAGGAAAAATCGTTCCATTAATTATCGTCGGTATGCCTTTTATCATTGAAGGCTTGAGTAGTGCCGGCCAAATTATCTCTAAAAGATATTGGCATCGCAAACTTTTACCGGCAGCCCCTTTTCATCTCACTCTTCAACAAATTGGTTGGGAAGAGCCTAAAATTGTTACCCGAGCTTGGTTAGCCGGCATTATTTTAGCTATTTTTGGTTTATGGCTTGGACTAAATTAATTCCTCAATACTTAGGTATTCCTTATCGACGTAATTCTCTTTCAACCTATACCCCTGATGATGTTTTAGCTGGTAAGGGTTCAATTAAAGCCATTAATCAACTAACCCGGAGGTTAGCTAAAAAAGAAAAAGTCGATTTATTCCGACTTTCTAACAAAGAAATCTATAATTTTCAAAAAAAACATCATATTGGCATTGATTGTTCTGGTTTGGTATGCCATCTATTAAATTTACCTTATAATCCAAGAAAAACGAATGCAAATATGCTTACCTCTCCCCCTCTGGCTCATCCTGTCGAACTAACGGCCATTAAATCAGGTGATCTGGTCCGTCAAAAAAATGGCCATCATGTGGTCATAATTATTAAAAAAATCGGCGATCAAATTGAATATATTGAAAGTAGTCAAGCGGCTCGAGGAGTAGTTAAAGGCAAAACTAGCTTGAACAACAGCGAATTCTTTAAAGATGGTGTCTGGCGATTATTTCTCTTCGATTAATTCTCGATAATTTAATGGATCCAGTGATAAAATCTCAACCTCGGTCCCACACTGATCACATTCTAAAATGTCTCCAACTTTTAGATCTTTTTCAGCAGGAATTTCCGCCTGACAGTCAGGACAAATTATTTTCATGCTAGACTATTATACCCATGACACCTTTAATTCCAATAGATCAAATTTATTTTAAAAGAGAGGATCTAAATCCGACAGGTTCAGCGAAAGATAGGGTAATACCGTTAATTATTAAATACATAAGCCAAAACCATTTTTCCGAAGCTGTTATTTCTTCTACTGGTAATGCCGCTATTTCTGCCCAATATTTCTGTCAAAAAGCCAACATTAAACTAACAGTTTTTGTTTCGCCTAAAACCAGTCTCTCCAAATTAAAACTGATAACCAATCCAGTGATAACGCCTAGACCAATTTCTGATGCCTTTAAATATGCCAAAAGGACTCAGGCTTATTTTATCCGTCTTTCTACTGACCCCCAAACTTTAACCGGCTATCGTCAAATTGGTCAAGAAATAACCGCACAATTACCGCAAACAACCAGTGTTTTTGTTCCTACTGGTTCGGGAGCTACGGCTCTAGGAATTAGGCAATCATTACCCCGCCAAACCAAATTATTCATCGTCCAGCCGGCTGGTTATTGTCCTTTAGCCTCTAATTTCGATCATAATTTCACTCCGGAAAGTCAAGTTCTTACTGACGCTTTGAGAGGCCGTTATTTGCCCCTTAAAAAGAAGGTCCTCAATATTATCAAGGCCGGAATAGTTGTTCAAAACTGGGAGCTAATAGAAGCCCAGAAATACCTTCAAAAACATCTTCTTCGGACTTCGCCTGAAGGGGCTCTCGCCCTAGCCGGCTATTTTAAGCAGCACCATCAGGCTGGTCAATTCCCGGTTATTCTTTTAACTGGCACTCAACGATGAACCCATTAGTAGAACTCATCAATAATTCCGGTTATGATATTTATTTTCTGGTAGTTGATAAACATTTAGATATTAATCTACCGGAATTAAAATATTTTTACAAAATTTATCTTCCAGTTAATGAAATAAAAAACAGCGGCCATCTTCTTTCTTTACCCAGCGTTCAGAAGTTTATTAAGGAAAATTCACAAAAAAACTCCCATTTACCGGCTATTCTTCCTTTTAAATCTTCGGCTAAAATTAACTGGATTACCAATAATAATGGCTGGCTTAATCTAAGTAACCCGCCAGCTCTGACCCGCTTTCTTGAGAATAAAATTAAATTTTATCAATTCTGCCAGCAGGAAAAACTGCCGGTTATTCCTTCCCAAATAGACAAATTTAATCGTGAAAATTTTAATCATTACTTTCAGGGAAAAACTGGCGTTATTCAAACCAGTTTTGGTTGGGCTGGTAATTCCAGCTTTTTGGTTAAAAATTTTCGAGAAGTTGAAAACAAAATTCCCCAAGGAGCTATCGTCAAATATTCTCCTTATCTTAGGGGTAAAACATATATTAATAATTGTTGTCTGACTCGTTTTGGCCTGCTTCAAAGCCCACCAGCCCGACAACTAACCGGCTTAAAAGCTTACACCCCTAATCCTTTAACAACAGTGGGGCGGGTTTGGCCAAGCGGCCTTTCATTTAATCAAATCACTAAGTTGACAGAATTAACTAACCAATTCGGCCAAAGCTTAGCTAAATTTCACTACAGGGGTTATTTTGGTTTAGATTTCCAAATCAGCCAAGGACAAATCTTTATTTTAGAATGTAATCCACGCCTAACTGCTTCTTTCGCTTTTTATCATCTTTTAGAGAGAAAAAAACATCTAAATTCCCTCCTTTATTTCCATCTTCTGGAATGGCTTGACCTTGATTACCATTTCGATTTCAAACATGAACAAGCTCGCTGGTTAGTTCCTATCCATGGCCGAGAACTGACTCCTAGGGATCAAAACAACCAAATAATTAAAAAAATCAATGAAATTTAGATCAACTCTTTTGCTTTACGCTCTCATTTTAACCCTTATTGGCGTCTTTTTTATTGCCGTCTCCAGCCAGACGGAAGCCAACTCTATTTTGACTGATCAATTTTTTTTTCTCCGTCAGCAATTAATCTGGCTAGGGGTCGGTCTAATTACCTTTTTTGTTGCCACTAAAATTAAACTTGGCTGGCTTCAAAAATTTTCTTTTCCTCTTTATTTATTAACTAATTTGCTTCTCCTTCTGGTTTTAATTCCCTCCCTGGGAACCCAAGCCTTGGGAGCTAAACGATGGCTTAGTTTAGGCCAATTAAGTATTCAACCTTCAGAAATTGCTAAAATTACCATGATAATCTTCTTTGCTACTATTTTTACCGACGAACAGAAAAGAAATCTTAAAACTCTTCTTTTTTATCTCTTACCACCATTTATCCTTATTATCCTTGAGCCAAATCTCAGTACGGCCGTTTTAATTTCGGCTATTTGTTTGGTCATTTATTATCTCTCCGGCGCTTCTTTCCAATCAATTGTTGCCTTTAGTTGTCTTTCTCTAGTTATTTTCAGTCTATTAACTTTCTTGGCTCCTTATCGCTTTGCCCGTTTAAAAACCTTTCTTAAACCCGAGGATAATTCCAGCACTGCCACTTATCACCGCAACCAAATTATTTATGCTCTGGCTTCGGGAGGGATTCGTGGTAAGGGATTAGCTAACTCGGACCAAAAATACAAATATCTCCCTAAAATTTCTACCGATTCGATTCTAGCCATTATTGGTGAGGAAACTGGTTTTATTGGTCTTAGTTTACTTTTCTATATCTATCTTCTCCTCATTGGCTACTTATTCCGCCTCGCCGGCCAAACAACCAATCCTTTTTCTTCCCTTTTAATCGGCGGTATTGGTAGTTGGATTGCCATGCAAACCCTAATTAATGCCGGGGCTATCGCAAATATTATTCCTTTAACCGGCATACCCCTTCCTTTTATTTCCTACGGCGGATCATCATTAGTCACTCTATTTTTCAGCTTAGGACTGGTGCATAATATCGAAAAGAATGATAATAACCTGATATACTCAAAACATGGACCAAACGCTGGTCATTACCGGTACTCATCTTACTCCCGCCTGCGAACTCATCGAACAGCTTCGGGCAGATAAACAATTCCGATGGAAAATTATTTATCTTGGCCGACGATACAATTCATTATCACCTGTTCCCTCAATTGAATCGATCGTTATTCCTCGAAAAAAAATTAAATTTTACGGCCTTGATTGTGGTAAATTTGACCGAAAATCAATCAAAACAACTTTGAAAGGATTACCTTTAATTTTTAAAGGTATTTGTCAGGCATTTAAAATCTTAAAAGAGGAAAAACCAAATATTATTATCTCCTTTGGCGGCTATGTTTCAGTTCCGGTGATTATCGCCGGCTGGCTGCTTAAAATTCCTTCAATTACCCATGAACAAACTCCTACCCTTAGCTTAGCGACCAGAATTAATTCTTTCTTTGTCAACCAAATCGCTCTTTCCTTCCCTCATCCCGGCCTTAAGAAGGCTGTAGTTACCGGTAATCTTCTTCGCCGGGAACTAACGAACCATCATAAAAAACTTTTTTTGACCCAAAATAAAACTCTTATCTATGTTACTGCCGGCAATCAAGGATCACATTTTCTTAACAACTTAATCAAAATAACCCTACCAAAACTAAATGACTTCTATATTATCCATCAAACAGGAAATATTGATTATCATGAATATAAAAAATTGGAAAGACAATATTCCAATTATCGAGTTTATAGCTATCTGTCGGATTCAATTGTAGGGTCAGTTTTCTACCAAGCAGAAATTATTATCAGCCGAGCGGGAGCTAATACCAGCCAGGAGATTGTGGCTCTTAAGAAAAAATCTATTTTAATTCCCCTTCCTTTCTCTCAACAAAATGAACAATTACTTAATGCCCAATTTGTTCGACAGCAATTGCCTGATCGGACAATTATTATTCCTCAAAGTGAAATCAATCCTGCCATTTTGGTAAAAACCATAAAATCTCTCCTTCTCATCGCCCCTTATAAACTAAAACCAATTAAACCAAATTTAAAACTTTTGAAATTAATTCAATCACTTTGCAAAAAGCGGTTAAAATCGCTAGAATGAAACCAGTTTTATGCAGCACTCAAAAATAATCAGTGGTATCGATATCGGTAGTTCAAAGATCACCACGATTATTGGTCAGTATTTTGAACAGGAAAATCGTTTCAATGTTATTGCCGTAGCTTCTTCACCGGCTGTTGGTTTTAGAAAAGGACAAATTATCAACCTAGAACAAGCAGCCGTAACTCTAACTCAAAGTGTAGAATCGGCCGAAAGGATGGCTGGTCTTCAAATTAATAATGCTTATGTTGCCTCAGCCGCCGCTCATATTGAATCTTTTAATAACAAAGGGGTGGTTGCTGTCAATAATCAAAACGGAGAAATTGCCGTCGAAGATATCCATCGAGTCATCGAAGCTACTCAAACAATCTCTCTACCGACTGGAAAAGAAATCCTTCATATTATCCCTCGTGATTATACCGTCGACGGCCAGGAAGGTATTATTGATCCGATTGGGATGACGGGATCTCGTTTAGAATTGGAGGCTCATTTAATCTTAGCTTCAACCCCAGCTATTAAGAATATTAAAAAATGTCTCATGGATATCGGCATCTCTATCAACGATCTGATTTATTCCGGTTTAGCGGCGGCGAAAAGTGCCTTAACCGATACTGAAAAAGAATTGGGGGGGGCCTTAGTTGATATCGGCGGCAGTATTACTACCTTAACCTTATTTTACGAATCTTCACCGGCTCTTTCGGCAGTTATTCCTATCGGGGCTAATAATATCACCAATGACATTGCTATTGGTTTGAGATTTTCTCTTGAAAATGCCGAAAAGATTAAAGTCCAGCTGGGTAAGGTTATGGAGAACAAAAAATTTGAGGATGAAATTGAGTTAGCCCATTTTGGCGTCATTAATGAAAGTCAAAAAAAACTTTCTCTTCAAACCACTATTAATGGGATTATTAAACCTCGTTTAGAGGAAATTTTTTCTATTATTCTAGGCAAAATTCAAAACAGCGGTTACTATAATCTCATTCCTGCAGGTATTGTTCTTACCGGTGGTGGAGCTTTAACTGTCAACGCTAAAGAAATCTGCAGTAAAATTATCGGTTTACCGGTACGTTTATCTCAACCGCCATCAATTGGCGGCATGGTTGATGATGTTTTGAGTCCAGCTTATACCAGTGCGGTAGGTTTGCTTTTCTATTTTCTTGACGATAAGCGTAAATTTAATTTTCCAACTATCGGCAGAAGTCATCATTCTTTCAGCAATGTTTTTAGTAAAATAAAAAGTTTAATCAAACCCTTGTTACCTTAATTTTTATGCCTTTAATTAAAACCCTAGCTGGACAATTCGCCAAGATTAAGGTTATGGGAATCGGTGGTGCCGGCAATAATGCTATTAATTCGATGATCGAGGAAGATATCATTCATGGGGTGGATTTTATCGCTGTCAATACTGATTCTCAGGCTCTCCTTAACTCTAAAGCTATGGTTAAACTCCAAATTGGAGAAAAATTAACCAAAGGTTTGGGAGCTGGCGGCAATCCTAAAATTGGGGAAGATGCTGCCCAAGAATCACAAGAACGAATAAAAGAATTACTCGAAGGAACAAATTTACTTTTTATCACCGGAGGTATGGGGGGAGGAACCTGTACTGGAGCGGCACCGGTTATTGCCCAAATTGCCAAAAAAGAACTGGGTATTTTAACTATTGCTGTGGTTACTAAACCTTTTCTTTTTGAAGGGGCGCGGCGTTTAGCCAATGCCGAGGAAGGTATTTCTCTGCTTAAGGACAAAGTCGATACTTTAATTGTTATTCCCAATCAAAAAGTAATGGAGGTTATTGATAATCAGGCTACCTTATTAGAGGCCTTTAAAGTAGCTGATTCAATTCTTAATAAAGGCACTCGGGCGATTGCCGATTTAATTACTGTTCCTGGTTTGATTAATCTGGATTTTGCTGATATCAAATCAATTATGAGTGATGCTGGCTCAGCTTTAATGGGGGTAGGGGAGGCTGAAGGAGAAAATCGGGTTACCGCAGCCGTCGAAGCAGCCATTAATTCCCCTTTAATTGAAGTTAATATCGATGGTGCTAGAGGTGTTTTAATTAATATCACCGGCGGACCCGATCTAACTATGACCGAAGTCGAAACCGCTGCTAAGGCTATCACCGCCAGAACTTCTCCCGACGCTAATATTGTTTTTGGATACACTATTGATTCAAATCTTAAAGGCAAAATGAAAATTACCGTTATTGCTACCGGCTTCGATACCAACACCCAGAGGATTTATCAAAATTCTACCCCAACAACTAACCAATCTTCATTGGAAATAAATCAAGAAACTATTGATAAATACCTAGGTAATCAAGAAATTCCTAAAGGGATCGATATTAATGACGAATTTGATATTCCGGCGTTTTTAAGAAAGGTGAAATAAACCAAGAAAACAACAATTATAGAAATTTGCTAAAATTAGCCATTATGTCCTCATTTAAATCATTGCCGGCTAATCTCGATTTTCCCGCTTTAGAAGAAGAAATGCTCCAGTGGTGGCAGAAACACGACACCGTCAGCCAATATCTTCACCGGAATGATCAATCAAAAAAAAGGTTTTCTTTTATCGACGGTCCGATTACCGCCAATGGGCCGATGGGCGTTCATCATGCCAGAGGGCGAACCATCAAAGATGTTTTTCAACGTTATAAAAACGCCCAGGGATTCGCTCAAAGATTTCAAAATGGATTTGATTGTCAAGGCTTATGGGTCGAAGTTGAAGTTGAAAAAGAAAATGGTTTTAATTGTAAAAAGGATATTAAAGAATTTGGTCTGGCTAAATTTACTCAAAGCTGTATTGATCGAGTCAAAAATTATGCCGCCCTTCAAACTAAACAAAGCCAAAGATTGGGTATGTTTATGGACTGGGATAACTCCTATTATACTTTTTCTGAAACTAACAATCTTTATATTTGGTATTTCTTAAAAAAAATTAAAGAAAAAGGTTGGCTTTACCGAAAAAAGGCAGCTACTACCTGGTGCCCCCGTTGTGAAACTGGCCTATCTCAACACGAACAAGCCGATAGTTATCAAACCGTCAAGGAAACTTCAGTCTATCTTAAGTTTAAAATAAAAAATAAAACCGACGAATATATCCTCGCTTGGACAACCACACCATGGACACTGCCTGCTAACGTTCTCCTAGCTATTAACCCCAAATATGATTATGTTAAAGCCAAATATAAAGGGGAAAAAATATATTTAGCCAAAAAAGCGGCCGATAGATTGAAATTAACCGATTATGAAATTATCAAGGCCCATCAATTATTGGGCGTTGAATATGAATCTCTTTATCATATTCCAGCCCAAGAAGGAATCCATCATGCCGTGGTCCAATGGGATGCGGTTGATCCAGCCGACGGTACCGGCATTGTTCATATTGCTCCCGGTTGTGGTCAAGAGGACTATGAACTAGGTCTATCTTTGGGGGCCGATATAATCTCACCTATTGATGAAACTGGTCATTTTATATCCGGATTTGGTTCTCTCACCGGCCAACATGCCCATAAGGTTGAAGACGAAGTTATTAATTACCTCAAAAAAGAAAATTTATTATTCAAAATAGAAACAATCAGCCATCGCTACCCACATTGTTGGCGGTGTAAAACCAAATGTCTTTTCCGTTTGGAGGAAAATTGGTTCATCAACTGTCGAGAAATCCGACCGAAATTAAAAAAGGCCGCTCTTAAGGTAAATTGGATTCCTGCCTATGTCGGCCGGCGAATGCAAAATTGGTTGGATAATATGGATGATTGGATGATCTCCCGCAAACGTTTTTACGGACTGGCTTTACCTTTTTATCCCTGTTCTTGTGGTGAATTAACAGTTATTGGTTCTAAGAAGGAGTTAAAACAATTAGCAGTCGAACCAGCTCTGGTCGACCAGTTACCTTCACTCCACCGACCATATATTGATGATATTTTGATTAGATGCCCGAAATGTGGTCAAATTGTTAAACGAATTCCTGATGTTGGTGATTGTTGGCTAGATGCCGGAGTAGTCCCTTTTTCCACCTTAAAGTATCTCGAAGATAAAAATTATTGGCGGCAATGGTTCCCAGCTGAGTTTGTTTCCGAAATGGTCGAACAAGTTCGCCTATGGTATTATTCGGTCCTTTTTTTCAGTGTTGTCCTAGAAAACCAAATTCCCTATCACCACGTTTTAAGTTACAGTGAAGTTAAAGATGAGACTGGTGAACGGATTAGCAAAACCAAACATAACGGTATTCCTTTCGAAAAAGCTATTGAAACCATGGGAGCTGACACAATACGATGGCTTTATTGTCTTCAAAAACCATATGTTGCCGTTAATTTCGGCTATCGTCCAGCTGATCAAGCTCGACGGGAATTTTTCCTAATCCTTTGGAATTCCTTCAAATTTTTCATCGATCATGCCCAAACCGATCAATGGCAACCTGGAAATAAACAATCCCAATTAACTCTAATGGATCAATGGTTACAAAGCCGGCTTAACCACACCATTAAGCAGGTCAGTCATAATTTAGACCGCTATAATCTTTCAACAGCAGCCAATATTTTAGCTAAATTTACAACTGATTTATCAACATGGTATATTCGGCGTAACCGCGACCGTCATAATAACTATCCGCTTCTTTACGAAAGCTTAAGTCAATTCCTAATCATTCTTGCTCCTTTTATTCCCTTTCTATCGGATTATCTTTATCAATCTCTTCATCATGATCATTCGGTCCATTTAGAAAACTGGCCCGACTACAATGAAAAATTAATCAATTCTAGTCTGGAAAAACAAATGGAACAAACAAGGGAGCTTTGTCGCCTCATTCATGCTCAACGTCAACTAAAAAATATTAAAGTTCGTCAACCTCTCGCCGCTGCAACTATTTCTACTAATAATAAACCACTAGATCAGGCATTTATTAACATTATTAAAGAAGAAACTAATATTAAGGAAATTATTTGGCAGACCGGCGATCTCTTGTCTGTTTCCCTCGATACTCAATTAACTCCGGCTTTGATCGCCGAAGGCGAATACCGTGATTTAGTCCGCTCAATTCAGATTTTAAGGAAAGAACAAAATCTTAAAATTGAAGAAAAAATAAAACTTATAGCGCCCTCTTGGCCTAAAGAGTTCGAAAAGGAAATTTTAACCAAAACCATGGCAGTATCTATAACTAAAGGAGAAAAATTAGCGATCCTTAAATTGAATGACTAAAAAATTTTCCTGGATTGCTGTCGGTTTAAGTTTAATGATTTTTGCCAGTTTGAATTTAACTATGGTCAGTTCAATTGCCCCCTCACTTTTTACCAAACAACTCTTCGCTTGGATTTTAGGCTTAGGCTTGTTTTTTCTTGGCCGTTTCTTAAACCCTAAACAACTCTCTGCCTATCAATGGCCAATTTTTATTTTCTCCATCCTCTTATTAATCAGTCCACTAGTCATCGGCAATTTTATTCGTGGTTCTCGCCGCTGGCTTAGTTTAGGTCCAATTAATCTTCAACCTTCAGAAATTACCAAACCCCTGTTAATGATATTCATTGCTACCTCTTCTCAACCACTCTTTCACCTGGCAGCTGTCCTTTTAATTGCTCTCGAACCTGATTTAGGTTCAGCCCTATCAGTTTTAATTCTTTTAACACCGGTAATTCTTACTAATCGCCGAATACTTAAAATTTCCCTCTTAATTTTAATTATTGGTTTAGTTTTATCTCCATTCATTTGGCAACATGTCTTAAAAGATTACCAACGTCAAAGATTAACAACTTTCATTAATCCCCAAACTAATCCTCTAGATGGAGGTTATCATGTTATTCAATCTAAAATTGCTATTGGTTCGGGAGGTTTCTGGGGGAAGGGTTATAAAAAGGGAACCCAAGGACAATTACTTTTTCTGCCGGAGAAACATACGGATTTTATCTTTGCCGCTACTGCTGAAGAATTAGGATTGGCAGCTGTAATTTTAATCCTAATTGCTTATTTTTTACTATCTTCTTCTTTGCTTAATCATGCTTACAGTTTGTCAGACAATCGGCCTTTGTTTATTTTCAATTTAGGTATTTTTTTTCTAATTTGGTTTCAATTCTTTGTCAACATTGGGATGAATCTAGGTATTATGCCGGTAACCGGCATTCCCCTTCCTTTTCTCTCTGTTGGCACCTCATCTTTAATCTCTTTTCTTTTCTCTCTTGGTATTTGTTTCTCTGATTAATTATTTAACTATGTTATAATGCCATGATGAAATATGCCGTGATTTCTCTAGCAGGTAGTCAATATCTAGTTGAAGAGGGACAGATCTTGACCGTTCCCAAAACTAGTCAAACATCCTCTGATCAAATCTTATTGACGGTAGATAATGACCGGGTAAAAATTGGCTGTCCAATAGTTAAAGAAGCTAAGGTTGATTTTGAAATTCTTAAAAATTACCAGGGACCCAAAATAACTACCTTTCGCTATAAAGGTAAATCACGTTATCGTAAAACTCGCGGTTTTCGACCTCAATTAACCGACTTGAAAATAACTAAAATTACAAATTAAAAATTAGAAAAATAATTAGAAATTAGAAATTGTCTAAAGTATGTCTCATGTTAAGGCAGCCAGTAAGGCTAATCAAAAAACAGATCAGGCCGGCAAAAGACGTGGGGTAAAAGTCTTTGGTGGTCAAACCATTAATCTTGGTCAAATAATCATCCGACAGGTGGGTACTAAATTTCATCCCGGCCGAGGCACTGACATTGGTCGAGATTTCACCATCTTTGCCACTCGTTCTGGAAAAGTCAAATACTTCAAAAAGCAAGGTAAAAATTTTGTGGCTGTAGTTGACTAGGGGCTCTTTTTCACTGCCGTTTTCATGGTAAAATTAAATTATGAAATCGGTTCAATATATTGCCGTTGACCAGTTAGAACCCAATCCTATGCAACCCCGTGGTCCAATTGATTCTGAATCGATTGGTGAATTAATGGAGTCTATTCGTGAACATGGTATTCTTGAACCACTAATTGTCGCTCAAACCCCAGCCGGCTATCAAATCATTGCCGGCGAATGCCGCTGGCGGGCCGCAAAAGCTCTCAAATTAAAATCCGTTCCAGTAATTATTAAGGAAACTACTCCCCGGCAAATGTTGGAAATGTCCATTGTTGAAAATCTCCAAAGAATTGATTTAAATCCAATTGAACGAGCTAAGGCTTTTCTACGGCTAAAAGAGGAATTCGGTTTTGATCATCATCAAATTGCCGCTAAGGTAGGCAAAAGTGTTCCTTATGTCATTAATGAATTAAAATTGCTCAACCTGCCTGACGCCCTCAAAGACGGTCTTCTTTCTGGCCTAATTACTGAAGGCCATGCCCGAGCCTTAATTTCAATCGGTGACACCCGACTAATGATTGAAGCTTACAAAATTGTTCTCAAAGAAAAAGCTTCGGTCCGACGAACTGAAGATATTGCTCGACGAATGCGAAAAAAAATAGAAGAGGGTAAAATCCCTATTACTAAGGAAAATCTGCCTTATTTCCTCAAAAGTAAATTAGACAAAGTCAGCAACCGACTAGAAAGCTTTTTTAAAGACCAAACTTCTAAAGTTAAAATCATTCAAAGTAATGCCCAAACCAGAGTTATTTTTCAATTTAAAGGATCCCTTGATGATCGATCTGAAAAACTTAAAAAACTCTATCGGGCTATTTTAAAAACTGATCCGTGGTACTAAACCAAACGATTTTGGCGGCCAATAACGTAAAAAGGCTTTGCCGACAATAGTGTCTCTGGCAATCGGTCCAAAATCACGACCATCGCGGGAATGTAACCGGTTATCTCCCAAGCATAAATAATAATCAGGTGGAACTACAATCTCTATCCCTTCTTTATAAAACTGACCAGGGTTAGTAATAACTTCCGGCGGTAAATATTTTTCCTCAAACAACTCACCATTAATATAGACTTTATTCCCTTGGATTTTTACCCGATCGCCAGGAATACCGATAATTCTCTTAATATATTCACATTCATTCTCGGCACATTGTTCCGTTGCTGGCGCTTTGAAAACAACCACATCGCCCCGTTGAGGCGAACTAAATCTATAAGTCAACTTATCAGTCAATAAATAATCCTTATCATTAAAACTTGGATACATTGACATTCCCTTAACTTCATTTGGCTGGGCAACAAACATATAAATTAAAACGAAAATTGATAGAATCAAAACAATCGATTGGATAAAATCCAAAATAATGGTGCCAATACTACCCTTTTGTTTTTCCCAAGCATGAATCATAGATTTAAGTTTAACCACTCCCTTTGCTATAATCAACTGTCAGTTTAATTCAAAAATAGAAATTAAACTGGTTGCTTAGCTCAGTTGGTTAGAGCGCTTCGTTCACATCGAAGAGGTCAGGGGTTCAAATCCTCTAGCAACCACCACAAGGGCTGCTAGCTCAGTTTGGTAGAGCAATCGCCTCTTAAGCGATCGGTCGTGGGTTCGAGTCCCACGCAGCTCACTAAGGCTTGACTTTTTACAAATCCCAATTTAACAACAATAAATTGGCTTATCAAGTAGCAGTCTAATTAAAAAAATGGGGGTAAAATACAAAGAAACGGTCATAATGTTAAAATAGATCATGGCTATTTCTCTGATTATTATCAGCCGAAAACGGATCCCTTTGCCGGGGTGGGTTAATCAATGCCAAGCAATTAACGAAATTCTTATTATTGATGATCAACAATTTCCAGTTGATGGTGATTTTGCCGCTAAACGCAATTATGGCTTAAAAATTGCTAGAAATAATTGGTGTCTTTTTCTCGATACCGACGAAGAACCATCAACTCAACTAATTGAATTTCTTAATCATTTTAATTATCAACAAAATATTGCCTTCAGACGACTGGATCTTTTCCTTGGCCGTCGTTTAAAGTTCGGAGAAACCGGCCATTTTTACTCTATTCGTTTAGTTAACCGTCGAAGTGGCCAATTTGTTGGCCGGGTTCACGAGATTTTTCAAACAACCAACTACCGTCGGGTCAACATACCAATTTATCATCGACCCCATTCTTCTTTTTATTCTTTTATCGAAAAAATCAATTTTTACAGTGACCTTCGGGCCAAGGAACTCTTTGACCAAAAAAGAAAAACCAATTTATTTTGGATTATTTTTTATCCGCTAGCCAAATTCATTCAAAATTACTTTTTGAAACTTGGTTTTCTTGACGGTATTGTCGGTTTAATCCATGCCCTAGGAATGAGCTTTTATTCATTTTTGGTTAGATCAAAACTATGGAGTATGTCGCGGCCATAATTTTCTTCTTCGGTAAATTATTTCATCCTTGGCCTGTTTTTGAGATTGCCCTCGGCCTGCTGACTCTTCTTAATTTAAGAAATTTTAAGAAAATTAACAATCCCTATTTTTTAATTTTTATAATTTATACCCTAATTACCGGCAGATTTTACAATTACTCCTCATTTCTTTACTGGCTTCGTCTTACCTGTTTACTTTCATTTTTTGTTATTCCGCCGGTTTTTAGCCAAAAATATAAACACTTTTTTTTATTGATTGTCTCGGCCAATCTTATTTTTGGTCTCATCCAATATTTTATCTGGCCGAATTTTACCTATTTTAACGCTTTAAACTGGGATCCGCATTTATTTCGACTCATCTCCACTTTTCTTGATCCAACTTTTACCGGCTTACTTTACCTCATGTTCCTTATTGTTCTTTTCTGTCATAAATTACCGTTTTATTATCTAATCCTGCCTTATGTGACAATGAGTTTAACTTACAGCCGTTCTAGCCTGCTGGCTTTTTTAGCCTCTTTTGCTTATTTAGCCAAAAAACTCAATAAGCCAAAAATTTTTTATATTAGCAGTCTGTTATTATTAATTACCCTGGTTGCCTTACCCCGCCGAGAAGGGGAGGGAACCAAACTAGAACGTCTCTCCAGCGTCAGAGCAAAAATAGAAAATTATCAGGAGGGAATAACTCTTTTCAAACAACATCCTATCCTTGGCGTTGGCTATAACAACTTAAAACACGTCCGTAATTTAGATAACAATCTTTCACATTCTTCCTCCGGATTCGATGGTAGTTTATTAACTATTCTCACCACCACCGGTTTAATTGGTTTTTCTTTTTTTATTCTAGGTTGGTATCATTACTTTCGCCAAACCGACCTTCTGCATCAGACTTTATTGGCGGCCATTTTTATTCATTCTCTCTTCTCTAACTCCCTTCTCTATCCCTTTGTCCTTTTCTTTCTTATCTCTGTTTAATTAAATATCACACTTAATAGTTACCTTCTTTTTAGTTTCATTACCAGCAACATCTCTCGCTATTATCTCCACTTCATTATTCCCCGCGTTCAGTTGAATCGTAAGATTAAAATTACCCTCATCATCAACCATAGCTACATGATTATTAATCATCACACTGATACCCCGTTCTGTTTTACCCTTAACTTCAAATTCGGTTTTGTCGACCACCGAACTGTCCTCGATAGGATTTTCCATAGTAATTACCGGCGGCTCCTTATCGTAAGTTACTTTAATTGGTTTTGACAGCTCACTTCTTTCGCCTTCGGCCGATTCTGCGACCAGAGTAAAAACATTATCTCCATTATCCAAAACGATTTCCTTAAAAACAAACTCTCCTTCATTGCTCACCTGGCTCTCTTCTAAATTAACATCGTCTTTCAATAAGATAACCTTCACTTTCGGCTCAGCCACTCCAGTAATATCAATTTTAGCGGTGTTAGTTGCCTCGTAGGGTAAAATGACTCGCGGCGGTTGAGGCGGTAAAACTTTCTCCTGAATCACATCTTTAGTTCGACGATTTTCTCCCAGAAAAATAGAAAATCTGACTAAAAGTGGTAAACCAAAAACTACCAAAATCAAAAATAAAATAATAGTTACTGCTCCCAAAAAAACGGTTTTGCGGGTAATCTGCTCGTCGGTTTTGCGGGCTAATCTTGATCGTTTAAACTCCGCCATAGCTAGCTATATTCTACCAAAAACATGATCTATAATCTACGATCCGCCGATTGGCGGGCAGGTCTAGTTTGAGCCAGAGGGGAGGATTGAACTCCCGACCTAAGCTTTACGAAAGCCTCGCTCTCCCGACTGAGCTACTCTGGCAACAAGTTATTTTAACACTCCTAAACCTGCTTGATAATATCCCCCATTATCGGGATATTATTTATTTGATATTCACCTTTCAATATTTTTACACCAATTTTTTCCGCCCACTCTAATTCATTTTTATCATTGGCTAAATTCATGGCCATTACAACAGCACTCTTGGCAGAATTCTCCCTCCAATCTGCCAATTTCTTCATCCTTTCTTTCCCAAATACTTGAGTAATCATTTTCAATCCTTTGGATTCCCCTAAAAAATTTCCCTTTTGGAGTTCTCTCCATACCGTTTTATATTTCCACCCTTTTACTGAAGCAACTTTCTTAATAATCTCATCAAATAAGATCACAGAAGGACGAAAATGATATTCCACTTTACTTAAAATATTGTCTGTATTTAATAAATCTTGCTTCGGCCAATAATTAGATGCGATCTCATAATTTGTCATCTCCGTTACCGCTTCGTCCACTAAATCAAAGACAGTTTTGGAGTCGGTTTGATGAGTACTATAACCCCAACGAACAAAATCCATTTTTAATTCCGTAGCATGGATGGATTTATAAGAGACGGTATGAACCAATTCATGACTAATAGCATAAAGTATATTGCCAACATATAGGCGATTCTTAATGATTATTTCCCCAGGAATGTTAGAAACTCCGCCTATCCCTTCCCTCATTTCGGTTTCATACTGAAACTGAACTGGACTCAAAAGATGGATCTGATCATTATCGGGCAAACGATTGGACAAATCTATCTCTAATTCAGTTGCACCAAATTCCAATAATGCTTTTCTTATGGCCGATATCCTCTCTATTAACTCGGCAGTCTTTGGCAACTCACCCAACTTGCCCATTTTTGCCTTTGCTTTATAGGTTTCGAAATCAATCTTAATAGAATCAAGAAACATTGGATCGCTACCAATAAATCTAACATTACTCGGTTGGATAACCTCTTTACCCATAATATATATTATACCACAAATAGGCTCCCGAGGGACTTTGCGCCCATCTCTATGATTTACCCACAGAATTAATTACCAAAGAAAATAGCACTCCTTGTTCTTTAATTGCCTACGCCGACATCGAAATTCGACAACAGACTGATCCAATTTTAATACCCTTTATCAGAGCGGCTAGAGGGAGTTGGACCCTCGACCTATCCTTGGGAAGGACATATTTTACCGCTAAACTATAGCCGCAATAAATTTATTCTATCACGGCAACTGCAATTTCATCCCAATTTCAATATAATCGGGGTTTTTAATCAAACCCTTATTCGCTTGGAAAATATCTACCCATTTATAACCATCATTATATTTACCAATGGCAATATTCCATAAACAATCTCCCTTTTTAACTACATATTCATTCCCTTCGATCATTGCCTTAGGAGCTTCTTTAACAGCTAATTCCGGCAAATTTAGCTTCTGTCCTGGCAAAATCAGGCCAACATTTTTTAAATTATTAGCTTTAGCAATTTCCACCCATTGATAACCATCATTATATCGTTTTAATGCAATTTTCCACAAAGAATCACCTTTTTCTACTATATATTCACCCCCACCCACTTTACCAGTTTCTAAAACTTTACCCCCCTCCAAAGTAACATTATGCTCAGAATCGAGAAGATTAGTTCCTTTTTTCCGCCCATTTAAAAAGTTAATTATCAAACCTACCACTACTAAAACGATAACCAACCCCAGAAACATACTAATTGCTTCTTCGGTTGATTTAAAAAGTCTACTCTTTTTCTTAGTCATTTTTAGAAATAATTTAAACCTGATAAAGAAGTCGCCGGGGGGATCGGATTAGTTCACTTTACCTCAAACTTAATTATAAGTCAAGACCTTTAGATTCACTTTTCCGTCTGGCAATTTCGCCAATACCATAATCAGCAAACTGGCTTAATTCACGGCTAATTTTATTAAATATTTCCCGATTTAATGAGTAGTAATGACTTTTATTTTCACTTCTCAATATCACTAAACCTGCTTTCTTTAAAACTGCTAAGTGGTTAGAAATTGTGGCTTGGCTAAGGTTAAGACTATTTACTATTTCCGTCACCGACATTTCTTTATCTCTCAGCAGAGTTAAAATCTTCCTTCGACTGGTAGCTACTAAGGCTTTAAATATTTTATCCACTTCTTAATTATATAGATAATCATCAATATATCAACTCGCCCCTTGCATTTTCCTTTTTGCTAAGGCAAAATAAGAAATATGAATGATCCTAAAAAGGAAAGAACCTTGGTCCTTATTAAAATTGATGGTATCCAGCGGGGTTTAATCGGGGAAATTATTCACCGCTACGAACAAACCGGGCTAAAATTAGTAGCCCTTAAAATGCTTGTCCCAAGTGAAAAATTAGTTGAAAAACACTATACCGTTGACCCGGAATGGCGGATGAAAAACGGATTAAAAACAATTGCTAACTATCAGGCCAAGGGATTAATCCCTCCTTCAACTGATCCTTTAGTTTGTTCCGGTTTAACTCTTAAAAAACTTGTTAAATATATTTCTTCCGGTCCGGTAATTGCTATGGTATGGCAGGGAATGCATGCCGTCGGAGTTACCCGCAAAATCACCGGTGGTACTGAACCATTAACCTCCGATGTCGGCACTATTCGTGGTGATTTCACGATTGATTCTTATCAAGTCTCAGATTTAGATCAACGATCGACTAGAAATTTAGTCCATGCTTCCAGTTCAGTTGAAGAAGCCGAAAAAGAAATTGATCTCTGGTTTAAAAAGGAAGAAATCATTAACTATAAACTTTTTAATGAAAGTATTCTTTATGAAACTAATCTTAACGCCATTTTGAAATAATCTCACTTGTCGCTTCAACCAACGAAGATGTATTAAATCTTTCCATGAGTTCTTTTTGCCAATTTTTATTATCTAAATAAATTTGTGGTTCAATCCCATTACCCTCGATGGGCAGGCCATCTTCTTTCAAACTTAAGGCGTGAACCAAAAAAACCGAAAAGGTTTCTTGATCATCAATTTTAGTTTTTAAAGGAAAAACCCTCTCAACTGTTCCCCAGCCCTTGGATTTTCTGCCGACGACCACCCCTACATTGTATTTTTTCAGGACTGATGTCATCAACTCTGCCGTTGATTGGGTATTCTCATTAATCAAAACCACTACCTTTTTATATTGAACTAAACTATCTAACCAGCCCGTTCTTGTCTTAAAATCCTGTTTTTCTCCTTGATGGAGAAATTGATAAGCGTATTGATCATTACCAATAAACGGACCCAAAAAATAGGGGAGGCCGTCAATGGCCCCGCCAATATTATCCGATAAATCCAAAATCAATGAATTAACTCCCGGCTTTCCCTTCACCTTCTCGAAAACTCTCTGCATTTCATCAAATGTTGTTGGAGAAAATTTAGTCATATGAACATAAAATACGTCTGGTCTGATTAACTTATAATCCATTGTTGGCTCAACTCCGGCTAAATCATAACTTTTTCTAGATTCTGGGTCAGACAAGGTTTTGTAAGCTTGTTGTATTTTTTCATACTTCTCCTTGGCTTCAGGTAACTTATTAGTTTCAGGATTCCATTTGGCCGCTTGTTCTTTGTAAGCTTGGGCAATTTCTTCCGGCTTGGCTTCTTTAGTTACTCCCAAATCTTGATAACGATCTTCTTCAGTTTTATTCTGAACCACATCAGATAAGGCCTTTTCTTCTTTTTGGGAATAAAGCCGACTGCGGCCGAAAGGCTCCAAGTTAGATAAAACAACATCGGCTAAAGTTGCCGAAAACTCTTTTCTCTTCTGGTCATTATCATATTGATTAAGAACCTTCTCCAACATCTTCTTCATATTTTCTCTATCTTTTTTTGACACATTCTGACTCTGACTAGTTAATTTTTCTGTTCCTAAGATAAAAATATTACTTAACTGTTCATCAGTTAATTGATTCCAATAATTTTCTTTAATTATTTGATAAACCTCATCTAAAAAAGTAACATACTTATTTTGGCTAACTTCTTCTTGAACAACTTTTCTACTCAATCCAATCCTACCTACTAATAATCCTCCTAAAAAGACTCCTGTTATTATTAAAACTCCCCACCAAAATCTTTTCATCTTTACTAATATAACGGGGAATAAACTATTACTTCAAGGGGTTAACTTATCCTTTTCGGCTGCATACTGTTTGATAGTGGCTAGTATTTTAGTTTCATAACCCGAACCACCTTTTTCTAGTAAATTACCACTTTGGTCATAAATCCTAACCGTTACTTCATTGTTTTTCTGAAAATAAATCTCGCTAAATTTCTGATCAGGAAAAATTAATTTAAAGAAGGTGTATTTTCTTTTGGTGCCATCAAAGTAAAATTTATCCTTAACCTCCACTTTTTTACTCCGACCGATCAGGGTTTGAATCGCTGGTTTAACCTCCAGCCAATAAAATGAATTCCATAAAAAAATATTAGCTGGTGTTTCCTTCAAATTAAAAGCCATAATAATTCGGGGCTTCTTTAATTATCTGAACATTATGGGGATGACTTTCTTTTAAACCAGCATTGGTAATTTCCCTAAACTTCGTTTTAGTCTGTAATTCCTTAATATTTTTACAACCACAATAACCCATTCCTGATTTTAAGCCGCCGATTAACTGAAAAACAACCTCACTTAATGATCCTTTATAAACTACTCGACCCTCAATACCCTCCGGCACCAATTTACTCTGCTGTTCCTGAAAATATCGTTCACTGCTACCTCGGCGCATAGCTCCGATAGATCCCATGCCTCGGTAATTTTTATAAGCTTTTCCCCGGTAATATTCCTTTTCCCCAGGACTTTCGTCAGTACCAGCCAAAAGACTACCTAACATGACCGCCTCTGCCCCAGCTGCTATTGCCTTGGTAATATCGCCGGAATACTTGATGCCACCGTCAGCAATAATAGTCACCTTGTTTTGTCTAGCTGCTTGGGCACATTCTAAAATAGCCGTAAATTGGGGAATACCAATACCCGCCACTACTCTAGTAGTACAAATTGATCCTGGCCCTATACCGACTTTAATGATGTCGGCACCAGCTTTAGCTAAATCCTTCACCGCCTGAGATGTAACTACATTGCCACCAATAATGATCATCTGAGGATATTTGGCTTTAATTTGTTGAATTTTCTTAATTACATTTTTACTGTGTCCATGGGCAGAATCTACCACTAGAACATCAACTCCGGCGGCGATCAAAGCCTCAACTCGCTCCATCTCTTCCATTGCTCCCACCGCCGCTCCAACCATCAATCGACCTCGACTGTCCTTAGTCGCTTGGGGATACTCCATAATTTTCCGCAAATCTTTAATGGTAATCAAACCTTTTAACCGAAAATCTTTGTCAACCAAAGGTAATTTTTCAATTTTGTATCGTTTAAAAATTTTCTCTGCCTGGCGAAGAGTAGTACCGACAGGGGCAGTAATTAAGTTTTTTCGAGTCATAACTTTGGCTATTGGTTGGTTAAAATTTTTCTCAAAACGTAAATCACGATTAGTCAAAATACCAACTAAAACCTTATCTTGAATGACCGGAATTCCTGAAATGTGATATTTATCCATCAATAAAACAGCTGTTTTTAATGGCTCTTCTGGTGCAATAGTAATTGGATCACTGATAATTCCACTTTCAGAACGCTTGACCTTATCAACTTCATCAGATTGCTGACTAATAGTCAAATTTTTATGAATTATTCCTAAACCCCCTAACCTTGCCATAGCAATGGCCATTTTTGATTCGGTTACCGTATCCATAGCCGCACTAATTAGGGGAATATGTAAAATAAGTTTTCTCGTCAAATGGACAGTAGTTTCGACTGCTGTTGGTACTATTTCTGATCGTCTTGGCACCAGGGTAATATCATCAAAGGTCAGCGCTTTACCTAAATTTCTTTTTGAATCAAACATAAGTATAACCTTTACCAGTTATACAGTTGATTGTAGCACAATTTTTTCTCTTCCCTGGCGGGCCCTATGGGATTTGAACCCACGATCTTTCGCGTGACAGGCGAATGTGCTAGACCGCTGCACCAAGGACCCCGAAAACTTACCTAATATATCAATGTTTTTTTTGCTTGTCAAAAAACATCAAAAAATAATACAATATGTTTATGAATTATACCAATCAGGAAGTCGCCCGTTTTTTAGAAAAAATCGCGATTGCTTATGAGTTAAAAAACAAAAATCGCTTTAAAATCGCTGCTTACGAAAATGCCGCTGATTCAATTAGAAACTATCCCCAAAATCTGGAAGAAATTTGGCAACGAGATAAAAAAGAGTTAGATAATATTCCCGGAGTAGGGGAATCAATTTTAAAAAAATTAGATTATCTCTTCACTTATCACCGCTATCCACCCAAAGTTCAAGCCCTTTTTGACAGTTTTCATCCAGCTATTTTTGTTTTAACTGAAATTGCCAACATTGGCCCCCAAAATGCCAAAAAATTGGTCAAAAACCTAGAATTTCCCAAAGATAAGATAAAAATAATTAACAAACTTATTGATTATGCCAAGAAAAATAAAATCGCTTCAATTCCCACTTTTGGTAAAAAATCACAGGAATTATTTCTAAAAAACGCTAAAGAATATTTAGGCAATGTTGACCGCCTGCCTTATGAAACTGCCAACAAATTAGCGACGGAAATTATTAACTACTTGAAACAAAAATTTCCTCAAGCCGAAATTGTCGCTCTCGGCTCACTCCGCCGCCAAAGTCCAACAGTGGGAGATATCGATATTGCCGTTTGCTATCCCAATTCTTCCGAAATAATTGATTATTTTGTCAATTATCCTAAAAGTTATGGCACTTTCGACAAGGGGCCGAAAAAAGCTTCAATTAAATTAAAAGGTAATATCCGGGTTGATTTAATGGTTGCCCCCAGAGACAGTTGGGGTGATTTAGTCCAACATTTCACTGGTTCTAAAGAGCACAATATTGAATTACGTAAGTATGCCCGAAAAATGGGGCTAAGTATTTCGGAATACGGTATTAAAGACCTAAAGACAGGTAAATTATATCAGTTTACCAACGAAAAAGATTTGTATAAATTCTTAAATTATCCCTACCCTGAACCGGAAAAAAGATAAAAATTAGTGCTATACTAATTACTAGTTACTAGTTACTAGTTACTAATCACTAAGATGTATATTCTCATTGGTATTTTACTTATTGTTATTGTCTACGTTATCGCTTTTTATAACCGCCTCAAAACCGCCCTAGTTCAGATCGGCGCTTCCAATCAGGAAATCGGCAACCAATTAAAACGCCAGGCCGATTTAATTCCCAATTTGGTTGAATCCGCCAAGGGTTATTTAAAACATGAAAAGGAAATTTTCACTCAACTAACTGATGCCCGAAAAGCCATTAATGCCAATCAAATCGAAAAATCACAGAAATTAATCAGTAAAGCGTTGGGGGCCCTACAGGTAATTGTTGAAAGCAATCCAGAATTTAAAGCCGCCACTGTTATGACCGATCTTATGGCTGAATTACGGGATACCAGCGATAAATTAATGTATGCTCGTCGGACTTTGATCGATCTGACTGCTGATTATAACGCTTCCTTGGTTACTTTTCCAAACAGCATTTTAGCCGGACTTTTTAACTTCCAGCCCCAAAAAGGATTAGAGGTTACTCCAGAAGAAATTAAAAAACCGGAAATTAAGTTTTAAAATTTTAAGTTCTAAATTAATTTAGGTGATCAACTTTTACGAACAGGTAAGACAAAATAAAATTCGCTCAACGATTATAGTCGTGGGTTTTATCACCTTCATTTTGGTAGCTGCTTATCTTATTAGCTATGCTTTCAATCTTGGCTCGGAATTCTTAGTCGGAGCTTTCATCTTTTCTTTAATAATGACTCTATTAAGTTATTATTCGGGCGATCAGATTGTTTTGAATCTTAACCAAGCTATTCCTGCCGATCGAGACAAGTACTTTGACTTCTATACGGTAGTAGAAAATCTTTCTTTAGCTAATCAAACACCAATGCCTAAAATTTATGTTATTGAAACTCCAGCTATGAATGCCTTTGCTACCGGCCGTGATCCCCAGCACGCCATTGTCTGTGCCACTACAGGATTGCTGACAAAACTTAACCGAACCCAACTTGAGGGCGTTATTGCCCATGAACTTTCCCACATTAAAAACTATGACATCCGGTTAATGATGATTGTTTCTGTTCTTATTGGTAGTCTCTCTCTTTTAACCAATATGATCAGCCGATCAATGTTTTTTCGTGGCGGCCGCGATCGTGATAATAATAGCGGCAACATTGGCATAATATTAACTCTTATTGGTTTTTTGTTGTTGATTTTTTCACCTTTAATCGCCCAATTAATTCAACTGGCTATTTCCCGCCGCCGTGAATTTTTAGCCGATGCTTCAGCCGTAAAACTCACCCGCCAGCCATCCGGTCTAATCGAAGCCCTCCAAATTATCGGCCAAGATCCGAATATATTAACATCAGCCTCAACAGCAACCGCTTCTCTTTATATCACTAATCCTTTTAAAGACAAACTTTCATCTCTTTTTTCCACTCATCCGCCGTTGGCAGCCCGAATTAAGGCTCTTCGAGAAATGCTTTAAAATTATCGGCCTCAATAAAAATTTTTGTCAGATCATTAAATTTTTTTTTGTTTAACTTAATGTTTGTCTCAACCTTTTTACTGGTGGGATAAAAGACAACCATTCCATCAGATTTTATCATCCGGCCTTCAAAAATATTACACAAATCAAATGCTTCATCAATCCTATATATTATTCCCCACCTTCTCACTTCATTATCGTCTTTTTGCTCTCCATTTACCTGTAATACCAGCAAACGCCCTAATTTCTCTGACCAGCACACTGCCAATTTCCATTTTTGAGGGTGTTTCAGCTCACAATACTTTGCCTGTTCATCGATATCCCCAATACCGGTTAAATCCGCTAACTTTTCATTCTTATTTCCCCCCAGGCTATAGACAGCCTCAATCATTTTATTGCGGCATTTACCAAAAAAATATTCATTTACCAGTGGCACACCTTTGATAACTGCTGTTAGCGGTATTCTCTCTTTTTCTTCCATGGTGATCCTGATTATACAACACCACTTAAGATATGTTTATTTTATAATAGGCTATGCCTGATTTTGTCCACCTCCATGTCCATACTGAATATTCTCTTTTGGATGGTTTAACTAATATCAAAAAATTAGTTAATCGGGTCAAAGATTTAGGAATGAAAGCGTGTGCTATTACCGACCACGGCAACATGTATGGAGCTATTGAATTCTATAAAACCTGCCAAAAGGCCAACATTAAACCAATTATCGGTTGCGAGGTTTATGTTTCTCCTACCACTCGTTTCGATCGAACTATTGAAAATCGTCGCTATCAACATCTGATTCTTCTGGCTAAAAATAATCAGGGTTACAAAAATTTGATGAAATTAGTCTCTTTAGCTCATTTGGAAGGTTTTTATTATAAACCTCGAATTGATTGGGAATTACTTCAACAATATTGTCAGGGATTGATTTGTGCTAGCGCCTGTCTCGAAGGAGAGTTGAGTCAGTTAATTATTGAAGGCAATTTAGAAAAGGCTCAAGATCGGGCTAAAGAATACCAGAAACTATTTAGCGACGATTATTTTCTAGAACTCCAATCTCACCCAACTATTAAAAATCAAGAAATTGTTAATAAAGAATTAATTAAGATCAGCCGTAAACTAGGCATTCCATTAATAGCCACCAATGACGCTCATTACTTATACCAAGAAGATGCTTTTGCTCAGGATATTCTAATGATGATTAATACTCAAACCACAATTAATGACCATAAAAGGCTAACCTTAATTAATTGCCCTGATCTTTACATTAAGACCCCGGAAGAAATGGCAAATAGTTTTGCTGAATATCCTGATGCTCTAGAAAACACAGTTAAAATCGCTGACAAGTGTAATCTAGAAATAGAATTAGATCATTGGCATTTTCCCCAATTTCCCTTAGAAAAGGGCAAAACGGCCGAGGAAACTTTAACTGAATTGACTTATAAAGCAGCTAATAACTACTATGGTCACTTAACCCAGGACATTAAGGAAAGATTGGCATTTGAACTCGAAGTAATTACTACCAAAGGTTATGCTAATTATTTCCTAATTATGCGTGATTTTATCAATTGGTGTGAACAAAATAATACCCCAACCAATACCCGAGGTTCGGCTGGGGGTTCTTTAGTTTCCTTTGTTTTAGGTATTACTTCAGTTGATCCTTTGCTTTATCAATTGCCATTTGAACGTTTTCTAAATAAAGATCGGCCGTCGCCCCCTGATATCGATTTGGATATTGCTGACGATCAGCGACAAAACCTCCTTCACCATATTATTGACCAATATGGAGCCGAGGCAGTAGCTCAAATCTGCACTTTTGGTCGAATGATGGCTCGGGGAGCCGTTAGAGATACCGCCAGAGTCCTCGGCTATGAATATTCCGTTGGCGATAAAATCAGTAAATTGATTCCTCTTGGCTCTCAAGGTTTTCCCATGTCTATTGAAAAAGCTCTTCGAATTGCTCCCGATTTAAAAAATCTTTTTGAAACTGACGCCGATGTTAGAAAAATTCTTAATACCGCTAAACAAATTGAGGGTTGCGCCCGCCACATTTCAGTTCATGCCTGTGCCATTGTTATCTCTCCTACTATTATTAATGATTTTTCTCCCACCCAGATCGAAACCGGTGGTGATAAGGTAATTACTCAATATGAAATGCATGCTTGTGAAGATGTTGGTTTAATCAAATTTGATATTTTAGGCATCCGCAATTTATCCTTTCTCCGCCAAGCTGTTCTTAATGTTAAACGCACCAAAAATATCGATATCAACCTAAGGAAAATTCCTCTCGATGATAAAAAAACTTTTGAGATGCTATCGGCCGGCAATACGATGGGGATATTCCAATTATCAGGAGAAGGAATTACTAAGTGGTTAAAAGAATTAAAACCTAATCGAGTTGAGGACTTAATGGCCATAGTGGCCCTTTACCGACCGGGGCCTATGTCTATAATTCCCGAATATATAGCTAGAAAAAATGATCAAAGTAAAATCACTTATATTGACCCAAAACTAAAAAAATATCTTAACAAGTCTTACGGGCTCTTAGTTTACCAGGATGACTGTCTCTACACCGCCATCGAGATTGCTGGTTATTCTTGGAGTGAGGTCGACAAATTCCGCAAGGCTATCGGCAAAAAAATCCCTGAGGAAATGGCGGCCCAGAAAGAAAAATTTATCGAAGGTTGTGTTAACAATGGCTATTCCCGAACTAAGGCTAAAGAAATCTTTTCTTTTATTGAACCTTTTACCTCCTATGGTTTTAATAAAGCCCATGCTGCTTCCTATGGTATGTTAGCTTACCGAACTGCTTATATGAAGGCTAATTATCCGGTTGAATATATGTGTGCTTTACTTACTGCTGAATCCAACGACACTGAAAAAATTACCGACGGTGTTAATGAATGCCGTAAATTAGGTATTATTGTTAATCCTCCTGACATTAATAAGTCTCAAAAGGGATTCGAAATTGAAACTAATTCCCAATCAATCGAGGGTATGGCTATCCGCTTTGGCCTGTCCGGCATCAAAAATGCCGGCGACTCTGCTATCGACAATATTCTTGAAGAAAGAAATACTAACGGACCATTTGTTAATTTTAATGACTTTTGTCTCCGAACTAACAGTCAAAAGGTCAATAGGCGGGTAGTGGAAAGTTTAATCAAAGTTGGAGCTATGGATCAATTTGGCGACCGGAATGCTCTCCTAGCTTATATCGACAAAGCGAGAACCGATGCTGAAAAATTAAACCTCAAAAAAAACACCGGACAATTTGGCTTATTTGATAATCCTAATAATTTAACAACTAAAATTACTCCTCCTTCTGATCAATTACCCCTAGTTAAACCCATGCCTGAAGAAGAGAAACTCAGTCTAGAAAGGGAACTATTAGGCATTTTTGTAACCGAAAATCCACTAACCAAAATTTTAGCTTCTTTCGCCGATTATAATTTACCTAAAATTAAAGAAATCCGAGAAAAACCAGTAGGGGTTCAAGTAAAATTAGTCGCGGCTATTAGCCATTTAAGAGTAGTTACTACCAAAAGAAACAATTCCAAAATGGCTTTTCTTAACCTAGAAGACGAAACTGGCAAAATCGAGGCTGTCATTTTTCCCAAAACCTATAATTCATTTAAAAAATTTTTAGTGGAAAACAGAGGTATTTATCTAGAGGGTAAAACTAATTTACGAGACAATACTCTCTCTATTCTCGTCGATTCAATTTCTTCTGAAGCTCCCAAAGAATCATCTAAATATCAATTCGTTATCAAAATACCACCCAAAACTTCCCAAGCCCAATTAATAGCTTTGAACCACCTTCTTAAAAGTAATCCTAATGGTCACCGAGGTTTGATTATTTTTTCTAATGATAAAGAGATTCCTATCGGTTACGGCGTCAATTATACTCCGGATCTTCAACGTCAGATTGACGAAATTCTAAATCTCGGTTAGAATACCAAAGTCTTATGGCAATTAAATTTACTCATAGCAATTCAGAATTTACAGTTGGCGACACCCTTAAGGTCAACTATAAAATTAAAGAAAAAGAGAAAGAAAGGCTTCAAGCCTTTAGTGGTATTTTAATTGCTATCCAAGGTCAGGGTGAAAATAAAAATATTATTATTCGGAAGGAGGCGAGTGATGGGATAGCAGTCGAAAGAATTTTTCCCATTAATTCCCCTTTAGTCGATTCAATTAAAAAAATGCGTTCACCCAAGACTAAAATCCGCCGCGCTAAACTTTATTATCTTCGTGACCCTAAAGCCCGGAAGATATAGTTAAAAATTAAAAATTAATTTGGGTCTTTAGCTCAGTTTGGTTAGAGCATCTGCCTTTTAAGCAGGTGGTCGTGGGTTCGAGTCCCACAAGACCCAC
>DAOTMI010000006.1:0-1625 GCA_035450165.1 Candidatus Woesebacteria bacterium
GTGATGGTCAAGCTTCCTTAGCTGATTTCTCCCGCTGGTATGACTGGTACTTGAAGTGAAAATAAAATTAGTTAATAATAGTTAAAGAATATGAGAAAAACTAAAAGGGCAGGTCAACTGCCAATTTTGGTTGGTTTATTAGTTATAACGGTGGCCTTGCCGATAGCTTCTAGATTGGTTCAACGGGATCATGGTATTCACTCCTGGGTAGCGACGGCAGAAGAAGGACCAACGCCAACCTGTGACCCTAATAAATGCAGTGATACTTTAGGCTGTACTATGAATCGCTGTCGGTCGACTGATCCGGTGCAAATAAATTGTTCGTTCTGCCGCCCGATATCAACCGAATCAGATAAGTATGTTCCTGGTTGCAACGACAATTGTAATATTTGTGTCAGTACTTGTAAGCCGGGTGATACTAATGTTACTCTCACCGCCGCTAAAGCCGATGGAACTAGTGTCGATTTTGATAGTTTTACCGGTTTGTTGACGATCGATAGTAGTAAGGGTTTTTCCGAAAATAAAGTAATTTTGAAGGTAAATATTACTGGTAAGACGGAAATAAAAAATGTGGGACTGAAGTTTGGTGATGGTTTGGCTGAAGCTTGGGCTAAATATTACGAAGGTAGTTGGCATGGTTCAACCACCGGTTTAGGCTTAAGTTTTTATGACAGCCCAACGGTTAGAAATGAAGGGAATAATTTGACGGTGGACCTACCTCTTAAAGTTAATTTTGAACCAGATAGGGAAATAAAGATTTTTGCCCAGTATTATGGTGATATTTTTTAATTGTTTGACTGAAGTTAAGGTAAATGTTTAAATAAAATATGGTGCAAGTTTTGAAAAAAGAGTGGGGTTTAATCCAGGTGCCGATTTTGGTAGGTTTAGCCATCATAGCAGTAACTTTACCGGTGTTAAATACAGTAGTTCAGAGAAATCAGGAAATGAGGGGGAAAGCAGCGACTAGTTGCGGTCATATTGGAGAATATTGTTGTGCCGGAGCAGAAGGGACCCAACCGTATTGTCTCGATGGTTTAGGTTGCGATATCAGCGGCGGGGTTAAATGCCGCTATCAGTTTTTTGCCTGTACTAAAGACAGTTCTTATCAGAAAGGGGCTAATTGTAAAGCTTTATATGTTGATCAGCCAACGAGACCAGCAGTTTGTTCGCTTAAGGGAGTAAGTTGTTGGGGGTATGAAGCGACTTGTCAGATGAATTGTGGGGGCTGTGTTGCTGAGGGAGATCCTTGTTGTACTAGCGACAATCAGGAGAGATTTTGTCACAACGGCTTAGAGTGTGACAGTGGAAAGTGTAAGGCGAAAGTGACACCAGGCGTCTGGTATTATTGTGATGGTACCCAGCCAACTTGCAAGGCAGATAGCGCTAGTTATTCCGATTCAGCCGCTTGCTCAAGGGCCCATGGGGGAAGATGGTGTTATTATGCCGATGAGGCAAATTACTGTAATAGTACCTGTCAAGGGGCGAAACAACTTTATTACTGTAATAAGAATAAAAACCCAACTAGTTGTGATTTGACCAGTGAAAGGTGGGCTACGGAAACTGAATGTACTAATAAATATGGAGTCCCGTGTTATAGTACTGCCAGCAGTTGTTATTCCACTTGC
>DAOTMI010000006.1:1725-41349 GCA_035450165.1 Candidatus Woesebacteria bacterium
AGCAATGAATGTATTACCGATTCAGCCACAGGTAAGGGGAAGTATAGTTGTATTGCTAGTCACTATGGAACTTATACGAGTCTTAGCAGTTGTGAGGCCTTGGGTAGTTGCACTCCTTTGAGCTATTGGACCCATGACAATACCAGCTGCGCTGCCACCGGCAAATGGGCTTGTGTCAAGACCAGTAAGGGCGGGGCCGGTACTTTTACCACCGAACAGGCTTGTATTGACAGCGACGGTTGTGATGTGACTTACATAAGAAATTACTGTGATACCGCTATTGGTAAATGGAAGTGTATCTATGGTCAGCCTCAACCTGGCAAGCCTTTTTATACTGATCCAATAGATGAAACAGCTAGAATTAGCTGTGAAAATGATTTGGCCGATGGTACCTGCAAAGCGGCCTGGAATGGCCGGTGGAGTCGAGATAATAATGGTGCCTGTGACTGGGCAACAGGCAGGTATAGTTGTATCAAAGACAACAATGGCAAGTATCAGGGGAGTGCTGGCTCTGATTTACCGCCATCAATTTGTACAACTGATAGTAGTTGTTTTATTCCCTATTTGCAAGGGAGTTGTGATGACAGTACCGGTAATTACTTTTGCCAACCGGTTAATTATTGGGACCCTAATGATCCCAAGCTTTATCTAACTAAAACGCAGTGTGAACAGGCTTGGGGCTGCGGTGATAAATGGCGCCAGGGAAAATGTGATTGGACCACTGGCAAGTGGATTTGCAGTCGATGCACCAATCCTAACGATTTGACCGGCTGTAATTATGAATCGGAATCCAGTTGTGTTGAGGCTATTGGTTGTACTGTTCCAGTGACTAGGTATTCAAGAGTTGAGGGCAGTTGTGTGAATAGCCGCTGGCAATGTCAAGAAAACCAAAATGGTAATTTTTCAGATTTGAATTTGTGTCAAAATGGTGCCTGTGATGAGAAGAAAGAGTGGGTCTACGACACCTGTAATACTCAAACAGGTAACTGGAGTTGTCATAAAACTACCCCTGATTTGGGAGTATTTACTACCGAGGAAGATTGCCAGAAATTTGACGGCTGTGAGGTTGAAAAGAAATGTTCAGTTTGCAGTAGGGCAGGTTATAATGGTCCGGACAAATCCGGTGGGGATTATAATTGCGACGGAGTGGTTAATTTGGGCGACTATGCCGTTTGGCTGAATGAATTTATAAAGCTTGTTTATAGGGAGGCCATAACCGGTTATGAAGCGGATGGTGATTGCTTCCGTAACCCCGAGTTGAATTTTGGTACTAGTCTGTCGGATTATTCATTTTGGCGAGATAAATATCTCCATTAAAAATGAAACAGTCAAAGTTTAATTTATTGGTTTTGTTGGGAATTTTAGCAGTATCAATCGCGATTTCAATTTGGTTGACTAAACAGAATCAGGAAGTTAGACGAAAAGCCGCTGGTGAAGCCTATCGTCAGTATTTTGAGCCGGTCGGTCTATCAATGAAAGTAGGAGAGACAGCGGTCATTAAGGCAATGGTTCAATCATCGACCGAATTTGATGGAACTACTTTAGTTCTTTGTTATCCTAAAGATTATCTGGCCAAAATAACCGGGGCAGATATCAAGTGGGGAAGCTCTTTTGATACTTCCCAGTCGATTCTGAGAGAAATAAATACAGCTGATTCGAGTAAATTATGTGTTCAATTAGATGCTATGATCAGTTACAAGGAAGAAACGAAAAAACCCAGTGGAACAGTGGAAGTAGCCTCAATTACATTAAAGGGACTAAAAGAGGGCGGTAATTTGAAAGTCGAAGTAATAAAGGACCAATTAAAAGATGCGGTTACCGGCAAGATAACCCAATCAATTATTGTTGGTACTTTTGATCCTCAAAAGCCGTTAGATACCGTTAGATATTTTGATTCGGTAGGTGAGGTTTTGGTGACAATCAACGGCAAGGCGGTGAAGTACAGCCGCGGCGCCTGCGATTTTACTAAGGGTTTATATAGTTGCCAAGCTGACGAAAATGGCACTATGGATTTAGCCAATTGCCAAAAGGGAGATGCAGGTTGCTATCAGGCCTATTCCCACGGTAGCAGTTCTACAGATTGTGATGCCGTAACCGGCAATTGGATATGTAAAATTGATGGCAACAGTCGTAAGACTTTGAGTCAGTGCCAAATTGATGCCGGTTGTGATATTAATGGTGATAATTATGTTCTAAAATTTAAAGTGGTTTATCCGGGGGTAAACAAAAATAGTCAATGTGATAATGGTTATGATCAGGTAAAAGTGACAGTGGAGTCACCGACTGGGGAAGTCTGGAAATCAGATAAAGTTAAACTCCAAAAAACAACAGAGACTAAAGATATCGGTGAAAATCAACCGGTAATAGTTTACCAGGGTGAAGTCGCTCTAACTGGTTTTAATTATAACGAAAAGTTGTCAGTTATGATTAAGGGACCTAAACATCTTGGTTTGGTTTATGGGAAGAACGGACAAACCGAGTGCTATAAGGATAGGGTAGGAACTATTGGTGGTTTAACTAAGAACAGTGCTACTACACCAGTTTGGGATTTTACCACCCTGCCTTTACCTCCGGGGGATATTTTTGAAAATAATTTAGATTTGGTTAACGGCCAGGATTATAGTACCTTAAAAGAAGCGATTAATAAAGGAACGAGTGCTAATCCTCAAGCTGACCTAAACGGAGACTGTATTATTAATGCCGCTGATGCAACTTATTTATTAAATACCGTTTCCAAAAAGTGTGGAGACTGGTTTTAGGAGGTAAAATGAAAACTGATCAAAAAATCAATAAAAAGCAAGTTTTAAATTGGGTTATTCCAGTTTTTGCAGTTATTGTTATTTTTCAAGCGGTTATTTTAGTCACCAACAGCTTGACGCCAGCTAAAACTGCGACGCAGGTGGCCTCATCAACAGCGACTAAAAAAACAGAGGCGATTACGCCGGTAACCACGGAGTTAAATTTATCTCTGGTTTCGCCGGAAGAAGAATGGCAGGTGGGTAAAACAACTACGGTTACCCTTAAAGTAACGGCCAATACAAGAAAAGCTGTTGATGCTATGGATTTATATATTAAGTATGACCCAGCTGCCTTTAAGGTGACTGATCTGACCGTCGGTGAGGGTTTGCCTAAGCCGGCTTCGAGTAAAATAAGCCCTAAAACCGGTTTAATAGTTGCTAATATTTATATTTCTGGTACCAGCAGTTTTAATTTAGAAAAAGCAGTTGATAAGGATTTGATTACTTTTAAAGTTACTCCCCAGAGAGCGGGGGATTTTAATTTTGAAATTGATACTGGAAAAACTGCTAGGGATTCTGTTACTATGTTAGTAGAGGCTAAGACGGCTAAGGTAATTCCTTTCACTGCCGAAACTTTTAAAATTAAGGTAAAATAATATTAATGAAAAAAATAGTTAAACCGATTTTAACTATCCTCTTGGTGTTGGGGGTGCCCGCTAAAGCAGCGATGGCGGCGCCGAGACTGACCTTATCACCGGTCAGCGGTTCTTATAATAAGGGAACTGAATTTACCGTTAAAATCGGCGCTCAATCAGAAGGCAAGAAAATTAATGGTGTTGATGTAGTTTTAAATTACGATGCAACTAAATTGGACGTTATTGGCAACCCAACTTTAGAAAGTGGGGTTAATTTTATTATCTATCCTAAGGTCGAAAGTGGAAAGATAACAGTTACTTTAGTAAAGGATAAAGCTACAGATGGTTTAGAATCAACTGCTGTAGCCGGGGATTTGTTTACTATTAAATTTAAGGGAAAGGAAACAGGAACGGCTAAAGCGACTTTTTCTTGTACTCCTTCAAGCTTAACCGATTCAAATTTATTAACTACTGAAACAGGAACGGTAGTTGATGTTATTTCCTGTGCTGATAATCAGGCCGGTTCTTACGAGATTACAGTAAGCGGCAATAGCAGTTCGCCTACTAATACTCCAACTCAATCAACTCCGGCGGAAACGACAAGCACCCCCGAATTGCCTAAAACAGGTAATCCGGCAGCGACAATTGGCTTTTTTCTGTTAGGGGGAATTGGTTTAATTAGCGCCTTTATTTTGAAAGCTTTATGAAAGGAGCAGTTAAGGTTAAAACAGTTTTAGTAATTGTTATTTTACTTTTAGTGGGTGTTTTGGGAGTAGTTGGTTTAGGTGCAGTAAGAACTTATATGGCTGGGGCAGCCGCTGACAGTGGTCCCAAAGATGTTCGAGCAATGGTCAGTAGTGATGGTAAGTCGGCTACTATTAGCTTTACTACAGGGAAAAAATGCCAACCGACAGTTTTGTATGGCACTGGGCCGACAACGATGCTTTTGAGCAAATCAGCCGCCGAGGAAGGAACCGATTTTAACATCACTCTTAGTCCGCTCAAAGATAATACTCTTTATTACTATACAATTAAGATTAATGATACTGTTTACGATAATGCCGGTATTCCTTATTCCTTTTCTAATTCGGTTCAGACAAAAGAAATAGTTGAGCCAACTCCGACAGTAGAGGCTGTTCCATTGGTCAGCCCAGTCGTTAGCCCGACGGCAACTGATTCAAGTTCAGCTAGTTGCAATCAAACTACCGATTATAATAATGATGGCGTAATTAATAGTGTTGACTATTATGATTGTCTAAAGGGGGTAAAAGTAGCTCCGACCAAATCGACAGATGCCTGTGTTGAGGTTGATTATAATAAAGATGGAGTAATTAACGCGGTGGATCAACTTCTCTGTAGACAAAATTCCAAACAATAGGTAAAATAGACTCCATATGGCATTGATTGTAGTAAGAAAGAAGGGGGAAACCAAAGATGATCTTATTGGCAGATTTAGACGGTTATCTTTGGAGGAGGATGTGAGCGAAGAGATTAAAGAACGAACGGCCTATCGGAAACCGTCAGAGCGGCGTTACGCTAAGAAGAAGATTATTTTATGGCGGGAAAAATGCCGTCGGCGTGCCAAACAATCTCGAAGATATGCTCAAAGATAAATTAAAGGCTGATAGTGTCACCGCCCTAAAGTCAGGCGATAATCTAAAAGTAGAAAGGCTAAGGTATTTAATTTCTCTAATAGATCAGAAAGAATTAACCTTGCCCATGGGGCAATTAACGGAAACAGATGAGATAATGGTTCTTCAAAAAGAGTTAAAAAACAAGGAAGAATCACGGTTATTATTTTTAAAGGGTAAGCGATTGGATTTAGTAACGGCCTTGGATGAGGAAATCGAGCTTTTAAAAAGCTACTTACCCCAAATGATGACTGTTGAAGAAATAACCGCTTTGGTTGGTGAAATGCGGGCGAATCTGGGCAACGATTTTGGAGCGATTATGCGAGCAGTTAAAAACCAAACAGGAGGAAGAGCGTCGGGAGAATTAATAGCCAGGATAATTAAAGAGCAGTTGTCAGGTGAATAAAATTTTAATTAAACACCCTAAAAATTGGGGATTATCTGAGAATTTAGTTAGAAGAATAGCCCAGGCTACTTTGAAGGGATGGGATCGAGTCGAATTAAGTTTGGTTTTTGTCGGCCGGCAAAAGGCTAAGGAATTAAACCAGCAGTATCGGCAGATGAATTATATTCCCCAAGTTTTAAGTTTTCCTATATCGAAAGAAAAAAATGCTGATGGTTGGATTAGATTAGGAGACATTGTTATTTGTACTGAAAAGTTGAAATATGAGGCAAAGTTTCAGCATAAATCTCTAACTGATATTTTAGCATTTTGGCTTTCCCATGGGGTGGCGAACTTGCTATAATGAGTTGTGACTGTTTATCATCTTCAGTATCGTCCTCAAAAATTAGGGGAGTTGGATTTGGATAATTTAGGTGAAAAGCTTAAAAAGCTATTTTCGGGAAAGGAAACGCCTCAATCATTTTTGCTCTCAGGGCCAAAAGGGGCAGGGAAGACTTCAGTGGCTCGGATTATCGCCCGGTTAGTTAATTGTTTAGCTCCGGAAAATGGTGAGCCATGTGATCAATGTGAGAATTGTTTGGCTATTTTGAAGGGATCTAATTTAGACGTGATTGAAATTGACGCTGCTTCTAACCGCGGTATTGACGATATCAGGAATTTAAAGGAAAGTTCTTATTTGATGCCGTCTAAATTAAAAAAGAAAGTTTTTATTATTGATGAGGTGCATATGTTGACTAAAGAGGCGTTCAATGCTCTTTTGAAAGTAATCGAAGAGCCGCCGTCCCATGTTGTTTTTATTTTGTGCACCACCGATGAAGAAAAAATTCCGGAAACGATTTTATCACGGTTGGTTAAAATTGAGTTTCGTAAGGGAACACTTAAAGAGTTAGCCAGGTCATTAAAAAGAATTGTAAAAGGAGAGAATTTAGATGTCGACGATACTAGTTTGGAGCTTTTAGCCAGCCAAAGTGATGGTAGTTTTAGAAATTTACAAAAAAGCCTTAATGAAATTGTAATGGAATATGGTAAAAAAATTAGTCGTGAAAATGTTGAAGATTATATTGCCAGTAAATTTGGCAATTACAGTGGTGAGGAAATAGAGGCTGATTTAAATGCCGGTAACGTTAAGGTTATTCTTGATAAATTGGAAAAATTAGCCCAAAAGGGAATAAATTTTACTAGTTTGCGTGATAATTGGCTGGCTTATTTTCACCAAAGGCTTTTGAAGGAAAGGAGTGATACTTTAAGTAATTGGATCAATTTATTAATTAAAACGAGTCAGTTGGAAAAGGGGACGATTATTGAGCAATTGCCTTTAGAATTGGCCGTTATTGATTATCTTAAAAATAAGCCTGTTATTTCGACCGGAACAACCGAGGATAAAGAGACGAACGTGGCTAATAAGACTGAGAATCCAAAAAGTAATTTAGGATTGATTGAGCAGGAATGGAAGCAAATCTTGGCCGAGGTTAAACCTTTTAATCATAGTGTTGAAGCCTTTTTGCGAGCGGCCAGACCTAAAAAATTAGAAGGGTCAGTTTTGGTCTTGGAGGTGTTTTATCCCTTCCACAAAGAAAGATTGGAAGAAGAAAAGAATAGAAAAGTTTTAGAGGATTGTATTGCCAAAGTTATTGGCCAACAGCTGCGGGTAGAATATGTTTTGGGTAAGGATAAAGGTAAACCTTTAGAGATTAAAAATGACACGCCAATGGAGGCGGTTTATCAAGAGCACGATGTTTACGACTTGGCTAAAGATATCTTTGGTTAATGTTATAATTACAACATATGTTTGACAAAGCTAAACTACTTACCAAAGCTCTGAAAATGAAAAAAATGATTGAGTCAGAAACGACTGCTATAGAGGAGGGAGGTATTAGGATTGTGGTTAGTGGTGACCAGCGGATTAAACAATTGTCGATTAATGGGGTAGAAAATCGCCTTTTAATGGATGTTATTAACAAGGCTATGAAAAAGTCGCAGGAAACTGCGGCACGCAAAGTTAAGGAAGCAGGTGGACTGGAAGGTTTGTTTTAGTTATGGGAAATTATCCAAAAGCGATTAAAGATCTTATTGAGGATTTCGAAAAATTACCGGGAGTAGGCCCTAAAAGCGCTACCCGATTAGCCTTCTGTCTCTTAAATTGGCCAGAAACAGCAATAATAAAGTTTGCCGCCGATTTAAAAGGAATTAAAAGTGTTAAGATTTGTCAGGAATGTTTTGGGGTAGCCGAAACAAATATCTGTGGGATATGTGCTAACCCTCGGCGGGATAAACAGGTAATCTGCGTCGTCGAGAGGTCAATTGATCTATTGGCTATCGAAAATATGGGTGAATTTACAGGGGTTTATCATGTTTTAGGCGGCGTAATTAATCCTCTCAACCATGTGGGTCCCGATGATTTAAAAATTAAAGAGCTGATTGATAGACTAAATCAAGGAGTTAAAGAAGTGATTATAGCTACTAATCCCACCATGGAAGGAGAGGCAACTGCTTTGTATATTAAAAAAAAGATTGAAGCTAGTGGTTTTCAAATTAAAACTAGTCGAATTGGCTCCGGCTTGCCAATAGGTGCTGATTTAGAATATGCCGATTTAGCTACCCTATCGCGGGCCCTCACCGGGAGGAAACCATATGAATAATAAACAAGGTCCTATTGATTTAGGTATAGAAATGGGGGAAAAAATAGTTCAATCTACAGATAAGGTGATAACAGCCATTAAAGTGGATGAATTATTGGGAGATATTAAGCCATTAACTGATGAAGAATTACAAAAAAAGAAAAAGGAAGAGGAGAAGATGAAGGCTGGATTAAAAGGAAATGATCTGGAAAGTCAGATTAAGCGATTAAGAGAAATTGAATCCAGAAAGCAGACGAAGGAAAAAGAAATGGAGGAAAAGAAAAAACATGACCAAGAGGTTAGTAAAGAGGAGGAAACCATCGAGATACCGACCAATCCCCATAAAATGAAAAGGAAAAGAGGCAGTGCTTTTATTCCAGCCGATAAAAAATCACAAACAGCAGAATTTGCTAAAAAACCGGATTAGTAATTGGTAAATAATAAATGAAAGTTTATAACACGGCCACCAGAAAAAAAGAAAAGCTAAAAACAATAAAACCGGGAGAAGTGGGTATTTACGCCTGTGGACCAACGGTTTATTCGGCACCACACATCGGCAATATGTATGCCTATATTTGCTGGGATGTTTTGGTGAGAGCCTGGCGTTATTTGGGTTATCGAGTGAAATATGTGATGAATGTGACTGATATCGGTCATTTGGTTTCGGATGCTGACGAAGGTGAGGATAAAATGGAGAAAAAGGCCCGAGAGGAGGGATTAACAGTTAGACAAATTGCCGATAAGTATGAAAAACAGTTTTTTGATGATGAGGCAAAGTTAAATATAGTTCGGCCAGATATTGTTTGTCGGGCTACTGATTATATTCAGGATCAGATTAAACTTATCCAAAAGATAGAACAAAACGGTTTTACCTATAGAATTAGCGATGGAATTTATTTTGATACCAGCCGTTTTTCTGATTATGGTACTTTTGCCCGATTAGATTTGCAACAATTAAAAGAAGGAGCAAGGATAGGTGTTAATCCTGAGAAGAAAAACCAGACTGATTTCGCTTTATGGAAATTTAGTCTGTCAACTAACGGTTTAACCCGACAAATGGAATGGGATAGTCCTTGGGGGCGAGGTGTTCCTGGTTGGCATGTAGAGTGTACTGCTATGTCGATTAAAAATTTAGGTCTTCCTTTCGATGTTCATGTCGGCGGTGTAGATCATATTGCTGTCCATCACACTAATGAAATTGCCCAGTCTTATGGAGCTTTCGGCAGGCAGGCAGTTAATTATTGGTTGCATAACGGTTTTGTTACTTTCAAGGGTGAGAAGGTTAGTAAATCAAAAGGTGGGTTGTGGACGATTACTGAGCTGGAAAAGATGGGTTTTGAACCGTTAGCTTATAGATATTTGGTTTTAACGTCTCACTATCGAAGTGGTTTGGATTTTTCTTTAGTCAATCTGAAAACAGCTCAAACTTCCCTCAATAAGTTACGGAATTTGATTAAAGTAAAGAAAGGTAAGCTTAACAAGAAATATTTGGCTTGTTTTAAACAATTCCTTGAGAATGATCTGGCCATGCCAGAAATAATTGCTTTAGTCTGGCAAATAGTGAAAGAAGAGCCGGCAACAGTCTTAGAAATGGATAAAGTTTTAGGGTTAAATTTGGCTAAAAATAAGGCTATGAACATTCCTGAAGAAATTTTAGAACTAGTAAATCAGCGTCGGCAGGCTAGAGCTGTTAAAGATTGGGTAAAGGCTGATAAATTGAGAGAGATGATTAGGGTTAGAGGTTATGATGTCGAGGATACCCGAAATGATTGTAAAATAAAGAAGCTTATGTTAATCTAGAAAACAATGATAACCCAAAAAGAAAAATATCAATTAGTTTTAATCTTGGAGCCAAAGTTAGAGAGCCGGGATCAGGAAGCTTTATTTGAAAAAATAGGTGAAAAATTAGGTAAAATTGAAAAGAAAGATCATCTAGGAATTAAGGATATGCGGTATAAAATTAAAGGCTGGGAGAAAGGGGATTATTGGGTTTTAGAAATAGGTGAAAAGATGTGTCTAACAATGAAAGAAATTAACCTTTTTTTAAATCGTGAAACAAAGATTATCCGTTATTTACTGTTAAAAAGGAGATAAGAATATGTCTAATCGATGTCTTAATCGGGTAACTTTAATAGGTAATTTAACCCGTGACCCTGAGTTGCGTTATACCCCGGCGGGAATGGCGGTGGTAAGCTTTGGTTTAGCTACCAACAGATCGTGGGTGACCAAGCAAGGTGAAAAGAAAGAGGATGCCCAGTTTCATCGAATTGTTGCTTGGAATAAGTTAGCTGAACTTTGTTCCCAACTTTTAGTTAAAGGCCGGCGGGTTTATGTTGAAGGGAAGATTCAATATCGGGATTTTACCGATCGTGATAATAATAAAAAGCAAGTAACTGAGATTATTATCGACGATATGATTATTCTCGACGGCAAGGGAGCAAGTGGAGTTAACCATCAGGAAGAAGATTTAGCAACTCCGGAGACTTCAGAAGCACCAATCGAAGATATTGTAATTCCTGATGATTTGGGGGCTATTGAACCAGCTGAGACTAACGAATCAGCAACTGCAACTGCCGACACCACCACCACGGCCAAACCGGCTGAGGAAAATTCTAAGCCGGCCAACGATGAGGAAATGCCATTTTAGGATTAAAAAAATATGCTGAAAAAAGGAATAAAAAAAAGACGGATAAAAGAGCAGGTGTGTAGTTATTGTCAATCGAAAACTGAGCCAAGTTGGAGCGACTTTGAGAAATTGGCTACTTTTTTGACCAATCGGGGTCGAATAAAGTCAAATGAAATGACCGGATTATGTGCTAAACATCAAAGAGGCGTAGCTCGGGCTATTAAGCGAGCGAGATATCTAGCTCTTTTACCCTTTGTTGCTTAAATATATAATCTAATCATGAGATCGACTGTTCGAACCAAGTGGATTATTCGGATCGGTCCAAAAGCCAAAATAAAATGTCAGGGAAAGGAGATGGTAGACCGCGGTGAAGTAATTTTAGAAGAAAGTAATGAAGTTTTTCGAAATTATGATGCTTCAGTAGTTCTGTCGAGATTACCCAAAGAAAAAATCGAGGCTTTAAAAAGGAGTTGGAGAGGTAAAGATGTTAAAAGGGGGGATTTAATAGGTGAAGTTGGCGGTATTATTAAGAAGAAAATTTTTGCCCCTGTCGACGGTAAATTATATGATATTGATGAATTCTATAATTTGGTTATCAAAGTAGAGGAGAAAAATAAAAGGATAGTTCGGTCACCAGTTAGGGCTAAAGTAGGAGAAATTAGTCAAAAAAAAGTACTTTTGGAATTTGATGCCAGAGTTATCAGAGGTCAAGGTGTTGTAACTGGGAGAACGTGGGGAGATAGTGATTTAAAGGAATATTCGGCTATGAGCGATTTAAATTATGCCAGTGAAGGCAGGATAATTTTGGTTGATAATCCTGACCAAACTTTTATTACTAAGGCAGAAGTTGTTGGAGTAGTTGGTTTGGTTGTTAGAACAATTGGTGAAGTTGAAGCTGATATACCTATTTTAAAGATTGAACCGAGCAATTGGGAAGCCCTTTTAAAGATGGGTGAAAAAAATCGTCTCTATAGGACTTTTCTCAATACGAAGTCGGAAAGATTATTAGTTGTGGAAGACTGGGAATGAAGTTTTGGCGGCGGCTTATTATTGATTTTTTAGTCTTGTTTATAGTTATTCGGTTTAGTTATAACTATGGTAGATGGCAAGGAACTGGTGGTTTGGATTTGTCCTTAATGCGCCAGGTTAAAAACGAGTTGGAGGATAAATATTTAGATAAGACCAAAATTAATGACAACGAAATGAAATACGGGGCCATTAGAGGTTTGGTTGCCTCGTTGGGAGACCCTTACACAGTTTTTTTATCACCCAAAGAAAACAAGGGTTCTAATGAAGATTTGGCCGGTCAATTTGGGGGCGTAGGAATTTCTTTGGGATATAAAGATAAGACTTTAGCTGTTATGGCTCCTTTGCCAAAATCGCCAGCAGAAAAGGCGGGAATATTAGCTGGAGATTTAATTTTAAAAATCACCGATGAAAAAAAAGGAATAACTCGGGAAACTAACGAAATATCTTTGCAGGAAGCAGTTAGCTTAATTAGGGGAGAAGTAGGTACTGAGGTTACTCTTAAATTATATCGGGAAGGTAATGAGGATACTTTTGATGTTACTTTAAAGCGAGATAATATTATGGTTGCCGGAGTAGAGCTAGAATGGCTGGAGGATCAAAAAATTGCATGGATAAAATTATCTAAATTTACTGATTCTTTATTAAAAGAGTGGCCAATGGTGGTAGATGAGATTTTGTCAGTAAAAACTTCACTAGATGGCAAAAATTTTAAGGGTATTATTCTGGATTTAAGGAATAATCCGGGCGGCTATCTGACTGCCAGTGTGTTGGTTGGTTCCGATTTCATTAATGAGGGAGTTATTGTTAAACAAGAGTCAAGACACGGGGCAACAATAGATTATCGAGTAGATCCCTCTCGGAAAAAACTCCTGGATGACAAATTAGTGGTTTTAGTTAACGGTGGTTCCGCCAGTGCTGCTGAGATTTTAGCTGGTGCTTTGCAGTTTTACCAACGGGCAGAATTAGTAGGAGAAAAAACATTTGGTAAGGGAACGATTCAAGAACCAGAGAATTTCAGTGATGGTTCAGGAATCCATATTACTATTGCCAAGTGGTTATTACCTGATAGTCGTAATATTCATGATGAGGGGGTAAGTCCTGATATAGAGGTCAAGGGGGATAAAGCCCAACTTGAAAAAGCCAAGGCCATTCTATTAAAATAGTCTTATGAAAAAAAGAAGAAACATCAAACATTTTATAACCGGTTTACTATTGGGAGTAGTTATTGTTGGGGCAATTTGGGGAGGAATATTTTGGGAAAGGACAAAAAATAAGGTTGATAATGGTGTGATTATCAGTAAGAAAGAGATAATTGATGAAGAATCGGTAGTTACTCGGGTGGTAGAGCAAGTAACCCCTAGTGTGGTTACTGTTTCTATTTCTAAAACCCAAGTGATCAATTTTGATCCTTTCTGGGGATTAGATTTTTTTAATGAGTTTTTCGGACAACCACGGCGTGATCAAGCTCAAACTAAAAAGATCGAACAAGATATTGGCACCGGTTTTATTATCAGTAGTGATGGTCTGATAGTGACTAATAAACATGTTGTGGCTGATACCGAGGCTAAATATAGGGTTATTATCGGAAAAGATGAAATAGTTGATGTCAAAAATATCTATCGAGATCCCTTGACTGATTTAGCTATTTTAAAAATTGATAAGACTGGTTTGAAGCCATTAAAAATGGGTGATTCTGATAGTTTGAAGGTTGGCCAGACGGTAATTGCGATTGGAACGGCGTTGGGTGAGTTTCGATCAACAGTGACTAAAGGGGTGATTTCTGGTTTAGGTAGAGGAATTACCGCCGGGTCAGTTTTTGAGGGAATGGAGAAGCTCGACAATGTCATTCAGACCGATGCGGCCATTAACCCGGGTAATTCGGGCGGACCCTTATTAAACTCGAGTGGGGAAGTGATCGGGGTTAATGTGGCCGTTTCTGCCCAAGGGGAAAATATCGGTTTTGCTTTACCGATTAATATTATTAAAGAATCAATCGAGAATTTTAGAGCCACCGGGGAATTTGACCGGCCTTATTTAGGAGTAGCTTATCAGATGATTAGTAAGCAAGCGGCTTTATTAAATGAAGTTCCTCAAGGAGCCTATGTTCAAGAAGTGATTAAAGATAGTCCGGCGGATAAGGCCGGCATTAAGCAGGGAGATATTATTACCGAGATTGATGGTAAAAAGTTGGATAGCGAAAAGAGTAGTGATGTGGTTAATATTATTAATAAAAAGAAAATAGGGGACGAGATCACCCTTAAGGTTTATCGTGATAAAGAAGAAAAAACCTTCAGAGTTAAGCTGGAGAAGAAACAGAGTTAAGGCTGATTAGCTCGAGGAATAAGTCCTCGAGATTACCATCGAGGATTTCGGTAAGATTGTTAAAGTTTTTATTTAATCGGTGATCCTTTACTTGATTACGGTCATAATTGTAAGTTCTGATTTTTTCGGCCCTTTTAGCTTGGCCAATTACGGCTCGGGTAGTGTTAATTTGTAAATTTTTTTTATCTTTTTCAATTTGCCAAAGTTTGCTTTTTAAAATTTCTAAAGCCGCTTCTCGGTTAGCCTGTTGAAAGCGTTCTTTGCGACAGGAGACGACAATACCAGTTGGTTTATGAGTTAATCTGACGGCAGTAGAGACTTTATTAACATTTTGACCACCGTGACCACCGGCCCGGCAGGCTTGGAATTCCAAGTCGTCGGGATTAATTTTAATGTCTTGACTGATGATTTTAGGTAAAACTACTACCGCCGCGGTTGAGGTGTGAATTCGGCCGTGTTTTTCAGTGATGGGAATGCGTTGAACTCGGTGAGTACCAGTTTCATATTGGAGCTGATTGTAAGCATCAAAGCCAGTAATTTTAATGGTATTTTCGTTAATTTCAGATACCTTCCAGCCTACTTTATTAGCGTAACGGGTATACATTCGTTTTAGGTCATTGGCCCAAAGCTGGGCCTCCTCACCGCCAGGACCAGCGCGAAACTCCATTATAGCGATATTAGGATCAACGGTCGGCATACTTTAATAAATTCCAAATTATTTTTTACCCTTTTTAGTTTTTTTGGTATAACTTTTACCCTTAGCGACTTTTTCGTTAAATTTATCAATTCTACCCCGAACGTCAACAAATTTTTGCTGACCGGTATAAAACGGATGACAGTGGCTGCACACTTCAACCTCAATTGTCTCTTGGGTTGAACCAGTAGTAAATTGATAACCACAGCTGCAATTTACCTTGGCTTGATGATAATATTTTGGGTGAATTCCTTGTTTCATAGGAGTTATTGTAGCATATTATTTTAATAATAATACCGATGTTGGTAGATGTTGCTAGACAATGACAGGGTATTTTCCGAAGGAAATCGGAAAGTTCCAGCATTTAATAAAGATTTTAATCATTTGTAAGAAGTTGAATGACTAAATCTTGAAAACTGATGGTTTGCTGGTCTTGGGTGTCAAGATTTTTTAGAGTGATAGTATTGTTTTTGGCTTCGTCCGGGCCGATAATGGCGATATACTTAACGCCTAGAGATAGAGCATATTTGATTTGTTTTGCCAGCTTTTCTTTATTGAAGTAAATAGTTGAGGGGATTTTGTTTTTCCTTAGATTATTTAACAACTCGAGTGATTTTTTTTCTTCGCCGAAATTGGCCACCAGAACTTTAATATTTGTTTTCCGGATTTGAGGGAGTAGATTTAGTTCCAGAATGCAGTCAATAATTCGGTCCAGACCGAGGGTAGTGCCGACGGCTGGAATATCAGGTCCGCCTAAAGATCGGACTAAATTATCGTAGCGGCCGCCGCCAGCGATAGAGCCGATTTTAGGTTTTTCAACATAGACTTCGAAAATCGGACCAGTGTAATAATCGAGGCCACGGACTAAAGTTGGATCGAAAGTGAAAGCGGCGGCGGGGACGCCAAAATCAATAATTCTCTTAAAAACCTGGTTTAAATAGGCGTCTGGTTGAGCTGTTTTGATATATTCGAAGAACTGATCAATTTGAGCCTGGGAGTAACCCTTATTAATGAGCTCTTTTTGTACTCTTTTATTACCTATTTTCCCTAACTTATCGATAGATTGTAGAGCGCAATTCGGGATATTTTTGAGGAGAGTTCGGCTATTAATCCGGAGAGAGAATTTTTGAAAATTCAACCGGGTCAGAACATGGTAAATGACGGCTATGATTTCTGCATCGGCGAGGGGAGAGCAAGATCCAAAAGTATCAATGTCGCATTGAGTGAATTCTCGATAACGGCCTTTTTGGGGCTTATCAGCCCGCCAAACCGGCTGAATTTGGTAGCGTTTGAAAGGCAAGGGGAGGTTATAACTAGAGAGAACTCGGGCAGTGGAGACAGTGAGGTCATAGCGCAAACCAATATCGCGGCCGCCTTTATCCTTAAAAGAATAAACCATTTTGTCAGCCTCTGCGCCATATTTTCCCATTAATACCGACGAATATTCAAGAGCTGGGGTTTCCAGCGGCTGGAAGCCGAAAAGCTCGAAAGTATCAACGCAGATTTTTTTGACATAGTCGCGCACCGCCATTTGCGACGGTAAAAAATCCCGGAAACCCTTTAATGTTTGCGATTTGGTTGACATGGCTAATTTTAGCATTTGTGGGTTAAAATAGGGTGGTGATTATTAAGACCATAAAAACAGAAAAGGTGACGGAGAGAAATAAAGGGTTGGTTGATTTTGTGGATAAAAATATTAAGAAATTGGCTGAAAGATCGGTGGTAGCAATTACCTCAAAAGTAATTTCAATTTTGGAAGGAAGGATAGTAAAAAAGAAGGGAATTAATAAAGCCGATTTGGTTGAGGCAGAAAGTGAAAAATATTTGGTCTATACCAATGACTATTGTCATCATGATTTTACTTTGTCGATTAAAAATAATTTACTGATTCCTAATGCTGGCATTGACGAATCAAATGCTTTTGATCATTATATTTTATGGCCAAAAGATCCGTATAAATCAGCTCGAATTATTTGGGATTTTTTGAGGGAAAAATTTAAAATTAAAAATTTGGGGGTAATAATCACCGATAGTAGGACGACCCCCTTACGCTGGGGAACAACTGGCGTTAGTATTGGTTTTTGCGGCTTCGAAGGGTTAAATAATTATATCGGCCGGAGGGATATTTTCGGCCGAAAATTAAAAGTGACGAAAGCAAATATAGCCGATGGATTGGCGGCGGCGGCGGTAGTAGCGATGGGGGAGGGGGAAGAGCGGACACCGCTGGCGATTATTACCGATGTTAAAAATATTAAGTTTAAAGGAAGAGCAACGACCAAGAGAGAAATGAAAAGTTTTAGGATTGCTATGACCGAAGATATCTATTCGCCGCTATTATTGGGAGTAAGGTGGATTGAAGGGGGTGAGTAACCGGAATCGAACCGGCAACCTTCTGCTCCACAGGCAGACGCTCTAACCAGTTGAGCTATACCCACCAGGGAAATTTGCTAGTGCAAATTTAATTTTTAATCCCAAATTTTAAATTTTAAATTAAAAACTGTCTCATTTTAATCGAGAGAAAGGGATTTATCAAGGTGTTATGTTAAGATTACTTATGAAGCTGATCGAAAATGGTTGGGAGTTAGGAATCGATTTAATGGGAGGACGAATTACGGAATTAAGAAAGGATAATCAACAGATTCTTGGAACCTTCCAACGGATTGATGGTAAGAAAGGGAGTACTCACGTTTGTTTTCCTTGTTTTGGTAATGAAATGCCTAAATTACCCTTTCATGGTCCGGCCAGAGATGAAAAATGGACTATAGCCGATACCTACGGTGAAAATGCCGAAATAGTTTATAGCTATAAGAAATGGCGAATCAAACAGATTTTTAAATTAGAAAAAGTTTTTGTCCATCAATTTATAATTGAAAACAAAGGGATGAGGAAATTGCCAGTCAATTTAGCTGTTCATTATTATTTTAATTTAAATTATAAAGATTTGACAATAAATGGGGATAAAATGGAACAATATATTAAAGCTGATGGAGAGATTCAAGCCAAGAGAACTAATATTATTGACGATGGCACGATTAGAATTTTAATGATTTTAGACGGTTTTGAAAGGATTCATTTGTGGACAGGTCGAAAGAACGGAATTTATGATGAGTCATACTGTTGTTTGGAACCGTTGTGGGGACTTCGACAAATCCAACCGCGGGAAAAGGCCAATTTGACAGTAAAACTTAGAGTTTGATTAGATGTAAAGCCAAATAGGTATTAGCTGTTTTGGGATCGGAGATAAGAGAAACAATAATTTTATCACCTATTTTTAGGTCCTTATTATTGTTTTTTACTTGGTATTGCATTTCTTTATTTTTAGCCGGAATAATAGTTAATATTGAAGTTTCCTGGGAAATGTCGGCAATATTACCGACTACTACCTGATATTTTTTTTCAATAATCTGAGAATCAATTAAATTAATTCTTTTAGTTGTTAAAGTATTAGTGGTAGGATCATAGAAACCCATCGCTAAAATAGTCTGATTGGTTTTGAGAGAATTTAATTTAATTTTATTGCCTGTTTCGTTGACAACTACTGTGTTATCATCAACAGTTAATTGATAATCAGTATCATTCTGTTTGATGGTGATTTGAGAATTGTTGATTTGAGTGATATTACCCCAGAAAGCTTTTTGTAAACTATCAATTGCTTTTTGTTTAGAAATATCACGGAGTTCTTGGGTTTTGTCATCGGAAGTAGAAGTGCTGGGATAAGGCAGGAATTTATTAGTCGAATAGGTAATAGTTAAATTAGTTTCATTTTGATTATCATTACTGTCAATAGCCGTGACTTGAATTTGATTAAGGCCTATCTCTAGATTAACTGTTGAAGTAAAATTACCCTCCTCATCGGCAGTCGTGTCTAAGACGTCTGTGGGGGTGTTGATAATAATTCGGGCTTGAGGAGAGCTTTGACCGGTGATTTTAACCTTGGCGGTGTTAACTAGGGCGTTATTTTCTGGTTCGAGGATATTTAGGGACATGTTATTAACTGAAAATTGAGGTGAAGGGGTTAAGTTTAACTCGAAGGTTGCTGGTTGGGGGATAGGAGTGGGAGAAATTTGAGTAGTCTTTGAGCGGTTGTGCCAAGTGAAAAATCCTCCGGTTAAACCGAATCCTACCACCACTCCTAAAATTAAAGCTAAAGCTAAATCTTTCAACATTTAAAACGATTTTACCATAGAGCTTAATGATAAAATTAGACAATATGGAAATTAAATATTTAGGTTCTCGGACAGTTTGGTTAAAGGGTAAAAAAGAAGTAGTTGTAATCAATCCCGAAGAAAATAAAATTCCGGTTGACTGCCGGATAGTGGTTGTTACCGAAAAGAATAGCAGTTATTTAGGACAGGATGAGAAGAAAGTAGTAGTAAAAGGACCGGGCGAGTATGAGATTGGTGGAGTGGAAATTAAGGGTTGGCCCGTCGGTAAAAAGGGGGTAATCTATCGTCTGGATTTAGATGGTTTAGCTATAGGCGTTATCGGTCAATTAGAAGAAATACTGGACAATGATTTATCCGATAAAGTAGGTGGATTTGATATCTTAATTTTCGATATTGGTTGTTCCTTAATTAAAGGGAAAGATTGGCGGGAATTGGCTAAGAAATGGGGAGTTAATTATTTAATTCCGGTTGGAGGCAAACCAGACAGTAAAGTTCTAGTTACTTTTTTGGATGAAGTTGATGAAGAGGGATTGGAACCGATAGAGAGTTTGAAAGTTGATAAAGATAATCTTCCAGATGGTTTAGAAATTGTTTTATTAAAGGTAGAAGAAAAATGAGCGATTTACTCAAATTACCGCCGAGTTCTGTTGAAACAGAAATGAGTGTATTGGGGTCGATTTTAATTGATAATGATGCCCTTCTTGCGGTAACTGACTTTTTAAGACCGGAGCATTTTTATGAGAGCAAAAATGCCAAGGTTTATAAAGCCATGTTATCACTTTTCGAAAATCGGAACCCAATTGATATCATTACTGTGGCCGAGAAGTTAAAAGAAATGAAGGAATTGAAAAATATTGGCGGCAAGACATTTTTAGTTAAATTAGCCAATGAAGTGCCAACGGCAGCTAATGTAGCCAGTTACGGTAAAATTATTAAAGCTTTAGCCGCTAAAAGAGATTTGATTTCAGCAGCAGCCCGAATTACCGAGAAAGCTTTTGATGAGTCTTTACCCTCAGAACAACTTTTAGATTTAGCCGAACAAGAAATCTTTTCTCTTTCCCAACGGCATATTAAAAATACCCCAGTTTCTTTAAAAGAGGTTTTAACGGCTAGTTTTGATCGTTTAGATGAGTTGCAAAAATTAGGCAGTGGTTTAAGAGGAGTGCCGACTGGTTTTACTTCTTTAGACAAAATGCTAGCCGGAATGCAAAATAGTAATTTGCTTATTTTAGCGGCCAGACCTGGAATTGGTAAAACCGCCTTTGTTTTAAATGTCGGTCGGCACGTTGCTGTTGAAGAAAAGCTGCCAACAGTTATTTTCTCTTTAGAAATGAGTAAAGAAGAATTAGTTGATCGACTTTTAGTTCGGCAAGGTTTAATTGACGCTTGGAAATTAAAAACGGGACAGTTGTCGGATGACGATTTTACTTCTTTATCTGAAGCGATGGGGGTTTTGGCAGAAGCACCTCTATTTATTGACGATACCCCGGGTTTAACAGTGACAGAATTAAGAACTAAATCCAGACGGTTGCAATTAGATAAAGGAATTAAATTTATTATTGTCGATTACCTCCAGTTAATGCATGGTCAGACAAGGGATAATCGGGTCCAGGAGGTATCGGAAATATCCCAAGGACTGAAAAATTTAGCCAGGGAATTAAAAGTGCCGGTTTTAGCAGCCGCCCAATTATCACGGGCAATGGAAGCTCGGGGAGGCCGGCCGCGGCTGTCAGATTTAAGAGAATCGGGCAGTATTGAACAGGATGCCGATGTAGTTATGTTTTTGCATCGAGAAGATGAAGATATTAAAGAAATGGTCACTCTTTCCATTGAAAAACACCGTAATGGTCCTACCGGCCAAATGAATCTTTTCTTTAATGGCAAACAGGTTAGCTTTTTTGATGTTGAGAAGAAATAAAAGTGCCGAAAGAGGGAATCGAACCCCCATGGTGTTGCCACCACACGATTTTGAGTCGTGCGCGTCTGCCAATTCCGCCATTTCGGCGATGTAATTCAGCCTAATTATATCAGATAAATCTGTTTATTAAGGTATCTGCTGTTATAATTAATTATGTATTTTGTATTTTGGTTAATAGCTATTGTTTTATTTTTATATTTATCTTGGAAACAGTTACAGGAAGGCTATAACAGCCAACAGATTATCGGATTTAGTTGGGGCTTGGTTTTGGCAATGATCTTGATTGGTCGTTTGACTGGTGGAGAATGGCAGAGTGATTCAGGATGGTTAATTTTAGCTATTTGGCGGCCTTTACGAGTAAATTATTTTGTTAGTTTGATTATAGCTGTTTTGCTTTGTGCTTGGATGTCGAGAAAAAATAATTGGAAATTATGGTCGGTGTTGGAGGATTTAACCCCGGCTTTTTTGGCCTTTATAACTTTTGGTTTAATGGCCGATCTTTGCCGTGCTTTTACTTGGAAATTATTAATTGACTTGGCTATCGCCATTATGGCTGTTGTTTGGAGCCGGGGGTTAAAGAGTCGTTATAGGTCATTGGTTTGGTATCCGTCAGGGAAGAAGGGTTTTGTGTTTTTAGCCATTAGTACCATTAATTTTGCTCTAATATCTATCAGTACTTTTTTTCTAGAAGATAGGCATTTTTTCCCTTATTTATATTTGGGAACTAGTTTGATTTCTGGATGGGGATTGTATATGCTGGGAAGAAGATGAATAATAACGAACTGAATTTACCTAAAAAACTTTTAGAACCGATTAGATTATTTTTAGAAAGGGAAATTGTTCGATTGAAGCGGGCTGAAAAAAAGTTAAAAAAGGCCGATCCTTTCAAAGATAATCAACGGACTAATGATAATTCCCTTGAAGAAGATGTGGACGAACAGATTGGCCATTTTGATAAACAGGTTAAGGTTAAATTTTTAAACAGACAAATAGTTCAGTTAAGAAAGGCGTTAACAATGATTAAATTGGGTAAATATGGTATTTGTGAGAAATGCGGCAAAATGATTGATACTGATAGGTTGGCGGTTAAGCCCGATACTACTCTTTGTATTAAGTGTGAACGAGAACAAGAAAAATAGCGGAAATAGGATGGCAGAATTGGGATTGTTATTGATCATCATTGGTGGCGGAAGAAATTTATGGGAGAGGTGGAAATGGGGTTATGTTAATGATTATTGGAATTTTTTAGGAACTGGTATTTATAATAATTTAAATGATTGGCTTATTAGTTTGGGCTTGTTGATTTACTTAGGGGCTATATGGAAGAAAAAACCACACCGGAAGTAATTTATGAAGACCAGAATATTTTGGTTTTAGATAAACCGGCTGGTTGGGTTACAACTAAGGAGAATAATCATTCAGAACGTAATATTGAAAGATGGCTGGAAAAGATGGATAAAAATAATTTACCTCGGCAGGGGATTGTTCACCGTCTTGATAAGGGAACCTCCGGTGTTTTGATAGTGGCTAAAAATAGCCAAACGTTAGCCGATTTTAAAAAGCGATTTCGACAAAGACAGGTTGAAAAAAGATATTTGGCTTGGATAGAAGGGGACCTGCCGGCTGAAGGCGATATTAATTTACCTATTGGAAGGTCAAAATATAATCGGGAAAAATTTCAAGTAAGTGAGGCTGGTAAAAAAGCCCAAACTAAGTTTAAAGTTTTACGAAAAATTAATATTGGCGGAAGAATACATAGTTTAGTTGATGTTAATTTAATCACCGGTCGAACCCACCAGATCAGGGTTCATTTTAGTCATCTTGGCTGGCCGATTGTTGGCGATGTGGTGTATGGGAGTAAAAACAAAACAGTTGGTCGGCCGGAATTACATTGTTATCAGATAAAAATTGCCGGTTTTACTTTCGAAAGTCCATTTAGTGAAAATTTTTATGAAAAAACACAGTAGGAGAATTAATCGAATTGCCTGGCTGATTTTTGGGGGTTTAATTCTATTGCTCGTATCAGCTTTTTTAGAAAATGATTTTAAGTGGGATGGAAAACGAGATATGAGAATTGGCATAATTACCGACGAAAATTTGGCCGTTTTAGTTATTTCTCCCGAAAGAAGAATGATTAATCGAGTGGAAACAAGTGCCCGAACGCCGATTTTTATTGGCAGAGGCTATGGCTGGTATGAGGCTGATAAAGTTAAAAAGTTGTTAATCCAGGAAAAAAAGCCGACCTTGGCTGAAGAAATTTTCTTTTATAATTTTGGGATTATACCGGATAAAATTGAGTGGCAAGATAGGGGTGTTACTCCTGAATCACTGGGCCTTTTAGGTTTTTTTCGTTTAAGATTGAATGAGGCTAATTATTTGCGCAATAAAGAAATTTTAGGTGAAAATAGGGAAGAAAATGAAGCTCTTTTAGATGAGGTAGCCGTGAGAGATTTAGCTGACAGTAATCTTTTACAAGCCAATATTAAGGTAACAGTTTATAATGGCAGTGAAGTTTCAGGTTTAGCCGCTTTTTTAGGAAAACGATTGGACTGGTTTGGATTTACGGTTATCGGTACTGATAATTCTCCCGATAAGGATGATGATTATTGTCGAATCAACGCCAGTGAAAAAATTAGAATTGATCTTCCTTGGAATTGTGATTTGACGATAGATAAGAGTTTAAATATTGATGAAATAGAGATTTATTTTGGTGAAAAATTCGCTGAAATGCTACAATATCAGTGAATTACTAAATTCTCGATGTACTTTTTAAAAGTATATCTTCAATTTTTTGTTTAATTCGTAATTTTAAATTTTAAATTTTAAATTAATAAATATGTCCGGCCATTCAAAATGGAACAATATTAGAATCAGAAAGGGGATTCAAGACCGTAAAAGGAGTGAGATTTTTACTAAAGCATCGCGGGATATTCTAACTGCTCTTAGATTGGGAAAGGGGGTCGACACGGCTATCCAAAGAGCCAAAGAGGTTAATATGCCCAAGGAAAACATTACCCGGTTGATTAATAGATTTAATGAAAGAAAGGGAAATTTAATCGATTTTACTCTTGAAGGATTTGGCCCTTTCAATATCCCTTTAATGATTGCGGTTGCTACTGACAACAGAAATAGAGCGTTAGCCGAAATTAAAACTTTATTTAAAGATAACGGTGGTCATTTGAGTGAAAACGGCGGGGTTGCTTTTTTGTTTGATCGATTAGGGGAAATTGAGGTGGCTCAACTGTCTGAAGAAAAAGAATTGGAATTAATTGATCAGGGAGCTGTCGATTTTGATGATAATAAGGTTTATTGTCAACCGGCTGATTTAAATCGATTAGAAGAAATTTTGGGAATTAAGGGAGAAATAGTTATGCGGCCCAAAACTGTCTTTAATGTGGATGGAAAACTAGCTCCCAAAATTTTAGACTTTATTGATAAGTTGGAAAATCACGACGATGTTGTTAGGGTTTTTTATCGGCTAAATTATGTCGAAGAAGTCTAGATTTTTGTTAGCCGCTGCCCTAGCTTCTTTTTTGTTTTTTATTTTTATTGCTCTGTCTTATGAATGGCGTTACTATGCCCTAGCAGTTGATGTTGTTATTTTGGTCTTTTTGATTTGGTTTAGTTTAGAAATAAAAAGGAGTACACCGTTTTGGTTAAAAATAACTACAGTGGTTTTACCGGTGGCTTTTTTTATCGGCTATGGTTTGTTCACCGCTATTATTCCTTATAAGGTAATTATTGGGTTATGTTTAAGCCTATTTTTGGGAATATTTATTTATGTGATCTTTTTGGTAGAAAATGTTTTTTTATTTGCGGTCGAGCGCAAGACGGTTCCTTTATATCGGGCGGCTTATACTGTCGGTTCGGTTTTAATGCTATTAACCGCCTTTTTTTTGTTCGATAGCCTTTTTTCCTTTAATCTTTCTTGTTGGTGGAATTTAGTGATGGCCTTTTTTATTACTCTGTTTTTGTTTATCTATCATTTTTTTAGTGTTATGATCGAGTTGCCTGAAGACGAATGGCAGTTAAAAAATATCGGACCATATGTCATTATTCCATCTCTAGGAATAGCTCAGATGGCCTTAGTGATATCTTTTTGGCCGATAGGTATTTTCAAAGGATCAATTTATTTAACAGCTTTGATTTATATTATTGCCGGTTTACTCCAAGCGGATTTAAGAGGTAGATTGTTTGAAAGAACCTGGTTAACCTTTTTATGGATTGGTATAGCTGTGATTTTAGGTATTATTCTGATGACTGAATGGCGGTAATCGCGGCATTCAAGGCGATTTCTTCGGTCGTACAGCTTCGAGAAAGGTCATTAACAGGTTTTTCTAAACCCTGAATAAGAGGACCAATAGCAATATTATTACCGAAAATATGTGCTAATTTATAGCCAATGTTACCCGAGTTAAGATCGGGAAAAATAAGAATATTGGCCCGACCTTGTAGGCGACTTTGAGGGCATTTTCTAGCTGCCACTTCGGGAGAAATGGCGGCATCAACCTGAATTTCCCCGTCACTGATAATGTCAGGATAAAGCTGTTTGAATTGAGTAGCAGCTGTTTTGATTTTATCAACCAACGGACCTTGGGATGAGCCGGCAGTCGAATAGGAAAGAAAGGCGACTCGAGGTGAAGATCCTATGAGTTTTTGATAAGACTTTACCGAATCACTGGCAATTTGAGTTAATAAGGAAGGAGTTGGTTCAGGATTAATGGCACAGTCAGCAAAAATAAAGGTTTCTTGTGGGGCAGTGATGATGAAAAAACCGGAAACCAATTTACCGGTAGGTGATTTAAGAATTTGTAAAGTTGGTCGCAGCAGTCGGGGGGTAGGGGAATTAGCGCCGCCGACCATGCCATCGGCATAGCCAAGCTTGACCATCATTACCCCGAAGTAAAAAGGATCATTTATAAGTTTTTTAGCCTCTTCTTCGGTTAAATTTTTATGCTGACGAAGAAGATATAATTGATGAGCCAAAGTATTTTTAAAGCTAATATCATGATATTTTTCGTATTCTTCCAATAAAATTACGTTACAGATTTGTCGGTGGTGGAGAGTAGTGGCGGCTTCTTTAATCCGAGGATCATTACTTTCAGGAATAATAATAGTTCGGTGAAGTTTTTGAGCCCGAGAAAAAATGTTTTCCATAAAATTATTCATGGTTAGATTTTAACAGATCGTTATAAATGGGGAAGGGGAAAGGCCCAGATTTTCACGAATTATGGGATAATTTTCACACTATGTTATAGGACACATGGTATAGTTTGATATAGTTTGTGTGGAAAACAATAATGACGATGGGATCTTTCAATTCCACTTGGTAGGTTAGTTATTGGTAATCTAGGGATAAATAATAACTAATTTTGATTAAAAACAACAATAAGGCTCAAATAGACCCGAAGAGAGATGATATTTCCCCTTCGAGTCAGTAGCTTTATTTATAATGTCGCACAATATATCTTTTGCGACATATACTCTTTTTTTACCCTAGGGGAGGGGCTCGGATTTTGGATTAATTTTCAATTTTCAAATTCTAATTTTTAATTTTTTAACTGATTACTAATTACTAGTTGCCAATTACTGTCTTTTTTCCCTAGGTCGCCCGAGGCTTATTTTGGCAGCTTTTTAGCTTTGGTACCTCTTTCCGACTCCCCCAATTTTACATTTTACCCTAAAGATTGGCAAAATATGTCTATGACTTTATCAGCGGCCCTAGAACGGACTTTTCGACCTAAGGATTATATAATTAAAGGGTGGAAAGGAATTTAGAGGCCTTAGTGGATAAATTCTGGGTTTTCCTAGAACTGGAGCATAATTGCTCTCGATTAACCATTAGAAACTACCGCCATTATTTTGAAGTTCTTTTTAATTTTTTGTCGTCTGATGGTCAAAAACCGGTTTTCTTAGCCGATATTACAGTTGACAATATTCAGAATTTTAGGTTATTTTTAAAAAATAAAGGTTTGAAAATCAATACCCAAGGTTATTATATTATTGCTCTTCGATCATTTTTAAAATGGTTAAGGAAAAATGATATTAAGGCTTTAGATCCTGAAAAATTAGATGTTCCTAAAGTTAAGGATCATTCTTTGAAATTTTTAGATTTGGATCAAATGCATCGACTATTGAATCAGCCGTTATTATCAAGTAAAACTGGTTTACGGGATAAGGCTATTTTAGAATTGCTGTTTTCGACCGGTTTACGGGTATCAGAATTGGTGGCGTTAAATCGTGATCAAATTGATTTAAAAACCAGAGAATTTGGCGTAATTGGCAAGGGTGGTCGATCACGAGTGGTCTTTATTTCAATAGAAGCGGCTAAATATTTAGATCAGTATTTGGCCAGCCGTCTTGATCCTTATAAACCGCTCTTTATTCGTCTTTCGGGCAAGAAGGATATCACCGCCAGTGATGAACAAATGAGATTAACAGCCCGGTCGGTTCAACGTTTGGTTAAAACCTATGTCGCTAAAGCTAAACTACCGATAGCAGCTACCCCCCATACTTTAAGGCATTCAATGGCCACTGATCTTCTTCGGGAAGGAGCCGATTTGCGGTCAGTTCAGGAGATTTTGGGACACAAAAATATTGCTACTACCCAAATATATACCCATGTGACCGATGCTAAATTACGGGAAATCCATCAGAAGTTTCATGCCGGCAATCGAACTGATGGTGTTTGATGGTCGTTAGCCTATATTTTGGAAAGTAAGGAAAAAATATAAATAATCGGGTGATTTATTAACATATTGGATATGTATATATATTTTTTCCCCTATTATAGGGTTAAAGTAGAAATTACAGCCTGATTAGCAGATAGTTATTTTGACTGCTAATCCCCTCCCCCATTCTGCGCAAGACCTATATTGTTTAGTATAAGACATGATTTTTGCTACCCTATATTTTTTTCGAGGACAGTTAAGGCATTAAATTTGTCATCATTGGTTTTAAAACGCATTAAAATAACCCCTTGAGTATTGCGATTTAATTCAGGAATATTTTTTAGGGGTAATTTAATAGTTACTGCCTTTTTGGAAATAAGAATAACCTGATCATGTTTATCAGTTACTACTTGAGCCGCCGCAATTTTACCCGTTTTGGCGGTAATATTGGCGACCTTGACGCCAATGCCTCCTCGTTTTTGTAAAGGATAAAGGTAAACATTACTCCTTTTACCAATGCCGTTTTCAGTTACCACCAATAAATGTTGGAAAGTAGTGGAAATAGCTGGAATAACTTCCATACTAACTAGATGGTCATCTCCTTTTAACAAAATGCCGCGGACGCCACGGGTATGACGTCCCATCGGCCGGCAGTCGGTTTCGTTAAAACGGATACATTTACCATTATGGCTAACTAGAAAAATTTGGTCGGATCCACTGGTAGTTTTGGCAAAAATAAGACTATCTCCCCCATCGAGCTTAATCGCGGTCAAGCCGCTTTGGCGGATATTTTTAAACTTATCTAGACTGGTTTTTTTAACGATACCCTGGCGAGTAGCCAGCATAATATATTGAGCTGGTTTGTTCTTATTTATGGCTAAAACTGCTTGAACACTTTCACCGTGGATAACATTAATCAAATTAACAATAGCTTGTCCTTTTGCTTGTCGATTGCCTTCAGCTACCTCCCAAACTTTAGTTTTTAAAACCCGGCCTTTATTAGTAAAGAAAAGAAGGTCATCATGAGTGTCAACGGCCAAAATTGATTCGATTTCATCTTCAATCTTAGTTGTCATACCTACCACCCCTACCCCACCCCGCTTTTGGCTGTGGTAGGTGTCTTTCGGAACCCGTTTAATATAACCGGTCTTAGTAATAGTGATTAACACTGGTTCATTAGGAATTAAATCCTCATCAGAAAAGTCTTCCAGACCTCTGACATAGATCCTGGTTTTTCGGTCATCACCATATTTATTGGTAATTTCGGCAGTTTCATCTTTTAAGAGCGAAATCATCTTGGCTGGTTCAGTGATAATTTTGGTTAAATCGTTAATTTGTTGAGTAATTTCAGTAAATTCGTCTTCGATTTTTTGCCGCTCCAAAGCTGCCAGCCGCCGCAGCTGCATTTCCAAGATAGCATTGGCCTGTAAATCGGTGAAGTCAAACTTTTTCATTAAATTATTTCGGGCGTCATCAGTATTTTTAGAAGTTTTGATTGTTTTAATAATTTCATCGATATTATCAAGAGCTTTTTTAAGACCTGCCAAAATGTGGGCTCGTAACGAGGCTGACTTGAGGTCAAAAATGGTCCGCCGGCGGACGATTTCTTCCCGATGACGAAGATAAAGAAGAAGCATTTGGCGGAGATTTAAAGTTTGAGGCACACCATCGACCAAGGCCAGCATATTAGCTGGATAAGATGATTGTAAGGTAGTGTATTTATAAAGTTTATTCAGAATTGCTTTGGATTTGCCGTTTTTCTTAATTTCGACCACCAGGCGGATACCGTGGCGATCCGATTCATCCCTTAAATCGGCAATCCCAATAATTTTTTTATCGCGAACTAAATCAGCAATTTTTTTGACTAATTCAGCCTTATTAACTTGGTAAGGCAGTTCAGTAATCACAATCCTGTTTTTGCCGGATTTAGTGGTTTCAATCTCCGCTTTGCCCCGGACATCAAATTTACCCCGGCCGGTAGTATACATTTCAATAATTCCCCGGCGGCCGTGAATTTCGCCAGCAGTCGGAAAATCAGGTCCCTTGACAACCTTGGTTAATTCTTCGATAGTCACAGTTGTTTCTAAATTGAAGCGAAGTTTTTCCAGTTCTCGGATGGGGGCCAGCACTTTTTCCATAGTGGTTGGATTTTTATTCAATGGTTGAAGCTCAATTTCGTTGTCAACTTTTTCTAAATGGGTTTGATTAAGGGTTAGGTTTAAAGCTTCACCGATTTCTTTTAGATTATGGGGCGGAATTCGAGTCGCCATCCCGACAGCGATTCCATCGGCGCCGTTGAGGAGCAGGTTGGGAATCCGGGCTGGCAGGACGGTTGGCTCCAACTCGGTAGCATCAAAGTTGTTGATAAAAGTAACTGTTTCTTTATTAATATCGGCGACCATTTCCGCCGCAATTTTGGCTAATTTGACTTCAGTGTAACGCATGGCCGCCGGCGGATCGCCATCGATTGAGCCGAAGTTGCCTTGACCTTTAACTAAGGGATAACGGAGGGAAAATTCCTGGGCCATTCTCACCATAGCCATATAGACCGACATATCACCATGGGGATGATATTTACCTAAGACTTCACCGACCACCTTGGCTGATTTAGTAGTTTTGCCGCTAGTTAGGCCCATGTTATTCATGGCGTAGATAATCCGGCGATGAACCGGCTTTAAACCGTCACGGATATCCGGCAGGGCCCGCTGGACAATAACACTCATGGCATAATCCAAATAAGATTTCTCCATCTCAGGGATAATATCGACAGTAAGAACTTTACCGATTTCCATAAACTAAATATCCAACATAGCTAAATGGGCGTGGGTTTGGATAAATTTTTTCCGCGGCGGCACCTCCTCCCCCATCAAAATTCTAAAGGTTTCATCAGCTTTAACGGCATCCTCGACAGTAATTTTTTTGAGGATTCTGGTTTCAGGATTCATAGTTGTTTCCCATAATTGTTGAGGGTTCATTTCTCCTAAGCCTTTATAACGCTGAATATCAAATCCTTGACTTAAATCAATTTGTTTAAGGTATTCTTCCTTTTCAGCCTCAGTGTAGAAATATCTAACTTCTTTGTTGGTTTTAAGACGGTAAAGCGGCGGCATGGCGATATAAATATAACTATTATCAATAGTAAAGGGTAAATGGCGGAAGAAAAAAGTTAAAAGCAAAGTAGCGATGTGGGCGCCGTCAACATCAGCATCGGCCATAATAATTATCCGATGATAACGTAGTTTTTCTGGATTAAGAGTATCGCCGATGCCGCAGCCAAGAGCGATAATTAAATCCTTTAGTTTGTCGGAAGAAACAATTTTATCTAATCTCATTCCCTCGGTATTAAGAGCTTTACCCCAGAGAGGCAGAATTGCCTGAAAACGGCGGTCTCTCCCCTGTTTGGCACTGCCGCCAGCCGAATCACCCTCGACAATGTAAAGTTCACTTTCTTCAGGATGCTTAGATTGGCAGTCAGCTAATTTGCCTGGAAGACCGAGAGATTCGAAGATGCCTTTGCGCATGATGGCATCTTTAGCCGCCCGAGCAGCCCGGTGAATCTGAATGGCTAAAAGTGATTTGTTGACAATGGCTTTAGCAGTTTCCGGATGCTCTTCAAAATACATTTCTAATTGCTCCCGAACGATTTTTTGAACTACCGGTTGAACCTCGGCGTTGCCGAGCTTCGCCTTGGTTTGGCCTTCAAATTGAAGATTTTTTGAGGGCATTTTTAGAGATAAAACGGCGGTCAAACCCTCGCGGACGTCATCACCGGTAATAGTTTCCTCCTTATTTTTCAACATTTCTTTTTTAATCGCATAGTCTTTAATTACCTTGGTTAAGGCGGTTTTAAAACCGGTTAAATGAGTTCCCCCCTCGGCCGTATTAATAATATTGACGTAAGATCGAATATTTTCTTGGAAAGTATCATTATATTGGATAGCTACTTCAACGTCGATTTCCTCTTCGGCACCATGGACAAAAATTGGCTCGTGGAGAGTGGTTTTATTTTTATTTAATTCTCGCAACAGGGAAATAATTCCTCCCTCAAAATAATAGTGTTTTTCCGAGTGATGAATTTCATTGAAATAATGAAAATATATTTTGGGAGTAAGATAAGCCCGATCTTTTAGTGATTTGATAATAATTTTGGGATCAAAATCAAGAGTTTCTTTGAAGATTTCTGGATCGGGATAAAAAGTTACGGTAGTACCGGTAATTTCCTTAGGAATTAAATCTTTTAGCAAGGCCACTTTAGTTTCGGGAATTTCCGTTAGTTTGGTTTTAACTTCACCCCGAACAAATTCCATCCAGTAGATTTTTTGCTGGCGGCGAATTTCGATTTGATAAAGTTGTGATAGAGCGTTGACACAGGCGGCACCGACACCATGAAGACCACCAGAAATTTTATAGGCAGTACCGTCAAATTTACCGCCGGAATGCAGGGTTGTCATAATGACTTCAACTGCCGGTTTTTTATATTTAGGCATAATGTCAATCGGAAAACCCCGGCCATCATCGGCGACTGAAACGGAATGATCAGGGTGGACTACCACCCAAATATTTTTAGCATAGCCGGCTAAAGCCTCATCAATGGCATTATCAATGATTTCTGTTAAACAATGATGTAATCCCCGGATATCGGTTGAGCCAATATACATTGCCGGCCGTTTTCTGACCGGTTCCAATCCTTCGAGAACGACAATTTGTTTAGCGGTATAACTATCACTTGGTGACACAATTTATGATAACAAATCCAGTTAGCTTTACAATAAGCAAATTATGCGGTATTTTGCGCCAAAATATGGTACAAAATTACCCCCGCAGCGACCAAAACATTAAGGGATTTATTTATCCCAAACATCGGAATTTTTACTATTTGATCGGTTAATTCTAAAACATCAGTTGAAACGCCATTAATCTCCGAGCCGATGATTAGAGCTAAGGGTAATTGATATTTGACTTGATTGTAAGGAAGGCTCTTGGGAGTGATTTCTGAGGCCACAATAGAATAATTTTGCTGTTTTAATTTTTGAACACAGCCAACTGTTGATTCATATCGTTCCCAAGGAACAAATTTCCAGGTACCAATCGAAGCCCGATGAATTTTAATATTTGGCGGGGTTAGGCAGGGACCACAGAGATAAATTTTAGCGGCCCCGACAGCATCAGCCAGACGGAAAAAACTGCCGATATTGTAGGTATCTAAAACATTATCTAAAACTAAGACAAAGGGCTGCCTTTTTAGGTTTTGACTTATTACTTCGGCTTCGGCCGTTTGGGTTTTTCTTAATTGATGAGAATTTAAGCTCACGCCAGGTTATTGGCAGCCACCGGCTGTAGCCGCCGCGGCTGCTGCTTTTTGATCCTGTTTAAGGATTGTTTTACATTCCTCCGGCACCTTTTTAAAGCCGGCACAGAGAGCCTCTTTTTGGGTGTTAGGAGTTCTAAATTCGGCTTGAGGAATAACGACTTTGCCTAAGACAACGCTGCCTTTGCCATCCTGAGTATAAGCGTCTTCCGGAGGGAAATTAATCCCATTAACTAGAACGGTTGGTGAAGCCGTAATTTGATTTTTAGTGGTGAGGGCAATTTCCTTTTCAATCAGCTTAATACCGTCTTTATCGAAACATTCAGTAATTTTGGCCGAATCCAAACCTGCTTTTTTGGCCTGTTCTTCCCAGCAACTGTCAGCATTTTGGCTGGTGCAGTTCTTGTTGACTTGGCTGATAAAATCCCACCACAGTTTTTTATCAGTGGCAAGATTATAAGCACAGATTTCCCGGATGTTTTCGTTCGCTTCTACCCGCCCGTGGAGAGAGGCATAATAGACCCCGTCAGAAGATTTAATATAATTTTTAGGATCATTACATTCTTTATTATTGGTTTTGATTACTTTCTCACATTCCTCTTTAGTTGCGAAGTATTTATTGGCGACATAATCGGGACATTTAGTAATATCACCGGCCATAAGTTTACAGGTTTCACTCAGATTATCAATTTTTTCAAAAATATAATGAGGTCTAATCTCGGCCTTACTGCCGATTAGGTCAAATACCGGCCGGAGAATATCTTCCATCTGATTGCCATAAGGGCAAAAACTCATAACATAAAAAGCTAATTCTGGCTTGTCACTCTTGGGGATTTGAATTTTTTTTGGGGCATTATCGGCCGAAGTAGCGGCTTTATTTTTAGATTTTGTCTGTCCCCAGGCAAAACCGATTCCCATTCCAACCAGAAGGATCAGAATCACCGTGATAATTGTCTTGGGCGTTCCCCATTTAGCTTTAGTTATTTTTTTCATGGTTATAAGTATACTGATAATTTTAAGCTTCTTCAATCACCTGAATTGCTCCCACCGGACAGGTTTTAATGACCGATTTAATTTCCTCGGTAATTTCGGCCGGTTGTCGTTTAACTTTGGCCTTAAAGTTAGTTGGATCCAGCTCGAAAGTCTCTGGGTCTAGTGACGGACACGTATTACAACCGATACACATGTCCTGATTGATGGTTAATTTTTGGGTCATATACTTTATCTTAACATAAGTTGATAATTAAAAACTGTTTTGTTCTAAAAATTTTCCTGACTTAATAATCGCCGTTAAGATTTGATTAATTCTTTCCTCAGCCTCCTCTCGGCTTAGTTTTTTTAGATTGTGTTGAAAATAGTGAAAAATTTCATTACGGCCTAATTTCCAGGCTGACCAGAGAATTTCGGCCAATTCTTCCCCTTGTTCACGAATGTCAGCTAATTTTCGATAAACGGAAAGTTTGCGGTAGCGGAGGGAGGGATTAAGCGTTTTACCCACCCGATAGCGGTCACTTTTATATTCTGTCGGTGACATTAAGCCGATTTTAAGGAAAAAATCCTTTAAATAGCCTTCGTAGGCTTTAGCCGCTGGGGCCACTAGAAATGAATAATCATTGATATGATCAAATTTTTGCAGTTTAGTTAAAATCAATTCCACATCTTCAATTAGATTAATTTGATCGGTTGATAAATACTGTTTGGCTTCCTGGAAAAGAGGAGTCATAACAAATATTAACACAGAAATTAAAAGGTGAATGATATACCTATAATAGTTGACATAAAGGATAATTTATGATATAATATAGGTATATGACTGAGAGAATGAAGTCGATTACCGATTCTGACTGGTTGAAACCTGAGTCTTATCGGGAGATGAATAAGGCATGGCAGCAATTAAAAGCCTATGGCGTAGAAAATGTCAGCGGGGTAGTGAATTTTATGATAGATAGGTATTTAGAAACTTGCCGAGGACATGTAGTTAATGATCAAACTAAAGCAGTAATTGAAGAAGAAATTGCTCAAGTAATTGGTAAAGATATCGGCGGCGAGGAAGTAATTATTCAATCGATTGATAATTTGTTAACGGAAAAGTGGTATATTAATGGCCTTATTGTCCCGGTGGAAATAGGTTTGCTGGATAAAATTATGGAGAAGACCAATAAGATAGTTTTTTTTGATCAAGCCGTAGCTTTAAAAGAAAAAATTACCCATGAGCCGGTTAAACTAACTCCTAAAGGTCGGGAAAACTGGCAAAAAATAAAAGTTTGTTCTTAATTTTTATTCGTATCTTAAGGCGTCAATAGGTGAGAGTCGACTGGCTTGACGAGCCGGAATCACCCCAAAAATAATTCCAACAAGAGAAGAAACTCCAAAGGCAAGCATTATTGAAGCCGAAGTAACTTTGGCTGGCAGGAAATTGTTAATAATGACCGCTCCCACGGAACCCAAGATAATTCCCACTCCCCCGCCAAGGATTGATAAAATTACTGCCTCAATTAGAAATTGAATTAAAATTGCCTGAGGATAGGCACCAATAGCTTTTCTTAGGCCGATTTCTCTGGTCCGTTCGCTGACGGTAATTAGCATAACATTCATGATGCCGATGCCGCCGACGATTAAAGAAATCGTAGCGATTCCCGATAAGGTTAAAGTAATAGTTCCTAAAATAGCGTTAATTGATGACAAAATTTGAGCTTGGTCAATAACGGAGAACGAATCCTCTTTTTTATATTCCTTGGCCATAATTTTTTCTGCCTGTTTTTTAACCGAACTGATATCTTCCTTTGTCCAGGTTTTAATGGCGATACTGCGGATATCATTACGGCCGGTAAGAAGAAAATTAGTAGTGATGGGAAGATAAATAATATTATCGATGCCATTGCCGCCACCGAGACCAACCCCACCTTTTTTGTCTAAAAATCCGATAACTTTAAAATTATTTCCTCCCAAGCTGATTTTTTTGCCAATCGGGTTTTGACGGCCGAAAAGGTCCTCTTTGATTTGGCCGCCCAAAATTACTACTTTAGCATTTTTGTTTTCCTCATCTTGTCCGAACCATCGACCATGACCGGGAGCAGGTTCATTGTTCATATATCGGCCATAGTTATAGGTAGTCGCTAGAAGAGCGACATTTTTGGTTACATTTAAATATTTAACTTTAGCAGTATTTTCGGCAATTGGTAGAACAGCTGCTACCGGTAATTCCCTTTGAAGATTTTGAACGTCTTTTTCAGTGAAGGTAATATTAAGAATCCCTGTTGCTTCTCCTGGTTTCAAATTACCATTGTTGCTCAAGATTTTGCCGGGAATAATATAAATAGTGTTTGAACCAAGGCTTTCAAATTGATCGGTGATATAACTTTTGAGACCATTGCCGATAGAAATAAGTAGAATAACGGAAGTAACGCCGATAATAACCCCAAGAGATGTTAGAAAAGTTCGACTTTTGTTTTTTAGAATCGAATGAATAGCTGATTTAACTAGTTCATTGAGATCAGGTTTAATGTTCAACATATTTGGCCGTCCTTTAGGTTAATTTGCCGCTGTGTTTCTTTAGCTAAATCCAAATCGTGGGTAACCATAACGATAGTCCTTCCTTCTTTTTCGTTCAGATAATGGAGGATGCTTATAATTTCCCGGCCGGATTTGCTATCTAAATTACCGGTGGGTTCATCGGCCAGAATTATTTTAGGATTATTAACTAAAGCCCGGGCGATGGCCACCCGTTGCTGCTGGCCGCCGGAGAGCTGGGCCGGCGTATTATTGAGTTTATCTAATAAATCAACCTTTTTTAACATTTCTACCCCGAGAGCATAATGTTTGGATTGAGGAATATCAGAGTAAAGCAGGGGTAAAATAACGTTTTCAATTGCCGGAGTTTTAGGGAGCAGGTTGAATTGTTGAAAAATAAAGCCAAGGGTGGTATTGCGCAACTGGGCCAACTGAATTTCGGATAGTTTAGAAACGTTTTTTCCCTCAAGGAAAATATCGCCTGAAGTTGGGGTATCTAATAAACCAATCAGATGCATCATAGTTGATTTGCCGGAGCCGGAAGGACCGGTAATAGCGACGAATTCACCTGGATTAATTTGGCAGCTTACCCCTTTTAAGGCGTCAAATTTAGTCTCCCCCAAAATGTAGGTTTTATAGACGTTCCTTAATTCTAAAAGGGGCTGATTATTTTTTAATGAGGACTTGATCATATTCAGATAGGCCGGATTTAATTTCAATATCGGTCTCCGATTCAATTCCGGTTACCACTTCTTTTTCAATTTGTTGACTGCCAGTTTTAACCAAAACCATTTTTTTATTATTTTTTTCAAAAACGGCCTCAATCGGAACCGTTAGAACATTATCGGCTCTTTGGGTAATAATTTCGGCATCACCAGTCATTCCTAGGCGGTAGGTTAAATCTTGATTGTTAATCGGTAAATCAAATCTGACCTCATAGACGGTTGAAGTTTGACCGGCAACCGGAGTGAAAGAAATAAAATTAATTTGGGATTCAATAGAATCATCTGGAGAGCTATCAAGGGTAATTTTGGCCGCTTGCCCAATTTTAATTTGATTGACATTTTCTTGATCAATTTCTGACCTGAAATAAATAGTGGCCGGATCGACAACAGTGAAAGCGGTATCGAGTGGGGTGATATTAGTTCCTGGGAGAGCATTAGGGACATCAGTAACTATACCGGCAATTGGAGAAACTATCGTGGCATATTTAATTGTTAAATCGGCTAATTCATAGTTAATGACGGCGCTGTCTAAGGCATTTTGAGACCGTTCCAAAATGCGTTTCATTGCTTCGGTTAGAGTGGAGTTTTCTTTGTTAGTTTTGTAAGTATCTTGGGTATCATTAAAAGTGCTTAAGCCATTTTTATAATTAAGGAATTGTTGTTCTAAATTCTTTTTAAGTTGGGTTTTGTCGAGGGAGGCAATTGCTTGGTATTTTTTTACTCTATCACCAACTTTAACCCCTACCCAAGCCAATTGACCAGCAGTTTGAAAATGAAGACTGGTTTTAGCAGCGGCGTTGATAGTTCCGGCTAGAATTAAATTTGATTGAATCGATTGTCGTTTGGGGGTGATTTGATAATATTGCTCTTTGGATTTAGGTCGCCAAGAATAGATCACTAGAAAAAGGCCGATAATCAAAAGACCAACAATAATTTTAGTTGGTTTTTGGGTAGTTTTTTTCATTATTTAAATAGAATCGTCGCAATCAGTTCCTAGATAATCAGCCATTCTTAACAACCTTTTACCATCGGGAGAGTTTAAAATATGATCGGGCCAGAATTCGTCATTAAAATAATCAGTCCCCTTTTCAATTACTTTCAGAGTGCCATTAACATCCTCCATAATAATTGTTTTATTTTCAGTTTCTTTCATAAGTTTAGAGTTAATAACTAAAATTGGTTTGAGTATTATACAACATTAAGTAATCTTTTGACTACTTTTCGATCATCCCAAGGGTATTTTTGACCGCCGATAGTGATCGATTGCTCAGCCCCCTTGCCGGTAATCAAAATGACGTCGCCCTTTTGGGCTGATTCGAGAGCTTTTTTGATTGCTTTTTCCCGATCTAAAATGACCAGCCGTTTTTTCTTATCAATCATTTTGGCGATATCATCAGCAATTATCTGTGGATTGTCCCGATAAGGATCAACATTGGTGATAATAACATAATCGGCCATTTGGTTGGCCAGCTCCCCCATCGGCGCCCGTTTGCCCGGATCACGGCCGCCGCCTTCAGCACCAACTATTAGAATAATTTTCCCCTGGCTTGTTTTTAATTGTTGAGCTGTGGCTAACAGTTCTTTTAGTGAGACAGGTTCATGGGCATAATCAACGATAATTTTTAAGCCCAAACTATTAGGAATCAATTCCATTCGGCCGGGAACAGAAACTAATTTTTGCAATCCCTTTTGAATATCCTTTGGTTTTATGCCTAATCTAAGGCCAATAATTACAGCAGGTAAAGCGTTGTTAAGATTAAAAGCGCCGAGAATTTTAATTGAGTATTTTTCCTGATTAAGTTCAAAAGTGGAGCTGTTGACTATTTTTGCCTTATAATCAGATTTATTTTTGAAACTAAAAGTGGCTTTTTCAACTGCTGGAAAGTGAAGGTAATAAGAATGATAAGGATCATCAGCATTAACCAGAATAAGATTGGGTCGGTTTTGGAAAAGTTTGCCCTTGGCCCGGCGGTAAACATCAAAATTATTTTGATGAGAAGGTAAGTGTTCGGGACTGAGGTTGGTGAAGATAGCGGTATCGAATTTAATTCCCCAATGGCGATTTAACTTTAAACCTTCTGAAGTGGCCTCAATAACACCGTATTCACATTTTGCCATAACCATCCGCCTTAATTGTTGTTGGATGATAAATGGTCCCGGCATGGTCATATGGTAATAATTTAATTTTTCCCTCTCCCCTACCCTGATGTTGGCAGTGCTGATCAAGCCGCACTTATGACCATTGTGATTTAAAACTGCCCAGATGAAATTGGCGGTAGTGGTCTTGCCTTTAGTGCCGGTAACGCCAATGATTTTTAATCGCCGGGAAGGAAAACCGTAAATAATATTGGCTAAAATTGCTTTTAGGTAATGATAAAAAATATACATATCTTATCTTATTTTACCTTTTTCAATTGCTTCAATTTCCACATAAAAAGTTTAGCTTTCGATTTGATTCTAACTTGATCTTTAACAAAATAACGGGCCTGATCTAAAATTTTACGGTCAATAGTTTTAGCCAGTTTAATATAAAGAGCTTTATTGTTCCAATCATTTAATTCCTCTGCCAATGTTAAACCGTAAGCTTGGAAGTCATTTTTAACATATTTGGCTCGTTTAGCTAAAGTTTC
>DAOTMI010000007.1:0-23211 GCA_035450165.1 Candidatus Woesebacteria bacterium
TGTGCCGACGGAGGGAGTTGAACCCCCACACCTTGCGGCATACGCACCTCAAGCGTACGTGTATACCAGTTCCACCACGTCGGCTAAAAATTAATTTTTAATTCTTAATTTAAAATTAAAAATTATTTCTGGGTGGGTCTGGGAGGAGTTGAACCTCCGACCTTTCGGATGTAAACCGAGCGCTCTAACCAACTGAGCCACAGACCCAAATTTAAAGTTGCCCAAAAAGACAAACCCTCTGTCGAATAGGAGCGAGAAACGGGACTCGAACCCGCGACCTTCTCCTTGGCAAGGAGACATTCTACCAACTGAACTATTCTCGCAAGTGCCGAAGGTTGGAATCGAACCAACATCCCAGGTTTTTCAGACCAGTGCCGTGACCACCTTGGCTACTTCGGCTAAATTGCCACCTATTATAACAAAAATTTTTGACTTCTATTTCCTAATCTTTATTTATCTATTTTCTACTATTTTCTAATTAAAAATTTCGAATTTCAAATTTTAAATTTTAATCGCTCCACGATTCGTGGTGCCAAGGGCGGGAGTCGAACCCGCACGGATTTCTCCACGCCGTTCTGAGCGACGCTTGTATACCAATTTCAACACCTTGGCTAACTAATTTTCTTTATTTTACCAATTATTCGCGTCGTCGACCAACCCGAAAACTTTTTACCACCCCATTCCACCACATCCGGTTTTAACCGATTCAACTCATATTGAATACTATCTTCTTTATTTTTAAAAAATTTACATAAAAATGCCTCATCAACAGCCTTAATATTTTGGACGATAGTCAATCTTTCTTTTTCCCCAATTATAGGCCGATTTCTACCTTTTTTAATTTTTACCGATCTATCGGACAAAACTCCAACGATTAACTTACAACCAGGGTATTTTTTCTTAATCCCATTTAAGAAATCCAAATGTCCTTGATGAAACAAGTCCCAAACACCGACAGTTAAGACCGTTTTGGTTTTCATAGTTTTCAAGTCGGGGATATAGGATTCGAACCTACAACCTTCCGCACCCAAAGCGGACGCGCTAGCCAATTGCGCCAATCCCCGCCAACAAATTTTCAATCCAAAATTTTGAATTTCAAATTTTAAATTTGAATCGCTCCGCGATTCATTGTGCCGAGGGCGGGAGTTGAACCCGCACGGCCTTGTGGGCCACAAGATTTTAAGTCTTGCGTGTATACCATTCCACCACCCCGGCTAACCATGATATTATAGCAAAGCTGCGGGGTTAGTTAAGCGGTTTAACGCCACCCTTCCAAGGTTGAGAGACGGGTTCAACTCCCGTACCCCGCTCCACAAATGACAGAAGTCACTACAAATAGATAGAATGACTTCAATAACCACTTCGCCAAACTACTTTGGTTTTTTTTGACTCGAGATGGTGAAGTTTTATTGGCAATAAACAAAACCAACTATTACAACTTCAAAGAATTAGGGCAAGGAAAATACCAATCTTAGGGAAAATAATAGCTTCCTAATTTGTAAAAGACCTGTAATTTTGTATACTTAATTTAGGATCATTAATCTAAATCATGTCTTTTTGGAGAAAATAATATGGAAGGTGGTACAAGCGAATTCATGCCTACTGGCGTAGGCGAAGTTCCCCAAATAACTGAGAAACCAATTATAGTGGCTCAACCAGAGCCACAAGTAGAAAAACCCAACCCTCTTATAGCTAGGATGGCTGAAATTCGTGCAAGTGCACATGCTCACTCTGAAAAAGCATTAGGATTATTAAGTGATCAATCGATAAGTGTAGAAACCCCGCAAATCAATGCTAATGATGCAGGGGCTCAGCTTGAAGCGTTAGTTAAGGACGAGTCAATTTCACCAGCCGAGTTTTTGTCAAAAAGCCGTGAAGTTTTAGCAGTTTCTGAACAAGTTAGAAGTAAGGCAGCTGCCGATCAAGAAGAATTGAACGAAACTTCAATGCGTCCCTATTTTGCTAAGCGTGAAATCGATAAGAAACTTGAGGCGTTAAACCAAGCAAGAGGTTTGAAAAAAATTCCTGCAGCTTTTGAGAGAAGACGGTTAATTAGTCAAAAAGTGGTTCTGGAAGCTCAATTGAATGACTTACATTCAAAAATTGAGGCAAAACAACAAATAGTGGACCAATTATCCCAAGGAGAATCTATTGTTCGTCTCAAACAACAAGAACTTCTGCTGGAAGAGATTGGCAAGGAGATTCAAGCTGTTCGAGTTGAATACGAAAAACTTGCCCATGAAATTCAAGAAAACGGCGTAACAACTGCAGAAATTAAAGATGCTTATATAAAACAAGTTATAGCCCCACAGGTTGAGAGGATAGCTGAAGAGAAAAAATATCCAGATAAAAGAAAGGCGGAGTTTTATTCAGCCTTAAGAACATATATAAATCATCGAAATGACCCCGAAGAACAAAGACAAGTTTATCGACAAGAACTTGATAAGTTTTTTGATTACAATACCGGGTTCTACGATGCTAAAAACGCTTGTGACACTCTCTTGAGGGGTGGTGATGAACAAATTGTGCAAGGTTTTGTAGTAAATATGGCGGCAGCTGAGATTCGTCCGATTAAAGAGGCAGCAGATCAGTGGTTTAACAACAGATATGAGCAGGGGAACAGATTTTCTTCAATATTTGATAAAGCAATAGAACCTGCCGATGGATGGCAAAGTGATGAGCACTCTTTTAATACCAGACTGTTGGGTAAATTTAAAGGGGATGGTGGTTTGTCTCCTTATGAAGACATGAATTGGTGGAATGCATTGAAATCTTCAAAATCAGCAAAAGAACTTTTTGGTGAAAGTATTCGCCAAAGGGACGTCGAGATGTATGCGACGGTTATGGATAAATCGCTGTCTGATACCGATGGTGAAGATATTGATATGCTCTATTACTACCCTACTCCTGATGCTATCAGAAATTTAGTTGTACTGGCTGCTGCTGATAATTTAAATTATCGAACAGTACATGCAAATTGGACATTAGATAACTTAAGTAAAAGACCTGAGTGGCGGCAGCTTTTAGATAAGGCAGAAAAAACACATCCATCTTTGAAAACTGCTAGAGAGACCTTAGAAAACTGGAACTATCGAGAATATGCTACCCATCCTGATATTAAACGCGTTGCTGCAGATGTCGCGGCATCACTGTTTGAGGACAAAAATATCGATAAAAGACTTACAACACTAGCCACTCTGTCTTTACAAAATGACGCCATTGTTAATATTTTAGCGAAGCGCGGAGTGATAAATGAGCAAGAACAAAATTCTATAGTCCAAGCCATTACTTTTTTGAGAAGTACTTCTGAAAAAACATGGCTTCAGTACAAGGAAAGTGACTATAAAACATCTTACATAAGTGACCATTATTTTAATGATGGACTCAGGGATAATCTTCTTTCCTTGCTTCAAACAGAAGGTGGGCCGGTTGATTCACAAAAACTTGAGGTAATAAAGAGGTTTGATACTGTTTCCAAGCTTGTGTTAGAGAATAAATCTGATTTTGTTGCGTTAAATTATTTAATTAGTGATCCAGTTTTAAGAAGGTTAAAAGATCCGTCAATTCCTATTACTGATTTACCCGCCTTTTTGAATGCATATAAAACAGTTCCAGCTCTAGTTAGGGATAGTACTTTATTGAACGAATTTTGTAAGCAATTTGAAGGGAATCGAAGTGTTACCTTCTTTAAAGAGGTGGTTGCTGCATACCCTGAACAAGAAAAACAACTAGATTCAATTGTAACCTTGGTAGGAAATGGAAAGATTTCGCATGAAAGAGCATTGCAGTTACCAGTTATAGCAACCGACGTCCTGAGTAGTCCGTCTTTTTATCTCGCAGTAGATAATCCCAAACTATTCCTCGAAACTGATGAGAATCTAAATTTCTTTCGTAAACTTACTGTTGAATACAGGAATCAGAGTTCTCAGCTCCAGCATATAGTGCAATTAATTGCAGACCAGAAAATAACTCAGGAGCGCGCTCTTGAATTACCGGCATTGCTGGGAGAAGATATCTTAGACGATAAAAACTTTGAAATAGCGGTTGCCTATCCTAAATTGTTCCTTGAAACAAATGATGGCGTGTTATTTTTACAACAGGTAAGAAGGGGAAATCTTTTTACACTTGACCAAGATTTGGAAATGAAAATTGGTGAGAGAATTAGAACTCTTCAAAGCGGTAAAGATTTACAATTAACTGATTTATTGGCCAGAATTGTTCCTGGCCAACTGGAACAAATTGATAGAGTTTTAGCTTCGGGGCAGACGGTAGAACTCAGTCAATTGAATTGGCAGCAATTGTTAATGGGTTTTGTTAGATCAAATTCCGAAATATACGGATTACCAAAACTTTCCCCATATTCGACTGAAAAGATAAATGCCTTATTTAATGACCCAAAAATAAGAGATGCCTGTCTAAGTGGTTTAAGAGATCAGTGGGTAACTTATTTAAAATCAGGCAAGCCAGGTGAAATTCCCCTCTCACTAAACCTAATGTCCGAATTTATCAATTATTGCGGCGGCGCAGGACCTTTAAGTCAAATAAATTCGTTGAACACATTAATTAATAGTGTAAATCGAGTATTTACTAGAGAAACTACTGCTGAGCGAACAAAACTTGAGATTAGCCAAGGTTTAATTTCAATGGAAGAAAGGTTTGCTAGAGAGAAGTGGTCGAACGAAGATAAAACTGATTTTTATAATATCTCCCGCGACATTATAAATGCAGCGCCCAGTATATTCTCGGATTACCTTAGTTTGTTTGGAAAACTTTCACCGGCCCAACTAAAAGAGTTTATGAGCGATATATATCCGCTATATAGAACGAAGTTGGTTCTGATGGAAAGAAAAAATAAAAAAGGCGCAAAGTCGTTTGGAAAAGATCAATTAATAGATATGCGACGGGATATTCGTAATTTTGCAGACGTATTCGACACTGGTAAAGAAGCTTTTGATGCGCAAAAAACAAAGTTGCGAGGTGAAATAACTAGTCTATTTAAAGAGCGATTTGGAATTATTAAGATACCGGAAAGCTTTACTCCTGAATATATACGTTCATTTACAAATATATCAACGTATTTAGCTAATCTTAACGCTAGAACCCCAGAAAAAGAGACTATTCTTGGATTTTATTTATCAATGATGATTAATAACAGGTGGAACGATTATAGGAAAGGCGTTGAGATAAATCCAGATGAGCTTTTGGTTCCGGAGAAAAGTGAATACATTAAGCGGTTCCTTCAGGAAAGACAGAGGCTTAATCCCCTAACTGCCAAAAACCTTGGACTACAACCGGAAGAAATGCCAGAGTTATTAAAGTTAATGCAGCAAGAAACCTCGAATGTTGTTGTAGGGAATATTGAAACGATTGACGTTAAGCTGACAAACATTATTCTTAATCTTCGAGGTTTGGAAAACTTAGATCTCTACACTGATCCTTTAGATAAACAACGGATGAGGTTATTGCTAGATTATGGCAACAAACGAATTGGTTCAGTTGTTGCAAGAATGTATCAACAGCTCATGAATCCAGCAAAAGCAGCTCAATTTACAGAGGAAGAAGGAAAAATACAAGCTCGTATCTCCCAAATAATGCAAGAGAATGGCTTGGAAATGACTCCACAAGTGTTAAAGAAACATTTTCAAGACGGTATAAAACCGCTTTCAATGGTTGTCAATCTGATGAGCTTTGTTGAAGAAACAAAAGCAGAACCAGAAATCCAATCCCTAAAGAGTTTACTCGAACCATCCAATGAAGTGATTGAAATATTTAAAAGATTGGGTGAAGACTTTAGACCAACATCTGGCGCAATGGCTTTGTCTCAAGATTTAAGCTATTTAGATAATTTAGTTGTCAAACGCGAAGATGAGCTCAGACCCGAGGAAAAGACCATGATTACAGAGTATACTTCTAGAATTCGTGAACAGGTTGTTAAACTAGAAAGCATCTATAGTCAAATTAAAAATAAAGTTGGTGGTTTAAAGCAAGGGAGTACAACAACAGCGAGTCCTTTATTAAATGATGAATTAAACCAAATAGATAAAATTATTAATGCGCAGACTACTCAACAGGCCATTACCAGTACTACTACAGACAATTTAAACACGATTATTGAAAATATACGTAAATGTTTATCTTGTACAAGAGAGGGCTGTCATAATGATACTAATTTAACATTTGGAGATCTAAATAAGTTTTATCTATATAGTCAATCAGAGACGCAAAGACAAGGGAGTATTTCTGATGAATTAGTTTTTGTTGAACCAATTACTAGAGCTGATGGCTCACAAGGAATGGCTTTTGTCCTTGACAAAATATATGGTATGAACACTCCATTAATACTAGAAAATCAAATAGATGCTGTGTTAAAGAAGCACCGGGCAATCAAACAGAGATTCCCTCATGCAAATCTGTTTGTGTTTGTTTCCGATGCGGCAATAACAACTGGAGGGACATCGGCGGATATGTTGCTGGAAAAGTTTAGGGTTAAAAATATACCTGGGCAAATAGAATCGGTTGAAGTTAATGTCGTGAAATCCGCCACGGGGGACCATTATGTAGAATTTGGGGGAGGCGCAAGAACTGCAGGTAAAAGACAAGTTAAGGGAATTCTATTTTCAATTTAGTCTTCTGTAATGAAACTATCGAGCTTTTCTTTTGGCTTGAAAGTAATTACTTTTGGATAGGTAAAGCAATTTCTTATAATAAATAAATCGGTCTCGAGAAGCATGAAAATCAGAAGAGACAGAAATGTATAGCAACAATCTTGTACAACACAAAACGAATAAAGTAAAATACGTGCAGAGTTATTGATTAACAGCAAAAGAATCAACATCTTAATGTTCTTTAAGAGTGTGAAACTGTAGTTGGCGAGTCGGTGTGATATAGTCCACCAGGCTAAATAGATCCGAACCAATTACGGTATCCAGCTCCACATATGCTCTCTCAACCGACTTTCATTCCCGTTGGTACCCAAGCGACAGTTAAATCCCTCACTTCTGAGGATTTAAAAACGATTGGTGTCGAAATCTTCTTCTGTAACACTTATCACCTTTATCTCCGGCCGGGTGATCAAGTTATCCGCCGTCTCGGTGGCCTCCACAAATTTACCCACTGGAACGGTAAAATTATTACAGACTCCGGCGGTTTTCAAGTTTTTTCTCTCAACCAAGAAAGAGGCATTATTGGTAAATTATCTAAAATTTCTGATAATGGGGTAGAATTTACTTCCCATATTGATGGGTCAAAACATTTTTTTACTCCGGAAAAATCAATCCAAATTCAACATAATTTAGCCGCTGACTACCTGGTTGCCTTCGACGATTGTGCTCCTTACCCAGCCAAAAAGGAAGATGTTCGGGAAGCCTTAGGCCGAACTCATCGCTGGGCCCTACGCTCTCTAGCCGAACACCAAAAACTCAACCGAAAATTACATCAAAACTTGAAACTATACGGTGTAATTCAAGGTGGCTGTTTTAAAGATTTAAGGCAAGAATCGGCCAAATTTATCTGTGATCAGAATTTTGACGGAATTGCCATTGGCGGTATTTCAGTCGGTGAATCTAAGGAAAAAATGCGTCAAGTGGTGGATTGGATTTTACCAACTATTTTAAAAACCAAAAAACCAATCCATCTCCTGGGAGTGGGGGAGATTGATGATCTGTTTCATTTTTTCGGCCAAGGGATCACTTCGATGGATTGCACCCTGCCTACCAGACTCGGTCGCGCCGGCTACGCTCTTAGCCGACAGGCGGGTTTCAAATTTAAAATTTCAAATTTAAGATTAAAAAGTGACTCTGCCCCGCTCGACCCCGATTGTCACTGTTACGTTTGCCAAAATTACAGTCGGGCCTATATCCATCATCTCTTTAAAGCTCAGGAATTATTATCTTATCGTCTTCTTACCTACCACAATTTATCTTTTATGATCAACCTTCAAAATCAAATTAGAAAAGCGCTTAAGAATGGCACTTTTCTACAATTAAAACGGGAGTGGCTGGGTTGTTAATTTGATATAATAGTTCATGAAAACTATCTTAGTAACAGGGGGCGCTGGTCATGTTGGTTCACATGTCATCGAAGAATTAGTCAAAGACCCAAACAACAAAGTAATCTCCCTCGATAATTATTTTAACGGCAGTATTCATAATCATATTCGTGGAGCCGAATACCGCCGGGGCCATACCAAAAATATTGATAAATTAATTCCTGAAACACCGGACATAATTTATCATTTGGGTGAATATGCCCGGACGACTCCATCTTTTAACGAGGTAGAAAAAGTCTATGACATGAATATTATTGGCACTTTTGCCGTGGCCGAATTCTGCCGAAAAAGAAAAGTGGGTAAATTGGTTTACGCCGCTTCCAGCACCAAATTCGCTATCGAAGGCGATGGCCGTCACCAAAATCCTTATTCTTTCACCAAGGCTGTTAATGTCGATTTAATTAATGACTATGGCCGCTGGTACCAACTTCCTCATGCTATTTGCTACTTCTATAATGCCTTCGGCCCAAGAGAAAATGGAGTCGGAAAATATGCCACTCTCATCGCTAAATTTGAACAAGCCTACTTACACAACCAAGAACTCCCCGTAATTAAACCGGGTACTCAAAAGCGAAATTTCACCTATGTTAAGGATTTAGCCAAGGGGATTATTTTAGTTGGAGAAAAAGGTCAAGGCGACGGTTACACCCTGGGCAACACCAAGGGATACTCCATTATTGAAATTGCCGAAGCTTTCGGCGGTCCAATTCACTTTATCGATGGTTATCCGGGCAGATTAGAATCGGGAGAAGCACCGGATAAAGCCCGTCAGGAACTGGGCTGGCAAACAACCATCGGCATTATGGAATATATTAAAGACTTCATTCGGAAACATCCGCGCCAATGAAAATTAACTCCCAAAGAAGTTTAATCAAACTATTAAAATCTTCTTCACCCAAGACTTTCCGGGTTTTCAATTTTGGCTGCCGGGTTAACGCCGCTGAAATCAATCAGTTATCTCAATTTTTTATCAATTATGGTTTTACCCCATCTTTAGTTGATAACCCTCAAATTATTTTAATCAACACTTGTGCTGTTACCCGAAAAGGAGAAAATGAATCGTTGACTAAAATTCGGGTTCTTCAAAAACAATATCCCCAATCATTAATTATTGCCACTGGTTGTGCTAATTTAAATAAGATTCAAAACATATTGACAATCGACAATATACTAAAGGATAATATATTGACTAATACCAATGGTTATTATTCACCAAAGATAGGAGATAAATATACGCCGCATAAAAGATATCTTCTCAGGGTTCAGTCTGGTTGTACTCAAAAATGCTCTTACTGTATTGTCCCTCAAAAACGGCCGCATTTATGGTCGCTCGCTCCATCAACTGCAGTAGCAACTATCAAAAAAATTGAGGCGGAATATAACGAAATTATTATTACGGGAGTTAATTTAGCCCAATATCAATATGGTTTAACTGATTTGGTTAAAAAAATTATTGAAGAGACTAAAATAAAACTGATCAGTTTTGGTTCTATTCCCCTCAATTGTTTCAATGACGAGTTTTTAAACCTATTAGATAATAAAAGGATAGTCAAATTTCTTCATATTCCCATTCAGTCAGGTAGTAATCGGATTTTAAAATTAATGCGCCGCCCCTATAATCAAAAGAAAATCATTAACGTTTTTGAAAGTTTAAAATCAAAAATCAAAAATTTATCCCTTGGTACCGACATTATCGTTGGTTTTCCCACTGAAACTAAAGCTGACTTCCAAAAAACATACAATTTATGCCGAAAAATAGGTTTTAAAAAAATTCACACTTTTCGGTTTTCACCTCGACCTAATACCGAAGCCCAAAAACTTTTTGATCAAAATCCTAAAATAAATAAAACGGAATTAAAATCTAGAAGTATTAAAATTAGAAATCTAGTCAACTATTGACCAAAATAAATTTCCATTTCATCGAAAACAGGGGAGGAAAAAGACATTTCCTGTCCAGGGAATTTTACTTTTTGTCCCCATACCCAAGCCCGTTTAAAATTCTGGCCTGTTTGGCCAGCCACTCTTCTACAAACGCCTGCAATTGTTTTGTCATTTTTAATAATCAACGGCTCTTTGCTATCCGCTTTACCGAATCTTTCCTTTCTAAGATAAACTCTTATTAATCCTAATTTCTTCCAAATTTCCTCCTTTAACTCCTCAATTCCCGTCCCTTCTTTCGCTGAAATTCCTATTGTTCCATTTGTAATTCGTAATTCGTAATTTTTAATTGCATCAAGCTTGTTCACAAGCTTGATGCTGGGCATATATTGTCTTGATCCCGCTAATCCGTCTACTAATTCATCAACATCGGTTAACTTTTCCTCAATTTGAATAATCACATTATCAAAACCCAATTCGGCTGTTATCGACTTAATAATTGCCTCATCAAAATTTCTATAAGGATCAATAATCTGGATTCCGCCTTTGCCAGTCCGATGGACTTTTATTTTAGGGGGCATTAAATTCAACCTAAAACCATTCCTATAAAGCTCCTCTTCCATTTCTGACAACCAACTTAGCCTCTGATAATCAGTCATTAAAATAACCAAATCAGCGGCTCTGACCACTGATAAAACTTTCTTTTTCAAACCCTTATTTACTGTCTTTTTGCTGTCTATTCCCGGTAAATCCAATAATTGAATTTTTACTCCCTTATACTCTAACATTCCGGGAATTACGGTTAAAGTAGTAAAATCATACGACCCAACTAGGGATTCAGCTTTAGTCAGGTAATTTAATAAAGTAGATTTACCGCTGCTTGGCGGCCCCAATAAAGCTACGGTAGCATCGCCTGATTGCTTAAGAGCATAACCAATTCCCTTACTGCTTTTCCTTTGATCTACTTTATCCACCTCATCCCTCAATCTAGCCAGTTTGGCCTTTAAAACCCCATGATGATGTTCGGTCGACTTGTCGTAGGGTGTCTTACGAATTTCCTCCTCGACTGCTTTAATTTTTGCTTGTAATATTTCTTCCTTATCCATCCGCTATAATAATTAATAATTAAAAATTACAAATTACGAATTGATTAAAAACTTTAAATTTTTCAACTGCGTTTTGGGTTTAGCCCTTTTTTTCCTCTCCTGTCATCCTATTTTAGCAAAAAATGTTTACGGTCTTCACTTAACTCAACCGAGCGATCTTACCACAGCTCAGGCGGTTATTAATTCTTCGGGGGGCGATTGGGGTTGGGCAACCATTGTTATTAGAACTGATCAGCTCGATTATTATACTTGGCAGAATTTTTTCGATAATTGCCGAAAATACCACATTATTCCCATAATCCGCCTGGCTACCACTATGGAAAATAATGTCTGGCTTCGACCCTCTCGGGCCGATATTGATAATCTCGCCAACTTCCTCAATTCTCTCAACTGGCCGTCAACTCCCCAACATATTATTCTTTTTAATGAAATTAATCATGGTCAAGAGTGGGGTGGACAAGTGGATATTAAAAATTTTACCGATTTGGCAATTTATGCCGTTGATAAATTTAAATCACTCAATCCCAATTTTTTTATTCTCTCTCCGGGATTAGATCTGGCTGCCCCGGAAAAAATGCCGGCTTATAAAAATTTTGCCAATGTCTACGATGAAATTAAACATTATAAACCAGAATACTTCAGTAAATTTGATGGCTTGGCCAGCCACTATTACCCCCAAAACAGTCCTAAAGACTTTAACTATGAACTAAAATATTTTCCCCAACATATTCCCATTTTTATCACCGAAACCGGTTGGGAGCACAAGCGGCCCTATACCTGCCAAGCTGCCGCGGCTTTAACCCTAAAAATTGTCCGTGATTATGCTAAAAATCCCAAAGTTCAGGCTGTAACCCCTTTTATTTATAATTATCCCCAACCGCCTTTTAATAATTTTTCTTGGCTGGATAATCAAGAACAACTTCTACCAGAATACAAATGTTTTATAGATGAACCGAAATCAGCCAATCAGCCCTATCAGATCACCAATTTCGAATTTCAAAAAATTCACTTGCCGATTTTCATGTTCGTTCAAAAAGAATATTCTGGTCAAATTTATTTGAAAAATACCGGCCAATCGATTTGGGGTGAAACTTCATTTTGTCTTCAGCCCCAAGCCAGTGCCAATATCCAAGTTGAGCCAATTTGTACCGACAATCATCGAGTTTTTCCCGGCCAAATAAAAATTTTCAGCTTTAAATTTAAAGTAAATTCTACTAATCCTTTCAAAGAAAACTATCTTGCCTGGGAAAAAATTAAACCCATAGAAATCAGCCCTTTAACAACTAACAGCACTATTTACCGTCCTAAAACCGACTTAAAAGAAAGAATTAACGGTTTTCTTTTTAAAAAATGATATAATCAAGATATGTCGAAAGAAAGAGAAAAAGCAGCGTCATCGTCTGATATCTGGTCAAAAAGTTGGCTACCGGCTTATCTACTTCAAAAACGTGATAATATTCGCAGTTATTTAGTTAATGACTCCACCTTCTTTATAGATCCCGCCAATCTTTTGTGTGAGGCTTGGACAAGCTACAAAAACATTACCAATAATGATTTTTACCAATCTTTGGGAACAAAAATTCCGGAATTACTCACCAAATGTATAAATGATCAAGAAATTAGAAAAACACTTACCACTGATGATGGTATGGGAGGAATTGAAGGCAAATTGTGGGTAAATTATGACGACGATGGCCAATATCTAACTTTCGGCTTATTTTTTCCTAAAGAAAGTGAATTAAAGATTTTTTCGGCTAAAATTTACAAAAATAAATCAGTTAGTTTTTACTTAAGGGATCAAAATAGAAAAATTGTAGCTACTCAAGACAACATCAGCAATGAGCAAATTAATCAAATTTTAGACCGGCTCGACAACGTGTTTCAAGATAACTCAGCTTGAGCAGAATTCGAAATTCAAAACTTACAAACTCCGTCTATGTGCAGTTTTTAGAACCCCAATCCTCTTTTCTTTATCATTGATCTCAAACAATATCCGATAAGTTTTTTACTGTCAAATGGATCTTTAGCAATTGCTAATAATTTTTTATATTCTTTTTCAGCACTTTCGGACAGAACTAAATCCTCTTGGTGCCGAAGGAGGGAGTTGAACCCCCACGGGTTGCCCCATACGGTCCTAAGCCGTATATGTCTACCAGTTCCATCACTTCGGCTGGGTGCGCCTAGAGGGAATCGGACCCCCATCACTAGTTCCGAAGACTAGCACTCTATCCGTTGAGCTATAGGCGCAATTTCAGTATCCCCAACAGGAATCGAACCTGTGATCTTCGGCTTAGAAGGCCGACGCTCTATCCAACTGAGCTATGGGGACAGCATGTTAATTTTCAATTTTCAACCTGCCTGCCGGCGGATCTCAATGTCTACATTTTACCAGCTTTAGGAAAATTTTATCTTCTATGCTATAATCCTTCACTCCCCCAAATTAGCAAATTTTATTTTTTATGAAAATAAACAAGGAAGTAGCCACTGTTTTAGCAGCTTCGACGATTCTAGGAACTGTTTACTCTCTAAAACCCAAAAATCTAATTGCCCAATCCGAGCTAGAAGTTAAAATAGCCGACCTAGGAAAGCATCAAGAAGAGCCAGAAACCCCTCTCAAAATAGAAGAGGGCGAAAAGATACGGATTTTTGTCATCTCAACTACTGGCGGCCGCTTCGACATTTACATTGACGGTAAGCTGGATAGCCAGCGAGGGCCTGATGCCGTCTTTTTCTGCGGCCGCAACGACGCCGAGATGGAAGGGACTACCCACGAATTCTTCCTTAAACCCGGTGAACACCAAGTTACTGTCTACAAAAACCTCGACAAAAACAAATCGGATACCGCCGAATTCCAAATAATCCCCAAAAACTGAAAATTAACATTTGGAAACGTAAGATCCGGTCTCGGTATTAATCATTACTTCATCGCCAACTTTAATAAAAAGAGGTACCAAAATCTTCAACCCCGACTCTAAAAGTGCCGGTTTTAAAGCATTAGTTGCCGTATTACCCTTAATGGCATTTTCAGTTTTAATGACCTTACTTGAAATCGATTTGGGTAAAACAACGCCTACTGATTGATCCTCGTAAAATTTAATCCGATACAATGCTCCCGGTTTAAGATAAACCTTGTCATCTCCAATTACTTCGGCCGTAATAGAATATTGCTCAAAGGTCCGAGGTTCAATAAAAACATAATTTAAACCATCAAAATAAGAATATTCGGCCTCTCGAGTTTCCACCAAAACTTCTTCGACTTTTTCTCCCGATTTGTAGGTATATTCTACTAATCGTCCGGTAAATAAATTCTTGAATTTGACTCGATAAAAAGCACATCCTCTTCCTGGAGAAACAAAGGTAATATCCACAATCATATGGGGCTTATCCTGAAAGAGGAGATACATTCCTTTTCTAAACTGGGCGGTACTGACTAAAGTCATAAGAGGAATTTTAGCATAAAAAAATCCCAGAGTCTGCTTTTTAGAGGAGCCACCCCAGGACCTATTTTGAGTATATCAAAATATTATAAGAAAGTCAACTAGAAGTTTCCGGACTCCATTTCTTCAATAAACTGATTGACACCATAGGCCCAAGAACCGCTAGAATTAGGGCAATACTTCTCCATTATTAGTTCAGCTGTATTATACCCCTTATCAAAATATTCCCTTTTAAGGTATTCAGCAAAACTCTTAAGAGCTATCTCATAATTATCAAACTTTAAAGTTCCGGCCTGATGAATACCATAACCCCAGCAATTAAAACTATTCTCCGGCGCCTTCTTACACAAATTTGACTCTTGTTGGGCAATGGCCACAATCCAATAATACTCAAAGCCGTAAGTTTGGGATAAATTAAAGATCAAATCGGCATAAGGGAGAAGGGGAGAATGATATTTTTCTAAATATTTTTCAATAATCAGCGGCCTGGCGTCCACCCCAATTACCTGATCATAAATTTTCTTATCGGAAGCTATAGCCGGCTGTTCAGCCATCGCTATCTGAACCCTACCCGATAAATCGCTCATATTGAAATGTTTTTTATCTATTGAATTAAAACGGGTCAATTTAAATCCGTATCCAATCATAACAATCACTACCAATCCCAAAACTCCTTTAAAAATCCGATGGCTGATAAAATTTAGTTTCGTTTCCATTTAGTAAATGTATGTTATCATAAGCCTACTGATGAAAACAAACCCAAATTTAGAAAAACTTGAGGACAAATCTTTTCTTCTTAAAGCTACTATTTCCCAAGATAAAATTAAAGCCGCCCGCCAGCAGGCTTTAGTTAAAATTCAATCGACCTTTAAAACCGAAGGCTTCCGGCCGGGTAAGGCCCCAATTGAAGTGGTTGAACAAAAAGTCAATCCTCAAACTTTATTGGAAAAAGTAATTCAAACTGTTTTAACTGAAAATTATGCCGATGAAATCAAAAAAAATGATCTTCATCCTATTATTGATCCGGAAGTAAAAATTACCACCTCTCCTCTTGACTATGACCATAATTGGGAAGTTGAATATCGTTCCTGTGAACTGCCCGAGGTTAAAATCGATGCCGTTGCTTTTGAAGAAATCAAAAAACTGGACGGAGAAAGAAAAATCGACCAAATATTCGATCTTCTCATTAAACACGCCGTTATTCTTCTGCCGGAAAGGCTTAAAGAACAGGAAAAGGATTGGAAAATTAACCTTATTATCGACAAAATTGCTGCCGATCAGAAATTAGAAGTTACTACTGAAGAAATCAGAAAAACTCTTGAGGTTAACCCTCAGCTGGCTCAAAATATCAACCTAACTTTTTACCTTATGCGACAGCAAAAAGTACTTGACTACCTTAAAAACCTCAAATAACCCATAATGTGGTATAATCCTCTTATGGCTGGCGGGGTTTTATTTAAATCCAATCAAAAAAAGACGTGGGTCAACGAATCTAACAATGAGATTCTTAAGGATGGTAATGCTAATAAACAGACTGAAATAAACCGAGAAAAAGAATTCATCAAATATTTCTTACAACAACTTCAGAAAGAACAACAGTTGGTTTATGATCGAAAGCAAATAGAAACCAAAAAGGAAATTGAGGCTCTTCAGTCAGAAATCAAAACTCTGAAAAACGTCACTGAAGAAGTTGATCATGAAGTGGCTCAAGCCGCCGAAGCTAATATTTTTGAATCTAATCAATATCAGGTTAGTTTTCTCCAGCGGCTACGCCAAATTATTATTGAATTAAGAAAAGATATCGCCGAAGCCGGCAACTGGTTGGAATGTTTTAATTGCAAGAAAAGAAAAAAGAACCTCTTTTGGAATACGGCCACGAGCAAAAAGGGCGGAACTCAATATCTGATGAGCAACGAGCATGCCGCCGCCCGCAGCGCCAACTAAAAACCCCTCAGCCCAGTGTGTTTTTTCTGCTATAATTGAGCATCTTCTTTGAGTCTATAGCTCAGTTGGTCAGAGCGCTTCGTTGACATCGAAGAGGTCAGAGGTTCAAATCCTCTTAGACTCACTCGTGATTTTGGATACGAACTCTGATTTTTTAGAAAAAACTGAATTTTACTTTTTTCCTAACCTGTGGATTAGTTCGAAAGATTTTTTAATAACTTTCTTTGTGGCTCGTGATAGTTTATGTTTATCAATCTCGTCTTCACCAATCCAAGCGAAATTTTGATGTTCAGAGCTTATTTTTACTTTACAGTCATTAATTGGTTTTACTAAAAAATTTATCTGAGTAGAATCTCGAATTTCTTCAGGTTTTTCAATTTGATAATCAAAAACAAAAAAGGGCATAATAATTTTTACATTTAATCCTGTTTCTTCTTTTACTTCTCTAAGCAAAGCATTTTCAGAAGTTTCCAGGAGTTCTCTTTTCCCGCTAGGAAGTTCCCACATATTTGGAAAAATATCTTCATTTTTATTTCTTTGAAGAATCAATATTTTATTATTGTTTACCATCACTGCGGCTAAAACTATTTTTTGTATAATTGATTTAGTCATAGTAAATCGCGATAATTTTTTATTACTTTCTTTATTCCGGCAATGTAGAAATTTACATATTTAAAATATATTACAATCTTCATTTTTCTTCAATTTTTTAAAATTATTTAAAATTTCTAAAAAAACGAGCCGCCCGAAGGGCGGGCGAGCGAAGCGGATGAGACAGCAGGCGGGGCGAAGCCCCGCCTGCTGAAGTTTCAGCGTTTAAGATTTTTTTTCCTTGATTTATGAATTAAATTTGACAAAATTCCCTTTTTGTGATATAATTAAATATTATAGCAGTAGCTGTAAAAATTGTTTTTCAAATAAGATTTTGCTATAATTGTATATGGCTGGCAACAGTCCAGAAAGAAAAATTTTTTTTAATATCAACAAGAAGAAATCCGGCGAAGACAACCATAAAAAGCAGGATGATGAACAAAACCTTGTCTTAACTGCGTTTGAAATTTCTCAATATGGCAATACCATTACCGAAAAACAAATGGAGGCAATTTTAAAACGGCATGGTTTACTGAAGGGTGATTAAAACTGATACAATAGATTATGCCAGTCACAGCCGATTATCTACAAAAAATTCGTCATTCCTGTGAACATGTTCTGACCCAAGCAATGATGAAACTTTATCCGGGTAAGTTTTTAATGGCCATGGGACCAGCTACCGACACCGGTTTCTATTTTGACTTCGAACCACTGGCCGATTTTCAAATCTCCGAAGAAAATTTCGCTGAAATTGAGACAGAGATGGCCAAAATTATCAAAGAAAATTTACCGATAGTTCGGCAAGAAATTAGCCACAGTCAAGCTGAGCAGTTATTTAAAAACAATCCTTATAAATTAGAATGGCTGGCTAATATCAACCAGCCGATTATTTATAAAACCGGCGAAGAATTTGTTGACTTATGCTCCGGCCCGCATGCCGACTCGACCGGTGAAATTAAAGCTTTTAAACTTCTTTCCGTCGCCGGCGCTTATTGGCACGGTAATGAAAAAAACAAAATGCTGACCCGAATTTATGGAACGGCTTTTGCTAATCAAGATGATTTAGATAAATATTTAAAAAATCTGGAAGAAGCCGAAAAACGAGACCACCGCCGTTTGGGACAGGAATTAGACCTGTTTACCTTTTCCGATTTAATCGGCAGTGGTTTGCCTTTGTATACGCCCAAAGGAGCATTTATTCGCCGAACTCTTAACAATTATGTTGAATCACTTCAGTCGGCCAAAGGCTATACTCAGGTTTGGACCCCTCAAATTGCCAAGGCTAAACTATTTAAAATCTCCGGTCATTTGGACAAATATAAAGATAATATGTTTTTAGTTACCTCTAATTACGGTCGGGAAAAATTTTATCTTAAACCAATGAATTGCCCACAGCACACTCAAATTTATGCCAGCCAATCAAGAAGCTACAGGGATTTACCCTTAAGATACACTGATTTTGCCATGCTTTATCGGGATGAGAAACCCGGAGAAATCAGCGGCTTAGCCCGAACCCGTTCTTTCTCCCAAGATGATTGTCATGTTTTCTGCCGAGAAGATCAGGTCGATGCCGAAATCGACACTATGCTGGCGATGATTAAAGAAATTATGGCCACTTTTGGATTTAAATATAAATATCGCCTATCAACCCGTGATTCTAAACACTCAAAAAATTTTTTGGGGAGTAGTCAAACTTGGGATAAATTAGAAAAATGGAGCCGGGAAATTTTAAAACGAAATCAAATTGATTATTTTGAAGGTCCGGGTGAAGCTAGTTTTTATGCGCCAAAAATGGATTTAATAGCCACTGATGCTTTAAATCGGGATTGGCAGTTATCCACCATTCAAATTGATTATGTTATGCCTGAAAGATTTAATTTAGAATATACCGATATTAACGGTCAGAAAAAACGGCCGGTTATGATTCACCGGGCCATGATTGGTTCACCAGAAAGATTTATGATGATTTTATTGGAGCATTTCGGCGGCAATTTTCCAGTCTGGCTGGCACCAGTCCAGGTAAAAATTATTCCTATCACTGATCAACAGCTAAATTATGCCAATAAGATTGGTATAATTTTAAAAGACAACCAAATCCGGTCTGAAGTTGATGATAGGTCGGAAACGATGCAAAATAAAATTCGCCGCTCCAGCGGCCAAAAAATCCCTTACCAATTAATAGTTGGTTCCCGGGAAGCAGATAGTTCCAATAATCTGGTAGCTGTTCGCCAGCGGGATGGCCAAGATTTAAAAAACATGCCTCTAGATGACTTTTTAGCGGCCGTTAAAAAGCAAGTCGAGCAACGCAGTTTAAATCTGATAAAATAAAAAAATGCATCAATATTACCGGATTAACCAACAAATTACTGCTCCGACTGTTCGTTTGATTGATGAAAGTGCAAAACAAATCGGAGTTATGTCGTTGGCTGAAGCCCGCCAACACTCTTTTGAAACCGGTCTCGATTTAGTCGAAATCGCCCCCAAGTCTGTCCCACCAGTAGTCAAACTAATTAACTTTAATAAATTTAAATATCAGGAAGCCAAAAAAGCCAAGGCGGGGAAAAAAGGCAGTCGGGGAGGGGAGCTAAAAGAAATTCAAATGACGCCATTTATTGGCCAAAAGGATTATGAAGATCGGGTCAAGCGAGCTAAGAAATTTTTAGCTACTGGAAATAAAGTCAAATTAAATATAAAATTCCAAGGGCGGCAGATAACCCATCAGGAATTCGGTCATCAATTAATTGATAAATTTAAAGCCGATTTGGCCGATATTGCGGCTCCTGAAGGGGAAGCCAAACTTTTAGGTAAAAAATTGTTTAGTGTATTTTATGGGAAAAAAACAAAAATTAAAAACTAAAAAATCAATTAGCAGTCGTTTTGAGGTGACTAAAAATGGCCGGGTTTTACGAACGGCCAGTTTTCGCCGTCATCTTCGCCGGCATAAATCTAAAAAGCAATTACGACGATTGAAGGGTAAAAAACGAGTTACCGGCCGGATGGCTGTTAAAATTAGAAAATTGTTAGGAAAATAATTAGTAATTAAAAAATAAAACTATGCGAGTAAAGACTGGTTTTACCAGACGTCAACACCATAAAAAGGTTTTGAAAAAAGCTAAAGGTTTTTGGATGACCCGCCATAAGCGTTATAAGGCGGCCCATGAGGCAGTAATGCACGCCGGCCGTTATACCTTTATCGGCCGAAGGCTGCGCCGAAGAGATATGAGACAACTGTGGATTGTCAGATTAAATGCGGCAATTAGGCCCTTTGGTCTCTCTTACTCTCAATTCATTAAAAAACTTAAAAATAATAAAATTGAGCTTAACCGAAAAATGCTTTCAGAAATTGCCATTCGTGATCACCAAACTTTTAAAACCATTGTCGATTCGTTAAAATAAAGAGTGGAAGATTACTTAAAAAAGATTGCCGAATGTACCGAGGCAGACGAACTAGAGAAACTAAAAATTAAATTGCTAGGCCGTCGCGGAGTTCTTAATCGACTTTTGGCTGATGTCAAAAATCTTCCGGTAGAAAAACGCATCGAGTTAAATAAACTCAAAAAAGAAATTGAAACTGCTTTCGCTAATAAAAAAATAGAGACGCCTGCCAGCCGGCGGACATCTCTATTAAAATTTTCTTCAGCCAAACTTGGCCATCTGCATCCTCTAACTCAAACTGAAAATCAGCTCAATAATTTATTCCGATCGTTAGGCTTTTCTATCTATGACGGTCCGGAGATTGAAACCGATGAATTCTGTTTCGAAAGACTCAATGTTCCCCAAAATCATCCTGCCCGTGATCTTCAAGATACTATTTATCTTCAAGAACCAGAAATTTTACTTAGAACCCAAACTTCCTCAATCGAAGCTAGATTACTTTACGAACAAAAACCACCCTTTAAGGTGGTAGCACCGGGTTGCTGTTACCGCAACGAAAAGGTCAACAAATCAAATCATTTTATTCTTCACCAATATCAAGGGGTAGTAGTCGATAAAAACATTACTCTTAAAGACCTATTCGGTACTTTGAATTTACTGTTTAAAACTCTTTATGGTCCTGAAGTAATTATTAGATTTAGAAGTAAGTATTATCCTGAAGTTGAACCAGGCGTTGGTCCTGACATGCAGTGTTTCGCTTGCCATGGTGTTGGTTGCCCTCTCTGTAAGGGTGCTGGCTGGATTGAAATGGGCGGGGCCGGAATAATTCACCCTAAAGTCCTAAAGATGGCAAATATTGATCCTTGTCAATGGACTGGTTTCGCTTTTGGTTTGGGCCTCGATCGTTGGACCATGGCTAAATTTAATCTTAAAGACATCCGCACTCTTCTAGGCGGCAATCTCGCCTACAAACCCAATGAATTATGAAAATTATTTATTCTCAACTTAAACAGTTTTTACCCGATTTAAAGCATAGCGCTAAAAAAATTGCCGAGGATTTAACCTGGATCGGTCATTTTTGCGATGGTTTTGAACAAAAAGATGATGAAGAAATTATTTCTTTAGAAATCCGCTCCAATCGGGGAGATTGCCTTGGTTACTTAGGTTTAGCCCGCGAACTAGCCATTCTTTACAACCTCGACCTCAAAATCCCTCAATATAGTCTAAAACCCACTTCTTCACCCTTAAACATTAAAGTCGATTCTCTCGATGTCAAAAGGGTAATGGCTATTAAAATCAGAGATTTACACCTCGCAGAATCCTCATCTGAAATTAAAAAGTTCCTAAAACTCCACCAAATAGGCCTCAATAATAACATAGTTGATTTAACCAATTATATTATGCTTTTATATGGCATTCCCTGCCATGCTTTTTCTTTAAGTAATGACTTAATTTGGGAAAACTTAACTACCTCAACTACTTTCACCACTCTTGACGGCAGTAAAATCAACCTCCCGCCAACCACTTTAGTTATCAGTCATCAGCAGCAGCCAACCTGCCTTTCATTTATTGGAGGTCAAAACTCTGGAATTCAACTTAACACTAAAGAAGCAATTATTGAAATGGCAGTTTACAACCCAACCAGAGTTCGCCTTGACTCTAAAAAACTAAATTTGACTACCGAAGCTAGTCTCCGCTTAGATAAAGAACTTGATCCCGATTTAATTCCAACTGCTTTTAATCACCTGATTAAGTTAATTTTAAACCATTCTAAAGGTCATATTGACAGTGCTTTATATGATTATTATCCAAATAAAACTCCCCATAAGAACATATCGCTAACTATCAATCCATCTGCTATTGCCGGCATCAAAATCCCTGATGAATTTTCCCAAAAAATTATTAATAAAATCGATATTGATCATCGGTCCGATATTGAGTCGGCCATTGATTTAGTTGAGGAGATTATTCGTTTTTGGGGTTTTAATAAAATTCCTACCGATCAGCCAGTTAATCCTAGAATATTGCCCGACATTACTCCTCAAATTTTAAAAAACATCGAAACTCTTAAATCAGAATTACTCAGCCGCGGTTTCAACGAAGTTAAAACCAAACCATTAACTAATAAGAAATATTCCAAGTCGATTGCCACTCAAAATAATATTAATGCTAATCTGCCATATTTACGAACAAATTTAACTGATTCTCTTGAGGAACAATTAAATCAGTATCTTCGCTTAAAAATTCCTCTGCAACCCTTTTTTGAAATCGGCAAAATTTATTACCAGGAAAATAATAATTTAGTCGAAAAATACGCTCTTGGAACCTTTGACGGTAAATTTCACGAAACAATCATAGATGATACTCCCAGAGAATTTAAAAAACTACCTGATACCTTTTTTAATGCTTACGAAATTACCTCCCAAATAATCTGCCTTGATGCTAATTTAATTTCTTCCAAAACAGAAAAGGAATTACTGGCATATTATCGAAAGGCAATTGGTAATATTCTTTGGGATATTAAAATTATTGATCATTACCGCAATAAATATACCTTCAGGGTTTGGTATTTCAATTGCGACGACAAAACTGCCAAACAAATCCACTTAAAAACATTTAAATTAACAAAAATACAGAGAACATTGAGTAAAAAGAGAAAGAATTACACAAAAGATAAGATATAGTATCATGCAACATCCCTACATTAACAACTATTGAAACATTATATGATTTAACCATGGATAACACCCGTTTCACCGATCGATATAGGATAAATTCTTCGAAATTGCCAGGCTGGGATTATTCTTTATCACTATTTGAAGAATAATTTCTT
>DAOTMI010000007.1:23311-32648 GCA_035450165.1 Candidatus Woesebacteria bacterium
GTACTTACAAGGCATCAGTAAAAAGGTATGCTTGGAAGAATAAAATACTTTTTGGTTGGCAAGCAAGATATTTAGACAAGGTCATTTTTGATGAAAAGAGATACTATCAAAAATTACATAAAAAATAATCTTAAGAATTGGGTGAAAGACGATTGGTTTAATGAGAAATAGTCCTTTTTATGTTCCACTCGGTATTACTGTTATTGTTGGAGTAATTATCGGCGCTGGTGTCAACGTCGGGGTAAGTGTCGGGGTAAGTGTCGGGGTAAGTGTCGGTAGCGGCCCGGTCCAAGGCATATTAACTCCAATCTTAATTTCTCGACTGGCACTGTTATTATCCTTATCTTTAGCCTCAATTTTTAAGGTATAAACCCCATCATTTAAATTTAAACGGGTTTCAAACGGTTTTTCCGTCCAGTTATATTTTTCTATCCCATTAACCCATAATTTGACTTCCGTCACCTTTTTAACCGAGTTTGTTTTGACCTTAACCTCAAAATCTGTTCCTACTGTTGTCTGATCACCAGGCGTCTCAAAATCAACAGTAATTAACCCGTTGCTTCGGCAATAATCTTCTGGCGGAAAATATTTCTCCCGATCTGGTTGATCTAAAATCCAACTATCTATTCCTGCCTGACAACCGGGACAATCCTCCTTTAATTTTATATACTCTTTCTCTTCATAATTACCATTAGCAATATCCTCCGGCGTAGCCAAACCACTAATCCCTTTACAAACTTTTAATTTTAAATGGATTGGATCGGAAGTTTTTGGTTGAGTACCATCAATAAAATAGGCCGTTTTGGCCGGAAAACCATCGTGGGCTGGGTAACCGGAGAGTCGATCAACATCCATGGTAATAATCTTATCGGGAATAGGAAAATCTTCTTTAGGCCGACGAGGCAAGGCCGTCAGCATAATTCGCCGCCAAATTGGAGTCGCTCCACTAATTCCCGAAGCGACTCGATTCATCGGCGTATTATCATTATTGCCCACCCAAACAGCCACCAAAAGATTCGGGGTCCAGCCAAGACACCAATTATCCCGTTTATCATTGGTCGTTCCAGTTTTCACCGCTACCTGATAATTAGGAATCAACAAGCCGGAATTACTGCCAAAGCTAATCTCTCGCGCCGAATTATCCGCTAAAATATTAGAAATCAAAAATGCCTCTTGTGGAGAAATTACCTGCTTGCCGGCAATGGGTTTAAACTCTTCTAAAACTCGACCGTTTCTGTCCTCTACTTTAAGGATTCCGACCAAATCAACCTTTTTACCTCCATTAGCAAAGGCACTATAGGCCGCAGCCATTTCTGACATTCTGACTTCACCGCCGCCCAAAGTAACCGACAAACCAAAACGAGCTAAATTTTCCGGAGTAGGCTTGAGAGTAGATAAACCCATATCACTGGCCTGTTTTAACATATTCTCAACTCCAACGTAGTAAAGCATTTTCACCGCCACCGTATTAATGGAATTACCCAAAGCAGTTCTAATTGACATTGGTCCATGATACTGACCATCATAATTTTTTGGGGCATAATTTTTACTCTGACCGGGGGCGGCGGGAAAATCAACCGCCGCATCTACCAGCATATTTTCAGCCGTCCAACCTTTTCGGAAAGCAGTTACATAAGTAACTGGTTTAATGGCCGAGCCAGGCTGACGCAAGGCTTGAGTAACAACATTGAAATTACCATCAGTTTCGAGCGAATTATAATCTCTTGATCCAATCATAGCTAAAACTTCGCCAGTTCGGGGATCAACTGCTATAGCCGCTCCATTAGATATCCCCTGTTTTTCGGCCTTATCAATCTCATCACTGACAATAGTCTGCATTTCACCTTGTAATTTTAAGTCCAAAGTAGTGGTAATGGTTAAGCCGCCAATATCCATCACCGCCTCACCATAATTTTTAATTAATCGGTCTTTAATCCAATCAACAAAATGCGGCGCCAAATTTTTACTCTTATTTTGATAAAACTGATAATTTTTAATTTCCTCAAAAACCTGACTAACTTCGTCAGCAGTTAAATAACCATCTTCCTGCATCCGTTCTAAAACGTGTTTTGATCGATCAATATAAGCTGTTGGTGTTTGGGAAAAGGGAGAATAAACACTTGGCCGTTGAGGCAAACCGGCCAAAATCACCGATTCGGCTACGTCTAAATCATGAACTTTTTTACCAAAATACTGCTCAGCGGCGCTGCCAACCCCCCAAGCCATACCGCCGTATGGGGCTTCATTTAAATACATTAACAAAATATCATCTTTCTTATATCTAGCTTCAATCTGAACCGCCAGAATAAACTCTTTTATCTTTCTGGTAATAGTCCGCTCGCTGGTTAGGAGAACATTTTTAACCAATTGCTGGGTCAAAGTTGAACCACCAATCAATCGGCCGGTAAGAAAAAAATTTTTCGCAATTCTAGCCGGAGTCAAAGGATCAAAACCCCGATGTTTATAAAAATCTTTATCTTCTACAGCAATGGTAGCTTTTTTGAGAGCATCAGGAATTTCTTCCCAAGCAACCGGCGTTCTTTTAGCTTCCTTATATAAATCGAAAATAATCTCGCCATTTCTATCCAAAACTTTACTGGCATAACCTTCCCGCCTAACAATCCGGTCGGGTGCCGGTAAATCCCGCGAATACCACACAAATAATCCAATCAGCCCGACTATAGATACCCCCAATAAGACTAAAACTACCTTCAAAAAACCCAGCCAAAACCGTTTGTGATTAATCGATTTAATTTTCTTCATTGCGCCAGCAAGTTGAGCCACGGCATAACTAAAAAAGCCAGCAACGCTATAAAGAGAATGATCTTTTCTATTAATTTCCATGTTTTTTTCTTAATTCGCATCAATTAATGATAACATAAGTTATGCTTCCCGGTATCGGCCCCAAAACCATTCAGAAACTAGCCAAGTTGAAAATCACCAGTCCAACCGATTTAATTTATCATTTTCCTCATCGTTATCTTGATTTTTCCCATATAAAATCTATTGCCGCTGTTCAGGTTGGTGAAAATGTTACTATTACCGGTAAAATTACTCAATTTCATAATATTTTCACTCGCAGCCAAAAAAACATTCAAAAAGCGGTAATTAGGGATCAAACTGGTTATTTAAATTTAATTTGGTTTAATCAGCCTTATTTAAGCCAAAGCATTAAGGTAGGGGAAACCTATAGTTTTGCCGGTGAAATCAGTCTTTACCAAAACCAAAAAACTCTGATTGCTCCGGTTTACGGCCAGTATCACACCGGCAAAATTATCGGCATCTATCCGGAAACTGTTGGTTTATCATCAAATTGGTTCCGAAAAACTATTCAAAACTATTTACCCTTCCTTTTGTCTTCAATTACTGATCCTCTACCGACTGACTTACTGAAAAAATACCATCTTTTAGATCTCAAAACTGCTCTTCGTCAAATTCACCAACCGACCAATCTGGCTATTCTAAACCAGGCAAGATTCCGCCTGTCGTTAGATGAAATTTTATCGATACAATCCGATTCCTATCAGCAGAAACAAACTTGGTTAACCTTAAAACCGGCAGTAATTTTGGCCGATAAATCGGTGGATTCCCTGATTAATCGACTGCCTTTTCACCTAACCAGCGGCCAAATTAAAGTTTGGCACGAAATTAAAGCTGATCTTTTATCTAATCAAAAACCAATGAACCGGCTTCTGCAGGGCGATGTTGGCGCCGGCAAAACCGTCATCGCTATGCTGGCCGCTTATCTAACGGCCCAAAATAACAGCCGAACAATTTTCATGGCTCCGACCGAAATTCTAGCTCAGCAACATTTTCAAACCATTTCAGCTTATCTAAAAAACACCTACTTATTAACAGCCAAGACTAAACTTGATTTAGAAAAAATTCCCCAAAATGCTGTTATTATTTCCACCCATGCCATTATTTACCGCCAAAAAATTACCAATGTCGGCCTGCTAGTAATTGATGAACAGCATAAATTTGGCGTAAAACAGAGGTCTTTCCTCAGCGGCCTTAATCCGCCCCATACTCTAACCATGACCGCTACTCCCATTCCCCGAACTATCAGCTTAACCTTTTTGGGCAATCTTGATCTATCTACTATTGAAACTTTGCCCCAAAATCGGCTGTCAATTAAAACTTTTGTCGTCCCCCAATCGAAAAAGAGAGACTGCTACCGCTGGATCGATCAGCAAATAAAAACTACCAAAGAACAAGCTTTTATTGTTTGCCCATTTATCAATGAATCAGAAAACTTAACTACGGTTAAGTCGGCTCAAGCCGAGTTCGAAAAACTGCAAAAAGTTTTCCCCGATCAGAAATTAGCCCTAATTCACGGCAAAATTAAGCCGGTAACCCGCGGAAAAATCCTAAAAAAATTCAAGGAAAATAAAATTAACATTTTAGTCACTACGCCGATTATTGAAGTCGGGATTGATTATCCCAACGCCACAATTATAGTAATTCAATCAGCTGATAGATTCGGTTTGGCTTCCCTCCATCAGCTTCGGGGTCGGGTCGGCCGGGGAGAGCATCAATCATACTGCTATCTTTTTACCGAAAGTAATGAAGAAAAAGTCTTCAACCGACTGAAATTTCTGGAAAAAAATAATTCCGGTTTGAAAATCGCCGAATACGACCTGAAAGTCCGCGGTCCAGGTGAAGCCTTTTCTACTGAGCAGCATGGTTTCCCTTCGTTAAAATTGGCCGATATATCGGATTTAAAGTTGATAGAATTTTCCCAAAATTTCCTCAAAGACCTCCTCCGGCTTTACCCTAATTTTGATCCCGCCAAACTTATTAAAACCACCCATAACAAAATCAATTTAAGTAACTAAGAATAAAAACTGTTAAAATAACTTCATATGACCGCCTTACCTAAACATTGGCCTTCAAGCCGCCGACAGGGAAAACGCCGGGCAACTCATAAAGGACCCAAAATTCCCCATCTAGTCAAATGCCAGCATTGCGGCCAAGAAAAACTACCTGGTTTTAGATGTCCGAATTGTCAGCAATAATAAATGAAGTCTAAAAGTGATCCCCGTCATTTACATCGAATTAAAGAAATGCAGGCGCTGTTTGCTTACTCCTGCGGTAATAAAAAGCCGGTTTCTCTTCATACTCGAGATATAATTGTCCATTTGGCAGAGATCGATAAAATTATCGCCGCAAACGCTCCCAAATGGCCTCTGGACAAAATAAATAAGATTGACCTGGCGATACTCCGGCTGGCACTTTGGGAGCTTCTCATTCAAAAAAAGAACCCGCCAAAAGTTATTATTGATGAGGCAGTTGAAATTGCCAAAGAATTTGGCACCGATACTTCTTTTGCCTTCGTTAATGGAGTTATTGGTTCCGCTTTAAAAAATGTTCCAATTTCACAACCCTAATTTACTCAAACAGGCTTTTATTCACCGGTCCTATCTTAATGAAAATCGGCAGGAATCCCTTCAATCAAACGAAAGATTGGAATTTCTTGGCGATGCCGTCTTGGAATTCTGGATCAGCGATCTTTTATTCAAACGTTTTCCTCAATTTCCCGAAGGCAGTTTAACCAACCTCCGTTCTTTAATTGTTTGTACTGATAATTTAGCCAAAACTGCCGATAAAATCGGTTTAGGCAAGAAACTGCTTCTTTCCCGCGGCGAGGAAAAACACGGCGGCCGGACTAATCCATCAATTTTAGCTGATACTTTTGAAAGTTTTACAGGGGCAATTTTCCTCGACCAAGGCTGGGAGGCCGTCGACCAATTTTTAACTAATAATCTTGGTCCAAGTATTGATCAGATTTCCAAACAAAAAAATTTGAAAGATCCTAAAAGTGTTTTTCAGGAAATAGCCCAAGCTCGTGAGGGAGTTACCCCCAACTACCGCATTCTGGCCGAATTTGGACCGGACCATCAGAAAAAATTCGAAGCCGGAGTTTACATCAATAATCGTTTAATTGCCAAAGGTAAGGGTAACTCTAAACAAAAAGCCGAGGAGAAAGCGGCAATTCAGGCTACCAAAATCTTTCAAAATCAGGTATAATCCCGCTTATGTTAAAAATAAAATTATCACCTCGGGGGAAAAAACATCAACGAACCTTTCGAATTGTCGTTGCCGAACGGCGGAGCAAAAATAAAGGCCAAAATATTGACGAAATTGGTTTTTTTACTCCCCAAACCAAGACCATCAATTTAGATAAAGCCAAAATGGATCAATGGTTAAAACACGGGGCTAAAATTACTACCGGTGTCGATAAACTGCTTAATCCGGCCAAATATCCCCATAAAAAGAAGGTCAAGCAGGCTAAAAGTTTACCTAAAACTAATGAACCAACTCCAACAAACGCTTGAATACATTCTTCAATCAATTATCGACAACCCGGAAGGGGTTGAAGTTGAAACGAAAGAACAGGACAATTTCACTAATCTAATTATTTCAGCTCCTAAGGAAAAAATTGGGCAAATTATCGGAAAACAAGGGAAAATAATTAAGGCTATCAGAATCATCCTTGGTATTTCTTATCCCAATACCCGGTTTAATCTGGAAATAAAAGAATAAACCCCTGTATTAACTTTCTCATTACCTAAAAGGGTTGGACCGGCCGTAAACCACCCCGCTCCGGGTCGCTATTTGCTCCTGAGCCAAACTCAATATAGTCCGATTGTTAGTATAATTTGACAAAGTCTTGAGCATCTCCGCTTCATTTTTATCCAACTTTAAATCAGCCAAGGTCAATCTCTTAATTTCCGGTTTAGTTTCTTCGTCTAAATAATAAGCCGAAATCTCCAAATCCATCTCCGCCACTTCATTTCTAACTCTCATATTCATCTTCTCAATTGATAAAATTGGCAGGCTTTTTTCCAGACCATCAAGAAAATTTAAATAACTTGTTTTTGGACCAATCAAATTCAAAATCACCGGCACCCGTTTGTTAACAGCGGCTTGGCCACTTTCTTTTTCATCTTTAGTCAATTTACCCGGAGATAAAGAAAAACCTTGAACAGTAAAGCTATATTTATCGGCGATTTGACGGATAACTCCTACTAAAAAATAAGCATCCTTTTCATAAAGCAAGGCGCTATTAAGAAGAGATTCATTTTTCTTCAAATCCTCCGGCGGCAGACTGTTAATATAATTTATTTTATCAACTACCATCTGTTTTTCGGCATTAACTTTATTAATTTCCTGTTTCAGCCGACCGATATCGGCAATTTTAGGATAAACCCCCCAATTAAAAAGCATAATTAGAAGAATGATAATCACGATGGGTTTAACCAACAGCTTGGCTAAAGATGAATCCAAACCAAAAATTTTATCAGGAAGAGTGACTGTCATTATTCTGTTTTTACCTCCAAACTAAATTTCCACTGGCCGCTCTCCCATGATAAACTGGTAAGCTTGGCCGCTGTAAAACCTTTAACTTTTTTATTGTTGATTTCCGCCACTTTTTCTTCAACAATATCCATATTTTCTCCCTTATTGGTCGTATAATTTATTTGAAAAGCATTATGACCTTGGATTTTAAAATCGCTGATAGTAATCTCCGACGGCAGTAAATTATTAACATTAGTAATCGCTTCACCGTACTCAAACCTCGCCGCCAAGACTTTACCCACCATTTTCGCCTGATATTTCAACCGATGGCTGGTTAATAAGTCCTCGCCACGATTTTTATACTCAGCCGCCACTTGATTATAAGCCGTTTGAATCACTTTTAACTGCCGCTGGCGCACCAGCCACCAACCCCAAATCAAAATCGAAGCTGTCAGCCAAATTCCTGTCAAAGTAACCATCAGAATCAACAGTTGGTTTTTTAATTTTGTCTTGGCTAGTTGAAATTTTGCCTGCGATGGCAGGAGACTAACACTCATTTTATTCTACAATTCCTCTTAGGGCTAAACCAACGGCATAACTGAAACGACAGCCCTCGGTGTTAAGATTAAAAGGGAAATTGATTTTAGTCGTATCAATATTTAAAAATGGTTGGACTATCTGAACTTCCACTCCTAAAACTTTGGTTAATTCTTCGGCTAATCCGGGCATATTAGCCCCGCCGCCGGAAAGAATCAAAAGTTCGGCTGGCCGGCCTTGATCCTCCAAAAAAAGCGACAGGCCTTTTCTAATTTCTTCGGCCATATTCATAAAAATCGGCATAATGGCATTTCTGATTTTACCTTCCAATTGGTCCTCCCGCAGGCCATAGGCTTTTTTATATTCTTCGGCGCTGGGCATATCTAAACCTAAGTTAATCGAAATCGCCCGGGTAACCGATTCGCCGCCGATAGGCACGGAGCGGGTAAAACAAATATTACCGTTATTAGTGCCGATAATATCAAAAAACTTTTCCCCATAATCCAAGGTAATAATACCCGAAACTGAAGGGTTAATTGAATTTTTAATTACTCGCCTCATCGCCACCGCTGGCGACTCCAAAGCAATTAACTCAATTCCTACTAGTCGAAATAAATGAATAAAAGCATTAATTAAATCGGTTTTGGCCGCCACTACAAACACTTTCAACCGGCTGTTGTCATCTCTTTCCACAATCTCATAATCAATTGTGACTTGATCAAGAGGGTAGGGAACAAAGGTTTCGGCTTCAAATCTAAGGGCATCCATAATTTCATTTTCTTTTAAAGGCGGCAAATTGACTAATCGGCTGACGACTTCGTCTTCGGGAATACAGGCGACGGCCTGACGGGCTCGGATTTTTAAATCCGCTAACAACCTTCTAATCGCCGCCGCCATTTGTTTAATTCCGTCAGACTTAGCCCCCTTTTTAACCCAATCGTCATTTGGCCCTTTGGTTTCGCCAATAGCATCCAAAATTAACCCATTAGCCGTTTTCGATAACGACACGGCCTTAATCATTCCTACTCCTAGATCCAAGCCAACAAGATTACTCATATAAACAGTATAATTAGTAATTAGTAATTAGTAAACAGTAAAAATCAAAAATGGCGGTGATTAAAGATTTTTATCAGCTAGATACATGGAAGGTAAATTATAAATTTGTCTTGGAAATTTATAAGTGTTTAGATTCATTACCTAAAGAAGAAAAATATGGAATAGTTGATCAGCTTAGAAGAGCATCGAGTTCAATAACAGCGAATATTGCCGAAGGTTTTGGAAGATATCACAAGAAGGATAAAATTCATTTTTATTTTCAAGCCAGAGGTTCATTAAAAGAGGTTCAAAATTTTCTACTACTGTCTAAAGACTTAGGTTATATTAATAGACAGATAGCTAGAAAGTTATGGATAAGTTCAAAAGAGGCGGAAAAGTTAATTAACGGTCTTATTCGCTCAACAGAAAACAATATGAAATCTTCATAATTTACTAATTACTA
>DAOTMI010000007.1:32748-37045 GCA_035450165.1 Candidatus Woesebacteria bacterium
TTACTAATTACTAATTACTAGTTACTAACACTTCCTTCCGCGCTGATTGCCTCCAGCAAAAATCCCGGCACCTGATACTGATTGACAATACGAACTGTCCTATTTATAGGTAAATTATCAATATCACCGGCCTTGCCGGTCGAAACTATCTCTTCGCCTTGAGCGGGAAAATCATCCCCTTCGATTCGTCGAATAGTTATTTTCCCCGGGGAAAAAACCGGTGTCACCGCCAGAAGAATGGAATTGGTCGAACTAAAATCCAACTCCTTACTGCAGGTGTCAACCCCATCTTCAAACCCCTCGACTCTTTTATCAGGATCATTGCCGATATTATAGCCGTATCTTTTCACCTTAAAATCATCTCCTTCTTTGTAAAAATAATCTATTTTTAGGGCGCCGGCAAAACCGGTCTGCAGACAAACTTCCAACTTGCCATGGAAATAACCACTACCTAAACTGCCGTCGTCCAGATGGTCAACCAGCCAAAAATAGCCACTGTGGCCGGCGGCAGTCTCCTTTTCAAAGGTATAATCGCCGCTGACTTCCAGCGGTGCCGCCGTTACCTCCGCCACTCTGGTGCCGCCTTCATCGGCGGCATAATAAATCGGCGTTGCCGTCCGACGGTAATAATCTATTCCTGATTCTGCCGTATCAAAGGCCTTTTTTGACAGTTCCTCATCGGTATCAATTTTGATATCGGTCACCGTTTTTTTAGATAACGACAGGGCAATTGTCATGACCACCGCCCCCACCAGCAAAATCATCAGCACCATCTGGCCGCCGGAATAATTTCTAATTTTTAATTGTTTGGTTATTGGAATTTGGTTATGAGACATTGTTTATTTCTTGGTTATTGTGATTTGTAAATTAATTCGTAATTTTTAATTCGTAATTCGTAATTCATAATTTTTAATTGTCTTATCTACGATCTAGATTCCCTGCTTCCAGCCCGACATTACCTGATAAACTGTCGGTGGCAGGTTAAAAATTAAATTGGGGTCAAATTGAACAACGGTAGCCGGCCGGGTGCTATTTTCCCTATGGTTAGTAAAGCCGCGATCGAGGGTAATATTGCCGCCCGAATAAATCATGCCTTTAATAACTAACTGGGTGTTCGATTCGCCGCTGATAGTGATATTACCGTCGGCGATAAAAATCCCGGCTAAATTTTTCACCACCGGATCAACCGTAATCCTGCCTTTGACGATGACGATTCGGTACTGGCCGGCTGTCAAAGCTGAACTGTCACTGTCGATGGCTAAATTGCCATCAATAAACAAGATGCCCGGCGTGTCCTTAATTTCTCCCCAGTTACTTTTCACTTCGCCTAAATTCTTTTTGGTTTTTAATTCATTATAGAAATAATTGTAACCAACTTTTTGACCGAAAAATCCGGTCATTCTTTCACCTTTCCAGCCGCTTTGGCTGTAATCTTCGCTATTGCCGGCGCTGAATTGGCCGCCGGCGGCAATCCAGCCGCTATCCTGCTGACCGCTGACCGAATCTTCCACCATCCGCCTAGAACTCCTCAAGTAATTATTAACGCTTCCCAAAGCTTTGATGCCGCCGCCGACCACCTGATACCACGGCTCGGCGTTTTGAAGGAAGGAATAATCAAGTTGAATTTCAGGCGAATCAACATAAGGATCGGCTAAAAACTTAGGCATATTCGGGTCATTGCCTTGGGTAGTATCGATTTGACTGCCGTTGAAACAGGTGGTTACTCCGCCGCCGGTTACTCCTAAATCAATCGTTCTAGCATAAAGACTGGTAATATCGCCGTCAAGATCATCATTAAAAACAGAATTGTAGGTTTTACCCCAAATTAATTTGCTTCCCCCAGCTTGGAAATCACAGCCGTCAGCACTGATCACCGCCGCCACCGTATCGCCGGCATCTTGAACATTAACCAAACTTAATGAGGTAAAATTAGCTTCTCTTACCGGAGTCTTATAACCATTAGTGGCACAGACCTCCCGATCGGCGCTTTCCGAATCATCATACAATTTGCCGCTAAAATTCAATTGACAATCCCAATATTTAAAACTGGTATCGGTATAAGTCCAGGGCAGGGTGCGGCCGACATCGTCCATGGCCGAGGCCCAGACAAAATTCAAATTTTTTGGAAAATTATTATGAAAAATAACCACAAAGGTTACCTCTTTCAGATTAAGTTCTCTTCGATCGATTACGACTGGGATAACATTTATATCCGGGGCGGCCGGGCCATAAACCACCGGAATCCCCGGCTTTCCGTTAACTAAATCAATTAAAGAAATCCATAAATCATCAACCGTTTCTTCCCCTTCCCGATGGTTAAAACCAAGACCAACAGCATCAATTTTGTCGACACCGCCGGCATGGCTAATTTTTACCTTAAAATAGGCTCCATTAGGCTGATGGACCGGATCCAGCCAAAACTGGGAGTCACAAATATGAACCCGACCATCAATGGCAATATTTACCGGATTCATCCCGCCATTACCGACTTCTATCTTCGGCGGCTCGATCAAACTCAAACCGCAGTCATTTTCTCCCAAACAAAGAGTGCCGCAGTCATCAACACAAATTTCATCCCGACAGGTTTCGGCGGCGCAGGCACAGGGATTATCGCAGTGGCAGTTAGCTATACAATTAGCCTTACCTTCGCCAGAACCGGGGAAAAGCCTGGTTCTCATACATTCCTCATCAATCCGGCAGACATGTTCACCGCAATCAACCAGACATCGCGATGGGTAAAAATCATAACCAGCTTCACAACCATCAGCCCCGGCGCAGAACCAATAATTAACTGGAGGAGGTTCAACTCCGGTTGGGGTCGGCTCTGGCCCCTCATAACCCCCACAACCCGGGGCCGGACCTAAATCTTTCGGATCACACATATAAGAACACATTGTTTTTCCTTTTTGCATTGGTAAACAAGTATAGGTAGAGCGCCATAGATCATAAACATTCTCGGGGTCATCCAAAGCAAACTCAGTCATACAGCGAGGAACACATGCGTTAATACAGGCTAAATCAATATAGCCACAGCGACTGGGACAATACCAGTCCTCACACCATTTACGGCTACCTCCAAAACCATATCTTTCTAAGGCAAAAAACAAATCACGGCAGTACCACATATCACATAATGAGCCATTGGGCTTGCGGCAGATTTCACAGGTACGGCAACCGGGCTTGCAGTAAACTACCTCTGTTTCTCCGGGAGTAGGAGTAGCTTCCCGCCAAGGTTTGCAAAACTCTTCACAAAGATTACTGCTTTCAAAACAATTATAACTATCCCAATTACCCGGATAATATCGGCATTGTTCCCTAATATCAGTCGATCCGGGAACAATCTCTTTCCAACAGGACCCAACCGGCACCCCTTCTGCCGCTGGAGAACAAATATAACTCCACGGCCAGTCCTCCGGTGTACACTCGTGATATTTGCAGTGATACATCCATTTGTTGCCCGGGCCGGGGTCATCGGGCTCCGGTTCACCAGTCGGATTGACAATAGGAGTAGCTTCCCGCCAAGGTTTGCAAAACTCTTCACAAAGATTACTGCTTTCAAAACAATTATAACTATCCCAATTACCCGGATAATATCGGCATTGTTCCCTAATATCAGTCGATCCGGGAACAATCTCTTTCCAACAGGACCCAACCGGCACCCCTTCTGCCGCTGGAGAACAAATATAACTCCACGGCCAGTCCTCCGGTGTACACTCGTGATATTTGCAGTGATACATCCATTTGTTGCCCGGGCCGGGGTCATCGGGCTCCGGTTCACCAGTCGGATTGACAATAGGATTGTCGATGGGGCGGGTAGGATAAACACCACCCCCGCCACCACCACCCCCGCCGCTGGGAGGATTAGGGCCTTCACTAGCTTGTCCATAAACCCCCGTCTTCAAGAAAGCCAAAGAAAGAAAAGAAGCCAAAAGGAAGATTAAAGCCAAAAGAGACAGCTTTTTCATCAATAATTTATAATAACAAGCAATTAGTAATTAGTAAATAGTAATTAGTAAATAGTAATTAGTAATTCGTAATTCGTAATTCGTAATTTTTAATTCGTAATTCGTAATTTTTAATTCGTAATTCGTAATTGGTAATTCGTAATTAGCTACTATCCTATAGTATTTGACAACTAGACAGTTTTATGCTATAATTAAACTATGACTATAGAAAAAGGCTCAATCAGCGCCAAAGCGATCTCGGCCGGCGTCAGCTTAGCGCTTAGTCTAGGCATCGCTACCCATTCCAAAGAAGCCAAAGCTGATGACACTCTCAAACAACTGAACCCGATTAC
>DAOTMI010000008.1:0-20634 GCA_035450165.1 Candidatus Woesebacteria bacterium
TGAACAACCTCTTCTTTGGTAATTTTCGAAGCTTCCTCAAGAGTTTTTCCTTTGATCATTGTCGTTAAAATTGAACTGGAGGCGATGGCTGAAACACAACCAAAGGTTTCAAAAGTAGCTTTGGTAATAGTCTTGTTTTTGATCTTAAGATAAAGTTTCATCACATCGCCGCAAACGATATTGCCAACCTGGCCGATACCGTCGGCATCTTTAATTTGGCCGAAATTTTTCGGTTTGCGAAAATACTGCATCACTTTTTTAGAATACATTTTAGTTAAGAAATGGTGATAATTTATTTAATTTTTGGACTGCTAATGGTAATTTTTGAATGAGATAATCGATGTCCTTCTCTTTAGTCCATCGTCCCAGACTGATTCTAAGCGAACCGTGGATTTCCTCCTTTTTTAAACCACAGGCAATTAAAACATGGGAAGGAGTTAATTTAGGTGAAGAGCAAGCTGATCCGGTAGAGGCCATAATTCCATCTTCGTCTAGTAAATAGACTAATGACTCCCCTTCGATATAAGCAAAACGGAAACTAACAATATTAGGTAATCTTTGGGTAGGATGGCCGTTTAAACTGGCAGTGGGGATAGCTTTAAGGATATGTTCAACTAATTTGTCTCTTAATTTAGTTAATTTAACTGATTCAGTGGTCATTGTCTTTTGGGCAATAGTCATCGCTTGGGTAAAACCAACAATAGCCGGTAAGTTGACAGTGGACGATCTCATACCTTCCTCTTGGCCGCCGCCATGCATCCACGGCTCGATTTTAGTTCCTTTTTTAATGTATAAAAGGGCGGCACCTTTCGGTCCATACATTTTATGGGACGAAGCAGTCAAGAGATCAGCACCGATTTTTTGGACGTCAACAGGGATTTTGCCGCAGGTTTGGGCGGCATCGGTGTGAAAGTAAACCCCATGTTGATGACAGATTTGGGCGATTTTAGTTACTGGATTGATCGTACCGATTTCATTGTTAGCCTGCATCACAGAGACCAAAACAGTTTGGGAGGTAATTGCTTTTTCTACCTCTTCTGGGTGAACCAGACCATATTGGTCAACCGGTACAAAAGTAACTTCAAAGCCATTTTGGGCTAACCACTTAGCGCTTTCTAAAACACAATCATGTTCAATTTGAGAGACAATAAGATGATTACCGCGACTTCTATTAGCCCACATCGTTCCTTTTAAAGCTAGATTATTACTTTCAGTGGCTGAGCCGGTAAAGATAATTTCAGTGGCTGACTGAGCCCCGATAAAGCCGGCCGCTGTTCGACGACACTTATCCAGGACCCGGAGATTATCCCGGCCCATTCGATGCATTGAAGCTGGGTTACCAATTTTGGCCAGAAAATAGGGCAACATCGTTTTAATCACTCTGGGGTCGACCGGAGTAGTCGCGGCATAATCAAGATAAATTTTTGGTTTTTTCATAAATGTGCTACACTTGTAGTATATGAAATGCACTTGTAATTGTCAAGTTAAATGCCGGCTTTTAGGCAGTTTGGAGCAGGAGATTATGGAGATCCTTTGGGCTTCCCCTCAGCCGCTCAAACCAGCAGTGGTTCAACAGACTCTTAAAAATAAATATGCTTACACTACTGTTATGACAGTTTTAAACCGATTAAATAATAAAAAGATAGTTAATCGGCGGGTAAAAGGAAAGGCTTACTATTATTCACCTTGTTTGAAAAAAGAAGAATTTGTTCGTTCCTGTTTACAGGATTTGTTTGCCCGTCTTAAACTCTCTTATGGCTCTGTTTTCATTAAAGAGGCAGTTGACTATCTACTACGCCTGTAGTAGTTTGAGGACAATTAAAAATTAAAATTTAAAGAAAAGAAGTAAGTTTTGACTCGATTAGTTGCAGCTGATCCGGATCGACACCGATGCTTTTGAGTTTAGCCAAAAGCATCGGAGCAAATTTTTCCTGCCGCCAAATTTGTTTGGTGGTGGCGAAATTTAGGTCCCAGAACCAGCCGGCATTAAACAAATACCAGTCGGCCAGGGAGTTAAACGATCTATCAGGAAGGAATTCACCATTTAGAAAACTAGCTAATCTTTTAGGACTAAGTTGGTTGCCTGATAAATGAAAAGCTGGAACATCATTTTTTTCCATAAAATCAAAATCTCTAAATAACGCGGTTTTATCGGCATCTTTGACCAGCCGGACGTAATTGCTCCGGCCCGGATATTCTTTCCTCGAATGCCAAAAAATCGCCTCGACAATTTCCTCTTTATGAGGGATATCGAAGTTTTGCTTTAGGAACATCTCTGCTCCCAAAGTGGCGTGGTCGATCCCTGATTGGGCATCAATGAAGGTGTTGCTTTGCCGCGCTTGGGGAAAACGGCCGATGTCATGAAGAAGACAGATAATTGTTCCCAAGCTTTTGTCCCAGTCAACCGATGACTCTTTGGCCATTATTTCCCAGCCGGCCTCAACCGTTTTGTAAGTATGGTTAATTTTATACTCTATTTTAGCCCGTCGTTCCTTATTATTAGTCTTAAGCCAATTATCTTTAGTCACTGTTTCAAACCAGTGAATAATTGGCGCCGGTACGGATGAATTTAAACATTCATCTTTCCGATAAAATCGAACAATTGATAATTCGGTCTTCATTTTAAAAGAGCTTGTTGGGATTGAATAAATAAATCGAAACCTTTATCGGTTAAAGGATGTTTAATATTAAGATGGCGGTGAGGAGCCACGTATTTAATATTTTTGGGCCTTTTGAAGTTATCGCCTTTCCACTCGAAAAGAATTTGAGGTGGTACAGTAACGATATCGACTTTTAGGGCTAAACAATCATAAAATTGATCTTTTGATCTGATACTAGCAGCTAATAATTTAGTTTTAGCCTTGTCTTTGGTAAATTGCCGCTGAATATTCTCAATTAAACTCATGCCTCTTAGACCAATATCGTTTAAACGGCCGATAAAAGGTGAAACATAAACTTGATCGTTTTTTGATAAATAGCCAACGATTCTTTCAACAGCCGCCGCCTGTTCTAAAGAAAAACAGAGAGTCATATTAACCCGACCGCCCCTTTTGACAAAATCAGCCGCCGCCGCCAGACCGGCTTTAAAAATGGGAATTTTAATATGAATTCGAGATACCTGATCTGACATCTTCTCGGCGAGTCGATAAATTTCCTCTTTAGGCGTTTTGGGGGTGATGAAGATTTCTCCCGAAATCGATCCTTGGGGCAAAATCTTTCTGATTTCTCTTAATAGGTTGATATAAATCCGATCTAATTCTTGAGGACTGAATTTTTTTTCGCCCATGGCTTTTTGTAAAAGACTGGGATTAGTCGTAACTCCATCAATAGGTACACCTTGAGCTAATAATTCCTTAATTAAAGATAAATCAGCCGTGTCGGCGAAGATTTTAGTCATTAATTTATCTCCCTAATTAAACTTTTAATAAAATCAAAACTATTTTGCCAGAAATTTTCTTGTTTAATATTGATCCCAAGATCAAGGAGCAGTTTAACCGGATCTTGACTACCCCCGGCTGCTAAAATTGCTTCAATTACTTTGGCATAATTTTTGTCTTTTTTATATTCAGAGTAGAGACTTAAACTTAATAATTGGCCAAAATTATACGCATAACAATAAAAAGGAGTTTCAAAAAGATGGGTGACATAACTCCATTCATAACGGAAGTTATCGGGGATAACAAGATTATCACCAAATTGATCTTTTAAATTGTTAAGATACATCGTTGACAATTCTTTTTCAGTTATTCCTTGGTTAATAGCTTGGTAAGCTTCCTTTTCGAAGAGAACAAAATAATTTTGTCGGAGCACAGTGGCATAAAGATCATCGATTTTTTTCCAAAGCATTTCTTTTTTCAGTTTTTCAAAGACTAGCATTTCACCAAAGGTTGAAGCCGTTTCCGCCAGGGGTAAACCAGCTGATTGAACCGCCGAGTAGTGATGAGCGGCATAGATTTGGTGGATACTGTGGCCTAACTCATGGGCTAGCGTAGTAATATCCCGTAACCTGCCAGTATAATTTAGCATTACATAAGGATCAATTTCATTATTAATAGGAGCGCAAAAAGCTCCGCTTTTTTTACCGGGAGCCGGTGAAGAATCAAGGTGGTTTTGACTGATGATTCTACTAGCAGCAGCGGCAAAACGTGGGCTAAATTCATTAAAAGCATTAAGCACTAATTTAATTGCCTGTGGCAGGTCAGTCTTGATTTCTGGATTGTTGTCTATTGGGGCATAAAGGTCAAATCGATTAAGTTTAGCTGAGCCTAGTTTTTTAGCTTTAGCCATAAAATATGGGTAGAAAATTTTTTTGTTTTTTTGAGTAACGGTTAAGACTAAATCCACCAAATCATCATCAATTTCATTATCGAAGTTTCTCATAGCGATTGGTGATGAATAATGACGGATTCTGGCTTCATAGGTCCAATCCCGGACAGTGCTTTGATAAAGAACGAAAAATTTATCGATATTTTCTTTCTATTTGTTAAGTAAAGCCTGATAAGCTGCTTTTCTTTCTTCTGCTTTAGGGCTGGAAGTGAAAGTCAATAATTCTGCTTGGGTTTTTACTTTTTTACCTAAAACACAGTATTGGAATTCAGTTTCAATTAAGTCTTTTAAATCAGATAAAGCCCCGCCTAAATTGAGGCTCTTATTAAGAATAATTTTTTCCTCTTTTTCTGAAAGGGTATATTTAGCTGCTTTTCGACTATAATTAAGGCTATATTCTAAATCGGAGATAGTTTTAAACAGTCTCTGGGCATTATCGTCATCCAATCCGCCGTTTAATCCTTTTAACCAGTGGGTAAATTTTATTGTTTCTTCGGTGATTTTTAAGCCGAGGTTCTCCGATCGGATTTGCATAAGCCGAGCTTTTTGATTTTTGCTATTGATCGTTAGCTTTAGTTCTGGCAGTTTGGCTAGTCGGCTAAACTTATTGGCCATAGCTTCGCTAAAATCAATGATATCTTTAAATTTGACTGCCGACATAGCCGGATCTAAATCAGCAATGAGGATTTTGAATTTTTCTAAATCGGTTTCTATTTCTCGATACAACTGGTCAAATTTATTTTCTTTTAAAATACCATCTAAATTCCACTTCATTTGGTCAATTATACCTTATAATTGGTCTATGATTACACCTGATTTTGCTTTTGAAAAATCGCTGCTTCCAGCAAGAGCTAGGTTTGTTTTGGGAATTGATGAAGTCGGTATCGGTTCTTGGGCCGGCCCGGTGGTAGTCGGGGCTTTCCTTTTAGATTTGGCCGATTTTAACCCCGATATTTTCATCGCTAATCGGATTCGCGACTCCAAAACTTTATCCGCCCGCCAGCGCCGCCGAATTGTTGATTGGTTTAAACAACAGGGCTTTTCCTTTCAGCTGTTTTTGTCCCGCGCCGACATGATCGATAAAAAGGGAATTCGATCGGTTCTGATCGACAGCATCGGCCGGGCGATCAGTTTTTACCGGGGCGCTTTTGATTTCGTTTTAATTGACGGTAATTTGAAAATTGGAAACCGATGGCTGGTTAGGAGCCTCCCCCGGGGCGACGCCTGCTGTTTTTCCATTGCCGCCGCTTCCATCTGCGCCAAGGTTTACCGTGACCGGCTGATGATTAAATTTGCCCGTAGTTACACCTATTATGATTTCGATCACAATATGGGCTACGGTACCAAGAAGCATTTAGCCGGCCTCAAGGCCCACGGTATCTGCCCTCTTCACCGTTTGTCATATAAACCGGTGAAATTTTTCGCTAATCACTCGCCATAGCTCATGAACAAGGCCTTGTCTTTTAGGCTTTTGTAAGTACTATAGGCAATAGCCCTGAGGGTTTCGACATTATTCTTTCCCATTTCACTTTGGATTTGATTGGTGTATTCGCTGTAATCGGCGTAAATTAAAATTTCAAATAGAGTTCTTGGGTCTTTGACGGCCGCCTGGAGGCTGTGATGGTTCCAATCCGAACCCTCAAAAACCAAAATTTCTCTCCCGGGTAATCTTCTCTGGAATATTTCTTTGATTTTCTGCCGTTTGTCTTTGTCTAAGTGCCAGTAGCAGACGATTTCCACAAATTTAATTTCTGGCTTATTTTCCAGAACTTTATTTGTTTCCTCGATAATTTGGCCAATTTTGCTTTTTTGGGGGAGGTTTAATTCTCCCGGCTTTGAGCCCCTCATTATCCTTTTGTAATTTTCTACTTCCGGCTGGTCAACAAAGTTAACTCTTTTGCCGTAGGCGATGAAGGCAACCAATAATTGGGCGGCATAAAAATTGACCATCATTTCTACCATTCTGTTGGTATTTTTTAAATCCAAATTGACCAACTTGAAATAATTCGGTACTTCATTAAGGGGAGCAACCAGAGTTTTCAAGTTGAAGCCGCTTAATTTTGATGCTCCAGACGACTTAAATAAATGGAATAGCCACATTTCCAGCTTCGAGCCTAAAGATTCCTGGAACAGCTGGGTGATCCAGTTTTCCATGGCTTCGGTCAGATAGCTGTCTAAAACTATGGCTAGAAATTCACTGCCGCTGTCGACGATTTTCCTGGCAGCTTGCGCCATTTTGTCAACTAATTCCCGGTCAATGGCCTGGAGATACTCCTGCCAGATGTTTTGGACGAATTTGGTCTCTTTCCCGCCGAGAAAGTAGAGAGGGAGGAGAAAAACGAGGGTGTTAGGGGCGCTGAACCGGCCGCCGATGTCGCTTCGGTCGTCAACCTGAATCGGCATAACTGGTGTCTGGCCCCAGCCGTTGACAGTTAGATTTTTTCGATTTTCCGGGTCGGTTAGCCACAAAAAGTGTTTTCGGTAGTCTATGGCCAGCAAATCATATTTGTTTTTGAGAGTTTTCATCAGCAGTCGGGTTTCCTCGGTGGTAGCCGATTTGGAAATACCGACTACCAGGGTTTGATTCCAATCATCTATTTTGGCTAAGATTTCGTAAATTGCTTTCGGGTCGATGCTGTCCAGAATGTCAATTTTGATCTTGCCCGAGCCAGCAAAGGCGGTTTTCAGGGCTTTGATGGCGTTGATCGAACCGCCCATGCCGACGAAAATAACCTGCTTAATTTCCCTAGCTAGATCTAGTTTTTCAAAGTCGTTCAATTTGGCGGCAACAGCTTCCCATTGGGGGGGAATGACCCAGCCTAGTCTGGCTTTTTCGCCTTCAAATCCGAGGTAACAGAAAAGGTTAGTTTGATCCCGGCAATTAAGGCGTGACTTTTGAGCCGCCGCTACCAGGTCTTTAAAAGCCCGATTAGTCGGAAAACTCATAGTTGGTGATTATAACATAAGATGTGCTATTCTTACTCTATGGATAAAAATATTCTAGCCGAATTAAGAAAGAAAAAATGGTATCTTCATTCCCCGCCGGCGGTTAAGAATGAATTGAAAGATTTACCCTTGGAATTCCATGGCTTTTTAGCTGATCTAGCCAAGAGGAAAAGCTTTATCGGTCGGGTGGAGATTCTCCGTCTGCTGAAAATTCTCCGAGGCAATTATTTGATTATCCCCGTTTTTGAGGTTCGCTCTCTGGATACCAATGAGGTTTTTACTTATGAATTTGTCAGCTGGAAATTCGGCCGTTTTCCCGGATATAAAGGGATAATTTTAGTGGAGGTCAAAGGGAGGATCAAATATTTTATTGTCAAGTACGGGGCCAAGTTTCCCATCGGCGCCGATTGCTATGATTCCATCGGTACTTTCTACAGCCCTGATAATCTAAAAAAAACCATTACCGTTCCCAATAAAATTAAGAATCATTTACGCAAGTTTTTGGGGCTGCCCCAGGTTCATTTTAAGAAATTTATCGATTTAGGTATTCTTAATCCCGATCCGGGAATGAGTAATAATCATATTGACCTTTTTGCGGTAGTGATTGACGATGACAATGCCCAAAAGATTGACGAGTTATTGGCTCATAACCCGCAGAAATCATTGGTTTTGGGCTATGAATTAGAAATTGTGCCTGTGACCCAACTTCATGATTTTATTAAAAGATGCAATGACGGCTTTTTTCTGGCCTGTATTGCCCGCCTCTTTTCTCAAAAAGTTTTAGAAATTTCCGGCTAGTTTGGCCGGTCCCTTTAGATTGCTGTTTTCGATTAGAAAAAAGTCGATTTCGTGGGGATTTATACCCAAAATTGCTAGATATTTTTTGACGTAATTTTGGTAATTGTATCCCTTCCAAAATAGGCTTCCTTCCATCAGCACTTTTATTTTTCCTTCTCCTTTTTGTCGAGCGGCGCCGGCGATTTGAGCCGCCCAGAGCTGGGCCGATCTTTCGAATAATTGTCTGGCGATTTCTCCCCGCCAGCCGGCCTCTTGGGCCATTTTACCCATAGCTTCCGTATTTTCAACTCTGCCTTCAATTGCCATTTTTTGGCAAATTAGGTTGAAGTGCTGGAAAAGATATCCCCCGGCCGCTTCTTTTTCGATTAAGTGCCGGCCGGGGCTGGCCGATTCGCGGTCGATCAGTTTACCGGTCTCCGTCAGCTGGAGAGAGTTGAAATCTCCCGCCTCCGAATTAATGATTACCTTTTCATTTTCGTAAAGGCCCAGATTCATACCTGTTCCTAAGACCCCGGCCAGAAAGTGGCGCCAGTTTTCGTTTTTCGCCTTATTTAACGCCAATCCAACTACATCATTGACTACTACCACTTCGATTTTTCTGCCTTTTTGGCCGAGGTAATTTTCGATAGTTTGGCCGATTATTTCCCCGACCAAGCCGTCAAACCGATGCTCTTTCGACGCTTGTTTTAAAATGCCGTCGATTCTATTTTCCCGGATAATCGGTTCGATTTCCTGGGCGAGATTCAGAATCAGTAGGTCGGTATCATTTTTAATTTTGTCGGCTAGATAGGACAGGAATATGTTTTTGTCCGTAAATTTGGGAATTTTGTCGTTTTTAATTTCTTTAAGTTCAATTTTGCCATGGTGCCAGACTACTTTGGCTGAGTCACAATTACTGCCGCCGATGGCGATTACTTGGCAGTGGTGTCGTTCTTCCTTGGGGTAATATAGGGTAGTTTTTCTTAACTTGCCCGAATTAAGATAAACTATAAACCGATCGCGGATTTTCTCTAATTCCCCAATCGGGAACCGAAGATTTAAATAAATTAGCTTCATTGGCGGTTTATTATAGCATTACTTATAGTATTGACATATAGTGTATGGTGTGTTACACTAATTTTGTTTTGACAGACTTAAGACTTAACAGTCTTTAGCGAATTGCTCATTTTTCGAGATTCCCCTCGGCCATTAAAAACTGGATGGATTTTGATTTTTGTTTGGTGTTGTTTAGGAGACAAAGTTAAGCGGGTTTTACCCCCTATCGTACTCACAGTGTTGTGGTTTCTTTTTTCTAACACCACCAAATAGAAATCAAATTTTTAAATCAGACTTAACAGTCTTTAGCGAATTGCTCATTTTTCGAGATTTCCCCTCGGTTTTTAGTAATTAGAAAAAAAATGAAAAAGGATTATGTTGCTTCTCAAAAAATAGAAAAATTGGCGGGACAAGGTACCTTGGGCTTTGGGGAACTGTTAAAGATTTTGAAGGAGGAACGGTGATGGTTGAAAGAGAAGGTAAACTAGAAGTTGGACCCCGGCCGGAAAATGTCGGCCAATTAGGCAGGTATGAAATTACCGCCTGGGCCGATGCCGAAGAGAGAGCTATCGGTATTCGGGAGAAGGTTTTGACGGACTGGGTGAAATACAGCGGTTTCGACCGGAAGACTTTAGAGTATTTATTCGATACCCAAGCTTGGGTAACTAATCCCATCAGCCCTTTTTACTCCCAGAAGCGAAGGGAATTAGATACCGGTAAGAAGGAGTTTGTAGCCCTGTCAGCCTGGGATTTTAATGGCTGTCTTTCCCTTCATCGGGACGGCTACGATCCGCAACACACTTTCTGCCCGGAGCTGGAGGCAGCGATTAAGATGCAGATTGAAAGGTTGGGTTCATTTTTTATTATTTCAGCCTTAACATCGGAACAAATGGCTTATCATCTGGCTAAGGAGAAAAATACAGCCGGCAATATTATTATGGCTTCGGAAAACGGCCGGGGCTGGCTGATCCCCTCGAAAGAAGGCAGTTCAATCAAATTAATGGAGTTTAAATTGCCTTTGTCGGAAAAGAATGAGAAAGCTTTGATTCATCTCAAGGAGATAGTTAATGATTTAACGGCGGTGATGAGACAGGAGGGATTGGTGTCTTTTGTCAATGATCAAAAATTTTCCAAGTGTACCATGGAGGGAGCGGCCAACGGCCGGGAGTGGTATCGAGCGACGATTGAGAAACTACTTTTGCCTTATCTTGCAGCTAAAGGGGCAGTTTGGAACGGTAATCCGGAGAGATTTTCCCTGGACGGCATCGGTTTTGCCGTTTCTCCTACTCCCGAAACCTGGGAAATAGAAGTGATTGAAGGGACTGATAAAATTGGCAAGCGTTTAGCTAGAGAAATTTTACATAATACTCTAACCGACATTACCCTATCTATGAAAGAATATGCCTATTTTAGGCTGTTGACGGGAGGCGATTCGGTCAAATGGGGCGGAAGTGATGTTGGTTTGACCGATCCTAATGCCGCTACTATTCCCTTTGCTGTCCCCGCGGCGGAGAAGGATCCCCGTTTGAGCCTGGATCAATTGAAGGAGTTTATTCAGTATCAGCGGAAATACTGGCCGACCTATGTCAGAAGAGGAGAGGAGGTTAAACTGGCCGGGGCGGGCATTGCTCCGGCGGATTTTATGAAAACGGTGATCGAAACAGTCCCTTGTTTGTTTCTTCCTACCCAAGATTTTGCCCAGTTCTTGGCGGCCAGACTAACCGAGGTTTATGGTTATCTTCCTGGGAATGAGTTTGATTTATCTCAGCCTCTGCTTCTATATAATTTCCCGGCTGACGTTTCGGATGAACAAAAAGAGCTGTTTTTGAAGGCAGGGAAAGATTTACCAATTCCGGCTGATGACAAGGAAGCAGTAGCCCGATTTATTTCTCTTTTAAGACAGCGGGCGGGGCTGGCGGCTGAAGAAATATGACCAATGCCACAGGCAGTGAAAGAGGCTAATTACTAAAGTAATGACCCCGGCCGGTAAATGTAAAAAGTGCCAGAACCAGCCGGTAATAGCAGTCAAGGTGAAGCTGATTAACAGAACCCAATTCCAAATTTTTTTATAATTTTTCAGATATTTAACTGAAAAAATATAAAGAATGACCAGGACAGTGACAATGGCGATCAAATAGTTGAAACCGAAGCTATTTTTGCTTATTTGGCTGTGGTCACAGAAATTGTCTTGATTAACGTCAATATACCGGCCGCATTCTCCCGGGAAAGGATCATTGATTTTATTAAAAGGACAGTCATGCCAAGACATATAATATCTTTTACTAATTTTATACCCTATTCCCTAATATCCTGCCATTTACCCAACACCTTTTTAGGATTCCTTTTAAAAATAAAATAATATAAATTATTAAGTGTTTGGTAGAGCAGATAGTCATTGAAAAGGTCGATTTTATTATTAACGGCGTGATTAAATCTTCGGGGTGAATACCAAACCCACCAATTAGCGTCGAAACCAATTTTACCTAATTTGGCAAGGCGGTGGCCGATGCCTTGTTGATCCTCAATGACCGGATCGGCTTTAAAGTCATAGCCGCCGATTTTTAAGAAAGCCTCTTTGCGAATAGCAGAACAAGAGCCGGTTAACCATTCGGTTTTACCGCCCAGGGAGTAAAGCAGTTTTCTAAAATTAATAGCAAATTGAGAAATTAATTTTAAAGTTTTTTTTTCGTTGTCAGGTAAGTAAAAGCCGGAAAAGGCAACGTAATCGGGATTTTTAACCAGATTTTGATAACCTCGTTTTACCCAATTGTTGGGGACGTAGCCGTCAGCATCAGTTCGAAGAATAATTTGACTTTTGGCCTTTATTAATCCCGTTTGTCGAGCAAATAAAACTCCTTTTCTTTTTTCCAAAATGACTTTATCAGCATATTTTTGAGCAATCTGAGCTGTTTTATCACTGGAATTATTATTGACTACGATTACTTCATAGTTCGACCGATTCATGGTCTGATGAGATAGGGATTTGAGACATCTTTCAATTAATTTTTCCTCGTTGTAGGCCGGAATAACTACCGATACTTTAACCATAAAAATCCTAACCCCCACAATTCAGCGAAAATAATGGTTATGGGTCCGACAAAAGGAATATGTTTTAGGGCGGTTATAAGGGTTAGGCCAACAATTGCTAGAAGATATTCATTATGGCTACGGATAATTTTATTGTCTGTTAAAGCTTTACCCAAAGCCCAGGCAGCCATTAGTTGGGCTAAATAAAGGCTGATTAGATAAACCATGAGACCGACCATACCAGCCGGCAGGCCAATAAAAGAGCTTATGGCTAGGCCAATAATAATCGGGGGAATAATTAAAATCCATAATCCTCTAAGAATAAGTTTACCCCAGGTTAGGGTTTTTTCTTTCCAAACTCGATTAAATTTGTTTGACGAGAGCCGGACTAAGATAATTAAACTAACTATATTGGCTAAAAATCCACCTAAATCAAGTACATTCCGAATAGCTCTGGAAATTTGGCTTTTCTGTTTAATTTGATTAAATTGGTTAATAAGTTGTTCACCCTCTAGAGTTGCCTCTGGACTAATACTAGTTTCTCCGCCTAAGGCAATTGTGTAACCGCTAATTTTAGCAGTTGAAGAAATGGTTATTTTACCTCCAATAGCAATTAAATTACCGCTGACTTCGCCATCAATTTTAATATCACCTCCAATAGTTATTAAATCCCCCTTAATAATAGTATCTTTATCGATAGTAACTGTTCCTCCAGCAGTTATAACGTTATTGTCGATGGTTTGATCAATTAGAATAACGTTTTCATTGAAATATCGCTGAGGTAAAGGAGTTATTGCTAAAACTTGACGCGGCCTAAAAAATACTCCCCCAAGAATAATAATTATTATTCCCCAAATAACTCTTTTCATTCTATTATTATACTGTTATTGATTAGGATTTGAAGTCAGAACCAAGGTAATTCCAAGAATGATTTCTATCCACGCTAACCAAAGAGGCTGCTGAAACCATTCAAGACTTGGAATTAAATCAAGGATACCTACCAGCATCAACCCTAGACCAATAACTATCAAAAACAGCTTAGCCATTTTCCACCTCCTTAGTTATTATTTTAGCATTTTTAGGTATAATGTGGCAAAGACTGGAGGGGTCGCCTAGTTGGTCCATGGCGTGCGCCTGGAAAGCGCATGTTCCGCAAGGGACTCGTGGGTTCAAATCCCACCCCCTCCGCCATTGTGGATTGAGAGCGGTAAAAACCGCTTTTTCCCTTTATTTATGCCCATTTTGGCAGGTTCGGATGTGGCCCTTGCTTTGGAAACTGCTTTTAATCCCTCTGGCTCGGAAGATTTTCGGCTGGCCGATTAAAAGCATCAAAGGTCGGCTGGTGGAGAATTAAAGAGAGCTCCCTGCAAGAGTTTTTGAAGAAAACCATTAGTAAGCCGAAAAAGGATAAATAGTATGGTGGGTGGCATAGTAGACCTCAACGATATTGAAAAACTAGATGTTAGACCAAAGGGACTTATCGAGCAAGTTTTAAAAGATTATAAGAATAACTTTGAGCGAGTTGGCGCTCTTTACCTGGACGAAATCGACTAACTAGAAAAAAGGTGATCGACATAATAAGAGTAGTGTTTCTACCGGTTCTGGAAGAGCGTTTTTGAAGAAACACGATATAATCAGCATATGAAACCAGGAATGGATTATATTAGGATCGCCGCAGAAATATTTATCATTAATGATTTCCTGATAAAGGAAAAGTTTTTTGACCAAACGAAATAAATGTGCTACGAAGGAGGAAAAATAGATGCCATACGTTCCTAGTAAAAAAACTAATGGAAAGTCAACAGACAGGGAAATTCTTGATAAAGTCGTAGAGATTTTAGCAAGAGAAGCAGCTGGGAAAATAAACGACAATCTGTCTTTGATTGAAGTATACAAATCCATTTTTCTTAATGTTGCACATTCATTGGCGGACTATTTATCGGGATACAGGGAAATTAAAGGGAGTTCCGAATCTAATCTTGCTCTGGCGATTTACGAAGTGGGTGAAAAATATGGATACCAAGGCGCATATCTTGGAGAGTTCAACTACGCATTTACTAGATTTATTCAACGAGTTCCACAGATAAAGGTAAAAAATGGCGAATGGACTCGAGAACTTAGATACTGGCTTTATGCCGCAACGGTTGAAGCATTAACGTTCGCTGCCCACGAGACGCAAGAAATGGACATTGGAATAAGTGGAGTATTTCAGGATATTAAAGATGAATATAAGAGGCGCGTGAACACTGCCTATGAAGCAGAACAGCTTCTGAAGAATGGGGATTGCTATGATACGTCATACTATACTCGTCTCGTTGAAGTCGTTGATGAAAATGGTGTACATGTCGGCTATCAAGAAATTATGCTTAAACGGGAAGATGCGACTTTAAACAAAGATGTACTGGAAGGCAGGATAGTTCTTAAGAAAAAGAAATAAGCAATCTTTTTTATTTCTTACACAAATAAACACTTCATTTTCTGCTGATATTACACCGTATATTATGGTTGTTTTAGCAATAATGGTTTTTAAGAATACCGTTTAAGTTTCTTATCCGCTCAATTAAAAGTGAAAGAAAATTTTGCCGAATAAACTTGATCGGATAATTTTTTATAATTATTCTTATCCAGTTTTGAAAGTCGTGGCGGGGTTTATATCGGCCCATTTTACGGGCTGTAGCCAAATGATCATGAACACAAACTGAATCAAGCAAGGTGTGGACGGGGTAATTGTTTTTGGCTAATCGTAGACATAAATCGACATCTTCTAAATATGAATGAAATCGTCGGTCAAATCCACCTATTTTTTGATAGATATTACGGCGGATTAATAAACAAGTAGCTGGAAGTCCAAAGAAATAACCAGTTTGAAAAATATTTTGATTGAATTGTTGCGGATTGGCTAAAATTGGATCTTTTTCATCAGTTAAAACTTTAGCCCTTGCTTTTTTTAAATCGACAAGATAACCCAAATTTTGTATTTGATGGTAACGGCCAATAATTTTGGGCGAGACCGCTGCTATCTTTTTGTTTTTTTCTAGATAGTTAATCATCTTTTGAATGGTATTGGTTTGGAGGTAACAATCATTATTAATGAAAAAAAGATATTTACCCCGAGCAATTTCGGCTCCTCGGTCCGAGGCACCGGCAAAACCATAATTCTTGGCTAACTGTAAATAATGGATTTGATGACAATTAAGATTATTTAGATATTGGCAGGTGTTATCAGTTGAACCGTTGTCGACAACGATAATTTCATAATCAATATCATGAACAGCCTTGAGAAGCTTGGGTAGAGACTTTTGCAAAAGTTCGAGACCATTGAAAGTAGCGATAATAGCGGAAATAGTCATAGTTGTATTGGGGTTATAATATTAGATATTATAGAATAAGCCTAATTATGATCAGAATCAATTATTTTAAAATTACCCAAATTTACCATAATTTAAGGAAAAATCCCCGAAAGTATCTCTTAAAGTATTTTAAGACTATTAATGAAGAAGGTTTATTTAATTCAGTGTCTAATAAACTGTTTTATAGGTCAAAAGTTCTTAATAATATTAATAAAATAAATGACGATTATCAGATATGGTTAAAGAAACATTATCCATCAACGACAAAATTAACTAGAGAAAAAAAGACAATTTTTCAATTTCAGCCTTTAATTAGTATTATTATCCCTACTTATAACAGTAATATTTTATATTTGGAAAAATGTTTGGATTCGGTTCTAAAACAGAGTTATCAGCATTGGGAGCTGTGTTTGGCTGATGATTGTTCAACCGATCAATCGGTCAGAGAAACTATTCTGGCCTATGCTCAACACGATCCAAGAATAAAGTATGTTTTTAGGGAAACAAACGGCCATATTTCATTATGCTCTAATTCAGCTTTAGCCATCAGTAAGGGAGAATTTATATGTTTATTAGATCATGACGATGAATTGTTTCCTAATGCTCTTTTTGAGATAGTTAAATTGCTAAACAAAGATCGTCATCTCGATTTAATTTATACCGACGAAGACAAAATTGAGGAAAACGGCCGACATGTTGATCCTTTTTTTAAACCCGATTGGTCTCCAGATATGTTTTTGTCGGTTAATTATTTATGCCATCTAACTGCTATCAGACGTAGTTTAGTGAAGCAGATTGGCGGCTTTCGTCCCGGCTTTGAGGGTTCACAGGATTACGATCTTTTTTTGAGAGTGACGGAATTAACTGAAAATATTGCCCATTTACCTAAGATATTATATTCATGGCGGAAAACCCCAGGTTCAACAGCCGCGGTTTATGAAGCTAAAAGTTACGCTGATCAAGCCTCGATTCGAGCCTTAACGGAAGCATTAAAAAGAAGAAAAATAAAAGGTCAAGTGACCGATGGCCTTGTTTCGGGGACTTTTCGAGTTCGATATGATCTTCATCGTCAACCATTGGTAAGCATTATTCTTCCCACTAAAAATCAGTATAAATATGTTAAAAAATGTCTTAAATCGGTTTTAGAAAAAACCAAATACCCCAATTATGAGTTGGTAATTATTGATACTGGATCAAATGATAAAAAAGTCTGGCGTTTTTACGAAACAATAAAAAGGGAACATGAAGAGACTCAAATATTAACATGGAATAAACCTTTTAATTTTTCGGCGGTTTGCAATTGGGGCGCCGCCAAAAGTAAAGGCCAGTATTATCTATTTTTGAATAATGATACTGAAGTGGTGACTCCTGACTGGATTGAAAATATGCTGGAACACGCCCAAAGAAAAGAAGTTGGGGCGGTTGGAGTGAAATTATTATATCCAAATAAAACAATTCAGCACGCCGGAGTTGTTCTTGGCATTATTGGCGAACACAATAGAAGGAAAAAGGGAGTTGCCGGTCATGTTCTAAAGTATTTTCCCGATGTGCCTCTAAGAAATTCATTATTAAACTCTAAAGATATTATTAGGAACTACTCAGCTGTAACCGGTGCTTGCTTAATGGTTAAAAAGGAAAAATTCTTTGAGGTTGGGGGACTAGACGAAAAATTTCGAATAGCCTTTAATGACGTTGATTTCTGTCTAAAATTGGGGGCTAAAGGTTATTTAAATGTTTATACCCCATATTCTCGACTATATCATTATGAGTCAATTTCGGTAGGAAAACCAGAAAAATTAACCAGGAATATAAAGGAATTTAAAAAAGAACAACGGCTGATGGTTAAAAAATATGGTACAATACTAATAAATGACCCATTTTACAACCAAAACCTTACCTTATTTGATGAAGATTTGTCGATAAAAATATGAACCAACCCTTAGTTTCGGTTATCATCTATGCTTATAATCCCAAAGAAAAATTACTTGACCGCTGTCTTAAAAGTATTTTAGAGCAGACATATCGCCGGATAGAAATTATTTTAGTGAACGATGGCTCCAAACCAAAATTTCAATCGATAATGAAACGTTATCAAAGTCAAGATAACAGAATTATTTACGTCGAACATGAAAAAAATTTAGGCTTGTTTCAAGCCAGAATTACCGGTTATAAAAAATCTAGAGGAGAGTTAATTACTTTTGTTGACAGCGATGATTATTTTTATTCAATCGATTATATTAGACGGTTAGTCGACAATGCGATTAAAACCAATGCCGATATTACTTTCGGCAATTTCTTCTTAGAAGAGAACAAAAGAAAAGTAATTTTTAATATCAGCGATTTGCCGGCCGATCAAGTTATTTCTAACCAGAATCGGGCCTTATTGTCTCTATATTTTGCCCAAAGGGGTTTAAATTTTGCCTGGTCGCTGATAATTAGCAAACTTTATACCAGGCGTTTGTGGACTCGGGCTCTACCCTATTTAGAGAAGCAAAAAGAACATTTGGTCATGCTCGAGGATATTGCCTTCTCCACTGTTTTGTTTGCCTTGGCTGATCAGGCCTGCTTTTTAACGGTTAATGATTATTATGCCTATTTTAAGTCGGCTGACTCAGTTACTGGTAGTCATAAAAATGCCGCCCAACTAAAGAAATATATTAAGGATATTCAGACGTGTTTTTCTTTTATCCATCAATTTTTGAAAGAAATAGGTTTAGCAAAAATTTACCAAAATGATTTTAACGGCTGGTTATCACTTTATGCCCGGATGTGGCGCAATTCCATTCAACATTCCAGATTGTCTCCAACTGACAAGACGTCGTTAATTTCATATTTAAAAGTAAAATTAAAGCAGAAAAAAATACTTAATTTTAATGATAATGATAATTATTTTTATAAACTGCAGACAGAAATTAACCCTCAATACGAATTATTAAAACGAAAAGTTGCCTCTTCCAAATACAGGTATATTAGTTTTGACTTATTTGATACGTTAGTTGTCAGGCCCTTTTGGGAGCCTCATGATTTGTTTAAATTGCTCGATAGGGATTTTCAAAAATTAAATCAAAAAACGATTATCAATTTTCATGATCTTCGGCTTCGGGCTGAATCAGCGGTCAGGCAGGAAAAATGGCGGAACGGTTCGAAGGAAGAGATAACTTTGGATGAAATCTATTTATATATTGAAAAGAACTATCAAATATCCAAAACCGTTTTGGACGTAATCAAGCGAAAAGAAATAAATTTGGAATTGGAGTTTTGTACCGCCCGGAAAAGTGTTTTGGAAATTTATAATTTAGCAGTTTATCTTAATAAGAAGATAATTTGCATTTCAGATACTTATTTGCCGCGGAGAGTAATTAAAAAAATATTAACTAAAAACGGCTATACCCGCTTTGAGCGGGTATTTTTATCATCCGAAGTAAAATTAACCAAACATACCGGTCATTTATTTGGATATGTTGTTAACCAATTAAAATGCCAGCCATCGGCAATCTTACATATAGGTAATGATTATTTTAGTGACATTAAATCAGCTGAGAGAAATAATTTTGCCGGTTTCTTTTATCCCAGCCCGACTGCTGTTTTTAAAAATGAAGTCAGCAGTTTGTCTACCAGTGACTGCGGTGCTTTATTTATTCAAAACAAAGGTCTATGGGTGAGAACAATTCATGCCTTGTTTTTCTTGGGGATAAGGTGCATGCTGGCCTTGGCGGCTAACAAATATTTCGATAATCCCTTCAGGCCGTTCAATCGAAATTCTGATTTCAATGCCGACCCATATTTTGTGGGTTATTATCCCCTGGGAATGCATCTGCTGGCTGTTGATAAATGGCTGATGGAAAACGTTATTGAAACAAGAAAAACAGAGACAATTCAATTTATGGCCAGGGATGGCTATTTAGCCATGAAAGGCTGGGAAATTTTAAATAAAGTATACCATTCCAAAATTAAAACTAATTATTTATACATTAATCGGAGAGTTTTGATACCCCTCTTTTTTACCGATAAAATCGATTTCTTTTATTTATTTAACATCACTAAATTAGAGTCAATTTTAAATTACAGTCGGCCAATTATAGGAAATTATTCTGAACTTATGACTGATTTGAAGCGAAATAAGATTAATTATAGAAAAAATATTAATAATCCAACCAAGGTTTTAAAAGTAATTATGAAACATATCGATTCTGGTAAACAGAGACAATATTCTGATTTGTTAAAGCGATATTTTACCGATAATATCGGAAAATATGATGCCATTTTTGATATTGGCTATAGTAGCCGGCCGCTCTTTTTTATTAAAAAATTAACTGGACTGACAACTGAAAGTTATTTTATTCATGTTAACCAAGAAGAAGCAGCCGAATTAGCCGCTAAAGCGTCATTTAAAATTAAAACTTTTTATGATTTTACTCCGGCAATTACCGGTGTCGCTCGGGAAATAATTATGTCTGAATCTCATCCTGCCTGTATTGATTTTTGTTTAGATAAAAATGATTTAGTTCAGCCTGTTTTTGAAGATCAGTTACCTTCTTATCAGGAGAAAATTGCCGCTGGTTTATTGGAAAAAGGGGTTTTAGATTTTATCGGGGATTATACCGGTATTTTTAAAAAGTATTTTTTTGATCTTCATTTTCGCTATCTTGATGCCTCTTTGCCAGTAGAGATGTTTTTAGAAGGCTCCAAAAAATTTGACCGTGACATTCTTTCATGTTTTACCTTTGATGATTCTGTTGGAGGATTGGGATTAATTAACGCTGTTGGATTTTGGGAGAATGAATTAGCTTCGAGAAATATAAATAACTTTAATACTCCCATAGAATTAGGACAAATTAAAAGATCAACCGGTTATCGTTTTTTATTGAAGTGGTATAAAATTAGGGACCTTTTTATTCCTGAAAACAGTCGCCGGAGAAAATTGTTAAAAAAAATATTTAGTCAGCTATCCAAGTAAACTCCCCCGGAGGAGTAAGGTCGAAATTCATTTTTGAACCGCCGCCGCCAGCCATCCAACCTTTAGCTAATATTCTAAGATCGTCCTGAAGGAGGTGAAGTTCAGCTGCTAATTCAGGAACGGTTATTTTTTGCCTTTCCTTAACTATTTTCATCCCCTGTTTTTTAAGACTTAAATCAATAATTACTTCCGGCC
>DAOTMI010000008.1:20734-33091 GCA_035450165.1 Candidatus Woesebacteria bacterium
TCCGGCCGCTTTCCAACTATTAGCAGCCAGTTCAAATCCTTCTTGATTGAGAGCGAATTGGGGAATAGTTGTAATTAAGGTGGTGGTTATAATCCCGATCAAAATCAAAATACTTATCATCGGCCCGGCCAATCTGGTTACTTTCAGAAACCAATGAATAACTCTGCCTGTAAAAGATATTTTTGTTTTGATAATTTTATTTTATACCCTTAATGCTAAACTAGAAAAGGGATATGGAAAAAAAATGGTATTGTTTGGCGATAGATGAAATACAATCCATTTTAAAGGCTAATTTTCAGCGGGGGCTAACGGAAGCAGAAGCTAAAATCAGATTAAAAAAGTTTGGTTTCAATCAATTGCCTGAAGAAAAGCCTTTGTCCAAGGTAAAAATATTTTTTGAACAATTTCAAAGTCCTCTGGTTTATATTTTAATTATTGCCGGTATTGTTACTTTGCTGTTAAAGGAAAACGTCGATGCCGTAGTTATTTTTACAGCCGTTTTATTAGATGCTGTTGTTGGCTTTTTACAGGAAAATAAGGCTGGCCAGATTTTAAAGACTCTGAAAAAGGCAGTTAAAAATGAGGCCGAGGTTTTAAGGGATGGAAATTTAAAGATTATTGATGCCAGCCAATTGGTTCCGGGCGATATTATAATTTTAACTGCCGGCAGCCGGATTCCGGCTGATGGCCGAATTTTTGAAAGCCATGATTTAAAAGTTAATGAAATGGCTCTTACCGGTGAATGGCTTCCAGCTGAAAAAAGAACCGGAGTTTTGGACGAAAATGTGCCTTTGGCCGATAGAGACAATTTAGTTTATTCGGGAACAATGATTGAAGATGGCAAGGGTAGGGCTGTAGTTACAGCTACCGGCCTAAAAACTGAAATTGGAAAAATTGCCGCCATGTTGAAAGAAACTCGGGAAGAAAAAACGCCCTACCAGAAAAAGATAGCTAATTTTTCAAGAACCATAGGAATAATTATCAGCATAGTTTGTTTGATTATTTTTATTGAAGGAATTTTAACTGAAGGTAATTGGATAGAGATGTTTGTCACCGCCGTGGCTATAGCGGTAGCGGCTATTCCTGAAGGGGCTTACCAGTAGCGATGACAGTTATTTTAGCTGTAGGTATGCAGAGAATCTTAAAGAAGGGCGGGTTAGTTCGCCGATTGGCCTCAGCCGAGACCTTGGGCAGTACTTCAATCATCGCCACCGATAAAACAGCGACCTTGACTGAGGGAAAAATGAAAGTCGTCGAGGTTATTGGTGATAAATCTTTAATCTTAAAAACAGTGGTTTTAACTTCCCAGGCTTTTATAGAAAATCCTGAAGCTTCGGTTGATCAGTGGATTGTTCGAGGTGAGTCAACTGATCAGGCTTTATTGTTGGCGGCTATCACAGCTGGTTTTAATAAAGATGAATTGGATAAGCATAAAATTGCCGAAATGCCATTTAATCCGGCTAATAAATTAGCGGCGACAGTGTTAAAAGAAGCCGGCCGGAATAATTTATATGTTTGTGGTGCTCCAGAGGCAGTTTTGGCCTTATCCCAGTTAACTGCCCGGGAAGGGCAACAATGGAAGAAAAAATTGGATCAATTAGCCGGAAAGGGTCTAAGAATTGTAGCGGCAGGGTATAAAACAGACCTAAATTCGGCCATTGATTTTAAAGAGATAATTAATAATTTAACTTTTACCGGTCTAATTGCCCTTCGGGATCCAGTTAGGCCAGAGGTTAAGGAGGCGATTAATCTTTGCCGCCAAGCTGGTATGAGACCAATTATTATTACCGGGGATCATAAATTAACTGCCAAAGCGGTCGCTGAGGAATTAGATTGGAACATCGGAGATGAAGATATTTTAGAAGGGAAAGATCTGGATAAATTAAATGATGATGGGCTTGATAAGATTTTAACCAGAATTCAAATTTATGCCCGGGTGGAGCCTAAAGATAAAATGAGAATTATTACCGCCTGGCAAAAAAGAGGAAAAGTGGTGGCTATGATTGGTGACGGAGTTAATGATGCCCCGGCTTTGAAAAAAGCCGATATTGGGGTAGCTCTTGGTTCGGGAACAGAAGTAGCTAAGGAAGCAGCCGATTTAATTTTATTAAATGATAGTTTTGCGATTATTGTTGCCGCGGTCGAGGAAGGTCGGGCTATTTTAGATAATATTAGAAAAGTAATTACTTATCTTTTATCCGATACTTTCTCTGAAGTAGTTTTGGTTGGGGTTAGTATTTTAGCTGGTGTGCCCTTACCAATAACTGCCGTCCAAATTTTATGGATTAATTTAATGGAAGATGGATTAGGAGATATTGCTCTGGCGTTTGAACCTAAGGAAGAGGATTTAATGAAACAAAAACCCCAAGGACATGATCTGCCTTTATTGACTAAGGAAATGAAGACAATTATTTTTATTATCGGTTTAATTACTGATCTGATTCTTTTAGGATTATTTTTCTGGCTGTGGCGTCAAAATTACCCAATCGATTATATAAGATCAATTATTTTTACCACTTTAACAATTGATTCTTTGTTGTATATTTTTTCCTGCAAAAGCCTACGGAAAAATATCTGGCAAGTAGATTTCTTTTCTAATAAATTGCTTTTAGTGGCCTTCGGTTCCAGTTTATTAATGCTCATTTTGGCTCTTTATTTTCCTTTCTTTCAAAATTTCCTTGAAATCGTTCCTTTGGGTTTTTATGACTGGCTGATAGTTTTAGGTTTAGGATTGGTAGAATTATTGGGGATTGAAGCCGCTAAGTGGTTTTTTATCAGTCAACATCAAACGGCTTAAATTAAGTTATCGTGACAGATTGTGATATAATCTTTCTATGAAAGGAGTTATTTTGGCTGGAGGTTTAGGTACCCGTCTTGCTCCCCTTACTTGTGTGACCAATAAGCATTTACTGCCGGTTTATAATCAGCCGATGATTTATTATCCGATTAAAACTCTAGTCAAAGGTGGTATTAAAGAAGTTTTAATTGTCACTAGTGGTCCTCATGTTGGTCATTTTCTTGGTTTATTAAAAAATGGAAAAGAATTTGGTTTAAAACATCTGGAATACGCCTATCAAGAAAAGCCTGATGGTGGCATTGCCGATGCCCTATCTTTAGCCGAAGACTTTGCTGATAATGGTCCTATAACCGTTATTTTAGGTGATAATACTACCGACGCTAATATTGCTCAGGCGGTAAAGAAATTTAATGGCGGGGCTCATCTTTTTCTTCGGAAAGTAACTGATCCCCGACGATATGGGGTAGTCCAATTCGATCAGAAGAAAAAAATCGTTAAGATTATTGAAAAACCTAAAACTCCCCCTAGTAATTTGGCAGTTACCGGTTTGTATATTTACGACAGCCAAGTTTTTTCTTTTATTAAGGGTATTATTCCCTCTCGTCGAGGAGAATTGGAGATTACCGACGTTAATAACATGTATCTTCAAAAAGGCCATTTAAGCTGGTCGATGTTGGGTGGCTATTGGACCGATGCCGGCACTTTTGATGCCCTTTTTGAAGCTAACCAATATTGGTATAAAAAGGCGCAAAAGATCAAAAAATCTTAGTGATTCTCTAGGTATTTTAAAGCTTTTTGAAGCAGTTTTCTTTCTCCCTCAAAGGTTAGTTTTTTCATCGCCTTTTCCAGCGGCAGCCATTCATGATCGATAACCATTTCGGCGTCATAATGTCTTAAGCGGCTTTCTCCTGTATATTCCATGAGAAAAAAAGTTACCTTTTTGACGATTCTTTTCCTTTGCTGTCTGTCCCAGATAAAATAATTATTTGAACCTAATTTGGCGACAATTTTAGCTTTGATCTGCCCCTCCTCTTCTACTTCGCGCAGAGCTGTCTGTTTCAAATATTCCTGATTTCGAGTGTGTCCTTTGGATAGTTTATAGAAAGTTTTGGTTTTTTCTCGGCCAGCAGTTTTGATTACCAGCCAGTAAATCTTATTACCTTCCCGCTTATAAACTAATCCCCCTGCTGATCTCTCATCATAGGGCCGATTATTGTTTGTCGATTGAGGCATTTTATAAATTGAAAATTAGAAATTAATTTTTGGTGTACCTAGTGGGATTTGGACCCACAACCTTCAGCTCCGGAGGCTGACGCTCTATCCAATTGAGCTACAGGTACTCGGTCCTTATCTTACCTTTTTCCCTCGAAGATATCTACTTGTTCTTGGAAATAAACCTTTTTCATTTCGTTCAACATGGTCGAAAATGACTTATCCTTCAGATAAACTCTTTTGTCTGATTTTTGAAGATAACGATTGATTAATTTTGGGTTGAATTTGTTTTTTATCTTTAAATCTAAAACATAATTTTCCCAATCGGTATTAATATCTCTACCGGTAGTTTCACTAATCTTGTTGACATATCTATATAGTTCTAATACGGCCATTTCATTAGTCTCATTCAGTTGGTCTGTTTGTTTCTGATCAAAACAAGTTTCAAAACGGTCTTGAGCTCGATGATAATTATTGGCTAGTTTATTTGTTGAATCTTTCATTCTTTCAACTATTTTTACTAGATCACGGTTTGTCACTCTTTGATTTTCCAGCATATTTACCACTTCATTAATTATTATTGATCCAAATTGAATCACTTGGTCTAATTCTTTTATAGTTTTATTCCTAGCTTCAGGAGAAAGAAGTAAATCCTCGGCATGGTAGGGATTATTAAATATTTGTCGTTCAATCATATCCTATATTATACACACTAGCAGGGATTGTTACAAGCAGTTATTATATCATTAGTCATGAAATGGTTTTTAATTAAAGAAGCTCTGGTTGAAGCCTTAAAAACTTTTCCCTTTTTGTTGGGTATTTATCTGGTGGTTGAATACTTTGAATCTAATTTTCGGTACCAGCGCCGTTTAGGTCCGATTATTGGTGCTCTCTTAGGGGCCATTCCTCAATGTGGTTTTTCGATTTTAACCACCGGTTTTTATTTGGCCGGTCGAACTACCCTAGGCACTTTATTGGCTGTTTATCTGGCCACTTCTGACGAAGCTTTACCAATTCTTTTAGCTTATCCTGATAAAATTAAATTTGTTTTTCCTTTAGTTTTCTTTAAGGTGATTTATGCCGCTGTGGTTGGTTTGATAATTGATTTATTATTTCCTCATAATCAGCTAATTCCCAGATCATCGGTAAAAACTGAATCCGCCTGCTGTGGCCAACATCAGTCTTTTTCTTTTCATCCCTTGACTCATGCCTTGAAATTGACAGGTTATATTTTTGGTTTAAATTTAATTTTGGGCTGGATTTTTGAATTATTTCATCCTGCGGTCTTATTAAATCCTTTTTTGGCGGCAATCATCGGCCTAATTCCTAATTGCGCCGCTTCAGTTTTTTTGACCGAGGCTTTTTTAAAAAATGTCATTTCCTTTGGTTCTCTTTTTGCTGGTCTTTGCGCTAGTGCCGGTCTTGGTCTTTTTTTGTTGTTTAAAGAAAGTGATAGCTACCACCGTTCGTTTGTTATTTTAGCTTTGCTCTATATTTTTAGTGTTCTTGGTGGTTTTATGATACAAAGTATCCTTGGGTAAAAAAAGCCGTAAGAACGGCAAATAAAAAGCCAAAGACTATTCTGGTCCAGAGATTGTTTCTATCAGCTAAACTGATAAAAATCGCCGGAGCCAATAAAGCATAACGGGGTAACGAGGAAAGAGTGCCGGTTAGAGTCGGCAGAATAATTACGATTAAGGAAAAAAGGGCTAATCCCCAATATCTCCAGACTATTTTACGACAAAGCAGATATAGGCAGCCAATCAAGGTGACTAATTCAAGAATGGCGATAAAATACTTAAAATCGTGGCCGGCTAAAGCAAAAATTTTGAGGTAGCGCCAAATAACCTGCGGCAGAAAAATTAATCGGGTAGCCCGATTAGCCCCAAACATCGGCTGAGCATGGTAAAAAGCCAGCGGATCACCGACAGTCCGCCAGAGGTAGAGACAGTAACTTAAAAAGCCAGCTACTGGTCCCAAGCCAATCCACCATTGTTTCCGATTTTGCCAAAAAATTGGAATAACTAATGCCAGACCAATTAATTTAGTTTGAGCGGCTAAGAAGCCGGTTAAAATTGCCAGCAGCCATTTTTTTTCGGCTGTTAACCACAGGGTTAAACCCATTAAGAGAAAAAATAAACTTTCGGGATAAACAGTGCTGAAAAAGAAAGCTGTTGGAAATAAAATCCAAAACCATAGAATTTTGTCAGCCGGCAGACCGATTTTTTGAAAGTATTTTTGCCAAATAAATAATCCTAAAATGAATGAAATTACTGAAATTAAAACACCATTTACTAATGGTAAATTACCCATGACTTTGATTAAATTTGGGTATAATGGAAAAAAAGCTTGTTCATATTGTTGGTAGCCCTGCCGGGCAATTAACAGATAATGAATACCGTCGAAGTTGCCCAGAGGTTGAAGAACAGCCGGAGGTAAACGATGAAGTTCCTCTTTATAAGGAAAGAAACCTAAATAAGGAATGAATTTTTGCCCCAGCCATACCCCGGTTATTAGTAAGCCTAACCAAACTCCTATCTTCCTCCCCATGTTTATATTTTAACGATAAACCAGAGATTTGGTTCTTTGAATTTTATTAATCAGTAACTGCCTTTTAATTTTTGACCGTTGAGGATAAAAAAAAGGTTATTAGCTTACCGCTGGATGAGTTGATATAAACCTTGACCGTTTTAATCCCGTCTTGTGCTTACCAATAATGAACTGACGTTTTTGAATAAGCAAGCCCGTCTTCAACATATAAGCGCGACAAAAATGCTCAGAAAAATTATTAGTGAATACAAACAAGAATTAAAATAATTCTAAGGTGTTATATAATCAAAACATAACAGACTCAATTTCATTAAATTTAACAAAACAATATCTTGGAAAAGAAGTCGATATAGTAATTAATAGAGCCGTTGGCAGCACCCATCCAAAATGGAATTTTATCTATGAGTGCAATTATGGATATATAAAAGGAGTATTAGCTCCGGATGGGGAGGAATTAGATGCATATTTACTTAAAGTAAATACCCCGGTTGAGACATTTCATGGCCAAGTTATTGCAATTATTCATCGTCTAAAAGATGATGACGATAAATTAGTGGTGGTACCAACAGGACAAACAATAACCGATGAAGAGATAGAAAAAATAGTTGCTTTTCAAGAGAAATGGTTTGAACATGAAATAATAAGGTAATTTTTGGTACTAGTAATACCTCTGCGTTAGTGAGCGTGTGGGTTTTAGGACATCCTATTAGATTTGCCAATAACATAACTGAGGGTAACCTAGTTTAAAATGGACTGAAACGGCAGTCAAACTTGCCAGATTTAAAGAGGTTCATTTTGGGTTTGACTTTGGTGGAGAAACTCTTGATACCTGTGTATTAAAACTAGAAAATGAGGAAAAAATGTCGGACAAAATTATTTCTTCATATGGCACCTTTCTTCCAAATTAAATGATTCAAATATGCTCAACGATCTTAGACAAATTCGGGCCGATAAAAACTGTTCTGATAAAGACAATACAAATATCGAATATAATTCATCAAGTTTTCGAATAAGTAAACCATTGAGTAGACGTTCATTCAATGAAGCAGTGAGGCTGCGTGTTGAAGAAATTGATATAGCTCTAAAGGTTTGGTGAGTTATTCCAAACCAAAGGCACTCAAGTTGGTATAGATCCAACCCCCAAAAACTTTGCCTATGCCGATCATGAAATCCAATATGCCGACTTCTTTTATCCAATAACTCGAGAATATTCCGAATGGAAAAAGAGTCGAATGACACTCGACACTCCGCGTCGACGTTGGATCCATTTTGCTCAAGACTATTTTTATTATCCTCATGTTTATACTCACGCTGTTTGTGATCTTGCTGATGTTGGTATCCAAACTCGGGATCAAACCCTTCAGTTAGTCACTAGCTTTTGTCAGCAACGTGGTTTTGATATTGACCTGTCTAGTTCTTTGACCCATTATTTAGAAACTCGATCCAGCCATGGCCAACAAAAACAGTAAACTAATACAAAATACTACCGTCTTAAAAGGTGAAGAATTAGAAATCGCTAAAAATATCGATGTTCTTGTTGTTGGAGATACGATCAAGGCTATTGAGAAAAATATAAATTCTCAGGATTGTGAGATCATTGACGGTCGTCAATTTTTACTTTGCCCTTCATTTACTAATGCCCACCTCCATTTAGACGATAGTACCATTCTAGATACTGGAGTCGGTCAAACCTTAGAGGAATTAGTTTTTCCTGAAGGTACGAGAGACAAGATAACTTCAGTTAGCAAAGCAGAAACCCAAAAGGCAATTAAAAGTTCTGTCTCCCAGATAATCAGAAGTGGAACCGGGTTAATTTGTAGTTTTTGTGAAAATGGAATTGAGGGCGTAAACCTTGTCAAAGAATGCCTACCACCAGAACTTAAATCTGTTTTAGTCGGACGTTTTAAAAGTAAGTTCCCTTATGAGGCTAAAGTTACTGATCTGCTAAATAGTGCCGATGGTTTTGCTCCTGGTTTTATAAGAGATATTCCAATTGAAGATCTTCAGAATTTGTCCAATGAAGTGATAAGTGCTAACGGCTTTATTGCCATGCATTCTCTCGAATCAAAAGGTTTACCAGCCGAAAATTTCTATAAGACTGTTGACTATCTGCACCCACAATTTTTAGTCCATCTAGTTCAGGCCACATCAAAAGAAACTGAGTATCTTCGCAATAAAAACATCGGTGTCGTTTGTTGTCCCAGAGGAAATTCTCTCACCGGAGTTGGTTTTCCTCCTATCTTAGGCTTATTAAACCAAGACACTTTAGTTGCTTTAGGTACAGATAACATCTTTCTAAATTCTCCCGATATGTTCAAAGAAATGGAATTCACCTCCCGACTACTTCGCGGTTATTCTCAAAACCCTTCCGTAATTAGTTCCCGTGAAGTCCTTAAAATGGCTACCATTAATGGAGCTAAATTACTTGGACTAGGTGAGCGATACGGATCAATAGAACCCAATAAGAAAGCCAACCTAATATTTTTTAGTCTCAATTCTAATAATTTTTCGTCCTCGGCTGATTATCTATCTACAATCGTCCACCGAGCAAACTCAATGGATATTGCCGGAATTTCTTTAGGCGGACATCTGACTTTCTTCTAAGTGACTGGTATCATTCCAGAATTTCACTTCAGCCTTATCACCTTCAATTTCAAGCAGCGATAACGCTCCACCAGTAGTATGTTCCAACTTCATGCCAAATAGGGAATTGAATTGACCAATAAAATGACCATGAGTGATGACCAAGATATTCTTATAACCTGATTCTTCAACCAGTTTCTTAAATTCCGCAGCTCTACGTTTAACATCATTTTCACTCTCTCCGCCCTTGCATTTAAAATCATCAGGATCTAAGCCACTACTATCACGGACGGCGTAGTAATCGGTAGATGTTTGCCCCTCATATTCTGCTCGGTTTATTTCTCTTACCAAATCAGTCACAAAAACTTTTTTTGGATCTATTTTAAATCCACCTTTAAATATCTGATCCATAGTTTGAAGGGTTCTAAATAAACTACTGCAATAAACAGCGTCTATTTTGATGTTTTCTCTAGCCAATCTTTCACCTAATTTCTTGGCGTCAACCATACCTTTCTCAGATAAGCCAGTGTAAGAAAATGCAATGAATCCTTCAGCGTTACTAACTGATTCACCGTGTCGAGTTATATATACTTTCATGGTCAAAATTATAGCACTTAAGCAAAGATTTTACTGCTGATTACCGCCAAACCTTTCGAAACCATTGTAAATGGTTTGAAAAGCATTACCTTGTTCTTTCCAAATATTTCTTCCATTAAATGTCTAAATTTAGGAATAAGGCTTTATCATCCGGTCATAATTACTCTGTCAATTTCATTTTTTGTGACCCCGGCCAAATTTTAGGTTTCGTCAACAATTATTGTTGATTCATTCAAGTATAATTAATTGATTTTTCAAAAATTCACTCTTTTAAATGTTTCTCTGATAGTTTTAACCACAGTATTAAATATAAAATCAACTTCATTGTTATCAGACAATTGTTTTTGACCCGTACCTTTTAAACTGGAGTGATTATTCTATTTGATTTTTTCTTTTTAGGAGGTAATTATGGCAACCATTAATAATGAGGTTAAACAGGAAATATTAACTAAGATTAAAGCCGGTGATGAAGTTAAAAAAGTAGCTGTTCAGTATGGTGTTTATGACCGAACTATTTATGTCTGGTTAAAAAAGGGTGTTACCAATAATGTTTCCGTTTTAGAACTGGGTAAGTTGAGAAATTAAAAAAAGACCAGGAAGTAAATCTGCCTTCTACCGGGAACTAACAGACTTGTTAAAGACGAGTTGGCCATCAGGGCAATTCAACTCAAAGATAATATAGTAGCTAAGTTTTTAGGTATCTCACAATCCGTTTTCTTTTATCGGCCAAAACTAACTGATGAAGATGAGAAATTATTTGTTCCATTAACTCCGAAATAAATTCTTTTACTTCAATTGGTTCTATCTGTGTCATGTAATATTTTCTCTCAGATTAAGTACGGAAAAGCAAATCTATCTTCTAGTTGTATTACAGGCTACTTTACCGAAAAATGTTGATTTCACAAAATAAACAAAGGCAGGTTAGGAGAAATCTGCTATACCAAGTGGGTCGCATAGAACTTTGACCCTTTGGCGGAAGGAGAGGGAATCGAACCCTCATGTCCTTTCGGGCGCAGGTTTAGCAAACCTGTGGCTTACCATTCGCCGCATCCTTCCTAGTGTTTCTAGTATACCAAATTCCGCCAAAATGCTTTAAAATGAAAAAGGATATGAAGCATAAGGATAAGTCAGAAATGGTGATGGATATGAATATTGAGAAAGATCTTTACGAATGGGTGCAGATGGACAGACCGTTTAAAAAACGCGATCGAGAATTTTGGCTGACAGCCATAGCTATTTTGGTTTTAATCTCAATAATTTTTATCTATTTAAAAGAATTTTTACTAGTAGTGGCTTTATTTTCGGCTTTATTCCTTTATTACACTCTATCAACTATTGAGCCGAATAAGATTAAATATCGAATTACTAATCGGGGAATTTACTGGGGTGATTCCAGAATGGAGTGGGGTATGCTTCGTCGTTTTTGGATCAAACCCAGTTTAGATTCAGAAGTGATTAATTTTGAAACTAATCTGCGTTTTCCCCGGCAGGTGGCAGTTATTATTAATCCGGAAGACAGAGAAAAAATTAAAAATATTATCGCCAGAAGAATTCCTTGTTTGGAGGAATCACCCCAGCTAACTGATAAAGTTACTAATTGGTTTGGTAAAAAATTCCCGCTGGAATCGAAAAAAGCAAGTTAAATTTTGGTATAATTGGGCTGATTTGTACCTGTAGCTCAATTGGATAGAGCACTGGTTTGCGGAACCAGCGGTTGGAGGTTCAATCCCTCTCAGGTACACATTTGTTAATTTCTAATCAATTTCTAATTTCTATTTATTTATTTTTTTTAATTAGAAATTAGTAAATAAAAATTGATTAAAAATTTTAAATTTTAAATTAATTGATGGAGGGTTGGCCGAGTGGTTGATGGCGCTCGCCCCGAAAGCGAGTGGGCACAAGCCCGCAGAGGTTCGAATCCTCTACCCTCCGCCAGTTAGGAAATGTTTTGGTTGGCTCGCCCTCTGCGAGGGCTCGCCAGCCGATTTTAAGCGCAAATTGGAATTTTTTATCTTTCAAAATGAAGTTCGAGCCGATATTTTTTAGGAATGCTCGGATTTCTTGATTGTCGCTTTGCGACAAAAGAATTTTGGCTTGGCTACTGGCTAAAATCATTTCTTTCATCGGTTCGAGCCAATTATTTCCTTTTTGTTCAAAATCTTTTATTTTCTCTTGAATGTCCAGCTTCTCGTTGAGAAGTTTTTGTTTTTTGGCTTGGTATTCCTCTGGTTCAATCCCTTTTCCGCCAATAAACAAATCAAGCAGATTTTCGGCTTTGGCTTCAATTTCGGTTTTCTTGGTTTGGAGATTTTGAACAAAGACTTTCGTTTCCTCTTTTGCCTGTTCTCGTTCTTTGTTTATCTCGTTAAGCATATTTTCCGCCCACTCATCAGGCAAAGAAACTTTTTGAATAATTGCTTTCATCTGTTCAACAAGGTTTTCTTCCCGCAGATATTTTTCGTTACAAGGTTGCTTTTTCTTGGTGCAACGATAGTAGTGATGCCCTTTTTGTTTTTCAGCAGTTATAAGGCAGTCGCAATTTCCGCATTTCATAAATCCCGAAAAAGCAAATTCGTGTTTTCGTTTGCGTTTCTTTTTTCCTCGGTTGCTCATTACTT
>DAOTMI010000009.1:0-29593 GCA_035450165.1 Candidatus Woesebacteria bacterium
GAAGCCTAATTATCTGGTTTAACAGCCCCAAAAAGCTGGAGGTACTTCAGTGTTAAAATACACCAATGCGTAAGCACTTATCCACCCTAGTTCTCCTCTATCTTCGTTTCTTTGCCCGGCTTCAGATCCGCAAACTCAAATTTCTTAATCCCAAATTAAAAATTATCGGGGTTACCGGCTCGGCCGGAAAAACTTCTACTATCTTGGCTATCGAAACTGTCTTAAAGCCCCACCTTCGCCTTAAAGCCATTTCCGGTTACAATTCCGAGTCCGGCATTCCGTTAGGTATTCTAGGACTCAATATAAAGGAATATACCCCTATCAACTGGGCAATTCTGCTCGTATTAGCAGTCTTAGCATTGATTGCTAATTGGCAGATTTACGATATCTTAATAATTGAAATGGGCATAGACAGTATCAAACCACCTAAAAATATGGACTACCTCCTCTCCATAGTCCAACCCGACATTGGCATCCTTCTTAATGTTAGTAGTGTTCATCTGGTAAATTTTCCGAGTCTTAAGGCTATTGCTACAGAAAAAGCTAAATTAATCAATAATTTACCTAAAACCGGCTATGCTATCATCAATCCTGTCCTAAAACCCTATATCCAAACCTCTGCCAAAGTGATCGAAATAAAACAATTAAAGACACCTAAACATCTTCCCGTAATCTATGGTCAAACGCTTGGCGCTGCCGCCGTTGTAGCTAAAATTTTCAAAATTAAACCAGATTTTACTAATTTTCTTCCTCCACCTGGCCGTTGTCGTTTATTTAAGGGAATTAATCATTCTACTATCATCGATAGTTCTTATAACTCATCGCCGGTTGCAGCGATGGAAATGTTAAAATTTTTGAAAACTTTTCCTCATCCCCGAGTAGCTGTTCTGGGTGATATGAGAGAACTGGGTAATGAAACTGAAAATGCCCATCGGCAAATCTATCGCCTTGCTCGAAAAACAGCTGACTTGGTTATTGGTATCGGTCCTAATACCCAAAAATTTTTTAACCCTCCTACCTTTTTATATTGGTGGCAGGCAGTCAATTTTCCCCTTCCTGATCGAGCGGCTATTTTAGTCAAAGGATCACAAAATACCATTTATCTTGAGGAATTAGTGAAAGCTTGGCTTCAAGATAAATCTGACCAACAATTTCTCTGTCGTCAATCACCTTACTGGCAAAAAATAAAAGCTAACTTTAAACAAACCATCAAACAATCTAACTAGTTTTATATGTTTTATCTTTAACCATTTCCTTTTCAATCAAATCTCTCAAGAAAACTGACCGGGGGACCATTTTTTTACGGGCTACCCAATCTAAATAAGCCAAAATCTTCTGATTAACTAAAAAATTAAACCGAACATCAACCAATTTTTCTGCCTCTTTTAAGGCCCGGTTAATTACTTTAGCAATAGTCTTCTCATCGTAAGCGGCTAGAACCAATTTTTTATTTTTCATCCACTTCAAAAACGATTGCTTTCTTCTTTTTCTAAAAAGAGCGATTACTGGTCGATTAAACTCTAAAGCCTGACTGATCACAAAACCCATCGATAAACTATGGCACGACACCTCAGTTATAACTATTTCTGCTTTTTTAACCTTTTCCACCGCATTTTCATAACCGGGAGATCCCTTAAAACCTTCTCTGGTCCATTTTAAAATCGAATTATCAACCATTTTATTATGCTTGGCTAAAATCCTATAAATTTTAGTAAACACAAGAGGATTTTTAGCTACTGTTCTAGGGGAAGCGACAAAATATATCCTCATCGGGGTTGTAATTATATCATACCATGATATAATTCCTTGTCTAACCCTAAGATAGTAGGTGTTATCATAAATCCTACTGAGGGAAAAGGTGTCTATGCCCACTATTGAAAAAATAGAAAAAGTCTTAGAAATTACTCAAAATATAAAAAAGGCTGGTTCGGTGGTTTTATTTCAATACCAAGGTCTAACAGCCAGTGATCTTGCCGCCCTTAGGGCTAAAGTCAAAGAAAATGGGGGCGTAATAGAGGTTATTAAAAATTCCCTCCTCAGTCGGGCCATAAGTCAACTAGGTATTAAATTACCAACGGAGCTGATCGGCCCAACAGCAGTTGTTTTCTGTCAAAAAGATGAGATAACTCCCTTAAAGGAAATTGAAAAAATTCGCCAAGATAAGGAAGTAATCGAATTTAAATATGGAATTTACGAACAAAAACTATTGACAATTGATCAAATTAAAACCCTTATTAATCTTCCTTCCAAATCAATCCTTCTATCTCAATTAACAAACAATCTCATTAATCCCCTTCAGAGGTTGATCTACACCCTTAGTTATAATCAAACCCAACTGATTCTAGCTCTCAAAATGGTAACTACTAAAAATTAATGAATTAGTTATAAATTAAAAATTAATATTTTTATGAAAAAGGAAGAAAATAAAACATCAACAAAAGTCCAGAAACTAATTGACTCTATATCTGAACTTTCAATTTTAGAGCTTTCAGAGTTAGTTAAGGCTCTTGAGGAAAAATTTAATGTTCAACCAGTGGCGGTGAGCATGGGTACGGGAACAACTCCTGCCCAAAACAATACAGGAACTACTCCTAATACTACCGGGCCTGTGGCTGAGGCTGAAGAAAAAAGTGAATTTGACATTACTCTAACTAATGCCGGAGCCAACAAAATCGCTGTTATTAAAGTTATTCGTGAATTCAAACCTGAGTTAGGCCTTAAAGAGGCTAAAGATTTAGTTGACAATGTTCCGGCCGAAATCGGTACTATGAAAAAAGAAGCTGCTAATGAGATTAAAACTAAATTAGAGGCAGCGGGAGCTCAAGTCGAATTAAAATAAGCTGCCGCTTCACTAACTTTACCTGAATTATTTTTGGTGGTGATAAGCAAGGCCTCGCCATTGTCAATCACCACCAAATCATTTAAACCAATAAGGGCTACTTTCTTCCCTGAAGGTGTTTTAATAAAATTATTTTGACCTTCAATTTCCAAAATGTTACTATCTTTTTGCCACAAACCATTTCGAACCAAATAATCAGCTACTGATTCCCAGGTACCAAAATCAACCCAATCAAAAGGCAATTCAATTATGTAACCATTTAGTAACTCTTCTCTGGTAATCTCTTCAATCGGACCACTGGGCATTTTAGCATATTCAACCGCTATATTTCCTCCGTTAATAATATTAACCAACGGCTGATACCATGCCGGCTTTCGTCGTTTAAAAAGATCCAACATTAATCTTGGTGTCCAAGCATAATGATTAGTATGGATTAAAACATCACCTGTAGTTAAATATGACTCTATCTGTTCTTTTTCTCCCCGTCCTAACCACTCTTCCATTTGCCGCGTTGTTTTATTTATCTTCAAATAATCCACTCCCATAACAGCCTCTTTAGGTTTCATTCCCCCAGTTACTATTTTACCTTTTTGTCTGATTAAATTATCAAATTGATCGATCATTTCCAAAAACTTTTCCGTTGGTTGTCTTAAAACATCGGCTTGAACTAACATAAATGGTTCATCAGGAAATTGCCGATAAAGCATAGCTGCGGCAAAACCTGTTGCCGGACCTTGGTTTTTCATCTCCGGCTCAATAAAAATATTTTCGTCAATGATCTCCGAAATTTGGTTATTAGCTATAACTGCCTGTTCTTTGTTTGTTTGAAGATAAATTTCATTCGGTTTAAATTTCAATCTTAAGGCTTCCCAATTCAACTGAAATAATGATTTTCCATTAATTAGCGGTAAAAACTGTTTAGGCATTTTCCAACAGGACAGAGGCCACATTTTTGTTCCAATGCCCCCACAGATTATCACCGGTTTCATATGCTATATTTATCATAATATAAAAATGACTAAAAATGAACTTGTCAATCAAACTGAAGTCTGGTTAGTTAATCAAAAGTTAAAATATAATAATAAAGATTTAAACCGACCATGGGGAGCTTTTTGGAATATTGCCCCTGATTCCACCCGTCGTTTTCTCCAATTATTCTTTCCTGACTTCAACTCTAAAGATCGATCACTTAGTCCTAAAATTCTCCTTATTGAACCTCAAAAACAGCTCTCTCTTCAACTACATTTTCATCGCTCTGAAAAATGGTTTGTCATTAATGGCCCGGTTAAAGTTACCCAGGGTAATAAACAATTTATCCTCAATCGCCATCAAACTGTTATATTGGAGCCTCAAATTCCCCATCGTCTCAGTGGCCTCAAACAACCAGGTTTAGTTGCCGAAATCTGGATCCATACTGACCCTCATCATCCCTCCACTGAAAATGATGAACTTCGTCTTGAAGACGATTTTCATCGCTCCAATCCATCTTGATATCTTGACATACTAGTATCATATGTGTTTTACTCTTTACAGTTAAACATTACTTTGATATAAGAGGAGCCACTATAATGACCGATCAAACTCTATCACAAGATAACTCTGTGAAACCTAAAAAGGTTAATGGGGTCTCTATCGATAATCTACCTGATCTTATGACAGTAGGAGAGGTTGCCGACCTTCTTCGGGTTTCTAAACTGACTATCAAACGTTGGGGTAAACGAGGTAAATTGCCAGCCATTAGAATCAACGCTCGAGGTGATCGACGCTATCGCAAGGAAGCGGTGCTTTGGTTACTGGGAATTCAAAGAGAATAAACCTTTTTCAACTAATACCCGGCCCCTCGGAGTTCGTTTAATCAAACCTTTTTTCATTAAATAAGGTTCATAAACCTCAGTAATTGTTCCGATATCTTCGGTTAAAGCTGCCGCAATATTTTCCACTCCTACTGGCCCGCCGCCATATTGTTTTTTAACCACATCTAAATACTTTCTATCTGTCTCATTTAAACCTAATTCATCTACTCCTAACATAACTAGGGCTTCCATTGTTTCCTTAAGAGTAATTAAATTTTTATTTTTTATTTGAGCATAATCCCTAATCCGTTTTAAAAGCCTAATGGCTAATCTCGGTGTTCCTCTTGCCCGTTTTCCAATTTCCCTAGCCGCCTCTTTATCAACTTTCACCTGCAACACTTCGGCTGTCCTCGCAACTATTTCCGCTAAACTAGTTTCATCATAGAAATCCAATTGTTGGATATAACCAAATCTATCACGCAATGGTCCCGACATCAAACCAATTCTGGTCGTCGCTCCCACTATAGTAAATCTTTGCAAATTTAATCTAACCGTTCGCGCCCCCGGACCTTTACCTAAAATAATATCCAAAACATAGTCTTCCATGGCATTATAAAGAGCTTCCTCCACATTTTTATTTAAACGATGGATTTCATCTATAAATAAAATATCTCCCTTTTTAAGAGCAGTTAAAATAGAAGCTAAATCTCCAGCCCGAGTCAAGGCCGGCCCTGAAGTAGTCTTAATATTAACTGCCATTTCCTTAGCAATTAACATGGCTAAAGTTGTTTTGCCCAATCCCGGTGGGCCGTAAAATAGAATATGGTCGAGTGAGTCTCCCCTATCTTTAGCCGCTTTTAAAAAAATATGGAGTTGATGTTTTACTGGTTCCTGACCGATAAATTCCGACAATGTCTGTGGTCTTAAAGATTTTGAAGACACCATTGCAATTTCTCCTCAATTGTTAAAATATCCTTCGGTAACTTACTAACTACTTTTTTAATTTCCTTCCCTTCAAAACCTAACTGTTGCAAGGCTAGATACAGATCATCTTCCAATAGTTCACCATTTTTGATTAAATCCAACTCTTTAAAACTGCCAAGTTTGGGCTTTAAATCAATAATAATCCTTTGAGCTGTCTTCCGACCGATTCCCTTAATTTCACTAAAAAAATCAACATCGGCTTCACTAATAGCCCTAATAATAACTTCTGCTTCCGCTTTCCCTAAGATTTGAGATCCAGTTTTTGGTCCTACACCAGGAACAGTAATTAACATTCTGAATAAATTAACCTCTTGGTCCGTTTTAAAGCCAAAAAGAGCCAGATTATTTTCAGAGATGGATAAATAGGTCTTTAACTTAATTATTGTCCCTTCAATTATATCTTTTACTAGTCTTTCACCTAAAGTAATAAGATAACCTACTCCGTTTACTTCAATCTCTATTTGACCATTATTCACCCGTTCAACTCTTCCCTGAAGACTAGCAATCATACTCCATTATACCTCGTGCTTGATATATAAATGAGTCAGGGCAACGGCTATGGCATCGGCCGTATGAGAAGGTTTAATAGGTTGCTTAATTCCCAAGATATTTCTGACCATTAGTTCCACTTGTGATTTTTCTGCCCTACCATAACCAACTAAGGTTGATTTTATTTGGAGTGGAGTATATTCAAACAGCTTAATGCCCCTTTTAAAACCAGTAGCCCTAATGGCTCCAATCGTTTGTGAAACTCTTAAAGCAGAACTAATATTTTTAGTAAAAAATAAATTTTCCAAAGCTATATTTTCAATCTTATATTTAACAATCAACCGTTCAATTATATCACATATTTTACCTAATCTCACGGTAATATTTTCATTAGACTGAGTTTTAATCCAGCCACAATCTATTAATTCCTCCTCTTCCAAAACTGCCCAACCAGTACCAGCTAGTCCTGGATCAATTCCTAAAATCATCCTAATAATTTTACCTTATTCGTAGTTGAGTTTTTTCTTAAACATATTATAGGATACTCTATTTTTAATCACCTATCCACATTTTTCCCTATACTAATTTATTATAATATATTGGCACTAGAAACCGGCCGTGATATCATTATTTATGAAATTTCTAAAAAATATTCCCCTAGCACCTTACACCACTGTCAAAATTGGAGGGCCGGCCGAGTATTTCCTCGAGGTTACCTCTTATCATCAATTTAAAGCGGTTTTAGAAGGTCTTAAAAAGCGACACATTAAAAAGATAACGGTTTTAGGTAATGGCTCTAACGTTCTTATTAGCGACCAAGGTATTTCTGGTTATGTTATTAAAAATTCGGCTTCAGCTATTAAATTACTTCCCCACCATCAAATTTGGGCAGCGTCAGGAACTCAATTAGCCAAACTTATTGAATTTTCACTTAAGCACGGGTTAGTTGGCTTAGAAAGTTTTGCCTATATCCCCTCTACTCTTGGCGGCGCTATCCAAGGTAATATCCATAGTCCCGAATGTCTTTTTTCGACTATAACTAAATCGACCGAAATTTTTGATAATGAATATCCTATAATATTATCAGCTGTCATTCAACTGAAACCAGGTAACACAGCCGTTGCTTATCAAAAAGTTCAAAAAATCGTTAATCAAAAAATCAAGACACAGCCAATGAATTCCCTTGGCTGTATCTTTAAGAACCCTTCTCGCCTTCCGGCAGATATGCCGCTTGAACCGGCTGGTTCAATTATTGACAAAAGGTTAAAACTCAAAGGATTATGTATTGGCGACGCCCAAATAAGCCCAATCCACGCCAATTTTATTACCAACAATAATCAGGCTTCAGCTCGGGATTATTATACCCTGATTAAACTAATTCAATCCCAAGCCAAAAATAAACTTAATCTTGATCTGGAGCTGGAAATAAAACTTTTAGGGCAAATTTAGGTAGAACTAATTGACGACGCCACCTTTTAGGCTCTTGGATCAGAGAGTATAACCATTCTAAACCTAATTGACGCCAAACTTTTGGGGCCCTTTTTAAAGCACCACTATAATAATCAAAACTCCTACCCACCCCTATAACTAATCCCACTTTGAGCCACCTCAAATTTCTTTCTATCCATTCTTCTTGGGTTTTCATCCCGTAAGCAACAAACAAAATATCTATATATTTATTACCTATCTTGTCGCGAATAATTTGATCGTTTCCTCGACATTGGCCAGCATAATAACCAGCTATTTTTAAGCCAGGATATTTTCTTTTTAAAAACCAGGCAGTTTGTCGGGCTCGATCTTCCCATCCTCCCAAAAAGTAAACCGAATAACCCCGCTCTGCTGCTATCCGACATAATTCCGCCATTAAATCACTGCCAGGAATTACTTCTACTTTTCGATGTCGTTTAACTTTTATAGCCCAGGCAAGTCCTTTCCCATCAACCACATTGAGATCGGTTTTTTGAAGGATATCGAAAAAATGCCTGTCTTCTCCTGCTTTCATTATAAATTCTGGATTAACCGTAGCTATCCACTTTTTCTCTTTTTTTGAATCTAACCAATTCGTTATTTTACTTAGCAGTTCAGCTTGTGTTCCGCCAAAAAGACTGATATTGAATATTTGTACGCTAGTATCGTCATTTTTATCCATCTATCTTATTATTTTACCACTTTAAAAATTTAACTCTTATTTGTGAAAGATCTCTATCGACAATGAAATTATCTTAAGAAGATTAAGAAGAAAAACTTAATAAAAAATTTATGATCATTATAAGAATGATATAAACAACTGGATCATTGCTTTTTATTATCATTATTATAGGAGTAAGTTCTTAATAAATTTTATTAACTTAGTTCAACACTAATGAACAATAATTTTACTCATATAATATACCTTATAATAGGTAAAAAAACGAAAATAATTATTTATAATACTTTTCTACTATTATATGATAAGAATTAAAACAGAATAATTGGCCTCTACTGCTGACAAAGTGCTTTCTTATAGGTATCTAAATTTTCTAAAGCTAAACCAATTCCTTTGATAACACATAATTGCGGTTCGAGAGCAACATGAACCGACACCCCAATTTCTCGAGTTAATAACACATTCAAATTTCTTATTTGAGAGCTTCCTCCGGCCAGCACAATTCCTCTGTCAATAATATCGGACAAAAGTTCCGGAGGAGTTATTGCTAAGGCTCCCTGAATTACTTCCAAAATCATCCCCAGAATAGGTTTGAGAACTTCATAAACTGCTTCAGAATCAACTTGAATACTTTTAGGTAAACCAGATAAAAAATCTCTTCCGGTTACCTCTGTGGTTTCTACCCTTTTTAGTTTAACGGCACTACCTAACTTAATCTTAACCATCTCGGCTGTCTGTTCCCCGATAATTATTCCATAGACCTTCCTAAAATGATCTACTATCGCCCTATCAATCTTAATGCCACCTACTTTACCACTGTTATGAGTAACAATTCCCCCTAAAGCAACTACAGCTGCTTCCGTATTACCTCCACCAAGATCAACAATCATGTTACCCAAACTCTCTGCCACAGGAATTTTAGTACCGATAGCGGCTGCTAACGGTTTATCAATTAAATATACTTTCCGGGCGCCGGCTCCCAGAGCCGCATCTAGAACTGCTCTTTGTTCTACCTGAGTTATGCCAGCTGGAACACCTATCATCACCTCCGGCCCGACAAACCAATTTTTACCAATTACCCGGCGTAAAAACGCTTTAATCATTGCTTCACTTACTTCATAATCAGCAATAGCCCCATCTTCTAAAGGTTTAACTACTTCTATATACTCCGGGGTTTTACCCACCATCTCCTTGGCCTCATTACCGACTGCTAAAATCTTTCTTTCCTCAATACTAACTGCTACTAGGGTTGGTTCTGACAAAACTACCCCCTCATTTTCTGCCCAAATTAAAGTATTGGATGTCCCCAAATCAATCCCTAACCTTCTTAACAACTTCATATTTCATTCTAGCATATTACCTATTGCATCTTATAAAATATATGTTATACTAGCAACTATGAAAATTAGTAATAAAGTAACTCTAGTTATTTTAATCACAATACTGGGACTTTTTTATCCATGCCAAATTTTGGCTAAGGAATATAAAACTAGTATCGAAAAAAAGGTATATGCCCATATTGTTGATATGTTAGGAAGTAATAATGATGAGCAGGCAAATAATTATTACCAAATTATCCTCGATAAAATTGAGTTTGGAGAGGATTTCAGTGACTGGCCGTCAGCCGATTACTTTCTAAAGAATTCTTCTCTTTTTTACGATAATCCCAATAACCAAACCAAAAGAGCTTTGGATCAAAGGTATCAAAACCTTAGTTCAAAAACAAATCAATCTTCTCTCTCCGAAGAAAGTAAAATCAAGAATAGAATCCAACAATTAATTGCCACCATGCCTGGCAACAATCATGATGACCAAACAAATGCTTACTATGAAACTATTTTAGATAAAAAAGAAAGACAGGAAGCCTTTAATGATCTGGAAGCCGCTGATTATTTTCTTCAAAATTCTATCTTTTTCTACTTTAATCCTAATGATCCCGTTAAGTTAACCTTGGATAAAAGATATGAAAGATTATCCTCGGGTAATTCATCATCCCAACCAGTTTTAAGCGAAATTCAAACGCGAGTTGTTAAACGAATTCAAACCATGGTAGGTAATACTAATGACGAAAGAGCCAACACTTACTACAGTATTATTTTAAACAAAATTGAAAGTCGGGATACTTTCTTCGAAGACCGGGAGGCTGCTGATTACTTTCTCCAAAACTCCGCCTTCTTTTACTATAATCCAAACAATTACCAAAAATTAGCCTTAGATACCAGATATAATAACTTGCGTCGAGCGGATAATATTCCTTCTCAATCTCAAGGCAAATTTAAAGATATTTTAGTAGTCCGTCAAGGCAGCAATGATCTTAAGGAAATAGTAGGTTACGCTCAAAATTTCGATGGAATTTATTACTTAAACGGTAGCCCGATAGAGGGTACTTACAATCACATTACTTATGACTTCTCTGATAACTATAAAAACATTGCCGGCTTAGCTTACTATAGCGACCAGACACAACCGATTATTATCGTTGATTATCAAAGCGATATCGAAAAGACAATTAATGGCTATATTCGTTACTGGGGTTGCCCCACCAATTACTATCTGGCCCTCTGGAATCGCACTTATTTAACCGGTAATGATGAAAATGGCAGTCAAATTTTTGATTTAGATGCCAAGGATTATTTTATAAATAATCTGTCTAAATGGCGGATTTATCTCAATAATGGCCACCCTATAGGCCGAGTGGCTTATGTTTATCCTAACGGAGTTACTGGCTATATTACTGGTGAAATCTTAGATCAATCACCAACAAAATCTAGTTTTGGTCTCGATTACTATCGAGAGGTAGAATATCAAAACAGCTACCATCAACATAGTCATGGCTATATTACCCTTGATCAAATTAGAGTCCATGTAGCTAGTTTAGACAATCAACGGGAGGGTGAAATAACAGCTAAAGATCTTTTTAATTACAATAATCGAATTACTGATCTAACCGAGATAACTTTTGTTAACTCTGCTGGAGGTAAATCTACCGCCTGGGTTAAAACTAGTTCTATCAACTGGTTTAATTAAACTCCAAGTAAACTCGGTAAATTAGTGGGAATCATGGTATTATTATAAGTAAAGATATGGTTGAAAAGAGAGATCGAAGAAGTTTAAAAGTCATTTTGTCTATTTTAACAGCAATAATAATCGTCACCAGCCTAATTATTATTTATGCTCAGGGCTACCGAATTAGTCTAGAACAAGGCATTAATCTGAAGGCAACAGGAATTCTTTCCGTTACTTCTAAACCCAAAGCAGCTTCAGTTTACATTAATAATCACCTCGTCACAGCTACTGACAACATTGTTAATCTACCGCCTGGTGATTACGATGTTAAGATTGTTAAAGACGGTTATACTCCGTGGCAAAAAAGAATTTCCTTAAAAAAAGAGGTAGTTCAACAAACTGATGCCTATTTATTTAGAACTACTCCAGATATTCGTTCTATTACCTTCAGCGGCGCCATTAATCCAGTTCTTTCCCCTACTGGTACCAAAATTATCTATGCAGTTGCTTCCGCCTCTGCTTCAAAAAATAATGGGCTTTACCAATATGATTTAACCAACAATCTTCTTCCTTTGAGTAAAAATCAGCCTAAATTAATCGCTGTTAATTTTCATAATCTTGATTGGTCTAAATTTAAATTTCAATTTTCTCCTGATGGTAAAGAACTACTCGCTACTTCCCAAAATGGTAATATCTCTTACTTAATTAACCTTGAAGAACCAATTATTTATCAAAAACTTCAGGATGTAACCCTCAATAAATCTATTATCTTAGCTTCTTGGAAAAGGGCAGAAAGTGTTCAAATTCAGGAAAGTATTAAAAAGTTACCCGCCGTCTTTCAAAACTTTGTCAGCACTGCCTCTTCATCACTAGCCTTATTTTCAAGTAATAATGAAAGATTTTTATATTTAGCCCGATCCGACTATAACCTTGATGATAACCTCATTCTGCCCCCACCTAATCAAAGTACCCAGGCTCAAACCCGTCAAATTAAAAAAGGAAATTATTACGTTTATGACATTAAAGATGATACTAATTTTAAAATTGGCAATGCTCAAGACTTAACTCTTCTCTCCTGGCTACCAGATTCAAACAACCTTATTTTTATCCAACAAGACAAAATTTTCACTATTGATTATGACGGAACTAATCTTCGCCCCATTTTTTCAGGCAAATTCAGTAATAATTTCCTTGCTTCTAAAACCGATGGTAGTGAAATAATCATCCTTGATGATAATCTTTATGCTTTAAGTATTAGATAATTAGATAACCTATATTATAACTTTTCCGGAGGAGGTCGTTTAATCCCGGTTTTAGATCAAATACAAAGTAAATTACTATAAGTGGTGCGAAAATACTTCTTTTATTGCTATCTAAATTGTTTAGCAGTCAAGGCAGTTGTCTGCTAATTTAGCTTTTAGTTTACTAAAAAATAAATATCAATCTATAAACCTTATGATCTTTATTAATATAAGTCAATCACTAGTTTTGAATATCCTCTAAATGTATTATAATAGCCATTACTCATGAATAACTTTCCTTGTCGGCAGATAAAGTCTAAGTCAAAATGATAGACTTAAAGACAAGGGTAAACCTTATATTACGGGGATTGGCGCAATTGGCTAGCGCGTCCGCTTCGGGTGCGGGAGGTTGCTGGTTCGAATCCAGTATCCCCGACATCGAGATTGCTAAAACTGATTAGTAATAAAAACAAAAGATAAAAGGCAATCCATGTCCCTATAGTTCAACGGATAGAACACAGGTTTCCTAAACCTGTAATGGAGGTTCAATTCCCCCTAGGGATACCATCAAAAGAGGCATTTTCCGCATAATTCAAATATGGCTAAGAATAATCTCCGCAAATAAAAATTAATCCCCGCGTTATTTGCGGATAAAATATTTCCCGCAACAATTACCTTTTAGGTTTTAATCTTTCTAGAAAAAATAAAAACAAAATAGATTAATTTTTACCGCAAAACAAAATTTATCATCTTTCCGGGTACATAAATTTTTCTCACAATTTTCTTATCACCAACCCATTTATTAACTATTTTTTGTGCTTGTAATAAAACTATATTTTTATTAGTCTTTTGATCTATTTTTATCTTATCTCTTACTTTGCCATTAACTGCTATCGGTAAATAAACCGTTTTAGTAACTAAATATTTTTTATCTGCTTTGGGCCAAACAACCTGACTATCATCACCTACAAAAGGAGCTATAACAGCTAATAAAATTTCTTTTTCTCTTTTAGTTATGGGTAATTGGTAGTTAGTAATTTTTTTAAATGCCTTCATAATCTTAGCAATAGCTGTATTAAATTTAAACTTTTCTAGGTCATTAGTAACTTCTTCTATTAATTTGTTAACGACTGCCTCCACCTCAGAACAATTCTGGGTCGTCATTTTAACTTCATTAAGATATCGTTGAAACTTATCCCAAAACCTTTTTACCCCCATTAGGGCTTTTTCATTCCAAATCATAGTACTGTTGAATGGTCCCATAAACATCAAATACATTCTAACCACATCAGCTCCATATCGATCGACCATTTGATCTGGTACAACAACATTACCTCTAGATTTACTCATCCTTTGGTTATCAGGTCCTAAAATTACTCCATGAGACAACCTCTTAAGATATGGTTCTGGACAAGTAACTAAACCTAAATCAAACAAAAATTTGTAAATAAAGCGAGAATAAAGTAAATGAAGAGTATTATGTTCATCACCACCAATATAAATGTCCACCGGCAACCACTCTCTTGCCTTATCTAGGCTACAAAATTCCTTTTCATTAAATGGATCTAAATATCTCAAAAAATACCAATCAGAACCAGCCCAATTAGGCATAGTATCTGTTTCCCGTCTAGCCTTGTTTCCACACTTCGGACAGGTCGTGTCAATCCAGTCAGTTATTTTTGATAAGGGGCTTTCACCGGTATCAGTTGGTTCATAAAATCCCACTTCGGGCAAAACTACCGGTAGTTGTTTCTCGGGAACAGTTTGCCAACCACAATGATCACAATAAATCATCGGGATTGGCTCTCCCCAGTAGTGCTGTCGACTAAAAATCCAATCTCTTAGATGATATGAGGTAAATACTTGACCATATTTCAAAGCTTCTTTCATATCTAAATTAGGTTTACTAATAATTGGCAGATTAAATTTCCTCGCGAACTCTCTATCTCTCTGGTCTTGAGATGGAACACTCATAATAGCTCCAGTACCATAACTGTCCAAAACAAAATCGGAAATCCAAATCGGCATTAGTTGGCCGTTAAAAGGGTTAGTCGCATATAAACCCGTAAAGACACCCGTTTTTTCTTTATTTAATTCCCCTCTTTCAAAGTCGCTTTTCTTTCCCGCCTGCTCAACATACTTCCTAATATTTTCAATCGTTTCAGATTTAATTTTCAGCGCGCAATCATCCGAAGGGCGTGAGCACTGCAAAATTAAATCTGAAACAAAAGAATGTTCCGGTGCTAAAACTAAAAAGGTCGCGCTAGGTAAAGTATCAGGTCTGGTAGTAAATACCTCAATTTGAAATTCGGAATTAGAAATTGGAAATTTAATCAAGGCGCCAGTTGATTTTCCGATCCAATTAATTTGAGCTTTTTTAATTTTATCTTCAAAATCTGTTTCTTGTAATCCTTCAATTAGTTTATCAGCGTAATTAGTAATTTTAACAATCCATTGTGAAACTCTTCTCTTTACGACTTCAGTACCACACCGTTCACATTTCCCTGCTACTACTTCTTCGTTGGCTAAACCAATCTTACAGGCAGGACACCAATTAATCGGTACTTCCTTTTTATAGGCCAAACCTTGCTCAAATAACTTAATAAAAATCCATTGAGTCCATCGATAATATCTGGGGTCAGCCGTACTAATCTCCCTATCCCAATTAAAAGAAAGTTTCAATTTTTTCATCTGGTTTTTAAACATACTGATATTTTCTGCAGTTACTTCCTGGGGTTTCTTTTTCATTTTTATAGCGTAATTCTCTGTTGGTAATCCGAAAGCGTCCCAACCGATAGGAAATAAAACATTAAAACCTTGCATTCGCTTAAATCTAACGTAAACATCCGCACCAACATAACTAAAGGTATGACCCATGTGTAGTCCGCTTCCTGAGGGATAAGGAAATTCCACTAAAACATAAAGATTCTTCTTATCTTTCATTTTATCTTTCATTTCCCCATATTTTACTATAAAATAAACCCTATACGAAACCAATAAACTACCTTCTACTAATTGTCTCTTTTGTCTTGGGTTTTGTAACAGCCAAATATAACTTGTCACGGTTTAATTTACCTGGTTTCAAAGAAACCCGAGATAAACAGCATTATCAATTTATCAACCCTCTTCTCGAATGTGATTTCTGGACTGCCACGAACAATCAAAATTTAAATGAATTAAGGGAAAAAACAAATTCAATCATTAACAATAAAATAAATAATCATCATATTTCCTTTGCCTCGGTTTATTACCGCGATTTAAATAATGGACCTTGGTTTGGTATTAATGAGAAAGAATTTTTTTCTCCCGCCAGCCTGATCAAAGTTCCCTTAATGATAGCCTACTATAAAGCGGCCGAGGAAAAACCGACTATTCTACAGGAAGAAATTGTCAACACTCTCACTTATGACCCATCAGAACAAAATATCCTTCCGGAGAAAACTTTAGAATTAAATCAACCCTACTCTGTTGAGGAATTAGTTAAGAGAATGATTATTTTTTCAGATAACAACGCTTATCGGCTTTTATTGGATCATATTGATAATGATCTAGTGTATAAAGTATATACTGATTTGGGAGTTGATATTTCCAAAGCAAAAAATAATCCGACGGGTAATGTTTTAAGTGTTAGTGGCTATGCTTCATTTTTTCGTATTCTTTATAATGCTTCTTATTTAAACCGCTCTATGTCAGAAAAGGCTTTAAATTTACTCTCTCAAACCACTTTTCACCAAGGACTGGTAGCTGGTGTACCAAATAATATAACAGTCGCTCATAAGTTCGGGGAAAGACATTACACCAATACCGGCGAATACCAATTACACGATTGCGGCATTATTTACGTTCCTGATAAACCTTATCTTCTCTGTGTTATGACTCGGGGAAATAATTTTAACAATCTTAGTCAGATCATTAGTCAAATTTCTGAAACTATTTATCAAGAGATAAATCAAAAATAAGGTCGCCTTCTTCATCAGTCCGTTTGATCTCTATGCCTCTGGCCGATAAACGATCCAGAATAGCCTGTTTGGGATGCCCATAAATATTACCCCTACCAACACTAATCACTGCTATTTGGGGTTTAATTCTATCTAGAAAGACTTCGCTAGTCGATGTTTCTGAGCCATGATGACCCACTTTTAAAATATTCACCGGCTCTTTAATTTGATATTCCATGCCTACATCAGCATCTCCCATAAACAAAACTTTCTTACTCCCAGTTTTCAATACTCCAATTAAAGATAATTCGCTGTTACTAAGGACAACAAAATCAATTCCATCATATCTAATTACGTCACCGGCATCAATATTCTGGTAGGTAATCTCCTTTTCAAGGTGGTATCCCCTTTTTATCGCCGCTAAACCACCAATATGGTCTTGGTCGCTGTGTGAAGCCACAAAAACTTCTATTTCTTTGTCCCAAAATGGAACATACCTACCTAAACATTCAGCCATTTTGCTATTTTGAGGACCAGCATCAATAAGCATTTGAAAATTGTTTTTAATAACAATTGCACCATCTCCTTGTCCAACATTACAAAAAATTACTCGGGTCCGATTATCTGGCCTTACTTGCCAAAACCAAAAGGCCAAAAGTAGACCGCTAACTGCCAGTAAAATTTGGTTTTTTCTGCTTAAGATCACGCCTTTTAAGATAAAACCAAATCAATAATAAATAACTGCCGATCATCATTGGCCAATTAAACTTAATTGTCAGGCTAGACCATTTTAACTGACCTAAAAGATTGGTAACAATAATGATATACCGCAGTAAAGGCATAATTAGCCATAAAATAAATTTGCTGTTTAAAACAGCCCCTAACCCGCCAATAATAGTAATTATTTCCACTAAAAACAAAACTAAAGCATTAGCTAAAGGAGCAATCAAACTTATCCTACCAAACACCAGAGCTAAAACAGGAGTAATCCAAAGCCATACCCAATAAGGATCTAAAACTACTGCTCCAAATCCAATAAAAGTTAACCAAAAACTAACCTGGGATAGCATAGTATAATCAGCCAAAATCATCATTAAAATTATTAAAACTATTACTCGACCAAGATTAAATTTTCTTCCCAAGAGTTGAGCCCAGTAAAGAAAAGTTACCAATAAAACTGCCCTCAAAATTGGCGGTTGCCAACCAATCATTAGACTATAAAACCAAATTACTGATAATCCTAACAAAATTGCCCACTTTCTACCTATCAACCCTGCCAAGCTTTCAATGAAAAAGCGGGCTAAAATCATTACATTCATACCACTAACTACCACAATATGAACAATACCAATATTTTTTAAGTCGTTATAAAAACCCCTAGAAAAGCCACTTTTGTCTCCAAATAAAATACCTGCTAACAATCCCGCCTCCTTTACTGGCAAGGCCTGAAAAATATTAGAGACTAATTTTAGTAACCAAGTCTGCATACTTTTTCGGTCCAATTCCACTAACATTTTTTATCTCGTCAATACTTTTGAAACCCCCGTGATTAATCCGATAGTCAATAATTTTCTGGGCCGTTTTTGGTCCAATTCCTGGCAAAGTATCCAATTCACCCAAATCAGCCGTATTAATATTAACTAAATTATCAATCTTAACTGCCTTTTTTATAATTTCCACCTGGGGTTTTGCCTGCTGCCTTAAATTAATTCCAATGCCAAAAGTAATAAACAAAATTCCTAAAATCACTAGCCAATTAACTATTTTCTTTTTGTCCACTAAATTTAATATATACTATTTCTATGGTTCTTATTATCTATTTTCTAATCACCACCTTGTTGGCCTTTGTTTTATCCTTTTATAATTTCTATATTCCCCAACTAATTGCCTTAGCCGCCATTATTTTAATTCTTATTTCTATCAAAACCAAAGTCGTTAATATTTATCTACTCTCTTTCATTATCAATCTGATTATCTTTGGAACCGGTGGTTTAAATTCACCTGTTTTTTTTCTTATTTACTTTCTCCTTTTTACCATTGCTTTTCAAAATCGACCTAGTGTAACTTTAACTTGCTCTCTAATTTCTATTGTTTTTTTAGCTTCCAGTCTTGACTTAAACTCGATCCTAGCTTTACTTTCTTTACTCCTAATCACCCCCTTAGCTTGGTTTGTCGGCCATCAATTCCTTGAAAAACAAAAATCGGATGTTTGTCTTTCACGCGACGAGACAATCTTTCTTTTCTGGCTGAAACTTAAGTTTAAAACCGGCATCAGTAAAATTATTGATTCAGCCTCAATCCTTCTCTCCCAACCCCAACTTACTCCCAGCCAAAAAGAAGAAGTCAAATTTATCCGTGATTCAGCCAAAAACCTTCTCAATTCTTCTAAAAAGATAGCTGATGAAATCGAACATAACGCTGATGAAATCTAAAAAATATTTACTCTCTTTTGTGTTTTTGGGGATTTTGGGAATTTGGTTATTGAAATTTCCCAAACAAAGTTTTAGCCAACGATTTCAATCTAACAGTTACGTCATTGAATGGGGTAACTTTAATATGACTGGAGGGACTAAAACTTCAACTAATTACCGTTTATCAGATACAGTTGGTCAAATGGCTCCTGGCGAATCTAATAGTAATGCCTATAATCTCGAGGCCGGTTTCCAATACATCTATAACACTTTCAATAAATTCCGTTTTACTATTAATGATCCAGATTTAGCTATCAACTTTGGTAGTTTATCACCGGGAGTCGGTATTACTTCCTCTCATTCGATCACTATTTCCTGCCCTGCAGGTCATGGTTATCAAATTATGGCTGAATATAATCATCCACTACAAGATCTTTCATCGGGTATTACCATTCCTGATACCAAATGTGACCTTGGTTCCACCTGCACTCCAACCAATGCTAATACTTGGATTACTAACACTAGTTATGGATTTGGTTATAATGTCGCTGGCGTTGGTGCCACTCAATATTTCCCTAACATCACTCAATTCAGACCTTTCACTAACACTCCAGTTGATATCATGACAGAAACAACTCCTGTTCAAAACCATACCGCTACTGTTACTTACAAGGTTCTAATTTCTAGCCTTCAATCAGCCGGTAACTACGAAAATGCCATTACTTTTATTGCTGTCCCAAATTACTAAAATATGTTTGATTTAACTCTCTCGCCAGCTAACAATGAAATTTTTATTAAACCCGGGCAAAATTATCTACTTGCTTTCCAAATAACCAATAATTCTTCAACAAGCCTAATCTTAAGTTCCTCCGTCGAAAGTTGGCAACCAAGCGGCAGTCAGGGTGAAGTTAATTACCATAACACTTTTATGGATCCTTCTATCAGCTTTTCTCTTAATAATGCTGATTTAAAACTAGGTGAAAATTTTGTTCTTCATCCCCGGGAAAACAAACAGCTAGTTTTAAAAATTATGGTCAGCCCGCTAAGTAACCATCAGGATTACTTTTATACCTTTTTTGTTCATCAGCCGGCTGATAAGTTTACCGGGCAATTAGGCGGTAAAATTGGAGCCCAATTAATAATTTCCACCCAAGATAAACAAACCGAATCGTTGGTCATTAAAAAATTCTCTGCCACTCCAGTTATTAAAGACACCTTTATCAAACCAATTAACTTCCATGGATATATCTATAATAACTCGAGTCAATTTAATAAAATCGCTGGAAAATTAACTATTACCAAAAATGATCTTTTAATTGAAGAATTTACTTTATCACCCGATACTGTTTTGGGCGGCTATTCACGCCTTATCCGCTGTGCTGATAAAAACACCGAGATCATCCCCTGTGCCCTTAAACCTCCTCTTTGGCCCGGCTTTTATCAAGCAACTCTTAGTCTTAATCTCCCCCAATCTCCTAGTGCTACTTTAAATTTCTTTGTCTTTCCTTATTTAATCCTAATTATTCTGGGTATTTTATTTGGATTTTTTTTCTTCTTCTACCGCCGCTTGGGCCGCCGCCAAAATAGCAATCGGCACTCGATAGGGACTACATGACACATAATCAAGTCCTATTTTATGGCAAAATTTTATAGTACTTGGGTCGCCGCCTTGTTCACCGCAAATACCAATATTTAAATTTTTCTTCACCCTTCTCCCCTTATCAACTGCCATTACCATTAACTGACCCACTCCTTTTTCATCTACTTGTTTAAACGGATCCTCTTTTAAGATTTTCTGTTTTAAATATTCCTTTAAAAATTTATTGGCATCATCCCGAGAAAACCCATAAGTCATTTGGGTTAAATCATTTGTGCCAAAGGAGAAAAAATCGGCTTCTTGGGCAATTTCATCAGCCATTAAAGCTGCTCGCGGCACTTCAATCATCACCCCTACTTGGTATTTTATTTTCTTTTTTCCTTGTTTTATAGTCCCTTCGATTACTGGAATTAACTTATCTTTAAGCCATTTTAATTCTTCTACATCACTAATCAACGGTATCATAATTTCAACAGTTAGATTTTGATTCACCTCACTAGCGGCAGCGATAATCGCTTTTACTTGCATTTGAAAAATTTCGGGAAAAGTTATCCCCAATCGACAACCCCGATGACCCATCATTGGATTAAATTCTTGTAAAGTCTCAATTTTATCTCTAATTACCTCTTCACTTACTCCCATTTCTCCAGCTAAAGCTTTGATATCTATTTCCTTTTTAGGAAGGAATTCATGGAGAGGTGGATCAAGTAATCTAATTTTCACCGGTAAACCCTTCATAATCTCAAACAATTGCTTAAAATCGTCCTTTTGCATCGGAAAAATCTTGGCCAAGGCTGTTTCTCGTTGTGCTAACGTCTCCGAAAGAATCATTTGTCGGACAGCAAAAATTCTATCTTCTTCAAAAAACATATGTTCAGTCCGGCAGAGACCAATACCTTCTGCCCCGAATCCCCTCGCTACTTTGGCATCTCGGGGAGTATCAGCATTAGACCTTACTCCCAACCGGCGATACTTATTAGCCCATTTCATTAAAACTTTAAAATCATCTGATAAAGTCGGCTCAACCATTGGTACTTGACCCAAAAACACCTCGCCGGTTGATCCATCCAGAGTAACTAAATCACCCTCTTTAATCGTCAAATCACCTATTTTAAATAATTTGTTTACCGAAGAAACAATCATTGATTCACAACCGGAAACACAACACTTACCCATACCTCTGGCTACTACCGCCGCATGGGAGGTCATTCCGCCCCGGGCTGTTAAAATTCCCAAAGCAACATTCATCCCAGCAATATCCTCCGGACTGGTTTCTTCCCGAACTAAAATTACCTTGTTGCCATTTTCAACCCATTTTACGGCTGTTTCAGCTTCAAAAACCACTTGACCGCAGGCCGCTCCGGGACTGGCCGGTAACCCCTTGATTATCATTCTAAAACTTCCTTTTTTTTGCTGGTCTAAAGTAGGATGAAGAAGCTGATCTAATTTTTCAGCTTCAACCCGTAAAAGAGCTTCCTTCTCGTCAACTAATTTTTCTTTCACCAAATCAACCGCTATCTTAACACTAGCGGCAGCAGTTCTTTTGCCATTTCTGGTCTGTAAAATAAACAACCTCCCATTCTCAATAGTAAACTCTACGTCTTGCATATCCCGATAATGTTTTTCCAACCGATCAAAAATAGTCATTAACTGTTCATAAGCAATTTCATTATCCTCTGCTAAAGATTCAAGCCGTTTAGGTGTTCTAATCCCTGCTACCACATCTTCGCCTTGGGCATTCATCAAATATTCCCCATACGGTTTCTTCTCCCCCGTAGCCGGATTACGGGTAAATGCCACTCCGGTACCAGAATCATCCCCTAGATTACCAAAAACCATCGCTTGAATATTAACAGCGGTACCCCATATTTTCGCCTCGTCAATTTTGTTTAACTGACGATAAATTATTGCCCGGGGATTATTCCAGGAATTAATGACGGCTTCTATCGCCTTAGAAAGCTGTTCTTGAGGGTCATAAGGGAAATCTCTTCCCTTTTCCAATTTAAATACCTTCTTATAGCCGGCCACTACTTTTTGCCAGTCCTCGGCAGTTAACTCAGCATCATCTTTTTTTCCCATATCAGCCTTTATTTCCTTAATTATATGTTCGAACTTTTCTGACTCAATGTTTTCAACCACATTAGCATACATTTGGATAAACCGGCGATAGGAATCCCAGCCAAACCGTAAATTATTATTTTTAGCTACCAGCCCAGCTAAAACTTTCTCATTTAAACCTAGATTAAGAATAGTATCCATCATCCCTGGCATTGAAACCGCTGCTCCTGATCGAACCGACACTAACAGTGGATTCTTGGGGTCGCCAAATACTTTGCCCGTATTTCTTTCCAACTCTTTTAAAGCTTTTACAATCTGTTCTTTCAATCCTTCAGGATATTTCCTATTATTCTCATAATAATATCGGCAAACTTCGGTAGAAATAGTAAAGCCCGGCGGGACCGGAATCCCTAAATTTACCATTTCAGCTAAATTAGCTCCTTTCCCACCTAGAACATCCTTCATGGCCGCTTTACCTTCTGCCTGACCTTGAGTAAAACCATAAACCCACTTTTTCATATCCAGATAATTTATCACAATCATTCTCTCTTGACAAAGGACTAATTTTAGAACATGATTAAAACAACTACTTGACAAATAACAGTTTCTTTTTTTAGATTGAATTATAAAGTCTTTTTAAAAAAAGTGAAAAAGTATAGTTTAATTTTGATTGGTGGGGTTTTGGGAGTATCTTTCTTCCTTAATCTCCCCAAAAGGTTCCAAGTCGAATCAATTCCATCTACTAATGTTAAGGATACCCTTTCTTCCTCCCAATTATCTTACTTCGCTCGGGTAGGGACAGGAACAACTGCTGGTGATTCTATCGTCAGGATTAATACGGCAGCTAATCCTTCCCGAACAACTAATAATCTTTTCGAAGGTGATGTAGTTTGTATTGGTAATAGTGGAACTCCGGGTTGCACCCAATATACGGTTCAAGATATTGGTAACACTGCCTATTTTGCTCTTACCACCACTTTGGCACCTGCTAATGCTTTTATTACTAATTACATTGTAGCTACTCGTTCGGCTCAACACGTGGTTAACTTCACGCCTCAGACCTCAGTAGTCGGAGGTAAATGGCAGTTTTTAATCCGGGCGACTTCTGGAGCAGCCGAACAGGCTAGTGATGGGATGCCTGATCAAAATGGATTTGATATCGGCAGTAATGTTGGAGCTCAAACAACTGGACCGGGGGCTCGTCTTCGCCCGCAGGATGTGATTTGCCCCTTTGGTATTGGAACAAGCGCCACAGGAATTGGTTCTACCGTGGGAATTGTAGCTGCTAATGGCACTACCTATTACTATCACACTATTACCTGTAGCTTAGATGCTGGAGCAGGTAATCCTATCGGGGTGCAGGCGTCAATGATTATTGGCGGCGTTTCTGTAACTAATTCTACTCAATTGATTAATCCTTCTCCTAACCATACTGTGGCTAACGAGGGCGTAGCTGACCTTTATAATTTCTTTATCCGTCATTTAACTTCGGGTGATGTGGTTATTGATGGAGATACTGCCAGAGGTCAATTAGCTGTGGTTGAATCCGTTCGAGTAACAGCTACTGTCGATCCAACTATTTCTTTCATTATTGACAATGTCGGTGTTACCAATGTTGGAACTTCTGTGTGTGCCGGAGCAACTATTGGGGCTAATGCCGCCGCAGTTACGGCTACCCAAGTACCCTTTGGCTCTTTAAAGCTTCAGGAATTTAATGATTTAGCCCAGAGAGTCTCAGCGACAACTAATGCCGCCAGTGGTTATGCTGTTACGGTCTATGAATCTGACGTCTTAACCATGGTTGGTGGTTCGATAACCATCCCTGACACCACCTGTGACAGTGCTACCGTTTGTACTACTGCCAGTGAAAATACTTGGGCTAGTGCTACCCAAACACCCTCTAAGTTTGGTTATTCTTTAACAGCAGTTCCGGGTTTTACGCCAAACACTATGACCTTTACTACCGGTACCACCAACAAATATCGACCATTTCCTATTGGAGCTGCTAATGCCGTCAGAATTTTTAATAACCCTTCCACTCCTACCGCTTGGGAGAGGTCTTACGTTTGCTACCGTCTCACTGTTACTAACGTCCAGCCGGCTGGCAACTATGAAAATAGATTAGTCTACACGGCTACAGCTACCTTTTAACTATGAAAACTACTGCCCAACTAATCAAAATTGCTTTTCTTAGCCTAGTGGTCGGTTGTTTATTGAAATTTCCAGTTGAAATTAAAGCTCAAAGTGCTCTTGGTTTGAGTGCTATTCCTCCCCGGCTTGAAGTTACGATTAAACCCGGCGAATATGTGACTAAAGAAATTAAAATCCGGAATGAATCTAGCGTTGAAAGAATAATCAATACTGAAGTGGTCGATTTCATTGTTGCTGATGATAAAGGCACTCCGGTTCAATTAAAAGATGTGGCTAATGATAATCGCTGGGCTGCCAGTTCGTGGATTCACGTCGGCCGCCAAACCAAAATTAAACCAGGGGAAACCAAATCAATTATGGTAACTATTGTTGTCCCGGAAGATGCTACCCCGGGTGGTCATTATGCCATGATTCTTCATAATCCTAACAATGAGGCAGTTCTCCTTGAGTCTGGTTCCGCCGCCGCTATAGAAACTAACGTGGGTACTTTGGTATATATCACTGTTCCGGGAGTTATCAAACAAGATGCTAGAGTAGATTATTTTACCGCTCCTAAATTCCAAGAATACGGCCCAATTGACTTCAAATCAGCCATTACCAATCTATCCGATATTCATATTAAACCTATAGGAACAATCTCAATTACCAACCTTTTCGGAGGTAAAACAGCTAATCTAACCTTTAACGATAAAGATTACAATATCTTCCCGGCTACCAAACGCACTTTTGATAATAAACTAGACCGTAAGTTTCTTTTTGGCCGTTATAAGGCTTCTCTTAATGCCACCTATGGCACTGCTGGCGGGGTTTTGGCAGCAACTCTTTTCTTCTGGGTAATTCCATGGAGATTACTCCTCTTAATTGCCGCCGCTATTCTTATTGTTATTCTCTTAATCCTTCTCTTCAAACAACCAACCATTATTAAAGAAAAAGAAGATACTATTGATGATCTGGAAAAGGAATTGGAAAAACTGAAAAAGAAATACAAGGATAATAAATGATTGGTCAACGGGCGGTTTCAGTAAGCGCCAGTGTCGGAGAAGCTCGGGTAACTATTTTTGGTTATACCAGTAAGCAAAATAAGGTTGAAATCAGTAATCCCTATGTCTATGCCACTACTTTTAGTGATGAAAAGGGTTATTTTGCTTTTGATAGAATTTTAATTCCTAAAAAATCTACCGATCTTTGCTTAACCGTAATCGATAAATATGAACAACAGTCGACTCCGGTTTGCCTTCCCCCACCCCCAGCCTCAAACTACCACACTAATATTGGCCCTATTCTCCTGCCACCAACTCTCAGTTTAAGCAAGGATAAAATTAGTCCTCATCAAACGATTATGTCGTTGGGGCAAGCTATCCCCCAAAGCACAGTCGAAATTCACCTATTTAAAAATAAAGATAATGCTCCTTTGGCCCCAAAGGAAGTTCAAGCCTATTCCCTACCAGTGCTCACCCTCCAGGCTGATGCTGAAGGTAACTTTAGTTTTAATATTCCCACCGTTTATCAAACTAATTTTCGCCTTTTTGCCAATAATATCTACCTCGAGGCGGCTTCACCTAAATCAAATACCTTGGTTTATTATTTGCCGACATTTCTTAATTATCTTTATTTTATTCTTCCTTTTTTAGTTTTAATTCTTACCCTTATCTTTCACTGGATTTATAAGAAATATTTAACTAAAATTAAATCATGGCCGGCGCTAAGAAATACACAATTATTGCCTTTCTCATCTTCTCACTGGCCGCCATCATCTACTTAATTTCTGACATTACCGGATTCTTCTCTAGGGCCACCAATCCTCCTTCTTCTCTTAACTTAAATAACTCATATCTTTTCGCTTCTCCTCTTCAAGCCAGAGCAGATGGGCAGGAAAAAATCAGGATTACTGTTTTTATCCTTGATGGTAAGGGTCTAGGCATCAGCAATCAGTCAATTTTAATCGAAACGTCTCCTCTTCTCACTCTTGAAAACATTCAACCCCTAACTGACTCTTATGGTAAAGCTGTCTTTGATTTAACCTCGCTGACACCAGGACAATTCCCCATTAAAGCCCGCTTCTTAGATCAAACCCTACCCCAAACCTTAAAAATTACTTTCTACTGATTTTTAAAAGTAACGGTAACTGTTCGGGATAATCTTTTACCTTCAACATCGGCCGCCACCTGGTATTGCCTTTCTGTCTTTGAAGTCAAATCAAAACTAGCCTTTCCTAATTTATCACTTAGTTTATTAACAGCTGTTACTTGAACTCCTTCTCCTACTCGAAGAACCACTTCTTTATCAGGTACCGCCAACCCATTACTGTCCGCTAAAAAAACATTTACCCGACATTTATCCTCACCATTGGCTTGACATAGAAGTTTCTCACCCAACACATAAGATTCCTGATCACTAACAGCCCCTGCCCGGGAAGCCCGCGTCATATAAACAAGAGTGGCTTTAGGAAGAGCATAATAAAAAACTCCTCCCAAAATTACTACTGCCAGCCCTAAATATAGCCACGCCTTTTTATTCTTCATACCGAAATTCTATCATTTAGCAAACTATTTGACAAGTGCTAGTCTACTTTTTTTTAATTTTTCTCGCATCTTTTTGGTCAAATATTTTTTAATCTTTATTACCTTTTTTCTCTGTTTTTTAAAAAAAATTTTTCTTTTTTAAAAATTTTAGATAATTTAACTATTTTGTATCAAAAATACAACTTATATATCTTTCTCCTTACTATATCTATCACATTTAAGATTTAATTTAGACCACAAAAGATCATTTATCATTTAATAACTTTTAATATCAAAGTGTATATTCCGCATTTCTCCGCAATTTAATCTTCCAATTTTCTTACTACTGTTACAATATGCGGTTGTTTGAATTAATTCGATAGTAGATTTCATCATAGTGAAAATAAAAATGAAAATTTGTAATTCATATTTCTTAATTTTTAATTTAAAAATAGATATAACATAACATATCATTTAAACTTAAATTTTGCCTGTTGACAGCCTTTTTCTAATAGTAGATATTATATATATGTTATTAGTTAATGATATATAAACATGTATAAAAATTATAATTTTAAACCTAAATCTTTATCACCGCAGAGAAATTTTGACCTTTCTGATTACGCGGAAAAAATTATTCCCTTTCTAATTATTACTGCTACTTTTATCTGGCTATGGAAGTAAAACTGACTGCTTTCAAAAGCTATCTTCAATCGCACCATTATTCCCCAATTACTATTCGGAATTATCTTTCTGATGTCCACCAATACTCCACTTTTGACTCCTTAGAAAATTACCTTAATTCTATCCAAAAAGATCCCAATTATAACCGTCATCTTTCTTCTCTTAACAAATATTTTCAGTTTTGCCTTGATCAACATTTAATCAACCAAAATCCTCTTAAATCTTTAAAAAGAAAACCGAAGATAAATATTGATACCTTACTCAGTCAATACGAAGTCTATCTTGTCAAAAAACATAAAACACCAACAACTATTAAAAACTATCTCAACGATATCAAACAATTTATCAACTTTTGTGAATCTTAAATCTTACTTTACTGCCTCAAAGTATAATGAGTATGCGGCTTTTCTAAAAGCCCAAAAAATATCTAATGCCTCAATTAAACGTAAGCTTTCTTCTCTTGCCTCTTTCGAAAAATTCCTCATCAAAAAGGGCTTAATCATAGAAAAACCATTAGTAACTAGTTCTTCCTTGTCGAAGGGAGATATTCGCAGGACAGAGAGATTTAAATTTCTCAATAAATACACTCTTGTTGCCGCTTTATTAATTATTATTTCAGCCCTTGGTTGGGGTTTATATAATCAAACCATTCTCAAGGCTAAAAGAAATTTAGCCTATTCAACCATTACTTCACCAGCAATCCCTAAAAGGATTCTTTCTTTTCAAGGCCGTTTAACTGACAGTGCGGGCAATCCGATTAATTCCAGTACTAGCATTAAATTTGATCTTTACAATACTGATATTGGTGGCTCTCTCCTCTATACTTCCGGTTCGGGCAATAGTCAAACAGTTGTGCCGGATGATAATGGAATTTTTTCTGTCATTATTGGTAAATCCCACGGCGACACTATTCCATCAACTGTTTTCACTGAAAATACCGAAGTTTGGCTGCAAATTACTGCCGGCGGAGAAACTATGGCTCCTCGGCAACAAATCGCCACTGTTGCTTACGCTCTTAATTCCGAATCTCTCCAGGGATTGCCTCCCAGTGCTACTGGCCTAAAAAATACGGTCCTAGTAATTGATAATTACGGCAATCTTAATTTAGGTGAAACTTCACCCACTATTAAATCTACTTCAGGAATACTAGGTATCGAAGGCCAAGCAGTCCTTATCAAAGCAGCCGATACCTCCGGCGGTAACATCGAGCTTAACCCCGATGGCAATGGCAAACTTCTTCTTTCCACCGAGGGGACCAATGTTGGTGGCACTGGCGGTCTAGTTCAACTTACCAATGGCGGCAATCTAATTGGTGGCGCCCTGCTCTACGGCCAAGTTGGCAACGACAACCGCAACTACAATTTTATTAATTTAGTTAATTATGACGTCGGCACTACTACCTACAGCCCCCGCTTTACCATTTCTGCCGGCGGCATTGCCACTCTTTCCACCGGTATTACTACCCCAAAAATTACCCTGACAACTGGTGCTCAAAGTAACTATCTACTGCAATCTGATGCTAACGGTAACGCCTCTTGGGTATCTCCCTCTGGTGTCGGCGGCACATATACTGCCGGTAATGGTCTTAACCTCTCCAGCTCTCAATTTAAACTCGGGGGAGTCATTACCGAAGCTACCCGTCTCAACATCGGCAATACCGAAGCTCTATATATCGCCTATCCATCGGGTAATATCGGCATCGGAATAACAAATCCAGCGGCAAAATTACATATTTCTCAAGGCACACTAATTAAT
>DAOTMI010000010.1:0-22932 GCA_035450165.1 Candidatus Woesebacteria bacterium
AAACTAGTCATTGTTTGTTTCTTGGAATTTGGAGGGTTTAAACTCTTTTCAGAAACCCTTTCAAATCTTCTTGATATTGGGGTTGTTTAAGAGCGTAGGTAATAGTCGCTTTCAGCCAGCGGAGAGGATCGCCGGTGGTCATCCAGACGCCATGGGTAATTGGTTCATGAGCACCAAGGCCATTTTGAATAACAGTGTTGGCGGCATCAGCCCACCACAGCTCATTGTCACGGGAGATGCTCTGATGTTGAATAACATCCATAATTTTATTTTTGGTAATATAACGGCCGACCACGGCAAAATTAGACGGCGCCGGATCGGTTTTTTCCAAAAGACCGGAAACTTGATTGGGAATGGCCGGGTTTTCCGCCGGAACGACAGCCCCATAGCGTTTCATTTCTTCGGTCGGCATTTCCTGGGTGCAAACGGCGATATCTAAATGATTGGTTTCAAAAGCGGCAATGATTTTTTTTAAATATTCGCCTGGTTTTTCCTCGATAATTAAGTCGTCACCAAAAACGTAAACGAAATCATCTTGGCCGATAAAATCCTTGGCGGCCAGAGCCGGTGAAGCATTGCCATAGGGAAGGTCGTCGGTTTGGGGCAGGAATTCGAGTTTAGCCGCTTCCCAAATCGCCCGAAGTGAATCTAAAAACGCTAATTTATTATTATTTTTTAAGAATTTTTCCAGTTCTAAATCGGGAGTGAAGTAATTTTTAATGGCGGTATCACCCAAACGGTGGACAATGCAGATTTCTTTGATGCCGGCAGCGATAAGCTCCTCGACCAGAAGCTGGATGTTGGGTTTGTCCATGATGGGAATAAGCTCTTTGGGATAAGATTTGACGGCGGGTAGAAAACGAGTGCCCCGTCCGGCGGCGGTAATAACAGCTTTATGAATCATAAAGTTATGATAACATATTAGGTTTTGGGAACGGAGAAAATTTGATAGAATATTTAAGTTTTAAAGGGCCTATGGCGTAGTTGGTAGCGCGTCCCCATGGCATGGGGAAGGTCAGGGGTTCAAGTCCCCTTAGGTCCACAGTCAGCCTTTGGCTGAAGTTTTTATTTTTAATAAAAAGAAAAGCGGAATGGTTAATTTAAAAAATAAAGTTGTTTGCATCACTGGATTGACCGGGGCAGGGAAGAGTGTGGTGGCAGATTTTTTTGTAAAGAATAATTTTCAATATATCAGGCTGGGACAGATTACTATTGATGAAATTGAGAAAAGAAATTTGCCGGTTAATGAAGATAACGAAAGAAAAATTAGGGAAGAATTCCGGGCAAAATATGGCATGGCGGCCTACGCCATTTTAAATTTGACCAAAATTGAATCCTTAATAAAAAAAGGTCACGTAATTGTTGATGGTTTATATTCTTTCGAAGAATACAAAGTTTTGAAAGATAAATTCGGTGATGCTTTAGTAGTGGTAACTGTTTATGCTCCGCCAAGAATAAGGTATGAAAGGTTAAGTCGGAGGCAGGAGCGGCCGTTGACAATTAAAGAGGCTCAATCACGTGATTTCGCCGAAATTGAGAATTTAAATAAAGGAGGAACAATTGCCATGGCCGATTATACAATTTTAAACATAAGTGATTGGAAATTTTTACAGAAACAAACGATAAAAGTCAAGAATGATATAATTGGAAAGTAAAATTAGGCCTGTAGTGAAGTGGTATCACCGCAGTCTCCAAAACTGCTATCCTAGGTTCGAATCCTAGCAGGCCTGCTGGACAGAGCCTATTTTTATTTACTGGAGTCTATAGCTAAAATAGGAGCGATATTTTGGGGGTTGACTAATTCAATTTGATCTAGTATAGTCCGCTATGGGAAAAAATAAAGAATGTCTTAGTCTTAATCCGTTTTTGGTGAGGAACATGATAGTTGACGACGATTCCGGGACGGTTATCTTGAAATTATCTATAGAAGAAGGATTACGTAGGGTTACCCCGAGAGAAGCAGAAGCCATTAAATTGTTATACGGGATTGATGATGGCATTGAGAGAACTCCTAAAGAAGTAGGAATAATAATGGGAGTAACGCGCCAGAGGGTAAGCAGCTTAGAAAAACAAGCCCTGAAAAAAATCAAGGATTTTCTTTCATAGTTACTTGAGTTTAGTAGATTCTTTATGTTCGGTTCGTTTTTTACACCAGCGGCAGTATTTTATCAGCTTTAATTTATCAGGGGTGTTGGTTTTGTTTTTTTCGGTTATATAATTTTGAGCTCCACAAATAGAGCAGTTAAGGGCGAGAATAATCCGCGAGGTTTTCTTGGTTTTAGCCATGAAAAGAATTATAACAGATAATAAATGAGAAATCTCCTCCTCCCGCTCTCCGCCGGCTGGCGGGAAAAAGGTTTTTACAATAGTTTATTGTCAAAAATAGTTTTGGCAATAATATCACTGAATAATTGAGCTCCGGCAGGGGAGGGATGGATATGATCGGTAGAATCGATTAAATCGGGCAAACCTTCGTTGTTGTTATCAAGGCTGTATTGATAGGCGTTAGCTAGGGGAAAATTTTCCGAGTTAGCGAAATTGACTAAATTCTGCAGATAGAGTTTAATAGTTTTGGTTTTTTCTATTTTTTCCATACTGGAAAAATTATTACCAAAAATAACTGAATTTGGGGCCAGAGTAGCGGCTAAAACAATTCGGGTATTAGGCAGTTCTTTTTTGATAGTGGTGGTTAAAGCGCCTAAGTCCAGCCAATGACGGTTGATACCGTTGCTACTGTTACCAAAATTATTGTAAGCAAAAGATTCAATGACAACCAGATCGGGTTTATGGGGAAATAAATCTTCCTGGAGTCGTTTTTGGACATATTCTAAATTTTGGGCTGGATAACCTAAATTAATCAAATTAAACGCAGTGTCTGGATAATATTTGTTAAGGGCTGTGTTTAAATCTGGTAAATTGGGCTGAAGAGTTTCGATCATTGAATCGCCAATGACGGCAATAGTTCGTTTGTCGGTTAAGAAAGAAACACCACCAATATTTTGTGCTGCAAAAGCAGGATTTTCTTTTACAATAATTTCGGCTCTTGGGGTAGAAGTTGGAGTTGGAATCGGAATGACAGTCAGAGTAGCAGTTGCCTGAGACTGATAAGCAGTCAGAAGTTGATAAAATAGGGGAATAATAAGCAGGGGTTTCATGCCTTTTTCAATTTTTTAATTTGGATTTCTAATTGTTCCCTTAGGTCGACAATTGCGGCTTCAAAGTTAACGTGGCGGGCTTCAGAATAGAGATTATTCATGGAAAAATTAACCTTAAAAAGTTCTGGGCCTTCCTTGGTGATATGCAATTGAGCATTTTTTTGATCTTCAGGCCAATGAGTTACATACTTATCTAAAGGGACTGCTAGCCTTTCATTGATCAAAGCGCGCATGCTTTCGGAAAGAGGAAAATTTTCGGAGTAGATTTGAATGTTAATCATCTGTTTTTAGATTAACATAAATTTGAGGATTTTTTTTTGACAACTTTTGGGGGATAATAGAGCTGTTGAAAAGGAAAGAAAAATTTATAAGCCGGTTGGATTTTTCTGAGTATTTATCAGTTTTTTCTTGGCGATACGGCAGTAAAGACATGAGGGTTATTTTCGGTGAAAAACATAAATATGAATTATGGCGGAAAATTTGGGTGGCTTTGGCTAAAGCCCAATTTAAAGCTAAATTAGTATCAAAAAGAGAATTGGATGATTTAGTCAGGAATCAAAATAAGATTAATATCAGTCGGATTTTTGAAATTGAGAAAGAAACAAAACACGATGTCGTAGCGGCAATTAGAGAATATGCCGAGGAGGCAAAAATCGGCGGCGGCAAGATTCATCTCGGGGCCACCAGTATGGATATTACCGATAATACCGATATTTTAAAAATAAAAGAAGCCTTGATAATTATTGAAGAGAGATTAAAAAAAGTTCTAAAAGAATTTAAGGAGAAAATTGAGTGTTATGCTGATGTTCCCTGCCTCGGTTTGACTCATTTACAGCCGGCGGAGCCGACAACTGTGGGTTACCGCCTGGCCTTTTATGCCCAGGATTTATTGAATGATTTGAAATTTTTGGAATTTGTTCAAAAGAATTTAAGAGGCAAGGGAATGAAGGGGGCGGTGGGGACGGGAGCAAGCTATCAGAGGGGGATTGAGAAAGCAGTGATGGAAAGTTTGGGACTAAAAGCGTTTTTAATCAGCAGTCAGGTCTACCCCAGAAAGATTGACTATTGGCTGTTGGCTATGCTGGCCGGTATCGGGTCGTCTTTAGCCAAGTTTTCAGCTGATTTAAGGATTCTTCAGTCGCCGATGCTGGGTGAATGGTCAGAGCCTTTAACGGAAAAGCAAGTTGGTTCTTCAGCAATGCCATTTAAAAGAAATCCAATAAACGCGGAGAAAATATGTTCTCTGGCGCGTTACCTCCTTTTTTTAACTCCGGTGGCGTTGGAAAATAATTCCCTATCATATCTTGAGAGAACTTTAGATGATTCGGCTAATAGGCGGATTATTATTCCGGAGGCGTTTTTAACCGCCGAGGAAATTTTAATAACGGCAGAGAAATTGATCAATGGTTTAGTAATTAACGAAGATAAAATCCGAGATAATTTGAGACAGTATGCACCATTTGCGGCAATGGAAATGACGTTGATCGATGCAGTTAAACAGGGGGCCGACAGGCAAAAGGCTCATGAGGCAATAAGAAAAAGAGCAATGAAAGCCTGGGAAGCGGTTCAAAGGGGAGAGAAAAATCCTTTACCTGATGAGTTTTTAAAAGTGAAAAAGCACCTTGGCCAGGCGCCGACGCGGGCTAGAAAATGTGCTAAAATGATTGAAATATGCCTCAGGCAATAGTGGCTATAGTGATGGGATCTGACAGTGATTTATCAGTGATGCAGGGAGCGGCTCAGACTATGGATGATTTTGGAGTAATTTATGAGATGGCGGTTGTTTCGGCCCATCGGACGCCGGCATTAATGGTGGATTTTGCTAAGAAGGCGGCTAAACGAGGAATTAAAGTGATTATTTCGGGAGCTGGCGGAGCGGCTCATGCTCCGGGTATGATCGCCGCCTTAACCCCCCTGCCGGTAATTGGAGTGCCGATAATGACCCCGACCCTAAATGGGGTTGACTCTTTATACTCAATGGTGCAGATGCCGCCGGGAGTACCGGTAGCGACGGTAGGTATTAACGCGGCCAAAAATGCCGCTCTCCTGGCTTTAAGAATTTTGGCAGTTAATGATAAGGGAGTGCAGGAAAAGTTGGAAGAATATCAAGACAATTTAGGTAAAACAGTGGTTGAGAAATCGAAAAAGCTGACCAAAATTGGATATAAAGAATATTTAAAGTCAATGACACCATGATTTCTGAAAAAACTATTATTAAAGCTATTCCTAAGGTTTTAAAAACGGTCGATTTGCCAGGTTTAGGGCCAAAGTATCAGGGTAAAGTAAGAGATTTTTATATTAAAGGCGACCGGCGGATTATCATTACTACCGACCGGCAGTCAGCTTTTGATGTTAATTTGGGTTTTGTTCCCTTTAAAGGAGCAGTTTTAAACCAACTGGCGGCCTTTTGGTTTAAAAAGACAAAAAAGATAATTCGTAATCATGTAATTAAAATCCCTCATCCTAATGTATTAATAGCTGAAAATTGCCGGGCTATACCAGTAGAAATGGTTATTAGGGGATATCTAACCGGGGTAACAGAAACTTCAATTTGGTCTTTTTATCAAAAAGGAGAAAGGGTGATTTATGGGATCAAATTTCCCAATGGTATGGTTAAAAATCAACAACTGTCGGTGCCGGTAATTACTCCGACCTCACACGGCGGGGCTGCTGGCCATGACGAGAGGTTAACCCGAGACGAAATTATTAAGAGAAAAATTGTTCCTGAAAAATTGTACCAGCAGATGGAAAAGGCGACCTACGCTCTGTTTAAATTCGGGAGTGAATTAGCCCGAAAGCGGGGAATAATTTTAGTAGATACCAAATATGAATTCGGCTTGGACAAAAAAGGAAGACTGACTTTAATCGATGAGATTCATACACCCGATTCATCCCGATTTTGGCGGGCCGAAACTTATAAAGAAAGGTTTAAACAAGGTTTAGAACCAGAGAATTTTGATAAAGAGTTTTTAAGATTGTGGTACGCTGAACGGGGCTATAAAGGCGGAGGCCAGCCGCCTCAAATGAGTCGGCAGTTAATGGTCGATTTATCCCGGCGGTATCTTACTATTTATGAGAAATTAACTGGAAAAAAGTTTAAGGCCTATCGCTACCCGGTTGAAGAAGCAATTAGACGAGCTTGTTTGGACATAAAAATGTAGTGGAGCCCGCCTCCGTCAGCCAGCTGGCGGACTTCAGCGAGGCAAGGGCGGAGGGTAGAGGAGTCGAACCTCTGAAGGCTTGCGCCCACTGGTTTTCAAAACCAGCGCCATAACCACTCGGCCAACCCTCCTGCAATCAATTTCTAATTTCAAATTTAAATTAATCTGAGCCTAGGGCCAGATTCGGACTGGCGGTCTAGTGTTTACAAAACACTCGCTTTAACCAGCTAAGCTACCCAGGCATAGTTGGATTATGGCAAATTTGGTAAAATATTACTAGTATTTTGCCCGGATAGCTCAGTTGGTAGAGCATCCCCTTGGTAAGGGGAAGGTCATGGATTCAAGTTCCATTCCGGGCTCAGCTTATTTGAAAATAAAAACCCACCAAAAGTTTGGTTCGATAATGGCTTTTCCACGCTAAAGAACGTGGTGGAAGGCTGCCTGATTCGCCAAAGGCGAATTTTGGACTCGTCTTCCTTTACAGAAGGTTAGCTAGAAAAAACACCTTCTCGAAGATACGCTTTTGGTAGGCTATCTTAATTATAATTTAAATTTTAAAATTGAAAATGATTAAAAAAACTACCTTAATTAAAGAGATAACAGATAAATACCCTCAATTGGCCGTTATTTTGGTCCAACAATACGGTTTTCATTGTCTTGGCTGTTGGGCTGCTGGCGAGGAGACATTGGCGGAGGGAGCTCTGGCCCATGGTTATTCACCCCGGGAGATTAGAGAAATGATAGCAGTTTTAAACAAAAGTTTATTATCGGGAAAAGGAGATAGGAAATGAGGGCCGTGCCTTGAAAAAGTGGCAGGATGAGGAGAATTAAAATAATCATTCCTGATCTGCCCGGAAAAAGGTCGGGGAAGATATGGGAGCCGTCGAGGGGATGGAAGGGAAGAAGGTTAAAAACGGCCAGAGAGATGTTGATAAAGATAAGAATACCGAAGAGAGGAATGTAAAAGAATTTGGCTATGAGAGTAATTAAGACAGCAAAAATTAAATTACTGACTGGCCCGGCGACAGAAACTAACGCTGAATCTCGGCGGGGATGACGGAAGTTGTATGGATCGATAGGTACAGGCTTACCCCAGCCAAAACCAGCCAGAAAAAGCATTAAAGTACCAAGAGGGTCAAGGTGGGCTAGAGGATTAAGGCTAAGGCGACCAGCCGAGCGGGGAGTAGGGTCACCGAGATGATCAGCAACATAAGCATGGGAAAATTCGTGAATGGTGATGGCTATAATTAAAGCAATTACACTATTGATACCATTTAAAAAATTAGCCATTGTGGTATAGTATACCCCATGAGAACCTGCAGTTTATGTGGTAAAAAAACAGTTATTCTTCGCCGCCGCTCCCATGCTCAAAATCAGACACCCCGGGCTTACAGGGCTAACATTCAGAAGGTAACTATCAAAGTTGGTAAGGACAAAATCAGTGGCTTTTTCTGTACTAAATGTCTTAAAAGAATGAAGAAAGAGCTTAATCTCCAGCAAAAAACGGCATCTTCTCAAAAATGAAAACGCCGTTTTTTTAAGTGAGAATTTATTCTCAATTACTTTTTCTTTTTCTTGTTTTTAGCTTTTTTCTTGGCCATAACTTTCCTCCTCTAACAAAAGTTAAATATTCTTAGCCGTAAATGTCAAATTACTGTTTGCCTTATTTTTGGTAAAAAAATGATCCATTTAACCTGAATTTTTATCAAAAATTTATGAATTGTTTAAAAACTGATCTGATTTTTATTCCCTAATTATGGCAGTATTTAAAACATCAATTTGGTAATATTTTTCTATTTCTTTCCAGAGCGTTTTATTTTTGCCTTCAATTTGTACCTCAAGTAAGGTTAAATCGTTACCGATAAGTTCAGCCGAAAAAACTTTCATTGTTAACTGTTGATTTTTTTGATTAGTCACAATGGTCCAAGCAATCGGCCAATCGTTCATTGCTCTAATAAACCTTTCAATTTTTATTTTTTCCCAAGACCAATCGATCATAGCCGAATCTCTGGTAATACGGGGAAAATATGATTTTTTTGTTTCATCCTGGGGGACTATCTTTTGGGGAAATTGACAGTAAGTTGATAATACTTTGGCCGTATTTTGAGCCGCTAAATTGAAAGCCTTTTGGTAGAACGATTTTGAGGTTTCCCGTGGATCAATGGGAAAAGGAATTTGTTGAATAATCGGACCGTGGTCTGGAAGTTCATCGATAACAAAAAAGGTGACGGCCGAGGTCGTTTCACCATTAATGATTTGCCATGGAGCTGGAGCTGCTCCTCGATAAGCCGGTAAAGGTGAAGGGTGAATGTTGACAATTTTATAACGGGGGAAATTGATCATTTTAGTAGTGAAAAAAGGCGGACCGAAGGCAACAACTACGACTAAATCTGGGTTTAAGTCTTGATAAATTTTTAAGAATTCCGGATCAAATTTTTCAGTTTGGAAGAGAGGCAAGTGGGTTTGATGACAGAATTGAGCTACTGGATTTGGTTTTGGCTTATCTGGTTTAGTAACCACTCCAACTAATTTGGCGTTTTTAAATTCCAAAAGTGATTTTAAAACGATAACTGAGTAAATAGCCGAGCCAAAAAACAAAATTCGAACCATGATTTATTATAACCTTAAATTTTCATTGAAAATGAGAAAATTTGATAAAATAGGGATATGGGGACTATTATAACTTTTCCGAATGCGGCTTTGAGGATAAAAACTGAGGAAATAAAAGAAATCAACGGAAAAGTAAAAAAAAATATGGAGAAATTAAGAGATGTTTTGGGAAAGTGTGCTAATGGAGTAGGTTTGGCGGCGACTCAGTTAGGCTGGTCGGAGAGAATGTTTGCGATGAAGGACCTTAAAACCGGTCAGGTGGAAGTTCTGATTAATCCAAGTATTATTGAAGTTTGGGGAGATAAATGCTTTCCTCGGATTATTAATGCCAAAGGTCAATTAGAAGAGGAACCATTTTTAGAAGGCTGTCTTTCATTTCCCAATATTTTTGGGACAGTTAAACGGTATTTGAAAATTAAGGGCAAATGGGATGGAACAGAAAAAATTTTAGAGGGTTTTGAGGCAGTTGTTTTCCAGCATGAATTAGACCATTTAAATGGAATTCTCTTTACCGATCGGGTAAGGGAGAACAAAGGGAAATTGTATCGGCTTGAGGGAGAGAACAGAGAAGAGCTTTCGCTTCAGAATTATTTGGAGCAATTTTAAGGGTTTTTTCCAACTCTAATTGAGCTTGGTCAAATTGTTTGAGAGAGAAATAGATTTTACCCAAAGCAAAGTGGGCGTCATCGTAGTTCTCTTTAAGAATTATTGCTTGTTGATAGAAAGGAATAGCCTCCTTAGAGTAACCGGCTACATTAAGAAATTGACCTATGGTCCAATAGATTTTAGCATCAGTTGGAGCCAGTTGGGTAATTGTTTTTAAGGTAGCGATGCTTTTAGCGTAATTTTCCTTATCTAAATTAGTAAGATAAAGGAAAATTTGAGCCCTTTCCTTAAGAATATTTAAATTAGCCGGAGAAATAGAGACGGCTCGATCAGAATAGTTTATTGCTTTGGGATCGTTGTTTTGAGCTAATTCTAAACCAAGTCGGGAATAATAAATTGGTTCAGTTGGATTAAGAGCGATAGCTGACCGAAAATCCCCCCTATTATAGGCAATGTCTGCCAAATAAAAGCGAATTACAAATCGAAGACCGCAAATTGTAAAAAGGATAATAATAAAAATTAAAGCTTTACGTTTCATCGATAATGAAGGCTGGTAAAAGGTAAAAAAATAGGGCGGTTACTACCACAGAAAAACCACTGAAATTAGTGATCAAAATGGATAAATAAGAGGCTAGAAGGATAAATTGTCTTTTTTTAATCATTTGGTAGGAGACAGTCAAAATAAGGAAAAGGTAAGTTGCTATTCCTACTGTGCCGGTAGTAGCTAGATAGTTGAAGTATTCATTGTGGGCTTTATTGTAGAGAAATTCCCATTCGGAAGTTAGATTGTGGCTAGCCGGTCGGGTCCAATAGTAGGTGTAAGCGAAGGTTTCCACTCCGGTCCCGAATAAGGGGTATTTTTTATAGAGGTCGATAGCTCCTGTCCAGACGATTTTACGGATATCTTCCGAAGGGGTGATATTAAGGTTGGATGGGGGAGGTGGTGAAGATTGGTGTCCAAGGAAGAATAAGGAAGTAATGATAATAAAAATAACATAGTAATAAAAATTATTTTTCCTAATACAAAGTAAAAGACTGATAACAGCGGCAATTAAACCACTTTTGGATTTAGTGAAAAGTAAACAAAAACTAAAGATAATGGTCAAAGTGAAAGTAAGTAGATTGGGGCTTAAAAAGCAGAAAGGTAAGAGAAGGCAGAGGTAGGCTGCCAGCCAGTTTGGCTGACCAAGAGTTGAAAAGACCCGATTTTGGACGTCTTGAATCCAATAATTTTTATCGATTCCGAAATGTTCCAGAATGCCGTATAAAGCTACCACCAACCCACATATTAAAGACAGTCTGATTAAAGTCCTTTTAAAGTCCTGGTCGATATAGACAACCAGAATCCAGTATAGGAGACTATAACAAATAATGGAGAGTAAACCGCCATTAAGTCTTGAATAATAGCCAAAAAAAGAAGTATGAGGGTCAATAGAAATTATGGTAGAAATAATTTGGGAGAGAAGAAAAAGGAGAAGCGGCCAATCAAGAAAAGTGTGTTTAAAAAGAGGAACATGGCCATTAACGACGTTAATAAGATGAAGGGCCAGTATAATTAAAGTTAAAGCGTAGACAAAATACATCTTGGGTAATTCAAATAATTCGGAATTAAAGGGGCAGAAAATAAGAGGTGTCAGGCAAATAAGACAACTAAAGAGAAACTTAATCCATGGACGATATGTCATCAACATATAGTATACTGAAGAGAATGCCGGTTGGTAATTTAATTTCAAAATTAAGTTGGGAAGTAGGTATAGATTTGGGTACTTGCAATACTTTGATGTATTTAAAGGAACGAGGAATAGTAATTAACGAACCAACAATGATCGCCAGGACAAAAAAGAAAAAATGGGTGGGTTTATCGACACCGAAGTTTAATTTTGCTAAGCCAATTGCTTACGGTTATAAGGCTAAGGAGATGTTGGAGCGGGAACCGACTCAAATTGAAGTGGTGAGTCCGATTAAAAATGGTAGTATTCAAGACCTAAACGCTCTGGAAAAACTGATTAATTATTACCTGAAATTAGTCAGGGAGATACCTTACCGCTATCCTAAAATTTTTAAACCAAAAGTAATCGTGGGAATAGCGACTTTTCTAAATCCGGTTCATAAGAGAGCCGCGAGAGAATTATTAAAGGATGAAGGAGCTGGGCAGGTGATTTTGGTTGACCAAGCTGTTTTATCAGCTATAAATTTGGGGGTTTCATTAGAGACGGCTGACGGAGTGATGATTGTTGATGTCGGTGGAGGTAAAACAGAAATCACGGTGGTTTCCACAGGAGGGGTAGTAGTTGGTAAGAGTATCAATGTTGCCGGTAAAAGTTTAGATCAAGATATTATTAATTTTATTAAGATGAAATACAATTTAACTATCGGACAATTAACAGCGGAGAAAATTAAGATTCAGGGTGAAGGGGTAATTCGAGGACGGGATCTTTCCTCGGGTTTGCCTAAAAGTATCAAGGTGTCAAGTGGTGAAATTAAGGAAGCTATTGGTTTAAGCCTTAACAAGATCGTTAAAACAGTAACTAGAGTTTTGGATGAGACACCACCAGAATTAATAACCGGGATTTTAAAACAGGGTATCGTTATGGTTGGTGGTGGAGCCAAAATTGAAGGTTTGGCCAAAATGATTGAAGATGAAGTGAAAATTGGAGCAAATGTCGTCGATGAACCAGAATTAAGTGTAATTAAAGGTTGTGGTGAATTAATTGAAAACCCGTCAAAATTGTCTCAAGTTAAGTTATGGGCTAATGACTAAGTATTTTTTTTTAAAAGCTGGATTAATCTTTTCTCTTTTAGTTTTATTGGCGATTACGATTGAATTATCTCTTATTCGACATAGTTATTATAAAAGTTTGGCTATCGATAATAAATTAACAGAAATTAGTTTATTAGCACCGAGGGGAAGAATTCTTGATCGAAAAGGGCGGGAAATTGCTGTTAGTGTTTACCAAGAAGACGATAATTTATGGAAAAGAAAATATCCTTATGGCCAAGCCATGGGTTTAATCAGTGGTTATGTAAATCAGGTCAATGAAGATGATCTTAAAGAGAGAAAATGTGGTTTGGAATTTGATCATATGGATTTGATAGGACGAGGCGGGGTGGAGGAAAAAATGGATTGTAGCTTAAGGGGTAAGAATGGCCGCCGCTTGATTGAGGTAGATGCCTTAGGACGCTATGTTAGAGAATTGGGTAGGGAAGAACCGGTTAGCGGTCAGAATTTAACCTTAAGTCTTGATGCCTATTGGCAAGAGCAGGCCTTTCAATTATTAAACGGTCGAAAAGCGGTTCTTTTGGTGTCTAATCCTAAAACCGGGGAAGTTTTAGTTATGGCTTCGTCACCTTCTTTTGATCCCAATAATTTTTCTTTTAATAAGAATGATATTGCGGTTAATAATTATTTGAGGGATGATAGTAATTTTCCTTTGCTTAATCGGGCTATTGCCGGGCGATATCATCCTGGCTCAGTTTTTAAGCCGGTTTTAGCAGTTGCTGGTCTAGAGAGCGGGGTTATTAGTGGGGAAACTACTTTTGAAGACACCGGTTTTATTAGGGTGGGTGATTATACTTACAGTAATTGGCTCTGGTTAAAAGAACGAAGAACTGAGGGTCAAGTGAATGTGGTTAAAGCTCTTCAACGATCAAATGATGTCTTTTTTTACAAATTAGGAGAAAAATTAGGAGTCGATCAAATTAAACAATGGGCGGTAAGGTTTGGCTACGGCCTAAAAACTGGAATCGAATTGCCTGGGGAATTAGCTGGTATTGTTCCGGATGCTCAGTGGAAAAAGGAAACCAAAGGAGAAACTTGGTTTTTGGGTAATACCTATCATCTTTCTATCGGTCAAGGAGATTTAAGTGTCACCCCCTTACAGATAAATCAGATGACTAATATTATTGCCAATGATGGAATTAAATGTCCAATGACTATTTTAGCCTTACCGGAGAATGAGAAGAGAAGTCGAAATGAAGTTTTAGGAATTAAAAAACAGACTCTAACCCTAGTTAAGGAAGGGATGAAACGGGCTTGCCAGAAGGGAGGGACAGGTTGGCCTCTTTTTGGAATGAAAACAGAGGTTGCTTGTAAAACAGGGACAGCCGAAGTCGGCGATGGAACTAATGATACTCATGCTTGGATGACTGCTTTTGCTCCGGCTGATAACCCAGAAATATCAATTACAGTCATAGTTGAAAGAGGGGGGGAGGGATCAGATATTGCCGGACCTATAGTAAAAGATTTTTTAGAAAAGTGGTTTGAAAATAATTAAAAATTATGAAATTACATTGCTTAGGCAATAAAAAGTTATTGCAGGAGAAAAAGCTGATTGCGGTGGTGGGAAGTAGAAGAATGAGTAGTTATGGGAAACAAGTGGTGGAAAGAATTGTGCCAGAATTGGTTAAGGCAGGTTATATTATTGTTTCTGGAATGGCTTTTGGGATTGATGCATGGTCACATAAAGTTTGTTTGGATTATAAGGGCAAAACAATAGCAGTTTTAGCTAGTGGCGTTAATATGCCCACTCCTAAGAGCAACCGCTGGATCTATGAACGAATTATCAGAGAAAATGGTTTGATTGTTTCCCAGTTTAAAAATGGAACAATCCCTCAGCCAGTAAATTTTCTAAAAAGAAATGAAGTAATTGTTGATTTATGTCAAAAAATTCTTATTGTCGAGGGTAATCAGACCAGCGGTACTTTGGTTACCGCGAAACTAGCTGCCGATCAAGGCAAAGATGTTTATTGTGTTCCTGGTCGAATCACTGACAATAATTCATTTGCTCCTAATTTTTTAATTAAAAATGGAGCTCAAATAGTGACTGAAATTAATGACCTTTTAATTTAGCCGTTGACAGGGTTGTTAGAATAATTAACAATGACTGTTATGTCTAAATTGCTTATTGTTGAATCACCAACTAAAGCTCGGACAGTATCGAAATATTTAGGACATGATTTTCAAGTAGTGGCTACTGTTGGTCATTTACGGGATTTACCCAAAAGTAAAATGGGTATTGATATGAATACTTTCGAGATTAGTTATGTCGTAGATGAAACTAAAAGGAAAATAATTGATGAAATTCAGAGATTGGCTCGAAAAGCTGAAGTCATTCTTTTAGCTACTGATCCTGATCGTGAAGGGGAAGCTATTGCTTGGCATACTAAACAATTAATTACGAATTACGAATTACGAATTACGAATGTTTTCAGAATTACTTTTCATGAAATTACTAAAGAAGCAATAATTGAAGCAATAAAGAAACCAAGAGAAATTGATATGGATTTAGTTGAAGCTCAACAAACCCGACGGGTCCTTGATCGAATTGTTGGTTATAGTTTATCACCAATTTTATGGAAAAAAGTAAGAAGGGGTTTATCGGCAGGACGAGTCCAAAGTGTAGCAGTTCGGTTGATTGTTGAACGAGAAAAGGAAATAGAAAACTTTTTGAAAGAAAAGTATTTTAAAATTTTAGCCGAACTAAAAGATGGGTTTACAGCTGAGTTATCCAAGATCGATGGTCGAAGTATTTATAAAGTTGAGAAATTAAAATTGTTCGATGGCGTATATCAATATCGCCAAACTATTTTAAACAAAGATCAAAGCGATGATTTTATTAAGCAACTTGGGAGTAAGTTTATAGTGAATAAAGTAAGAAGCAGGGTAGTGTCTCGAACACCGTTGCCAGCTTTTACAACGTCAAAGCTACAACAGACTGCAGCTAGGCGTTATGGTTGGTCGGGAAAACAAACAATGAGAGTTGCCCAGCAATTATATGAAAAAGGGTTAATTACCTATCACCGAACCGATTCTGTGTATTTATCAAGTAAAGCTATTAGTTCTTTTAGAAATTTCATTGAGAAAAAATTTGGTAAGAAATACGTTAATCCTCAAATCAGACTTTATAAAAATACTACGAAAAACGCTCAGGAAGCCCATGAGGCGATTAGACCAACATTAGTTTCCCGTTTAGTAATTAATGGTGACGCTCGAGAGGCGAAATTATATGACCTAATTTGGAAACGAGCTGTAGCTACTCAAGGAGCTGTTGCTCAGTGGAAAAGTACTAAAGTAGATTTAATCAATGGAAATGGTTTGTTTATTGCTGAAGGGGTTAGATTGCTTTTTGATGGATTTATGAAAATTAGCGGTGAAAAACATGAAGAACAAATTTTACCTCCATTAAAAGTAGGTGATAAACTAACCCTAAAAGAAATTAAAGCTATAGAGGTTGAGACAACGCCACCGCCACGTTATACTGATGCTAGTTTAATTTCGAGTTTGGAACGGGAAGGAATCGGTCGGCCGAGTACTTATGCCACTATTATAGGGACTATTTTAACGAGGCAGTATATTGAACGGGAAGGGGGAAAATTTAAACCGACCAGTTTAGGTAAAGCAACTAATGAATATTTGGTGAAAAATTTTAAAAAAATTGTTTCCCTGCCTTTTACAGCCGAAATGGAAGCCAACCTTGATGAAATTGCTTTAGGTCATTTAGAGTGGAAAAAAGTTTTGGGAGATTTTTGGCAGGAATTTGAAGGAGAACTAAAAAAAGCTGAGAATAACTCTGATCGAGTGAAGATAGAAACGGAATTGGTAGGTAAAAAATGTCCTGAATGCGGAGAGGGTGATTTGGTGATTAGGTTAGGACGATTTGGTAAATTTGTTGCCTGTTCTAATTTTCCTAAGTGCCATTATACTGAAAGATTAGTTGAGGAAGCCGACTTTAAATGCCCGCAATGCGGTGCTGCCGGGGTTATCAGACGAACTAAAAATGGACGAAAATTTTACGGCTGTTCTCATTATCCTGCCTGTACTTGGGCCAGTTGGAAATTGGATCATAGATAGACAACCCTCCTTTTAATAAAAGGGGTTTTCTCATAAGTAAATTCTACTGCCTATTTTTTCCCCAACGTTCCTGTGAAATTCTGATAACTTTATCCCGCTGCTGGTTTTTACAGCTTAATGGTGGTAGGGTAGTAGCATAAAAAGGGGCAGTAGTTTCGGAATCAATGCTTAATTTACACAAGATTTGGTAACGGCCGATTTTGACTAAGTCTTCCGGTGGAAAGTTAGAACCGAATTCTTTTGAGAGGACATAGGCATCCTGATTACCGACAATGAAAGAAATAATTGAGCCGACATTACCAAAAATAGCATCTTGGACATTATGGTCAAGCTGAGCCATATATTGGTTAGCAACTATGAGATTGAGTCTAAATTTGCGGGCTTCGGAAAGAATTTTAATGAAAGCTTCAGTAGCAAAGTTTTGGAATTCATCAACGTAGAGATAAAAATCGGTTCGCTCCTCAGTCGATTGGAAAATACGATTCATAGCTGAGAGTTGAATTTGAGTAATTAACATAGCTCCCAGGAGAGCTGAATTATCCTCACCTAATTTACCAGAAGACAAGTCAGCAATGAGGATTTTTTTACTGTCCATAATATCAGCAATATTGATTTTTGATTTAGCGTGAGCAATGGTGTTTCTAATATTGGTTGAGGCGACAAATTGACCGACTTTATTTAGAATTGGCGAGATGGATTCTTGTTGAAATTTTGGGTCCATTCGATCAAACTCATTAATCCAAAAGTTTTTTATTGTTTGATTATTTAGTTGGGCTACTACTCGGTCACGGAAATTTTTATTGGTTAAAATTTCGATAATATGGGTCATATCAGAATTAGGAGTATTTACTAATGTCAATAGAGTATTACGTAAAATATGCTCTAACCGCGGCCCCCAAGAGGTACTGCCGTAGAGCTTTTTAAAAATCGAAATAACACCAGAAGCTACCAGCTCTTTTTGAGAATCATTTTGAGCTTCAAGAACATTAAGAGGATAAACATATTTTGGATCGGCCGGATTAAAATAACAGCAATCATTAATTCTATTGGCGGGAATATAATCGAGGACTATATTGCATAGATCACCATGAGGATCAATAATCGCGACCCCTCGTCCTTTTCTGATATCATCTACAGCCATATTGGCAATGAGGGTAGTTTTGCCGGTACCGGATTTACCAATGATATAAGTGTGACGGCGACGGTCTTCACCCTCTCTGATTCCAAAAACGGTTTCTTTATTGTGAAATTCGGTTTTAGCAAAAAAAGTAATTTTTTGTTTTTCCTCTAGACTTAAATTTTCGGCCGTAGGTAAATTTTCTGGTGGGTCAGCATAAAGTTTTTTGCCCCAAGCAATGTTGGGAAGCTTGTTTAAAGGCCCGGGAAAATGCCAAAGAGCGGCTAATTCTTCAACATTTAAAATTTGATGTTTTAAACTGGGGTTAAAACGGCGATTAAGAGCTGATTGAGGTAGATTTTTGCGTTTAAAAAAGCTGGGAGAATATTTTTTGAGATAATTGCCTCGAGGGGAGGTATAAACGCCAAAAGAAGCAATTACGGCTTCAATTAATTCTTGATTGTTAGAAATGAGATTGATTTGAGTGTCTAATCCGGGGTATTGGATTTTTTGTTCAAAAATGGCCTTGTCGGGATGAGGAGCCCTAATATTTTTAGTTTTGTCGACAACAATCCCATTTTGAATAACGGAAATAATTGAATTCTGCCATGATTTAGGAGCCGGCGCTAGAATGATTTGGTAAACAAAAAAATCGTCGGGATTAGTTGATCGGGATAATGAGGAAAGAATAGAATTGAGCGGATCAGTTTCTTTAAAATCTTTAGCCGTTTTTAAAGGATAAGAGGCACTTCGGGCTAAGCCGATCTGGACAATAGTTGATGTTTCCTCGTTAAGGTATTCTTTGACTTCATTAATTATGGCGCTGTTGTATTGGGCTAGAATTTGGGAGTGAAAGAATTCAGATTTGGCTATGGGTACTGCAATATAGAAATGAACTTGGCTATGGTTGAGGACGATTTCGAAGGAGGCCAAAGCAGACCGGCGGTTGAATAATTTATTCCAGAATAAACTTGCCGTAAATTGGGTTAAATTTGATAATAATGACGACATTGATTCAAGGCTAAATTCATTTTCTTGAGGAAGACGGATTTCAAATAAGGTAAATTCGTCGGTGACAGCGGCCATAGGGATATTTTAGCATTAAAATCTATCATCCGCCGGAGGCGGATGGAAAGATTTTGGACTATGTTATAATCCCTAAATTAGATTAATATTAATTTATGGTGAAAAAAACTTTAAAGAAAGCTCTTAAAAAAGCAACTCCGATAAAAAAGAAGGTGGTTAAAGAGGTGAAAAAGGTCGAAGAATTACCGAAACAAGAATATAAATTAACTATCGGGATAAAAGATTTGTTTAATGCTGGATGTCATTTAGGTCATAAAGTTTCCAAAACCCATCCCCGAGCTAGAGTTAATATTTATACCGCCAAGGATGGTATAGAGATTATTAATTTGGAAAAGACAATTGAGGCTTTACAAAATGCTTGTAATATTATTTATAATGCACGAAAAAATGGTAAAAATATTTGTTTGGTGGGAACCAAACGACAAGCGAAAGAAGTGGTTAAACGGGTGGCCTTGGCTAGCGGGGTGCCTTATGTGACTGAGAGGTGGCTAGGGGGAACAATTACTAATTGGGAGCAAATTAGGAAGAATATTAAACGATTGAAAGAATTAAAAGAAGGAATAAGTCAAGGGAAATTTGCCGAAAGCTCTAAAAAAGAACAGGTCATGCTTAAGAAGGAGGTTGTTAGGCTGGAAAGAATTGTTGGCGGCTTAGAAAATACTGAAAAGTTATTTGATATTTTAGTTGTAGTTGATCCTGGGTTTGAAAAGACAGCTGTTCGAGAAGCAGCTTTACGGCGAATTAAAACAGTAGCAATCGTTGATACGGACAGTGATCCAACGGCAGTCGATTTGGCCGTTCCTTCTAATGATGACAATGTTAAAGCAATTAGTATAATAGTAGAGGAGATTGGGAGGGCCATTAAATCTGCCTAGCGCCCGTCAATTATTATATGGAAGGAAACTTAATAGAAAAAGTGAAGCAGTTAAGAAAAGAGTTGGGATTGGGGATAATGGAGATTAAAACGGCTTTAGAAAAATCTGGCGGTGATAAAAAAAAGGCTCGGGAGATATTGAGGGAAGAGGGATTTAAAAAGGCAGAAAAAAAGGCTGGAAGAGAAACAGGCCAAGGGAGAATCGCTACATATACCCACAGTAATGGCAAAATTGGTTCTATGGTTGAGTTGCTGTGCGAAACGGATTTTGTCGCTAGAAATGAAGAGTTTATTAATTTGGCCAAGGATTTATGCCTCCAAGTAGCGGCAATGGCACCGGCAAACGCGGCCGATCTATTAAAACAAGAATTTATTAAAGACCCTTCAAAGTCGGTGGATGAATTGATCAAGGCTTTGATAGCCAAATTTGGAGAAAATATCAAAGTTGGTCAAATTGCTAGGTGGGAGATTTAGTCATGTTATACTTGGATAAAATATGCTGAATCTCGATGAGATCCACCAGCGGATGGAAAAGATTGTTGGTATTTTTGCCGAAGATATTGTTTCAATTCGGACAGGACGAGCAACCCCGGGGTTAATCGAAAAGGTGACGGTCACGGTTTATAACGGCCAAAAAATGAAGTTAGTTGAGTTGGGGAGTATTAGTGTTGCTGACGCCAGAACACTTACTTTTCAACCTTGGGATGAATCAATTATCAGGGAGATTAGTAATGGAATTATGGCGGCCAATATTGGTTTGACCCCGGCTATTAACGGTCCAGTTATTCATTTGACTTTGCCCTTAATGACGGTAGAACAGCGGGATGATTATTTAAAACTGCTGGGGAGGAAATTGGAAGGTGCTCGGGTGATGATGAGGGATGCCAGAGCCGATTATCGAAAAAAATTAATTGAAGCTAAAAATGAAAAAATAATTTCGGAAGATGAATTTAAAAGGGATGAAATGGAATTGCAGAAGATAACCGATGAGTATATCGGTAAGTTAGAAAATTTGGCGGGGAAAAAAGAACTGGAAATCAGAGGATAAAATATGGATTTGTTGATTTTTTTGATCGCTCTTTCGGTTTTAGTTTTGGTTCATGAATTGGGTCACTACTTTTTTGCCGTTAGATCAGGGGTCAAAGTTGAAGAGTTTGGTTTGGGTTTACCGCCGAGAATTATAAGTCGAAAAATTGGCCAAACAGTTTTTAGTTTAAATTGGCTGCCGATAGGCGGTTTTTGTAAACTTTACGGTGAGGAGGAAGAGGGTAAGGGGAAAAAAGCTTTTAATAATAAAACTCCATGGCAAAAATTTTGGGTAGTTATTGGCGGGGTTTTAATGAATTTGCTTTTAGCAGGGATAATTTTTTCGGGAGTGTATTTAATTATTGGTGGCCCTAAAGAAACTAATAGGGTAAAGATTCTGGCGGTAGTTCCGAATTCGCCGGCCGCTGTTGCTGGCTTACAGGAAGGAGATTGGATTAAAGCAATTAATAATGAAATCATCGAGAAACCGGCGGAGTTGATTGATTTGACTGAAAAAATTAAAGGGAAAAAGGCAGAACTGATAATAGAAAGGGAAGGGATGGAGAAAAAAGTAGATGTAGAAGTGAGAGTTCAGCCGCCGGAAGGTGAAGGAGCCATGGGAGTAGCTATTTCCAATATCGAAATGCAGAAGATTCGCTGGTATGAATTTTATCGAGGAATAGGTTATGGGTTTGAGGAGGCTTATTATTGGGGAAAAATTATTGTTGGTGGAGTAGTTCGAGTAGTTAGTGACTTATTTCATGGCGAAACCCCTAAAGATATGGCCGGGCCCATTGGGATGTATGAGGCTACTAGTATTATTAAGAGAAATCAGGGGATTTTAGCAGTTATTCATTTTTTTGGGGTAGTATCGGTTAATTTAGCCGTAGTTAATATTTTGCCTTTTCCTGCTTTAGACGGGGGCAGAATTATTTTTGTTTTATATGAAATGATTACCAAACGGAAGCCAAATAAAGAATTAGAGATAGCTATTAATAGTATCGGTATGTGGTTATTATTGCTTTTAATTTTTGTGGTTACCGTTGGTGATATTAAGAGATTGGTATTGAAACAGTAGACAGCTGCTTTATCTTTGTGCCATAATCAAGAGTATCAATGAAGAGGAAAGGTGCCGTTCAATTGTCTTTTATTTTAGGTTTGTTAATCCTAACTATAGCTTTAGGCTTAGTTAGTTATTTGGTTCAACAACCTCAAGAGGTTCGGAAAAGAGCAGAAGAACAATTACCCGGTATTTTGGCTGAAACAGACCTGCCGGCAATGGCTAGCTATGGCCGAGCTGATGACTGTCAGGATTATACTTATGGTTTAACTTATAATTTTGCCGATTATAACGGTGATAGTTACCAAGATTTAGTTATTGAATCTGGTAGGATTAATGATTCAGGTAATCGTTGTCTTAGTTTTTGGGCGAATAAAAAAGATGGTTCCTTCAAAAAGGAGGGTAGGTCATATAGATGGAGCAAAAAATGGGATGAAATTAGTTATGTTACTGGAGTTTGGGGTTGCGGCGGCAATTCATGGAATTATTTAGAAAAGAAGGATACTTATTCCTATGCGGGAGCAGACTGTGCTTTGGTAGGGATGAATCTGGCCATTGGGGATACTATTGGTAAAACCGGAGAGGACAGGACTGGTTGGAAGGAATCCGTTCTTTCTGGCACGACTGGCTCTTTATCTTCCTGTTTAGATTATGATTCGGACGGAGAAACAGAAGTTTTAGCCTTAAATAGTAAAGGCGAAAAGTCAGGTTATAAGGGGGTGGTAGTTACCTGGGATAAAAATAATAATGCTGTCAGTACTAGATGGACCTCGACCCATCTTGCTTATGGGTCTTATTGGACTAGGAAAGCCCACTTGGGGAGTGTTGATGGGGAAAAAATCCAAAATGATTTTGTTCTATATGATCGTTTATTCCGGAGTGTAATAGTTTTTACTTCCCAAAAGGGTCTAGTTAAAGAGATCGCTAATTTTTTTGATATAGGCAGTACCAATGCCGCCGAAGCTTTAGGCGATGTTAATGGTGATGGTTTGGATGATTTGGTTTATTTTGTCAATCCGGGAACAAAACCCCAATTAGTTTTTGCCCCGGCGGTTAAAAATGAAAATATTGTTAGTATTGGTTCGACCATAACCATTAGTCTTGCCGATTATATTCCGAAGGGTTGGCAGATTAATGATATGGAATCGGTTGATGTTAATAATGACGGTATAAGTGATGTAGTGCTGGGTGGCGGAAATGGTTTTTATGTCTTTATGATGAAAAATGATTTTTCTATTGCTAGTTATAACAAGATGCTCTTTTATACCAATGTGACTGATATTCATAAATTTGATATTGATGGCGACGGTAAAATCGATGATTTTGCTGCTATTAATAATGGTGAAAATGTGTTGGTTTATTTGAGTGGTCAGACTCCTTTAACTCC
>DAOTMI010000011.1:0-16022 GCA_035450165.1 Candidatus Woesebacteria bacterium
ATCCGCCCTTATTGCTGGCCATCTTCGCCCTGCCGGCTTGATAATCCTGTTTAATTTGGGCCGGTGTTCGGGCATAGGCGTAAATTTTGACCTCGTCAATGTAGCCATTAAAAAACCAAGGGGATTCTCTGTTCCATGAACCAATATAGATCGGGTCGGAACTTATTGTAACAGATGGAGAATTGTTTATTGCTGTTCCAGCAATTCCATCGACATAAACAATAGATTGAGTACCGTTCCAAATGCCAACAATATGATGCCAAGTGTTAATAGAAAGTGCAGACTTGGAAAAGGCGGTATTACCTGATGATGAAAACCAAAAACGAATTTTACCATTAGTTTCTAGATTTAAATCAAAACGATTGTTTCCACTAGCACTACCCTTTGATACTATTCCTCGTTGAGTGGCTGGATTTGATGAAAATTTGATCCAAGCAGAAACAGTAAATGAGGTGAAAATTTGATTTATATTATTTGTCATTCCAATACCTAAATAGGTTTTGCTTCCATCAAACAATAGACATTTTCCCGTAATACACATATCTTCAGATTGCCAAGTTGGGGCAGAGGAACCGGCGCCGAAAACACCATTGTTTTGATTCGAGCTGGAATCATAAACCGTTGTCCCTACCCCTTCGTCGAATTTCCAATAAGCAATGGGGGCGGGCGAAGATTCTTCGGAGCCGGCAGAAGCAACGGCATAAGCGACACTGGCGGGAGGAGTGCTCCGACGAATAAACCACCAAAGTTTGGTATTAGCTTGAACACCAGGTAATTCACCAACGTTAGTTGTCCCCACACTAGCAAAACCAGCACAGGCGTTTCCATCGTCATAGCCAATTTTGGCATTGTTGGTGCTCATATCCTGGCCAGCGATGCAGCCCGACTGATTGGAAGGACAAATACCCAGAGAGCCATCACCGACGGAACCGCTGCAATTAGCGCCATTGGCGCCGGAATAATAAGATAAACTATAAACCCCGAAAGGATTACCTGGACTGGTTAAAGCCGCCCAATAATCGGGCAAACAACCAGCATACTGATCGCTTATTCCCCAATCGCTTAAGTTATTGTAAGTTTGAGTGACCTGATAGGAAAACCTTAGATTATAAGCATAATTAAACGGCTTGAGAGCCTGACGGGGAGTAGTTGACCGGTAGGTATGAACCAAATCACCCCCCTTATTGGGCGTCGGCGCCCAAACTTCTTTCCAAGTAGTGGCAGTGTTGTAGTGGTAATACCAATCAGCATAGGCATTACTAGCAATGGTGGTGGCGGTATCGGAAGCTAAAATCCGAAAATCGTTAATAACCACATTCCCAAAATTGGCAGAGACGGTATTAACAGGAGTAGTGCCGCCGACGACTGCGGCGGTGGAAGTTGAAGTTTTGGTCCATTCCGGCGCCGTTCCCCAGGAAGCAACCAGCGACCAGCCGCCGCCGTCGGTGGTCATATCACAATAAGCCTGGAAAGGGTTTTGGCCGGTTTTACCGTCAGGATCGACATAATGCAAGCCGCTGCCGAGATAGGCGTTGACGGTCGAGCAGGAATCAGGTAAGACAGAAGAATCGGTGATATCGTCGGCACTGGGATTACCATAGTAAAAGTAAATTAAATTAGCACTGGTTGACAAAAACGGTATTTTTGTCCAAATAACAGTGGCATCGGTGTTGCAAGTGCCGGTTTGAACCCAATGCGGCAGTAATTTGCCCTGAATGTCGGTAAGACGGACGTCAGTGCAGTCGGATTTCATCTTGCCAGCGGCGATCAGAGAACTAGTACCGATGGATAAATTAACCCGAAAATTAGACTGATTTGTTCCCGAAGCATTGCTGATGCCAATGCTTTTCCGATACATCCAGGATTCATTAAACCAATCAGCTTTAACTGGCTGAGCTTTTCGTTGAATCTGCCACAAACCGACAATGCCGATTAATAAAACAACGATGATGATTAATAATGACTTGAGAGACAAACGAGTCATTAAATAATTATAGTCTAATTAAAATTCCAATCTTTAATTATTTAATTCTTGTTCGATAATTCTTTGAACAATGGCTAGAGCGGCTAAATAGGTCGGTTCGATGCCGCGCAAATTAAGCGGCCCTTCACCTAAAGTTTGCGATAAAGGATTGTCGGAAGCGTAATTAACTATCCCAAAATCAAAAGGTAAATGGTTTAAATCTGAAAATTTTTCCTTGATAGCCCGGAGATAAGGGCCGGATTCCATTTCAATCAAATTAAAGCCGTTCTGATGGTATTGTTTTAATTGTTCCAAATTTTCCAAAAAAGTGCTGTAGACGGAAACTGCTTTTTGATGATTTAAAATTTTACTTTGAAGGGCAGTTCGGGGAAAATTCCCATTAAAAATGTTATTAAATTCGAAAGTTTGATCCGATCTTTCATCGTAAACAACTGTCGGTATTTGAACATCACCAATTTCCCCGGCTAAAATAGCCGCTTTACCCATCAGATAAATACCCCGCAGGTTTTTTAGCCGGCCAAGCAGTTCCCGAAGAGCAAAATAAGCAGTTAAACCAAGGGGATATTCAATATTAACAATAATTGCTGACGAATCCGTTAATTTTTTTGTCTTGGTTAATTGAAGAAAAGGATCTAAAAATTGGGATGAAGCCACGGCTTTTAACGGCAAAATTTGGATTTCGGCTTCGATATAATCCCGCGGTTCAATCTGGATAAAACCCAGCCGGTATTCGTAATCTTTTTTTTCCTTTAATTTGGCCGGATTGGCCTCAAAATATTTTTTAGAAAGGTAGTAAAGAAAGTCATTCACCCGGAGAATATTATTAGTTGTTTTAATTTTTTCCCAATCTGCCGCCAAATCAGGCAATTGTTTTTCGGCAAAATTAAAGATTTCATTTTGGAAATGATAAACAAAACCGCCGGTAAGATTAACTAAACTATGGAGATTAGATGAAACAAAATATACCGGCCTTTCGGCAATATTAATAACAGCACTCTTATTAAAAATCTCGTCCCAATAGAATCGGGCATTTTGACTGGGATCAAAATGGTCATCTTTTAAATAGTGTATTTTAAAATTTTTACCTAAAGCCAGGAAATTATTAATTAAGTCATCAATATCAGCGTCGGAACTAATTTGGAAAGCAAGGCAATTTAAAACCTGGTTATAATAACTAAAACGGCGCCGGGATTCAGTCTTAACCCGCCGCCAATTATTTACCCGAACATCAATTTTATTTAATTGATTTTTGGTTGAAACCAGGTAGATTTTAGGGTGATTTTCAATCTCGGCCGGCAGACGACGGCGAGCATAATCCCAACTGTTTTTACCTAAAATCGGCGCCATAGCCAAAAAGGATTCTTCCAAGTCTTTTAAATCAAATTCCCGGCCGCTAAAAACTTTGGCATAACAGTTTTTTAAATGGGTTTCAATAACGGCGGAATTCATAAATACGGCGCCCAGTCGGCAATCGGAGCGGTATTGCCGGTAATAAAATTAACTGCATACAAAAAGACGGCCGGCAAAAGAATCCAGAGGATAAATCTAAAAGACTTATTTTCCAGTTTATCTTTAAAGGCATATAAAACGAAAGGGTAAACCGGAGCAAGATAACGGGAAATATCGCGGTGAGCCACGAAAAGAGTCGCCATGGTAAAAACGGCAGGATAAATAGTTAAAATATCAAATTTAAATTGCCGCCAAAGTTTTTGAACTGTTAAAATTGCTAAGAAGTAAATATAAATAATGTCTTCCAGCCAAATCGTATCAACCCATGATTTGGTGGAAATAAAAACCAAATAAGGCAAAGGGTTAAGGTGGAAATTGTCGCCGGAATGAAAATAAGCCCAAAAATCGCCTGTTTGACCACGGTAATAAAAGAAAATTCCCAGTAAAACTAATGGCATTAATAAGTAAGGCAAATAATTCTTAATCTGCTTGTTGGCAGGCAGAATTTTATTATGTAAAAACGCACAACTGCGCATCTCTACAAGCTCTTTTAACAGTATAATTAGGTAAGTTACACCGAGAAGAACCCCGGGAGTTTTAAAAAGCAATGATAATGAGGCCAAAATGGCCGAAATAAAAAATTTTCTTCTTTTAAAAAATAAAATCGACCACAAAGTTAGCGCCATAAACCAGGTTTCAGGAGCACCAACAGCCCGGAGAATGAAAAGACGTGGTGGAAAAAAGAGAAGAAAAAAAGAAAGCCAAAAGGATTTAAACAGGGCATAAGAAGTTAAAGTTAATAAAATTGAACCAAGTAGGGTGACTAATAGCATCGCTTTCGGGCCGGTAGTAAAATTGCTGAAAAATCGGATTAACATTGGGTAGCCGGGAAAATGAGCCGGATAATATTCCAACGGTTGGGATAAAGAAAAATTAGGACCAAGGCAATTTTTATCATAGCCGCATTTACTAATAGCCAAATAATTAGGGCCGTCGTAATTAGCAAAAACAGTCTCCAGACTAACTGCCGGCCAGCCTATTTTTTGAGGCAGTTGATAATAAAAAGTCAGCCAGAGTGATAAAGTAGCGATTAAAGTCAAGAAAATAAGAAGAATCTGGGATTTATATTTGATAAAATACATCTGAGTTAATTATACATGATCGGCTCCATCGTCTAGCGGCTAGGACGCCAGGTTCTCATCCTGGCAACCGGGGTTCAATTCCCCGTGGAGTCACTGATGAAATCAAAACTAAAGTTGGAAGAAATCAACGACCTTGTTTTATTAACAGGAACATCTAACCAAAAATTAGCCCAAAAAATAGGTAAAATTTTAAATAAAGCCCGGTCTAAACCAATGCCCGTTTATTGTCCTGTTTCCCATTTCGGCGATGGTGAAATCGACATTTTTATTCCTGAAAATCTTCGCCGCCGTCGGGTGTTTATCATCCAATCGACCTCACCACCGGCGGTCAATGATTACATTATGGAATTGGCTTTCATGGCTGATGCCGCTAAAAGAGCCTCGGCGGCCGAAGTTACCGCCGTCATTCCCTATTTTGGCTACGGCCGGCAGGATAGAAAAGACAGGGCCAGGGTCTTTATTTGCTCAGCCGTCGTTGCTAATATTTTGGTCAAAGCCGGCGTTGATCGAATTGTCACCATTGACATTCACGCCAATCAGGAGCAGGGATTTGTTCAACAGCCTTGGGATAATTTGTTTGCCAGCTATTCTTTAATTCCCCGATTGCGGCGGGAAAAAATTGCCAATTTAGTTGTCGCTTCCCCCGATGCCGGCGGAGTCAAAAGAGCCAAGCATTACGAGGAATGTTTGAAAGCCAAAGGCATTGTTATCGTTTTGAAAGATAGGGATATCAATCAACATGATCATTCCGAAGTTTTAACCATGGTTGGCGAGGTCACCGGAAAAAATGTTCTGATAGTCGACGATATTATCAGCACTGCCGGTTCGATTGCCAAAGCAAGAGATCTCTTCCGGGCCCGCGGCGCCAAAAAAATCTACGCAGCGGCAACCCACGGCATTTTTTCGGAAAAAGCCTTGGAAACCATTAACGGTTTTGAAAAAGTGTTTGTCACCGATACTATTGATCATCGGGAAGAAGTGCTTAAACATCCTAAAATCCAAGTAGTTTCCATTGCCCCGCTTTTAGCTGAAGCTATTAAAAGAATTCATACCGGCGAATCCATCAGTCGGGGTTTAATCAGATAAAACCCCCTCTTTAACCTAAAAGAGGATTATTTGGCCGCTAATTGCTGACCTAATTTGATTTTATAGAGACCTTCGAGGAAATCAGCTCCGGCATAACCTGCCAAAAAAGCAATCTGCCAAGCACCATCGGCCAGCAGACCGGCAGCGCCGCCGACAATACCCGAGATCAAAACGGCCGCCAGGAAATATTGGATTTTAAATTGAGTGGTTTTTTCAAAAGTTTTGTTTTTTATAAAACCAACCAAACCCCTGATAAGGCCTCCACTAAATCCAATTAAAATGTTAATCATAATTGAATTATAACCGAATTTTATTTCATTCACTTGTTCTGATCCGATATTGAAGTGATTCGGCAACATGGATATCACTAATAACGGCGGAACCAGCTAGATCGGCAATCGTTCGAGCAACCTTAATCAGGCGAAAATAAGTCCGGGCAGAAAGAGCGTATTTATTAACGGCTTGCTTTAAAAGCAAATTGGCCTTGTCCGATAATTGGGCGAATGCTTTTAAGTGGCAATTTTTCATATCGGAATTGGTATGAACATGGGCTAATTTAGCAAAACGTTTATTTTGAATTTGGCGGGCAGTTATAACTCGCTGTTTAATAACAGCCGATGGTTCGGCATTTGATTGTGACTGATCAATCATTAGTTTATTAACATCCACCGGCGGCACATTTAAATGCAGGTCAATTCGATCCATAATCGGACCAGAAAGTTTTTTCTGATAATTAACGATTTGATGCAGAGTGCAACGGCACTCTCTTTTAGGGTCACCGAGATAGCCGCAGGGACAAGGATTAGCGGCGGCTACCAAAATAAATTGGGCTGGAAAATCGACTGAACCGGCCGCCCGGGCAATAGAGATATGACCATCTTCCAATGGCTGTCGAAGAGCCTCAAGGCAATCCCGGTTGAATTCGGGGAATTCATCCAGAAATAAAACGCCGCGATGGGCTAAGGAAACTTCACCGGGATGGGGATTAGTACCGCCGCCAATGAGAGCTACTGTTGAAGTGGTATGGTGAGGCGAACGAAATGGCCGGTGACGAACTAATGAAGCCCCCGGCGGAATATTACCAGTAACCGAATAAATTTTAGTAACTTCTAAACTTTCTTTTTCCGTTAAATCGGGTAAAATTCCCGGCATAGCCCGGGATAGCATGGTTTTACCGGCACCGGGAGTTCCCATCATAAATAAATTATGGCCGCCGGCAGCGGCGATTTCTAAAGCTCGTTTGGCTTGTTCCTGACCTAAAACTTCAGTAAAATCAAATTCGGGGCGAATATCAGTCAAAAGATCTTCAGGATTAATAATTTTCAGCGGTTCAATCAGCCTCTCTCCCCTCAAATGACGAATAAGCGATCTTAAATCGTCCACCGGATAAACATTTAAATCATTAATCACCGCCGCCTCATTAGCACAAAGCCGGGGAACAAAAATATTCTTAACCCCTTCTTCCTTGGCCTGAATGGCTAATAAGAAAACACCTTTGGTGTGGCGCAAACTTCCATCAAGTGATAGTTCGCCATAGAAATAACTTTTTTCCTCCGGCAAAGTAATTTCAGCCATACTAGCCAGTAAACCGACAGCAATGGGTAAATCATAACCAGGGCCGTTTTTGGGTAAATCGGCCGGCGCTAAATTAATAGTGATTTTAGCGTTAGGGAAATCAAAATCAGAATTAATAATGGCTGTTTTAACCCGTTCTTTAGTCTCTTCACCGGTTCTGGAAGCTAAACCAACAATACCGATTCCCGGAAAGCCTTTTCGGGCAATATCCACTTCGACATCAACATTAACGGCTTTTAGGCCGTAGTTAGCCACCGACAGAACTTTGGTTAACACAATCTATTTTATAATTAAAAATTACGAATTACGAATTAAAAATCCTGCCTGCCCAATAGCGAGTTGCTAATCATTAATTACTAGATATTTGCCATTACTTTCCTCTATATAATCCTTCATCGCCATCATTGATAGTTTTACCGACAAATCGGCGATACTAATACCGGTTTTGTGGGCAATTTCATCAATAGTCAATTCTTCATTGGCCAGTAATTTCATAATTTTTTCTTCGGTTCGATCTAAATCCCTTAAAAATTTTTCCTGAGTAAATTCGCTTTTAGTCTCCAAAATGTCACTGATGTCAGTGACCATTTTAGCTAAATTATTTTTAATCAAAAAATTAGTGCCGGCACTAACCAAAGAAGTGATTGGCCCAGGAACAGCAAAAACTTTTTTACCCATTTGCCGCCCCAGTTTGGCCGTAATTAAACTGCCCGATTTAACTCCGGCCTCAATAATCAAAATTCCAATAGTTGACAATCGGGCGACGGTTCTATTTCTTTGAGGAAAACTCCATAAGGTTGGTTTAAAATCATCGTCAAATTCCGAAATAACCAAACCGCCCTTATCAATAATTGCCTGATAAAGCTTCTGATTGCTCGACGGATAAAGGTGATTAAGACCACTGCCGAGAACGGCAATAGTTTTGCCTCCTAATTCCAAGCATTTTTTATGGGCGGCGCTGTCAATTCCATACATAAAACCGGAAATAATAGTTACCTCATTAGCGACCAAATCGGGCATTAATTTGTCGATAACCCTCTCCCCATAGTGGGTCATTTGCCTGGTACCCACTACTGCTAGTGTCTTTTTAAAAAGATTTTCATTCCAATTACCCCGGTAGTGAAGTTTATCAAAAATAGAAGCCATGATTCTAATTAGATATTGTCATAGTGTTTTAAGGAAACCAGTTGATAATCTTTATCAACTACCAAACAAACAGCATCGATTCTCTGCTGAGGGTATTTTTGTCTCATTTTTTCATGGTTTAACAGCCAAATTTCCGCTACCCGTCGGATTTGCCAAAGCTTACCCTTGGAAATCATCTCCTCCGGGGTGCCATATAAATCACCAACTTTCATCTTAACTTCAACAAAAACCAACCAGTCGTTATTAATGGCAATCAGATCAATTTCTCCCTGATCAACCCGGTAATTTTGTTCAATAATTTCATATCCTTTTCGCTCTAAATAATTACGGGCTATTTCTTCTCCCAGCCGGCCTTTATTAAAATTCTGTGTTTTCATTACCTTAAAACCAGCCGGCCAAATAAAAATATCTCACTAAAGTTAAAAAAGTAACTAAAGCGGCCAGAAAAAAAATCAGCCAATAAGTTGACTTCACCCTTTTATTATACTGTTTTGTTAATTTTTACGAAATTGAATTCTGATACTATTTTCAACTTGATCAATTGCAATATCATTAGGACTAACAATAAAATAACCTAATTTAGCGTTAGTTTTGGCTGACCAAGTGGTATTGGCCGCTTCTATAAGATTATTTCGATATTTATTATATTGACTCATAAATTGTCTGTAAGTGTCACTGCCCCTGACCCATTTAGTATCAATTTCTTTGACAGAAAATAAATTATTAAAATAATTAAGGGTCAGTTGTTTAAATTCGAAGGCATTAAAATCGGGCGAACGACTAATCCGGTCATACCGAATTATTTTTGTTTTTAGTTGATAACTCACAACGCCAATAACAGCATCAACAAAACATTTAAGATAGAATTGCCGGCCGCGATCAACCATCATTATTACCAAGGCGTTTTTATCATCCCGGCAAGAATCAAACACGGCTACAATTTCATCCCTATAAGCAGGATAACCAGGATAACTGATAACCCGATTAAATAAATCACGGGTAATTTGGATTGATCGCTCTTTCTGACTTAAACCGACTAACGCTTCAAGGGTCATAAGTTAATTATATCATATTATAGGCTATTTGTCAAGAGATAGAAAAGGCGAGAAAACTTCACCACGACTATGTATATTTTTGGAGTTTTTCCGTACCTTTCAACACCCGCCCAACCGCGGCGGCCAGAGCCTCCATTTCTTTCTCACCAGGATAAACAGAAATACCGATAGGAACCTGATTTAAAAGAAATTTAATTTTATCGGTAATCAGCGGCCATTGGGCTAAACCGCCGGTAATTAAAATCTGATCAATTTTCTCACCTTCAAAATCGGGCACTAGAGAAGCCAGACAGCGGGCAATGCCGAAAATCATTTCTTCTAAAACATCTTTGGTGAATTGATCGAGACGGTCATAATTTTGACGGAGATAAGCGACATCTTTTGTCCCCAAAAGATCGGCTAAACCGCCTTTGCCAGCTACTTTTTTCTGCAAATCCTCTTGTTTAAATTTGCCGGAAAAACAAAGTTTAATTAGATCGGCCGCCGGTAAAGCCCCAGAGCGTTCAGGAGTAAAAACTCCCTCGCCGGCCAGAGCATTAATAACGTTGACCGCCCGGCCTTTTTTGTGGGCGGCGAAGGAAAAACCGCCGCCTAAATGGCCGATAATTAAGTTTAAATCTTCATACTGCCGGCCAATGTCGGCAGCATATTGCCGGGCCACTGCCTTATGGTTAAGACAATGCCAAGCGGCATAACGTTTTATTTCCTTAAAACCGGTAATTTTATGTTTAGGTTCAATTTCATCTGTAGTAACCGGATCAGCAATATAAGCCTTGGCTTTAAATCGATCAGCAATGGCTTTAGCTAAAGGTGCTCCCAAATTAGAAGCGTGAACCGCCAGGGGGCGATTCGCCAAATCGTCAAGCATCTTAAGATTGACTTCATAAGTTCCCGAAATTAACGGCGGCAACATTCCCCCACGGCCAATAACTGCCTCAAGTTGGTCAATTTTATTTTTCTGAAGATATTCCTGAATTAAAACTAAACGCTGTTCCAACCCCGTCTGATGGTCAAGATTATGATCAAATTGATAACTCCAAATTTTTTCCTGGTCGTTAAAAAGAGCAATTTTGGTGGTGGTTGAGCCGGGGTTGATAACCAAAATTTTCATTAAGTTGATTATAGCTTAAGGCAGCCTCATCGAGAAATTTAATTAATTCCTGATATTCAGTTCTGGAACCATTCCAATCACGAAAATGATAAGTACCAGCAATTTTAACTTTATGAAAAACCATTGTTGGGGAAATCGGATAACTAACTTTATCAGTTTCGTTGGGTCTTTCTTTTAATTGAATTACGGCCCGATAGAAAAAGTTTTTAGATTCTTTTTTATCGTCCAAAAAATCCAAATCACTTTCATCTAACTTATAAGGATGCTCAATATAAAAAGTCAAAGGAATGTTGCGGTAGATTAAATCTATTTTTAAATTTAGCGGCAATCGTCTTATTTTATGATAAATAGCCTTAAATAAGGCTAATTTTTCTTGTTTAAATCGAAATGGTTCGTCTTGATTGGGACAGTAAATATTGGTTTTAGCAGGGAGAAAATTCCGTAAAATTTTTGATTGTAAGGCCTCATGGTTCTCCATCATAACAAAATTAACTTCTCTGATCACTTCTTCTTTCTCTTGCTGGTCTTTAATCAGTCTTCTTCCTTTTTCAATTTCATCCGCGATCAGCTCATATATTTCCTCACCTCGATGTAATTTTAAACATGATTGGTAAGGGAAAATTTCCTTGTTACCCTTTTCCAAAAAACAATCGACTAACCTACCCTTGTCATCCTTAATTTTGACGGAAAAGGTTCTTAATAAATCGCTGTTCTTGAAAGTTTTTAAGCTCTCATCAATATAATTCTCTAAGGTAATCAAACTTCTGTCTTGTTCCACTTTAGCGGGATTATAGCACATAATTCCTGAAAACAATCCCCATTGTCTAGTTTGCTATACTTAATTTATGAAATACAAAAGAGTCCTGCTCAAATTAACTGGCGAGTTGTTTGGTCAAGACGAAGGTAAAACGCTTAATTTCGATAAAATTGGTGAAATTGCCAAATGTCTGGCTAAAATTAAAAATAAATACCAGACAGAAATTGCGGTGGTTGTTGGTGCTGGCAATATCTTTCGAGGTAGAAATACCGGTGATGGTGCTGACCGGGTTACCGGCGACTATATCGGGATGATGGCGACTGTAGTTAACTCCTTGGCCCTTTTGGCGGAATTGGAAAGAAATAAGATGGAGGCCCGACTTATGACTTTACTAACCATTCAAAGTGTGACTGAACCCTTTATTAGAAGGAAGGCTTTAAGTTATCTAAAGGAAGGCAAAATTGTTATTTTAGGTGGAGGGACAGGCAATCCTTACTTCACTACTGATAGTGCCGCCGCCCTCAAAGCTTTGGAGTTAAACTGTGAAGTTATTTTAAAAGGAAGTAATGTTGATGGAGTTTATGATCAAGATCCTAAAATTAATAAAAAGGCAAAAAAATTTGAGACAATTACTTTTAAAGAAGTAATCCAAAGAAATTTAGGCATTATGGACCAAACAGCTCTAGCTTTATGCCGAGCAGAAAAAATGCCGATAATTGTCTTTAATATCAACGATCTAAATAATATCGAAAAGATCCTAAACGGCGAAAGAATCGGAACGCTTATTCACGAATAAGTGCTAAAACTTCGTCCCTTTTTTTCTCCATCAAATCCTTCGTTTTGGCTTCCAGGGTCAAGCGAATTAATGGCTCGGTATTGCTTCCCCGGACATTAAACCAGAAATCGGGGTAAGTAAGAGTGATACCGTCAATTTCATTTAGTTCACCGTCATTGTATTTTTCTTTGATTTTAGCCAAAGTATCAGGAATACTTTTAACTTCGGAGTTAATCTCGCCGGAATTAAAATAAATCCGATAAGGAGCAATGATTTGAGAAACCGGCTTATTTTGAAGAGAAATAAATTCTAAAAATTTCCAAATCAAAACTGCCGGTGATTCAAAAGTACCGTAAGAAAACTTATAAAAATAATGACCGGATGACTCGCCGCCAAAAACCGCCCCTTCTTTAAGCATGGCTTCTTTAATATGGGAATGACCAACTCGGACTACAAAAGCCCGGCCGCCGGCCTGTTCAATTAAATCTTTAGTAATCCGACCGGGGCGAATATCATAACAAACGGCAGCGCCGGGAAAATCTTTAAGTACCGATTGGGCCATTAAGCCGCGAAGGATTTCCTGACGAATAACTTCTCCCTTTTCATCAATAAAGAAAATCCGATCATTATCACCATCAGGACAAATACCCAAATCAGCTTTTTCCTTAACCACTGCTTCCTGAGCCACTTTCAAATTTTCCTCGATTAAGGGATTAGGTTCGTGGGATGGCAAATGACCATCGAGCTCCCAATTATATTTTAATAATTTAACCGGCAGACCTTGAAAAAAGGCCTCAAAATCAATCGCCCCCATAGCGTTGGCCGCATCAACGACAATGGTTAAAGGTTTAAGATTGGCGAAATTAATTGACCATTCTTCTTTTTCTGATTTAACCAAATCAGTTAAAACGTCCTGTTTTTCGGTTAAAGTACCTTTTGTAGATGGTTCAATAAAATTGGCGGCAATTGCTAAATCTCGGATAGTATTGATCCCCGTTTCACTGGAAATAGGTACCGCTCTAGCTCGAACTAATTTAAAACCGTTATATTCCTTTGGATTATGTGAAGCCGAAATCTCAACACCACCATCATAGCCGTAAAAAGCTGTAGCAAAATACATCGTTGGAGTACTGGTTAAACCAATTTCAACCACATTCAATCCCTGGTCAAGCAAACCAGCAACCAACTTTTCTTTTAGAGACAGACTGGAGAGGCGCATATCACGGCCAACAACAATTGTTAATTGTCGACCGGGATTTTCGTTTTGAATAAAAGTACCATAGGCTCGGCCAATTTTATAGGCGACCTCCTCATCCAGCTGGGTGGGATAAACACCTCGAATATCATAAGATTTAAAAATAGAAGGATCAATTTGGGTCATAGTATTTTAAGGATAACATAAAAACTAAATTGGCTCTAATCTAGATAAAATTTTGGCTGCTTCACTTCCGGTGGCCTCTCGAGGTTGGCCTAAATTTTCCATAACTATAGGAAAAAACGATATATTATTAATTTTATCGGGAGAAAAATTAATCTTGACGGCTAAACCTTCTTTGGTTTCTGCCGACCACATTTGATCAAAAACGAAATTACCTAAACTATAAAAAATATATTTTTCACGGTATTTTTCCATAGTTTGAACAACATGGGGATGGTGACCGAGAATTAAATCAGCCCCAGCATCAACGGCCGCATGAGCAAAATTTAACTGAGATTGGTTAGGTTGAGGAGTATATTCGTCGCCAGCATGCATCGAAACAATGACAAAGTCGGCCTGTTGTTTGGCTTCTTTAACAGCGGCTGTCATTCTATCTATTCGCATAAAGGCCGTTCCCGCCCGAATATCGGTAGCCTCATAAGAAACCGGAACGACATCGGTATCATTATAGGCCAAAAAGGCAAAAGTTATTCCTTTCTTTTCTAAATAAACTGGTTGATAAGCCTCTGAACTATTTTCACCAGCCCCCACATAGCTAATGCCAGTCTCTGTAAGATAATTAAAAGTATCTTTTAATCCTTTTTCGCCAAAATTGGGGGTATGATTATTAGCCAAAGATAAAATAGAAAAACCAGCTCGTTTCAGAGCCTGTTCTGTTCCCGGGTTTGATCTAAAAATCATTTCGCCGGTCTGAATTTCCCGCCCGGTCGTAATCGGAGTTTCTAAATTGCCAAAAACCAAGTCGGCGCTGTTTAAATAGGCTTCAATTTTCTCAAAAGGATAATTAATATCGTTCTGTTTTTTAACCATCCGTTCCACCCCCCGGGAAAAAGAAATATCACCGACAGCAATTAGGACAACCTCTGGCGGGGAATTCGGCTTTATTTCTTCATTTCTAATCGGATTCTTCTCTATTTCACCTTTTCCTTTTTTGAAACCAACGCCAATCAAGATAACCACCACAACAATAACGATAAATCCGACAATCTTTCTGATTTTCACTTTTATTGTCATTATCGAGTCTTCACCTACCCATGTCAACTTGAGGATTATTGACAATTTTTCTCCTTCCTTGCTATACTATCTAATTAACTTACCGGCCGGTAAAAAATGAAAGGCCAAACTCCTAAAAAACAGATTATAAAAACAGCTCGAAATCTTTTTTCCGAATCCAGTTATGCTGGGGTTTCCATGAGTGATATTGCCAAAAAACTGAATGTGACCAAAACCGCCCTTTATTATCATTTTGCCGGTAAAGCTGAAATTTACCAAAAGGTCCTTGATGAGGTTTTCACCGATTTGAGTTCAATGATTAAAAAGGTTGCAGAAGAAAAAAATGCCCGAAAAAGATTAAGGCGGCTCATCAAAAACTATTTAGATTTTGGTTTAAAAGAAAAAAATCTGGTTAAGGGAGTAATGATAAAAATACCGTCGGCTGATAATCGCATTACCCAGCACATTACTAAATTAAAAGAACAAATAATAGAATTAATTCGACCGACTATTGAAGAAGCCCTGTCTAATGGCAAAACAATATCAGAGTCTAATAGCCGGTTATTAACCTTTCTCTTAACCGGAATGATGGATAGCCTTTTATTGGAATACTCTTTTCTTAACAAAGAAATTAGTCCTAAAAAAATGTCAAATCAAATTATTGCTTTATTATTTCCCTCTCATTAAATGAATTTAAATTCGTCGTTAAAATCAAAAACCGGTAAAGCCTTTTGGGATTTGATCAGTAATGTTTCACCTCAAGTAGCAAAAAATTTGGCTAAAAGGCCGTTGGCCCGGAAAACTATTTTAGGGTTAATGGAAAAAAATTTGCGTCGAACCACTCTCGAAAATCCTAATTATCCCTATCAGGTCCAGGCAGATAAATTCTATATGGGCCGGGCTCTTCTTAAATCGTTGGATAAAGTTTTAACCCAAATTAATCGTCACCCAACTTACAACCGGTCACTCTATAATTCAGTTTTGCCCAAAGGTTTACACGCTTGGCAAACAGGCAAGGAAAAAATTGAGGCATTTAAAGACAAATATGGTTTCTGCCCACCAGGATTTTTAACCGTTAGTCCGGGTAAATTATGCAATTTAAAATGTACAGGCTGTTATGCCAATAGTTCTTCAGCCGCCTGTGAAAAGTTAGATTGGGAAACGGTGGACCGGATTATTACCGAGAAAAGCCAAGATTGGGCCTCCTGGTTCACAGTTGTTTCCGGAGGAGAACCATTATTATGGCAAAGTCAGGGAAAAACAATCATTGATCTGGCGAAAAATCACCAAGATAATTTTTTCCTAATTTTTACCAACGGCACTTTAATTGATAAAAAAATGGCTAGAAAACTGGCCGAAACAGGCAATATTACTTTAGCTATTTCGGTCGAGGGTTTTGCTAAAGAAACCGATGAACGCCGTGGTCAGGGCACTCATAAGAGAATTCTTAAGGCGATGAAAAATTTACGGGATGAGGGTATCCCTTTTGGTATTTCCCTAACTGCTACCAG
>DAOTMI010000012.1:0-14667 GCA_035450165.1 Candidatus Woesebacteria bacterium
CATTAACCCTGATTTTACAGGACAGAAGCGTATGCTTTAAACAAATTTTATTTTATTTGTTTATTGCTGCCCCTGCGCTTCTGTCCCCCTTCTTCTTTCCGCTTGACCTTTTTGTTCTAGTATGATATAATATAATTATATATGAATAAAGAAACTCAAAAAACAATCGCCACTGTAATAACCACGGCAATAATTAGTGGTGGTGCTGGTTATGGAATAGCTAAAATCTGGGGAGAAAAACCAGAAATTCCTACCCCAACCCCTACCCCAGTCACCGCCGAAATGACTCCGGAAAAAAATCAAGTTCAATCTGAAATAAAAGCTAAGGAAGAAGATGAGAAAATTGAACAAATTAATTTCAACGAAGGCCAATCGTCTTACGATTTATCCGTCAAAGCCGGCACTATCAACAAAATTTGGAGTGAAAAAGGTCTGACTGTTAGGGGCACCCAATTTAAAACTAATGAAGATACGATTCTGTGGATTATCGGCGATAACTGTGAAGACGCTGTCGTCGGCTTAGAAAACCTTCCTAAATCTGGTACCAAACTTGTTGCTTTCAAAGACCAAGATGTTAAAAATTACAAAGATTTTTATAATAAATATTTCAATGAACTAATTCCCGACAAAACCGGCATTCAAAATAGTATTGTCATAGCGATTGAAAATCAGGCCAAGGTTAGATTTTCCAATATCGGCAAAAAGGAAGTTAAGAAAGAAGAGCCGAAGGTAGTGGAGAGGATTATTGAAAGAACTATTATTGTTCGGGAAACTCCTAAACCGGAGCCTAAAAAACCAGAGGTTAAAAAACCGGAAGTAAAAAAACCGGAAGTTGCCAAACAACCGGAAAAGAAACCGGAAAGAATCAGTATCCAAGTCAACCCTAACGTTGAATGGGAGGCTCAGCCAGGCTGGATTGTTTCTGGTGATATTGAATATTTTGACTCGGCGACTAATACTTGGCAAAGAGTTTATGATACTTGGCAAGATTATCCCGAAGGAAAGGATAAATCTGCCAGAACCGCTGATATCGTCGTAATTCAGAATCGGGTTAAAATTCGCGGCGAATGGGGCTTTACCCGCAGTTTTAATATACCTTTAGCAGAAATTAAAGCTAATAAAGAAAATGAAAAAGATAAGAACGGCAGCAAAATTTTTGATGAGGTCCGAGTAAAATATCTGTAAAAAATCCCATCTAAGTGCTATAATACTCTTACCTAACTGATCAAAGGCGATCAGGTAAGGGATGTACTTTAACAGATTGTAGAGAGAATCGGCTGGTACTAGGTACCCATGTGGGTATGAATTATAAGTCATATCTAGATGGGTACTTTAGTACCAGAAAAATAAATAAAAGAAAGGAGTTTAAAATGAAACGATTTTGTGTGGTTTTTTTAGTTGTTTTTTCGATGCTCGCTGCTGTTTTATTCCTCCCTATCTCCGCTCAGGCCAGCTCAATGTATGTTTGTGGAAAGATCTGGGTCGAACCCGGCCAGATCGTGGACGGGGACTGCTTTTCTTTAGACCCGGCGTGTGGGAACCGTGTCACACAATTGTGCGACAACTGTAGCACAACCTACTTGTTTTTTACTGTTACCCAACGCAGTTACCTTGAATTCCCATGGGGCGCCACGGTCTGGACGGGCACCTGCGAGCAACAGGTGGAGGAGTCTATTCGGAATAGATCCCCCGGATGGACACGGGACATGACTACAACATCGTGGCCAACCGGCTCAGGATACCAATCAACCCCAATCAGCACTTCGGCATACTATCAAACCCCGATCGTGTATGGGGATTGGTTAGTAATATACAGTACAGCATACTTTACACAGAATTCTTGTGGAAACGCTTCCCAAATCACGCCTTCATATCCATACACGGTAATCCAGATCTTACAATCCGGAACAGTTTATACCGCAAATACTGGCAGTTTATTGTTTCGTGGCACTACCAATTCCCAAATCCGCTCCCAATACCCGAATGGTTTTTATACCACTTGGCCATAAACCCCACAACTCGTGAGAGAAGGTATGCATGATAGCCGGACGAATTTACGCCCCGCTTATCACCCTTCTCTCCTCTTTAACTCCATTCAACCTTCATTTCACTTCTTTCATTTCTCTCTACAATCTTTCTTTTTCAATTTCCTATTTAAATTTTAAATCCCCACTTCTACATTTTTTCCTTTTTAATCCCCCTTTTATCAAAGGGAGATGTCGCCGATGAAGCGACAGGGGGATTTTGCGCTATACTTAATCATGTCTTTCATCAAAAGGCACATCTACCCGCTTATTTTAATAATCCTCTGCCTGATTATCTGCCGGCTTAATTACCAATCCGGCACCTTTCTAACTGGTTGGGATACCCTTCATCCAGAATTCAATTTTCCTTTAAACTTTTCCCGACTGTTTAACGGTGTCTGGCGGACTGAACAAGGTCTCGGCGCCATTGCCGGCCATTCCCACATGGCCGACTTACCCCGGGTCATTTTACTTTGGCTTTTTCATTTTATTTTGCCCCTTAATTTTCTCCGTTATGCCTATATCTTTTTTTGCTTTGTCGTCGGACCGCTAGGTATTTTTTACCTTATTAATTATCTTTTTAAAAATAAACTGGCCGCTTTTACCACCGCCGTTTTTTATATTTTTAATCTCGGCACGGTTCAACAATTTTATACTCCCTTCGAAATGTTCCCCACCCAATGGGCTTTTCTGCCGTTTATCATCTTATCTTCCCTCAAATATCTTAAAGAAAATAATCAAAAAAATTTATTCTATTTTTCCCTTATCACTCTCCTTTCCAGCCCTCAAGCCTACGCTGCTCATCTTTGGTATGCCTTTTTTGCCGTTTATACCATCTTTTTAATGAGCCATTATTTTTTCTATCGAAACAAAAAAATCTTTAAATTATTCTTTTTTACTCTCGCTCTTAACGCCTTTTGGCTCTTACCCAATCTTTACTATCTTTTTTCCAGCAGTTCCATCCCCCAAAATACTAAAGTCAACCGCCTTTATTCTCAAGAATACCTCCTGCAAAACCGGACCACTGGTTACCTCCGGGATGCGGCTCTGATTAAAGGTTTTTATTTTAATTGGCAGGTTTATAATCCAGAACAAGCTAAATTCGAGCCGTTAATGGCCGCTTGGAACCAGCATTTGGCCCAGCCCTTAATCCCATTTATTGGCTATCTGCTGTTCTTTCTCTCCTTGGCCGGTTTAATCATCAGTTTTGTCAAGAAAAATAAAATTCTTATTTCTCTTTCTCCTTTTTGGCTGATCCCCTTCATCCTTCTGATGAATCATACGCCACCCTTCTCTTACCTTTTTAATTTCTTAATCAAATATACCCTCTTTCAGGAGGCATTTCGTTTTATTTTCACTAAAATTTCCATCATGTTCACTTTCGGAATTGCCCTTTATTTAGCTTATTTTCTCAACATTTTTAAACTAAAAGTTTTAAATTTACCCATCATTTTAGCTTCATTAATATTCGCTTTCCCCGTTTTTCGTAGCCAATTAATTTCTCCTAAATTACGGGTAAAAATTCCTGATGAATATTTTCAATTCTGGCAATATGTGAATACTTTGCCTCAAGGAAAAACTCTGCCGTTACCTCTGCATAATTTCGCCGGCTGGCAGTATTATAACTGGGGCTATCAAGGTGCTGGTTTTATTTGGTTTAATCTTAAACAACCGATTTTAGACCGCGATTTTGACCGCTGGGCACCTCAAAACGAGGAAGCCTATCGGGAATTTTTCTATTCACTTTACCGTCGGGATCCGGCCGTTTTAGCCGCCACTTTGCAAAAATATCACTTTAAATACATTCTTTGGGACAAATCGATTATTACTCCCTATCGCAAAAACCGGGAGCAAATTGTCTTCGAAAATGAAATCCTCAACCTTTTAAATCAGTTGGAAAAAGAAAAAATTATCAGCCGGGATAAAAATTTTGGCTTTTTAAGCCTTTATCGAGTTGATTCTCCCGATTGGATTAAACCAAAATATGTAACTAATTATGTAAAAGAACCATATCTTTGGTCCTATTGGGATCCAATTTTTCTTAATCAGGGAAATTACTACACCGATTCGTCTGATTATTTCAATCATAATCAGTTATTAGATAAAAACGAAAGGGTAAATTATCAAAACATCCTTCCTTACCTTGATTTAGACCAGGTCAAAAATTACTTTCCTAATGTTAAGCATTACAAAACTTTTAACCGATCTACCGGAAATTTTCTCGTTATCCCCGAATTAGCCCATAACCAAGCCTATTTAGTCGGCTTTAACAGCCGCTATCTTACCGGCCTGCCTCTCCGCATTTGCCTCAAAAACACCTACAATAACATCTGCACCGTTTACGAACAGCTAAGCAAAAACAAAAACTTCGCTTGGGATTATTATTTAATCCCGCCCCAGGACAACTTTTTCGGCTTTGAAATTACCGTCGACAACATCTCCCTCGGCTCCTACCCTACCGAAAATGAGTTGGCGGAAATCAGAATTATCCCCGTTGATTTCGATAAATTAACCCAAAATACCAACATTATTGCTCAACCCCGTTTAATTATTTCCAATCTCCAATCGTATCATCCGGGTTGGATTGCTTTTTATTTCAACGGCTTCAAACCAGTTCGGTTAAAAAACCATCTTCTGGTTAACAATTGGGCTAATGGTTGGGTTGTCGATCGCCTGCCGGACGGGCGGGTTTATTATCTCTTTTGGCCTCAATTACTTGAATACCTCGGCTTTATTTTTGCCATATCAATACTTATTCATGATTTAAGGCAACGGAAAACACCAGCTTGACACTCGGTCAACCCCTACATTAAATTTGCTCTCAAAATTTGGTCGATTTTCTGGCCGATTTTGACAAAATCCGCCTCTTTCTTGCCTTTGGTTGTTTCTGCCGGTGAACCTAATCTGATGCCTGATGGCTCTAGGGGACTTCCCTGCTCGCCAGGCACAGTATTGGCATTGCAAAAGATGTCTGCTTTTTCCAAGGCGACTGCTGCCGCTTTCCCTTTCCCTAATCCGACTTCGACCAGCATTAGATGATTTTCCGTTCCATAAACCTTCCAACCCAAATCTTTCAACGTCTTAGCCAAAATAGCGGCATTACTAACTACCTGCCGGGCATATTGTTTAAAGGCCGGTTTCATTGCCTCCGCAAAAGTGACAGCCATGGCACCAATAATATTTTCATGAGGCCCGCCCTGCATCCCGGGGAAAACGGCTCGGTCAATTTTTTTAGCCAAATCGGGATCTTTTTCTAAACCTTTTTGGGTTACGCCAATAAAAGCCCCTCTTGGCCCCCTCAAACTCTTATGGGTCGTCGAAGTAATAATATGGGCATAAGGCACCGGACTGGGATGAACACCGGCGGCGACTAAACCAGCAATGTGGGCAATATCAGCCACCAGCCAGGCATCAAATTTATCTGCAATTTCAGCAAATTTTTTAAAATCTAAAATATAAGGATAGGCAGTAGTACCGGCAAAAATTAATTTCGGTCTTTCCGCTCGAACTAACTCTTCCAATTGATCAAAATCAATTCTTCCCTTCTGATCAACTTCATATTGAATACTTCGAAAATACTTTCCCGAAAAGGTAATTTTGGGGTGACCATGGGTTAAATGCCCTCCAGACGACAATTTTAACCCGCAGATCGGTTCACCAACATTGATCAGCGCCATTAAAACCTCACTATTGGCCGGACTACCAGAATAAGGTTGAACATTAAGGTGTTCAAAACCAAAAAGTTTTTTCCCCCGCTCAATACATAAATTTTCCACTTCGTCAATAATTTTATTACCTTGGTAATAACGCCGGCCAGGATAGCCCTCGGCATATTTATTAGTTAGACAACTGCCTATCGCCCGTAAAACTGCCGCGGAGACAAAATTTTCACTGGGAATTAATTGAATTCCGTTTTGTTGGCGTCTATTCTCTGCCTCAATTAATTTAAAGACTCGATCCATACCCTAGTTTAGCAAGAATTTCCTGATGAATTGTCATTAGTTTTTGGTTGCCATCAATTCTAATCACTGGGACATCATCATGCTGAACCAACCATCGATAATGTCGATTAACTGTTTCCAAAAAATTAAACTGTTCAAATAAAGTCTTTGCCTCCCGCCCCCGATTAATCCTTTCTAAAGAAACTCTTGGATCCACTTCCAACCAGAAACAAAGATCCGGCTTAATCCTAATATACTTATTAATTGCCAAAAGCCACTCCTGGTCTTGGTCGGCGCCGTAAGCAACTGTCGACCAATAATAACGGTCACAAATAACGGTTTTACCAGATTTTAATTGCGGCTTGATAAAAGAATTAATGTGGTCGCAGCGATCAGCAATAAAACATAATTGCAAGGCCAGCGGATCTAACTTTAATTGACGATATAAAACTTTTTCAATTAATTCACCAACGTTTTTACGCTGGTGTTCATAGGTAAATATGGCCGGTATTCCCTTTTTTTTCAGAAAGGCTGTCAATAATTTTGCCTGACTTGTCTTACCACAACCATCAATACCTTCAAAAACAATAAATTTCCCTTCGGTCATAAAAATTTACAATTTTTTAAATTGTACTTTTCAGTGAAGAAAAATATGACCAGAAAATTCATATCCTCGATTTGAGTTGAGCCCCTTTAATTGTTTGCCATCGGCCACAGCTTCTTCCTCCCTCCCAACAAATTTTTTCATTAAAACAGGTTGGACCGGCATTTTGAAAAATGTTTGGAGCTACTTTTTTTACTTCTTTTAACATTAAATTGGCTAAAGTTCTAATTTCCCATTGAGCCCGATTACAACATCTTTCTTTAAAAAAATTTAATAATGACCGAGCATTCATAGTCATCACAATTTTAGTTTCACAAGCGTTGGGTAAAATAAATCTAGCATCCTCCGGTTTAATACCGGATTGAATCATTGCCCGATAGCGATTCTCAATAATTGCCATTGTCTTTTTATACTCACTCAGCATTTTTTTATTCTTGGCTATGTCTGGCGGAGTAATATAATTTAATTTATTTTTAGACAAATCAACATAACGTTGGGACTGTTGAGAATAAGAAGCTAAACGATGTCTCACTAACTGATGGGTACAGGCTCGTGATACCCCTTCAATAGCAAAAGTAAAACTGGCATGCTCTACCGTCGAAGTATGACCAGACTCTAAAACTTGCCTAATTAATCTCTCGATTGTTTCCTGGTTGACCTTCTTTTTAATCTCCTTAGCACCAACAGCGCTATAACATTGACGGATAGCCGCTGTAACGTTCTGCTCCGGCTCTCGAGTGTAGCCTATCAGTTTGACTTTAATCATGATTACTCTTATTCTAACTCCTATGGAGAAAATACTCGAGTATGTTCTTTCCCTCGTCAATCGCAATCTTCTTGGAGCCATGATCGGCGGCGGTATTATTGAGCAAATTATTGTTCCTATTCCTTCCCCAATTATCTCTATGGCAGGAGGAGCATCACTTTTTGGCCTTAATTTGTCATTCCTACAAACAATTCGGATTCTGTTCTTGAGAGTTTCTTTACCTTATTCTATCGGTGCTGTTCTCGGAACTTCCCTCATCTTTTTTATCTGCTTTTATGGCGGTAAGCCGTTTGTTGAAAAATTTGGCCGTTACATAGGTATTTCTTGGAGATTAATTGAAAAAGTTCAGGCTGATTTTAAAAAAACTATTTCTGATGAACTGTTTATTCTTATCGGTTGTTCCATCCCGGTTGTGCCGGTGTCTTTAATCACGGCTTTCTGCGGTATTTTTAAAACTAAACCAATTAAATTTTATCCCATGCTCTTTCTGGCTTTACTCATTCGGGCTACCATTTTAGCTTTTATCGGTTTTAAAATGGGCCAAACCTTTACTGGTTTGGCTAAGGGATTAGATAAAATCGAATCTATTTTAACTATTATTGGGGCTTTCCTTATTCTCGGTTTTCTTTTTCTCAAACGGGAGCAATACCTCAAAAAGAACGGCTAAATCCCCCATCCGTCAGTCTTCCCCTATTTTAACTCAAAACTCACCGTCAGAATTTTACTGATCGTCGTCGAACCCGGTTCGATCGCCGTTCCGCCGCCTAAACCTTCCGCCGCTCGGTAAAGGGGATAAACAGCGCTACTGCCGCTATCATCAACTTGAATCACTCGACCTAATCTTCTTCCGGCGGCTTTGGCAATCATCTCTGCTTTTTCTCGAGCATCTTTTATGGCTTCGTCATAAAGGGTTTTGCTCACCATACTCGTATCTTCAAACGAATAGTTCGGCCCGTAAATGTTATTCGCCCCGCTCTTGGCCAACAGATCTGCCAAGGCTGCTGCTTTGGCCGTTTCTCTCAAAATTATTTCAATCGAATTATAAGCCCGCCACTGCTTCCCTTTGGTCGGGTAAATCTCCTCCTCATTCAAATTCATACTCTGAGTTTTAAGGTCCGCTTCGGGAATACCAAAATCCTTCAACGCCTGGATCAAATCGGCCACCTTTTTGTTGGCCTCCGCCACCACCGAATCCTTTTTCACCCCGGTAATACTTACTCCCGCATTAAAAATAGCTGTCTGGTTTCTCTGCCTAGTCTTAGCCTCCCCCACTACCGTTACCTGCCGCGGGGTTGCCCCTTTGTTTATCGGCAAAACAAACCATAAAATCACTAATAGTAAAATTATGCCTAAATATCTTTTCATCTACTTATTCTAGCATTTTCACAATTCAATCCGCCACCATATTATGCAAATTCATACCATTCCGCTTCGGTCCATTCCTCAACTGCCAAATAGGCAGGATTTAAACAGTTCTGGGCCCTGAATTTCTGTAAAACCAAATTTGGAAATTTTTTTTTCATTCTGGCAACTACTTTCTTATCGTGGATGCCCCTCACAATAGTCGATCGAAATTGATGATCAAGACCACTTTTTTTAATGATCTCGACTGACTTCTCAATTTGGGCTAGATCAACTTTTACTCCACTGGCCTTTTCGTAATTCTTTCGATCTGCTTTAATATCCATAGCCACAAAATCAATTAAGTGATTTTTTATTAATTTTTCTAAAACTTCCGGTCGACTGCCATTGGTATCCAGCTTAACTAAATAACCTATTTGTTTGATTTTGCTGCAAAAATTATCTAAACCAGGCTGTAATGTCGGCTCTCCTCCGCTAATTACTACCCCTTCAAGGATATTCTTTCTTTTTTTTAAAAATTCAAAAAAATCCTCTTCACTAATAACCTCTTTTGCCTCTAAAACCAAATCTCGATTATGACAAAAAGGACAACGGAAGTTGCACCCTACCGTGAAGATAGTGGTTGCTAATTTACCCGGATAATCCAAAAAGGTAGTCTGCTGACACCCACCAAGTCTCATATTTTATTCAAGCTGTATGTTTTCCTTAGGTGAAATTCGGCCACTTTACCTTTGTTCCACTGTGATACCGGCCGCAAATAGCCGACGATCCTCGAAAACACCTCACACTTAGTTCTTTGTTTTAGCATATTTTTTAGGTAACTTATAACCTATTTCTTGATCACACTTGGGACAGTATTCCCATTCACCAGTTAAATACCCATGTTTAGGGCAAATTGAAAAGGTCGGGGTAATCGAAAAGTAAGGTAAATGATAATTTTGGGCAATTTTCCTAACCAATTTTTTAACCGATTCAATATCGGGCAAACTTTCACTCATAAAACAATGTAAAACCGTCCCGCCATTATATTTTACTTGCAAATCATCCTGATGATCCAAGGCAACAAAAATATCGTCAGTGTAATCCACTGGCAGATGAGTAGAATTAGTATAAAAAGGAACATCACTACCAGCGGTAATAATATCAGGATATAATCTTTTATCTAACTGGGCCAATCGGTAAGCAGCTCCCTCAGCTGGAGTAGCCTCTAAATTAAACATCTCTCCGGTTTCTTTTTGATATAACAAAATTTTTCCCCGCATATAATCCATTACCTCTAAGGCAAATTCTTTCCCTTCCGGATCGGCAATATTTTTTCCTATTAAATTCAGCAATGCTTCATTCATTCCATTTAAACCAATAGTATTAAAATGGTTTTTCCAATAAACACCATGCCGCTGATAAACATCCCGAAGATAATAAGCGCAATAAGGATACAAACCTTGCCGAGTCAGCAATTCCACCTCAGCTCTTTTCGCCATTAACGAATCTTTTGAAAGATCCATTAACTTACCCAACATAGTGTAAAACTCCTTCTTGGCTTGCTCTTTATTCTTGGTTTCTTTTTTAGCTAAATAACCTAATCGAGCCATATTAATAGTTACCACTCCGATTGCTCCTGTTAAAGGATTAGCAGAAAATAGTCCTCCTCTCTTTCTTAACTCCCGATTATCCAGTCGTAAACGACAACACATCGATCGAGCATCATCCGGATCCATATCTGAATTTACAAAATTAGAAAAGTAGGGCAAACCATATTTTCTAGTCATTTCCCAAATCGAATCCCAATCCTTTTTATTCCAGTCAAAATTCTTTGTAATTGAGTAAGTCGGAATTGGAAAAGTAAATACCCTACCCTGGGCATCCCCTTCCCCCATAACCTCGGCTAAAGCCTGATTAAAAATATCCATCTCTTTTTGAAAATCCTTATATTTAGCCTTGATCGGTTTGCCGCCAATAATCACCGCCTCCTCACCCACCATTTTTGTTGGCTGGAGATCTAAACTAACATTAGTAAAGGGTGTTTGAAATCCAACTCGCGTCGGCACATTCATATTAAAAACAAACTCCTGTAAAGATTGTTTTACTTGTTGATAATTCAAATGATCAGTTCGAATAAACGGGGCTAAATAAGTATCAAAATTAGCAACAGCAACCGCACCGGCAACCTCACCTTGAATAGTGTAAAAGAAATTAACTAATTGCCCCAAGGCTGTCCGTAAATGTTTTGGCGGCCAACTACTGACTTTACTTTCCACCCCCCCGAAGCCTCTAATCAACAAATCCTTTAAATCCCAACCGGTGCAATAAGGTGATAAAGAAGCTAAATCATGAATATGAATATCCCCCGAGAGATGAGCTTTTCTGATCTCGCGACTGTAAATCTTATTCATCCAGTAATTGGCTGAAATAATTGAGGCAACATGGTTATTAAGACCTTGGAGCGAGTAAGTCATATTAGCATTCTCTTTGACCCGCCAATCAGCTCTGCTCAAATATTTATCAATCAACTCATCGGAATCAACCAGACTGGAAATCATTCTCAATTTCCGATGCAGTTCCCGATAAAGCCTAAAGGCATTATAAACTTCATCATAATCATTTTTTTTAAGAACAGATTCAATTAAATCTTGAACCTGCTCCACCTCGGGAATTACTTTTTGATTAAATCTCTTCTCAACCTCACTGATTACTTCCCTGGCTAATTTCTCTGCCTGATGATCCCCTTCTTCACCAGCCGATTTAAAAGCTCCTTGAATGGCCCGAATAATCTTGGATGGAACAAACTTAACTATCTTGCCATTTCGTTTCTTAATCCTTTTGACAGTTGTTTCTATTTTAAATGATTTTTGAAGAGACATTTTTAGATTTATAACTTTTAATTAATTTTTCAAATTCATCAACTGATTGAATTTTTAGAAAAATAGTAGCAAAACGAATATAGGCAACCGCGTCTATTTTTTTAAGAAGTTCTAAAATCATTTTACCTATCTCCTGGCTTGGTATCTCCACACTGGGCCAGTTCAACAGCTTCATCTCTATCTGATCAACCAATTTACTTCGCTCCTCAGCATTTAATTTCCAACAGGCTTTTTCAAAACACCTTTCCAACTTCTCACGCCGATAAGGCTCTATCCTACCATCTCTTTTAATTACCTTCAACTCGATATCACCCACCTTCTCATAAGTAGTAAATCTTTTACCGCATCGCAAACATTCCCGCCGTCGGCGGGTAGCTCTACCGTCAAGAGCATCTCGGCTCTCAATCACATTTGATTCATCGTAAGCACAATATGGACACAACATATAGCGTCTGGGTATAATACTAGACACTACCGATAGCCCTGTCAACTGTTACCTTTTACTTCAAACTAAGTCAATTTTTCTGATTGTAATAATCAACTCCATACTTAACCTTATCTTGCCTAATATCCTCAATCTCCTGCCAGTCCTTAATCCAATCTTCTACTAAATAAACAGAATGTGAACCGTCTTGATTATTACAGATTACCCGTTTTAAACCAGCATTAATAATCATTTTTTTACATAACAAACAAGGGTAAGCGTTTATCAAGGTTGGCTCTTTCACCCCCATTTTAGTCTTGGCATGAATATACATATCTCCCCCCAAAACCGAAACACCAGCCCGAGCAGCATTAATAATAGCATTCATTTCAGCATGAACCGAACGACACATTTCATAGCCCGTACCTGAAGGAACTCTATTTTTTCGTCTGATACAATAACCCAAATCAATACAATCCATGGTCTTTCTTGGTGCCCCCACGTAACCAGCTGAAATCATGGCATCATCTTTAACAATTAAAGCTCCGTATTCTGCACTTAAGCAATTGGACTTCAAAGCAATCGCTTCGGCAATTTTTAAATAATATTCATCTTTGTCAATTTTTTGATTCATGAACCCATTCTAGCATGTTACTAAGGTCTACGGTATAATTAAACGCATGCAACGAATTATCCAATTTATTAAGGAAGTCATCGCTGAATTTAGACATATCAGCTGGCCCTCAAAAGAAGCTTTAATTCAGTTAACTTCTGTGGTAATATTCATTTCGATAGTTATCTCCCTCATTCTTGGGGGGTTCGATTATTTATTTACTCGTTCTTTTGCGTCACTGGGGAAATACAAAAAACAACCGGTTCAAGAATTGATTCAACCAACACCGGTTCCCACTTCAGTTATGATGAATTAAAAACAACAAACTAATGGCTAATACTTCAATAGTTACTAATCAAAAAAAATTTCTCTTTAAACTCTCTTCTCAAGAGCCAACACCTGAAGCATCGTGGTACGTTATCAATACCTATTCCGGCCACGAGTATAAGGTCATTGAAGCTCTAAAAACTAGAATCAAGACTATGGCCCTTGAGAATAAAGTTTTTACGGCCGTTGTTCCAATTCAGTCAAAAATGATCATTCGGCGGGGGCAAAAAATTAAGTCCCAAGAAAAAACTTTTCCGGGTTATGTTCTTATTCAAATGGTTCTTACTGATGACTCATGGGTCACGGTTAGAACTACCCAGGGAGTTACTGGCTTTGTCGGCATTAATAATAAACCATCGCCTATCGCTCAGACCGAAGTTGATCAAATCTTACAAACTACTAAAGAGGATAAACCCAAATATCAAACCCCCTTTTTTGTGGGTGATGTAGTCAAAATTACTGATGGACCTTTTGCTGATTTTATTGGTACAATCGATTCGATTGACCAAGAAAAGGGTAAGATTCGAGTTCTAGTTTCTTTCTTCGAAAGAGAAACTCCTATTGAACTTGACTTTTTACAAGTTAGTAAAGAAATTTAAATGCCTAAAAAAGTAAAATGTTTAGTTAAATTAGCAATTCAAGCCGGCAGTGCCAACCCAGCGCCACCGGTAGGCACCGCTCTTGGGCCCCATGGCATTAAAATCATGGATTTTTGCCAAGAATTTAACGAAAAAACTAAAGATCAAAAAGGCAGTCTGATTCCAGCAATTATTACTATTTATGAGGACCGCTCTTTTAGCTTTATCCTTAAAAAACCGCCGGTTTCCGACATGATTAAAAAAATGGCCGGAATTGAGAAAGGCAGTGGTTCAACTGGTCGAGAAAAGATCGGTCATCTTACAACCACCCAAGTGGAACAAATTGCCAAAGCTAAGATGCCGGATCTAAATACTAATGATTTAAATGCGGCTAAAAAAATAGTTAGTGGTACTGCCCGTTCTATGGGAATTGAAATAGTTAATTAAAAATTTAAAATTTTAAAAGAGTACCTCTATGGCAAAAGTAAAGACCAAAATCACTACCAAGGTTAAAAAAAATAAGCTAACAGAAGAAAAAGAAAAAATAGAGAAAAAAGAAGCCACCGAAACAAAAAAAAAGGTTCGCGGCCGCAGTAAAAAATATTGTTATGCCAAGGCTAAAATCGACCTCAGTAAATTCTACCCCCTCAAGAAGGCAATCGAGTTAGTCAAAGAAACCTCTTTATCTAAATTTACGGGTAAGGTTGAGGTCCATATCAACACTCTTGAAATTGGTAATTATGGTGAAATTACCTTTCCTTATTTGGCAACTACCCAGAAAAAAATAGTTATTCTCAATGATACTCTTTTGGATGAGATTAAAAATGGTCAAATAAACTTTGATATTTTAATCGCTACGCCGGCTACTATGCCCAAACTTTTGCCTTTAGCCAAGATTTTAGGCCCTAAAGGTCTAATGCCTAATCCTAAAAACGGCACTTTAACTGACAAGCCTGAAGAGGCAGTTAAAAAATTAGCCACGGCTAAAACCCCGATTAAAACCGAAAAAAAAGCCCCAATCATCCATATCATCGTTGGTAAAGTCAGTCAACCGACCGAAGAACTAGCCGCTAATATTAGTGAACTAATTAAGGTGGTTAAACCCAGTAAAATCAAAAAATTAGTTCTCTGCGCCACTATGGGCCCGGCCATCAAAGTCGAAATAAA
>DAOTMI010000013.1:0-12215 GCA_035450165.1 Candidatus Woesebacteria bacterium
CTATCCGAGCTGTCATGGAGGTATAAGCCAGGAGGAAAGAGAAATCCCATTCTTGACACAGGAATTAAAATAATTTAAACTGAATTTAAGATGAAGAAGAAAAAAAGAAATGGTTTTCTACTAGGTAGTCTTTTAGGATCAATCGCCGGGTTTATCGGCGGTCTGGCCGCCAGTGATGAGGTTAAAAAGGACGCTAGAAAAATAGTCAAAAACAAACAAGTAAAAAAAGTGGTTGGTAAAATTAAAAAAACTTTAAAGAAATAGATTTTGTAATTAAATCACCCAGTTTTTTGATTGATTGATCATCCAAAATAGAGACAGCTAAATCATATTTAAAATTAGGTTTTTGGGTTAGTAAATCTGATTTAGTGATCACAATTATTTCCGGTTTAACTGCTAAAGCTGAGCTATAATTAGCCAGCTCACGGCGGACAATATTATAATCCTTCTGCCAGTCAGTTGACTCCGCTGACAAGCAATGAACTAATAAATTAGTTCGTTCGATATGTTTCAAAAACTTTACTCCTAATCCTTTACCAGCGGCAGCTCCCTCAATTAATCCCGGTATATCGGCAATAATTACACCGGATTGAAGCACCCCCAAATTAGGCTCCAGCGTAGTAAAGGGATAATCGGCTACTTTAGCCCGAGCCCGAGTTAATTCATTTAAAAGAGTTGATTTACCGGCATTAGGTAAACCAATCAAACCTACTTGGGCAATTAATTTTAATTGGAGAAATAATTTTTTCTTTTCAGTTTTTTGACCAGCTTCAGCTTGCTTTGGCGTTTGATTGGTAGCCGAACGAAAACAAAAATTTCCTCGGCCGCCGCGGCCGCCGCGAGCCATCAACTTCCGCTCACCAGCTTGAAGAAATTCAACCTGAGTTCCATTATCATAGGTAGCCACTGTTCCTACTGGTATAGTTAAAACTAAATCCTGGCCATCAGCACCGGCACGTTTATTGGGACCACCATTTCCACCCTTAGGCGCTTCATAAAACTTCCCGGCTCGAAATCGTTTTAGTCGCAAAATATCGTTAACAGCTTCAAAATAGACATCGCCGCCGCGGCCGCCGTTGCCGCCATCAGGACCACCATGGGGTCGAAATCGATCAGAATAAAAATGGACTAAGCCATCGCCGCCATCACCAGCCTTAATGGTTATTTGAACCTCATCAACTAACATCCCTTAATGTATAACCAGTAATTAGTAAAAAAAATCAAATATACTTTTCAATCGCTTCAAGATAATCTTCCTTCTGACGAAAATTCGATATAATTTCTTTCAGTTCCCCATTTACAAAAACCAAAACCATTGGAATGCTTTTAATATTATATTGATTAGCCAATTCGGGTTCTTCGTCAATATTAATTCGCTGAAAATTAACTTTACCAGCTAATTCCTTCTCTAACTCATCCATAATTGGCATTAACATTCGGCATGGACCACACCATGGCGCCCAAAAATCAACAAGAGTTACACCTGATTTATTAATTATTGTCATTTTTAGATTATAACATTATTCTTCATTATTCACTTTTCACCAATCTAGCCGTATAAACAATTCGGTAAGACGAACCATCAGGAGCGGCAATCTGAGTTGTCCCCGCCTCACGCATATACTGAGCCAAATAATCGGACAAAGCTAGTTTAATTTCTTTTATCTGAAACTGATTATCCTTAATCTTCTCCACTAAAGCCCTGGCTTCGGGTCGAAGCAATAATTTTTTTTTGGCCAAAGCTTTAACTTTAGCCGTTTTTTTGGCTTCCTCTTCGGCCTGAACAAATTCTTCATCTTTTTCCAGTAAGTCATTCAACATTTCCTTCTGCTGTTTTAACTCCCGGGAAAGATTATCTAAACGTTGATAATGAGCATTAATTAAATTTTGTAATTCATTCATCGTCTCACTTTAACAATTTATAAAATCTTCTTCAAGGAGTAAAAAATCTGTCAATGACTGACAGCGAACAATTTTACTTCTTAATTTCTTTGCCTGAGGCAAACCAGCCGCATAAAGAAGAAAATACTTGCGCATCGAATCAAACCGGCGATTGGGAAAAACTTGCTGAAAAATTTGTCCATGGAGAACTGCCGCTTCGAAACGCTCTCTCGGCGTCGGCCGGTGATTGACAAAAACCCAGGGATTACCCATGGCCGCTCGGCCGATCAACACCCCGGCCAAACGATACTTCTGGCAATACTCCTCCCCCATCTGCCTATTTTGAATATCACCATTGCCGATAATCGGAATCGGACTAATCCGAGCGATGGCGGCGATCGCTTCCCAGTCGGCGGTACCGCCGTAACCCTGTTCCAGGGTCCGGCCGTGAATAGTCAAAAAATCCAAATCCTGATTAATTAAAAAATCAAACCAACTCTTTGGTCCGAGGCGGGTTTTAACTGAAAGAGTCATTTTTTCAGGTATAACTTGTTTAACCGATTTAATTATTTCCGCCACCAAATCAGGTTTGTTCATCAAAGCCGCTCCTGAACCATGACGAACAACTGTCCGGGCCGGACAACCTAAATTAATATCAATCCCATCAAATTTTAATTCAACCAATTTTTGGGCAGCCTGACAAAAACTTTCAGGATCTTTACCAAATAATTGGGCAACAATTGGCCGCTCAACTTCCGTGTATTGTAGAGTCTGATAAAGTTTTTTAGCCCCGCGAGCTAACCCTTCAGCGCTGACAAATTCAGTAAAAATCAAATCGGGTTTGGCAATCCGACATTGGACTAAACGAAAAGCCTCATCAGTCACTCCATCCATTGGCGCCAGGCCAACGAGACAATTTTCAATTTTCAATTCAAAATCTCCCCTAACCCCTCCTCGATAAAAGAGGGAAAATAAAAATTATTCTTTAATATCGTAAAATTCCGTCTTGCCAGTCAGGCCGGTAAACCGAAAAGCCAGATCGGGAATCAAATTTTGATCGATTTCAAAAACTAAAGCTGTTTTAACCCATTCCTCGTTGTCAAGCGTAATTTTATCTAATTCAAATAAATTCTTACTGGCAGTATAAGCCGTCGAAAAATAATTAGTCTCAACAAAAGATTTATTATTCGCTTTATCAACCAAAACAAATTGGGGTGAAGGATAATCACCGATTTGATTAAAAGTTGAAGGCAAACCTTTATTTTTGGCGTTACCTCTGACAGAAATTTCAACCAAAATCAATTTATTATTTTCTCCGGCGGTTCGACCATCAACCTCGGGGATTTCCTTAATCGACCTTGCTTTAAAAATAGCCACTCCTTCTCCTTCAGGTTCAAAGGTTTTGAAATTAACAGTAAACTCTTGGTTTAAATTAAAGCTTTGACTGAAATCTATTTTTTCGTTGGCCAATTTATCAACATAATTCGACCCGACCATTTCTTCCGTTTCATTTTCATCAGAAGATGGTAAAAGTGATTCTGGTTTTTTGGCCCCACAACCAAATAATAAGAGGGCTGATAACAAAACAATTAAGACTTTCATTTAATTATATTATAATCAAATAATGTTGAAATACGAGATTTTAGTTGTCGGTCAAATGAAAACTAACTGCTATTTAGTTTGGGACGATTGCCTTAAAGAAACGGTAATTATTGATCCCGGGGATGAAGCTGATTTTATTAGTGACGAAATCGAAAAAAGACAATTAAAACCAATCGGCATTTTATTGACCCATTTACATTCTGACCATATCGGTGCCGCCAAAGATCTCCAGTTAATTTATCAGATTCCAATTTTAAATCTCCCAAATAAAATTTTTGATTTTCAGATAATTAAAACCCCTGGACACACTACAGGTAGTGTGTGTTTTTATAGTCCTACACTACAGGTAGTGTTTACTGGCGATACTTTATTTAAAGACCTGCCAGCCAGAGGAGAGAATTTAGACAGCATCAAAAAACTGCTGAAACTGCCTCCAACCACTGTTGTTCTCCCCGGCCACGACGAAGCAACCACCATTGGGGTTGAGGCTGGACGCTATTCATGCCAAAAGACTTCACTCCTCTTACCTAAGAGCTCAAACTAGAAAGAAAGGCTAAGTAAAACACGTAAGGTTGCCGATAAACTCCAGAGCTTAAATATATCTAAGCAGTATTAGTTTTGATTTTTTCAATCGTTTCGTCAAAATTTTTGAGATTATCCTGCTTAATATTTTCCAACAGCTGGACTACTAATTCCTTAAAATACTGTTCAATTTCTCCTGCTTGTTCAGGAGTTAATTTTAATTCAGCCGCCAACTGGCTAATAGCTTTCATTTAGTTTACAGTATAATACATTATTTTCTTAAGTCTATGTCGAAACCTAATAGCCGGCCATACAGACCAACCAGAAAGTGATAAACTCAGTTTAGAATTATGAAAACTAAAAAATTTACCATTCTTCATTCTAATGATATGCATGGGGATTTTTTAGCGGAAATGAAAGCTGGCAAGAAAGAACTAATTGGTGGTTTATCTTTACTTTCGGGTTATATCAATAAAGTCAGACGGGAAGAAGAAAATGTTTTATATGTTATTTCTGGTGATATGCTTCAAGGATCTCTAATTGATACTGAATGGAAAGGCTGTTCCACTATAGAAATTATGAACTATCTAGCTCCCGATGTGGTAACTGTTGGTAATCATGAAATTGATTATGGCTTACCTCATTTGTTATTTTTAGAAAAAATGGCTAATTTTCCATTAATTAATGCAAATTTATATATTATTAAAAATAATCGTCGAATTTTACAGCCATATTTAATTATGAAAAAAGCTGGCTTCGACATTCTTTTCATCGGTATTATCACTGAAAAAATCATTGATTCTCTTAAACAGGACAAATTAATTGGAACTTTCGTCGGAGTCGAAGAGGCTAGCCGGGAAGTGGGAAAAATCTGTAATGCCTATAAAAATGACGATGTTGACCTAACCATTCTTTTAACCCATATTGGCTTTGAATCTGACATAGAACTAGCCAAATTATTAAAACCTGAATGGGGAGTGGACTTGATTATTGGTGGTCACTCCCACACTGTTTTAAAAAAACCCGCTCAAATTAATAACATTCTGATTACTCAAGCAGGGGTAGGCACTAATCAAATTGGAAGATTCGATATTGTGGTTGATGATGACACTAACAGTATTATTAAATATAAATGGCAACTTATTCCTATTGACAATAAATTGGCCAAACCGGATAAAAAACTTGAAGAATATATTCAGAGTTTTCAAGGAGAAATTGACAGAAAATATAATGTAATTTTGTCTAAACTTTCCCAAACCTTAACTCATCCTAAAAGAGAAGAGGAAACTTCTCTTGGAAATTTAATTGCCGATGCCTTAGCAGAAAATGCCGATTGTGATGTAATGTTAGTTGGCAGTGGTTCAATTCGAGTTAAAAAATTGGGTCCGGTTGTAACCTTAAAGGATCTATTGGCCTCTTTTCCCTATGACGATATTTTAAAAAAATTCACTATCACCGGAGCCCAGTTATGGAACATCTTTAGTCATATTATGCGAACGGAAAATAGAAATGGGGAAGGTGAATGTTATCAAGTAAATAGAAAGGTCAGAGCTGAATACTCCGATAAACAAGACAAATTACTCTCCCTAAATATTGATGGGATACCAGTTGATAAAACCAAATTTTATACCATCGGTCTACAGGGTTACCACTTTAACAACTCGGCCAATTATTTAAATATTACCAATGAGGAACTTTTAGCCTCAGGGAAATCAAAAGTGATAACTACATCAGCCCAACAGGTCTTGGAGGAATTTTTAAAAAATAATCAAAATATTTCAAGAAAAATAGAAGGGAGATTAGTTTATAAATAGACTATCTTTTCCTAAACTTAGAAAATTTTTGCCCACAAGAAACCAGGACTCCAATAGCAAAGATACTGAAACCAATCCCAGCAATGGGAATACCAATTATAAAAGGGATTAAAATTACTCCCAAAATAGTCATGATTAAACCTATGACAAGATAACGATTCTTTTCTGGAGTTAAAAACCAAAAAAACAACTCTTTCATTAAACTTAAGTTTTTACCCTGTGTTTAGGTAAAATTAAAAATAAAATAATTAATACTACACCTATTCCTAAAAAGTAAAACCAGGTAGGAATGAGGCGGCTACGGAAAATTTTATTATTTTCGTCAATTACTATTTTATTTCCCTCACTGACATTAATTTTTTCTCCCTGGGAAATCGCTTCTACTTCACCCTTACGAATCTGAATAACAACTTTTTGATTTTCAGTTTTTACCAAATAGTCAGTATGTAAATTATGAATAAGTAAATATTTATTTTCCGGCAATTTTCCCTGATTATACTGACTAAAAGCATCATATAATTTTTCCGCATCCGGCAGTTTATTTTTAAAAACCACCATCGTTATAGGATTAACAGCTTCTACTTCCGCTTGTCCCCAGGAAAGCATCGGTTCACCATTTTCATTTTTAGCAAAAACCGTTCCCGAGGAAAGAATTAATTTTCCCCAAGAAGTGCTAACAGCAATTTTGTCTTTAATTTTATAAAGTGTATTGATAGAAAGATTTTCCCAAGTCAGGGTTTCTTCAACATTTTTAAATTTTTTCTCCGTCTCATTATAAATTTGAATTTCACCAAAGGAAATGTGATCCATAGGTTTATTTGCTTCCGGCGGCTTATACTCGGCCGCATACTTCCCTAATTGATAATAAGCCATTTCGTTTCTTACTACCGTGGCAAAGAAAATTCCCCGGTCATTAGCTTCAACGAAACGAACGTGTTTATAATCAAATTTAGGGGTTACATCATTACCGTTTTTATCAAAAACTGCCAAAGAATTTACGGGCCTGGCCGTGTCCTTCGCCACAATAACATAATCCCCGCCCGGCGTCACCGCCGCGCTTAAAAAACCCGGATCGCTTTCTAATTCTTTAGACCAAGTGTTTTTGCCAAAGAAAGTTAAACCGCGATAATTACGCATAATAATAGTTTGGTCATTAGTGCTACTGTCCATAACAAAACGGCCACTTCTCCCGCCTAAAGATTCTCCCAACCGCCGCACTAATTGCTCCGCCAGCGTCAAAACACACCAGCCATCTTCCCCGCGGCAATTATCAACTAAATTATTATCGTGTAGAAAAAACTCACGGCAACCCTTAGAATCTCTGCCATCGCCAACCCCCTCAATTTCTTTACGAGTATACTTATATAAATTGGAATTCATCAACGGCGAGCAAAGATAAAAGCCGTCGGGGGAAACCTCTGCCATCACCACCGATCTTCCCAAACTGATTGTCCCCAACTCGTTTCCGGAAGCGTTAAAAACTTTCATAAAAGTTTCAAACCTTGTGTCTTTTTTCTTATCGGGAATAATGGCATAAGAAAAACCTACGGTCCGGCCGTCATAAGAAGCATCTAAGGCAACGGCAGACATTGATTGGCCGGTATTAAAAGGCACGGTGACCGATTTAATAATCGTTCCATCTGTTGGGTTAATAAAGGTTAATTTCCCCTGCCAATTCTTAACTCCTCCTGAAACAGTACTGTCGTTGGTGTTAACCACTAAGAGTTTGCCATTTTTAGTGCCAGTTAACTCATCAATTTTTCCCTTCTCAATCGTTTTCTCCCAAAGTTTAACCGGCGTCATCAAAGTTAAACCTTCATCGCTTGGCCGGCCGGCTAAGAGTTCTAAAACAATTTCTAAAGTGTAATCCGGCGGCGTAATTACCACCTGAACTTCTTTAGTAATATATCCTAGACTGCTGGCCGTCACTCTAAACTGCCCCGGCTCCATTTCCTCAATTACCTTCTCGCCGCTAACTTCATAAGAAAAAACCCCGGCGCCGCCGATAAAAAGAACTTTGCCGGAAAGTAAATCGCCTTTGGTCGATTTTAAACGCACGGTTAAACGTAGGGGCTGGTCGCCCATCACCGCATTAACATCCCAATGTTCCAATCCTTTAACTTGGCATGAACCAAGAATAGTATTATCTTGTTCAAAAGAAATAGTAACTTTTTTAGTCGTTGCCGCAGTGTAGTCAGGGTGAGTAAAAGTCAAAGTTACCTCGCCTAAGGTACTAATGCCACCAAGATGATAATAACCGCCTTTGTTTGTCGTTGTCGTCTGCCCGGTTGAGGCCTTCACTGTTACCCCATCAATTGGCTTATCATTTTTATCCATTACTCGGCCGTTAATTTCGCCAGCGTAAAGGGGAATTTCAAACTGGGCCTGGCGCTCCCGGCCATTTTCGTCCCTAACAGTGGCTAAAAACTGCTTATTAGTAGTACAGCTAGCAGAACCATTAGCAACATCAACTTTTATATTAGTTGTAAAAACTTTTTTATCATGGCCGTTAATCATTTTTATCATTTTTATTTGGCCATAAACTTTGTTGTCACCGGTTTTACTACCCTCATAAAAAGAGACTAGGGCATTACCGTCTAAATCACCATCGTTTTTAATCGTTGCTTTCACCTGATAATTGGTTAGGCTATTTTCTTCCCTTGTCACCTCAATTTTTTCAAATTCAAACTTGGCCGGCGTTGGCCTTTTGTCAATTTCCAGAACATAGGTGTTATCAAGCTCGCTTGTTTCGGGAATAAGCTTGTCATAATCAACTTCTAAAACAAAACGGGTTAGTTTTCCCGCCGGCGCCTCGATATCAATGGTTTTCTCCCACAGCGGCGGGATGTAATGATTATTGGCATCAGACTTGTATTTTTGCAAATATTTACTGAAGTTGCTTTGATCAATCAAAAAATCGGTAACAGCATCACCAACTCCCTTAGGCGCCGCTTGCCGCGAACCCAAAAAGAGTAATTCGGGAATCGTTTCGGCAAGATAAGGTGTCATTGTCATTCCCGAAGCGTCCTGCTGATCGGTAGAACCATAGCTTAACCGCACACCGATATCCCAGGCATAGCCCAAACCATTGTTCATCACCCTTAAAGAAAGCTTTTTATTTATCTCGTCATAAAATAGGCCGTGGAAACTGCTACCCCAATCGCTACCCACCGTTAAGTTGGGCGCATAATAAAGCGGTTTTGCCTCACAAATATCTTCACAATTTTCAAGTTCGTGGGCCACGCAGTTTTCAATCAAAGGCTTGCATATTAGCCAAGCTTGGAAAATTGGTTTGACATCTAAAATCATGGCCAGCTTTTTCTTAACCACCGTATCGTAAACCCCCTTCAACATGGAAATTGCGTCCGTAACCCCAAATTTCTTGGCGCAGTTTTCCTGGATCATGTCAAAGCAGAAATCGCCTTTCCAATAAAACTTGTAAGCTCCGCATTGAGAGTAGCAAAGCCCGGGCGATTTATCAGCTGTTTGCGCCAAAATTGCGGGCGCAAAAAACAGTTTTGCACTAAACAGGCTTAAAACAAGGAAAACAACAGTTATAATTTTTTTCACTGCTTAACTTGAATGTTTTAATGCCTCTGATAAGTCTTGAAATCGGACATCTTCGGGCAATGTAAACAAGCTATCCTCTAGATCCAAATTCTTGCAATCAGGATGATATTTGTTTTTAATGTCGTTAAGATATTCATCCGGGTCCTGAACTTCTGTCCCCGGTTGTTTTTTGGCATCTTCCACCGACATAAAAATTCCCTGCTTCTCTTTTTCACTCCACTGATACACTTTGTCATCGGTGTATAAAGAAACATTAGTATCACCATTCTCGAGAGGAATTTCCGTTCTCATCTTCCCGTTTTTAATATAAGTCGTCACCTTTAATCCTTCTTCAAGGGTATAAGTACACCGGTAGCTGCCACCCAAGGAAAGCGAATTTGCAGGGTTAGTTTTCGATTCTTTAGTTTTAATTGATTCTTTAGCAGATGGGGTGGAAGAAACAATTTCTTCTCCCTGTTTTGGTTTGGAAGAAAAGACAAAAATACCTCCCACCGCTACCCCTGCAACCAGCAAAATTATAATCAAATTTTTTTTCATAAATTATCACCCCTTATTAATTTACTTTTTTCTAAAAATAAAAACTAAAGTAAGAAAATTGGAAATTACTAGCAATCCTACCGCTGGATAACACCAGCCGCAAGAACATTTTTGAGGAGTGGTTGCCGACCGAGCCATCGGAGAAGAAACCAAGGTCGGAGTTGCTGTTGGCGCCGTAGTTATGGTTGATTCTTCGCTAATCGATGCATTTGTTTTAGTTCCATAAAGTCTTATTGTTCCATTGCCATCGGGAATGGCGCATTGTCTTTTCTTATCGACTGTAAGTTCATAATCCCCTTTCGGAAAGATTTTATCTATTTTCAAATCGCCATTGCACCAATTTTTTTGGTAAACATCACATCCCGACCGCGTTGCTGTTCCTGTTAAAAACTCTTCTCCGTCTTTTTTAACAGTAATTCCAACTTCTTTTTCATTGGCATCCCAGTTATACCAAATTTGGAAAAGTTTAATCTCCAAATCTTCATCCAAAGTCCAAGTGGTTTTATCAGTCAAACCACAGCCCCCTAAATAACCCTTGCCTGTGTCAAAAATCATCGGGGGTTGGTCTTCAGCCAAAACAGAAGTAGTTAAACTGGCAAAACCCAGTAACAAAGAAAAAACCAAAAAGCTAATCTTTTTGATCATTGTAAATATTATAACAAATTTATGGTTCAGTCGCTAAACTATTTATTTTCCAAAGTTCATTTTCTTTGACAATCTCTATCCAGCGAATATTGGAACCATTTCCCCATCCGTAATAGGGAATTGGAGCATTAGCCGCTTGTGGAGAAACCCTCACATTTAAAGTAACTTTATATTCGTGGCTATTATCAGTCCAATTTTCTTCCATCGCCGGTTCAACTTTTTGAACCATAATTGAGTCAAAAGCATTAAAATGAACTCCCCAGGCCTGCTTACTGGAATCATCGCCAACCATCGAAGCTGACATCATCGAAATTGCCTCGGGAATTCTCTTTTCGTCAATCAGTTCAAAAAAAGTCCTAATAATATCTTCTTCTGTCGGCAGAGGAACCGTTGAAGCAACTGCCGGCGTACTCTCCGCCGTAGGAATATTTTTAGAAGTTGAGGTTGCTAGTGGCGGAGTCTCCCTCCTGTTTATTCTTTCCAAAAGCTGGGTTTCATCCTCGTCCTCCTCGGAAACCGCCGGGGTAAATTTTTGTCCCTTTACGACCACCAACCAAAACCCGATACTCCCAAGAATAAGGAAAAATATAACGATTGACCATTTAGTCTTCATTGGTTTTATTATAAAACAATTTTTAGCCAAAAAGTCAAGTTAAAATTAAAACCCTTGACAATAAGAAAAAAACCGTGTTTAATGAGAATTAAAGATGAGAGGACTAATTTTTTTAATCATTGTTTTTATTATTTTTGGGCTGCCGTTTTTTATGGGTGCCAGATCACTTCAAAAGAAAATTAATAGGCAAAAGGAATCGTCATGGAAAGGAAAATTGACCGATAAAGAACATGTGGAGCTGGATAATGATGAAGGTCCTTATTCTAAAGACGTTTACACTCTCTATTTTGAAACTAATGAGGGTAAAAAAATCGAAATTAATACAACCAAGGATGTTTACGATAAATGGAAGGTTGGTGACAAAGCAAGAAAAATTAAAGGTGAAACTTATCCCCAAAAAATTGCTTAAAAGCTAACTATATTAACCCAAACACCGGCGAAACAGATAGTTTATCTAGTTTAAAATTGAAAGATGTTAGATTTTGAACTGTTCGCCAAACTGACCAATAAGCGGCAAAGGCTTTTGCTCACCCTTAGCAGCACTGAGAATACCTATAATCATTAAAATAAACAAACCCAAATTTAATAAGCTAACAATTAAATGCAGCTGCCACGGCAGAATAAACCCAATAATACTCACTATAATCCAGCCGAGAAAGAGAACTAATCCTTGTTTAACATGAAATTTAACAAAAGGATCATTTTTAGACTCAGTTAAAAGTGGAATAAAGAAAAGGATATAAGCTACAATAGCCATTCCTGTATTTTGATTTTTTTTATTAGTCATAGATTGATTTAATATTTAAAAATTAAACTTGACCTTAAGATAATGATAACATAAAACGAAAAAAGTCACATGGGCCTAATTCATTTTCGATTACTGGGGTACTCTACTTGGTTAATCTTACGAGTTTGAACCCCTTTAGTCCCTATAAATCAATTGTTAAAACTTTCAAAAATGGTATTTATTTACTGAGGGCATTTCCCATACAACTGCAATGCGTTTTAAAGAAGATGTTTCTGAACTTATA
>DAOTMI010000014.1:0-11051 GCA_035450165.1 Candidatus Woesebacteria bacterium
ATTTCCCTAACTGCTACCAGAAAAAATGCTGAATTGATTACCAGTGAAAAATTGATCAAATACTATTGGGACAGAGGCGCTAGCTATGCTTGGATTTTTCAATTAATGCCAATTGGACGAGGATCAATGGATTTGGTGGTAACCCCTGAACAAAGATTAAAAATGTTCCGCCGAACTCAAAAATTGATTAGAAAAGGTTATTTTATTGCCGATTTTTGGAATTGCGGGGCAGTGGTAAGTGGTTGTATCTCAGCCGGCCGGCCAACTGGCGGCGGCTACCTTTATCTCGAATGGAATGGTAATATTACCCCTTGTGTTTTTAACCCTTATGCCGTCGGCAATATTAATGAAATCTATAAAAAGGGCGGTAGTTTAAATGACGTTTTAAGCTCCAATTTTTTCACTAAAATCCGACAGTGGCAAAGGGACTATGGTTTGGGTAAAAAACCGGAAGAAATTGGTAATTGGATCTTACCCTGCCCTATTCGAGATCATTATCGGGAGATGAAACAATTCATAAAAGAAACTAAGCCTAAACCAATTGACGAAGCGGCAGATCAAGCCTTAAAAGACAAAGAATATGAGAAAAAAATGATTGAATATGATCGGGAGTTAGCCAAGATCCTGAATCCGGTTTGGGAAAAAGAATATCTCAAAAAACGCCGAGATAATTGCCGACACTAATCCTCATTTTTGATATAATTACCTAAAGATTTGCCTCTATGAATCAAACTAATTTTGGTGATTACGCCGTTTTCGTCAAGGATAACCCTGAAAAAGAAAAAAAACGACTCGAAAAAAAGTTAGATCGAGATATGGTGGATAAGATCGAAATTATTGGTCACTATGTCAATGTTTATTATAAAGCGGCTTATTTAGTTAGAGAAGCAGAAAAAATCAATTATGAAATCGAATTTAAAAATGAACTAAACCAGCTTAACAACGGTAAAACCGTAGTTATCGATTATAGTTCACCTAATATTGCCAAAACTTTTGGCATCGGTCACTTACGCTCAACTAACATCGGCCAAGCCCTGTATAATCTTTACCAGATTTTAGGCTGGAATTGTATCGGCGAAAATCATTTAGGTGATTACGGCACCCAATTTGGCAAATTAATTACGGCTATTAAAAAATGGGGGCCAATTAATTGGTCGACTGCCAAAGTCGATGATTTAGAAAGTCTCTATATTAAATTTCATCGAAATGAAACTGAAGAACTGCTTAATGAAGCCCGAAATTGGTTCGCCAAACTGGAAAATAAAGATCCGGAAGCAATGGCCATTTGGCAAAAATGTGTTGATCTATCCCAACAGGAATTTAATCAAATTTATGATCTCTTAGATGTTCATTTCGACTATTGTCACGGTGAGTCTTTTTACCGGCCAATGACAGATGAAATTATTCAAATAATGAAAGATAAAGGTTTAACTAAAGAATCACAAGGAGCGACTATTATTGAATTTGAGGATCATTCCGTAGCTATAGTCAAAAAATCTAACGAAACTTCAACTTATTTTGACCGAGATATTGCCGCTCTAAAATATCGCCGTGATACTTGGCATCCTGATCTAATTATTTACGAGGTCGGCGCTGATCAAACCCTCTATTTCAAACAGGTTTTTACTACAGTAGAAAAACTTGGTTGGTTTAAACCCGCCAACCTTCATTTTGTCGGTCACGGTTTAATCCGTCAACAGCAAGGGAAATTTTCTACTCGGAAAGGCCAAACGATTCATTTAAAAGATATTATTACAAAAACGATAGCTCTGGCTAAAAAAATTGCTCCCGACAATAGCGCCGAAACAGTTAGAGCCATTGCCATTGGGGCCATTAAATTTAACGATCTGGCCCAGAACCCTCGAAAAGACATCATTTTTGATTGGCAAAAAATAATGAATCTAGAAGGTAATTCCGGCCCATATTTACAATATACTTATGCCCGAGCCAACAGTGTCCTCGGTAAAACTAAAATTAAAGAACAAAAAAATCTTGATCCGACTAATCTCAATTTAAATGCGGCTGAATTATCAGTTTTAAGGGAAATAGTTAAGTTCAAGGCTAAAATTATCGAAGCGGCTGAAAGATTTAATCCCGGAGTTTTGGCCGAATTTCTTTTAAACGTAGCCAGAAAATATAATGAATTCTACGCTAAAAATAGAATTATTGGCTCCGATAATGAAGCTTTTCGGATCTTTTTAACCCGCTCTACCGCTTCCTTGCTTCATCTTGGTTTGGAACTTCTCGGCATCAAAACCTTGACTAAAATGTAAAAAACTGGTATAATTATAATATATGGGAAATAATGAAAAACGGGTTAGTTTTACTGCCTTTTTTGCTGATCAATTAAAAACAGAAACTGAGGAAGAATTAGCAGCCTTATCTAAAAAGAGGCATGTTTTAGTTAAACTAATTAATAAAGAAATAAACCAGATTTTTAAAGAAGAGTCAGGTTATCAGCAGGCAGTCAAAAGTAAAGATTATGAGTTAGACGGCAAAATTTACGAAGCTCGCCTAATTCTATTGCCTCGTGTTCCTAATCCCCCTTATTTTAAGTTAAGCTGGTCAGATAAAGATCCGGAAAATAATATCAGTGTTAACTTTCTCATTTTCCCTGAGAAAAATACTATCAATAAATTCGATGAATTCTCTTTAACTCAGGAGAGAGTCGATGATCTGCCCACATTAACCGCTATCCGTAATCTATTAAGAAATCTATCTCAAAAAAAAGAATGAATTTCTCCAATAAAGAAAGTTTAACTCCTACTAATGTTGATAAGCTAATGAAAGGATTAACTGAGATGGAAAGAAGGAAAACAATTCAATGGTATATTAAAAAAGAAATTAATCGTATTTTTGAATCTAAAAAAAGAGAATTGCCAACTATTTGTTTAAATTATCCCTGGGGAGTGGAATCCTTTTGTAACTTAAGGGGGAATCGCTGGTACCGAGTGGCCTTAACCACAATTGACAAACAAGGCCGTCAATATCAATTAGAAGGTCAACCAATACCAACTAATGATCAATTTTCCCCTTATTTTAATTATCTAATTACCGCTAATAACGGCCAAGTTAGGGAAGCAAACCAACTAAAACCTATTAAAAATATAGATCACCTCAAGAATATCTACCAATTACTTCAACAATTTCCTGAGCAGAAGGGGCAAAATGAGGTTCCCCAATCAGATCAAATTGATAATATAACTTTTACGATTTAAATACTTTACTGTATATTTCCATATAATTAGTGACGGGAATAAACTTGAGTGATTTTTTGACTTCAGCCGGAATGTCAACCAATGATTTTTTATTATCTTCAGGAATAAAAACAGTTTTAATTCCAGCTGTATAAGCGGCAATTATTTTTTCTTTCAGTCCACCGATCTCCAACACCCGACCTCTTAAAGTAATTTCCCCGGTCATAGCAATGTCGCAGGGTATTACTCTGCCTGATAAGGCCGAAATTAAGGCGGTAGTAATAGCACAGCCGGCGGAAGGGCCGTCTTTAGGTGTAGCTCCTTCCGGCACATGGATATGAATGTCAATTTTATGAAAATCTTTTTTAATGCCGAACTTTTCACTTTGCGATCTGACAAAAGATAAGGCCGCTTGGCAGGATTCTTTCATCACCGAGCCTAATTTGCCGGTTAAAATCAACTGACCTTTACCCGGCATAATATTAACCTCAATAAATAAGATATCGCCGCCTACAGCTGTCCAGGCTAAACCAGTAGCCACTCCAACTTCATTCTTTTTATTCTTCAGTTGAGTTGAAAACTTCTCTGGCCCCAGAAATTTCCGAATTAAATCTTTTTGATTTAAATCTACCGTCTCAGTTCGACCTTCAACTATCATTCGGGCTACTTTACGAAATAATTTAGCTATTACTCGTTCCAAATCCCTGACACCGGCCTCACGAGTGTATTTCTCAATCAAATAATAAATAGTCCCATCTTTAATTGGCCGAAGATTCTTAGAAATTAACCCATTAGCCGCCAATTCTTTTTTTATCAAATATTTTTTAGCAATGTGAAATTTTTCGGTTAAGGTGTAGCTCGAAAAGGGAATTATTTCAATCCGATCCCGCAATGGTCCCGGGATAGTTGAAACATCATTACCAGTTAAAATAAAAAATACTTTAGATAAATCAAGGGGAAAATCAAGATAATGATCGGTATATTCACGGTTTTGTTCGGGATCAAGAACCTCAAGGAGAGCGCTTGAGGGATCACCCCGAAAATCGGTTCCAATTTTATCAATTTCATCCAACATAAAAACCGGATTCATTGAACCGCAGTCCTTAATTCCCTTAACAATTCGACCCGGTAAAGCGCCAACATAAGTCCGACGATGACCTCGAATTTCAGCTTCATCCCTCACTCCGCCCAAAGAGGCTCGAATAAATTTCCGATTTAAAGCTCGAGCAATTGATCGACCAAGAGAGGTTTTACCAACCCCCGGGGGACCAATAAAACAAAGAATATTAGCCGATCCACTGGTATTGTCATCATACTTCTTGGTTGACCTTAACTTTAAAACTGCCAGATATTCCAAAATCCTTTCTTTAACATCCTGCAAACCATAGTGATCCTGATTTAAAATTTTCTTGGCTTTAGTTATTTTTACTACCGATTTCGAATATTTTCCCCATGGCAGTTCCACCACTGTTTCCAAGTAGGTTCTTAGATAGCTAGATTCAGGTGCATAAACACCCATTTCTAATAATCGGTTTAATTCCTTTAAACATTTCTTTTTCACTCCCGGCGGCATTTTTGCCTGACGAATTTTCTTTTCCAAATCACTATATTCGTGCTCACTTTTTTGACCTAATTTTTCCAATTCCTTCTCAATTTGATGCTTTCGTTCCTCTAAAACCGTTCGCTTCATTGAATCATTAAATTTCTCCTGGGTTTTTTTCTCAATATCCATTTCAACCTCGGCTACTTTAATTTCCCGAGCTAAATATTCGGTGGCTAATCTTAACCGCTGAGAAACAAGAAAAGTTTCTAACATGGCTTGCTTTTCTTTAACACTGGCATCAACTGTAAAACAAACTTGATCGGCTAAATCAGAGCTGGAAACACCGGTTGATAACTGAAAAATTGCCGGCATATCAAAATGACGACCGAGTGATATTGACTTCTTAATTTGATAAAGAAGAGCATCGACTGAAGTTTTAATATCGTCAGTCGATTCAGGAATCACCGGTAAATCAACAAACTCAACCGTAGGAAAAGGTTCGAATTGAATTAGCCGGGTGATATTAATTCGCGAGAGTCCTGTAATTATGGCATTAATCCGGCCATCAGTTTGAACTAAATGGTCAATTCTGGCCAATACTCCCACTGTATAAAGATCATTCAAGATCGGCTTTTCAGTTTGAAAACTTTTCTGGGTAGTGACAATTAGTAGTTTATTAGTATTATTATAGGCATGAAGAATAGCCTTAACTGTTTCCTGACGACCAATAAAAACCGAGGTTTCTACTGAAGGAAACAAAACTAGATTCCGTAAAGGAATTAATGGCAAAATTTTTTTGACTGGTTGAATAGTTTTTTCTTCACCCATAATTATTAGCAGTCTATCACCTTCTCTGCTAAGAGTCAAATAATCACTGGCGGCCGGCGTTTATGTTCAGAACCTTTAATACGATCTTCAATAATCTTTTTAGATTTAACAGTAATAATCTGTCCCTTCAAGTATTTCTCAACTTCATTATAACTAACCCCTAATTCTTCTTCATCGGTCTGACCCGGCCAAAGACCAGCACTAGGCGCTTTGGTTAGAATCGTTGGAGGCAATTTTAAATCCCGACCAAATTGATAAACCTCGGATTTATATAGACCAACAATTGGCTCCAAATCGGCGGCACCATCGCCAAATTTAGTAAAATAACCCAATTGGTATTCTGATCGATCAGTCGTTCCACAAACAAAGCCATGATATTTATTAGCTAAGGCGTAAAGATAGGTCATTCTAACTCGAGCAATTAAATTGCCCCTGACCAAACGGTCATTACTGTCAATAGCTTTGATTAAAGGGATTGTCACCGGAGCTAAATCAAAAACTTCTAATCTAATACCCAATAGTTTAACTACAGCCTTAACATCAACCAAATCATTCATATTATTGTTGGGCAGATAAGCGGCCAAAACTTGGTCGGACCCCAAAGCTTTAACCAATAGAGCGGCAGTTACCGCTGAATCGACTCCCCCGGACAGACCGATAATTGCTTTTTGAAAATTATTAGCCTGATAAAACTGTTTAACCTTCTTAACGATATAATCGATGGTCATTAATATATTTTATAACTTTCGGATCTAAATAGCGGCTGCAAGATTGTCCCCGCTTAATTAAAGAGCGGATTTTACTGGAACTAATGGTAAGAAGACGAGAACTGTTTCTTTTAACTATCTCCGGGGAATATTTTTTCAGTAAAGTTTGATAGTGATACCAGGTTTTAATTCGCCGGTAATTATCGGAACCAATTAATAACCTTAAATTAGGGTAATTTCTCTTTAGTTTATTTAAAGTAACCAAGGTTTTGGGCTGAAACTTACTTTTAATTTCAATGTCGCTGATAATCATGTTTTTGCCCACCACCAGTTTAAGCATTTGGCAACGGTCCTTGGCCGGAGCTAAATCTTTCTTTAGATAATAATCTGATACTGGAATGAAAATTACCTTGGAATCCGGGTATTTTTTTAAAATAGATTTGGCAATAGCTAGGTGGGCTAGAGTTGGTGGATTAAAACAGCCAGGAAAAGCAAAGTAAAGCATAAGAATATTATAACTATTATAGCGCTTAAACCCCTCTCCCGCCTTCGGCTGGAAAAGGGGAAATTTGTTATAATGGACAATATGTTCAAATATGGTACTGCGGCTATTATCGGCCGGCCGAATACGGGAAAATCCACCCTTCTTAATGCCATCATGAATCAGAAAGTAACCATCACCTCTCCCCTCCCTCAAACAACCAGAAAAAACGTTCGGGTCCGCTACCAAGATGAAAGAGGAGCAATCGACTTCATCGATACCCCGGGAATGATGGGGAAAATTGAAGACTTAGTCGGAAAAAAAGCCAATCGGGAAACGCCGAAATCATTGTCCGGCGCCGATGTTGTTATTTGCTTAATGGATATCAGCCGGCCCAAAAATGAGGAGGATAATAAAGTTATCGGTTTAGTGAGAAAATCAACTGCCCCAAAAATTTTAGTCTATAACAAAATAGATAAAGCTAAAGTTAGTCAAGGCTACCTGCCGGAGTATAATTTCTTAGAGGAAGAATTTGACCATGTTGTCGGTATTTCAGCTATTAGGAATAAAAACGTTCGGGAATTAATCAAAATTATCTTTGAGTTGTTGCCTGAAGGTCAACCTCAAGAAGATCAAAGCGAATTTAAAATTCCAGTCAGTTCCAGTGATTATATTTCTGAAATTATCCGAGAAAAACTATTTCTTTTTTTAAGGCGAGAGGTTCCCTATACTACTACAGTTGTAGTAGATAGTATCGAGGATAAAAAGGCAATAATCGTCGTTAAGGCCGATATTTTAACCAATGCTGAACGTTACAAAAAAATGATCATTGGCAAAAACGGTCAAAAAATTAAGCAAATTGGCAGTAATGCCAGGAAAGAACTAGAATTAATGTCGGGCAGAAAAATCTATCTTGATTTAACTGTTAAAATAGATAAACATTGGCAAGAGAGGGTATAAAATAATTACAAATTAAAAATTAGGAATTACGAATTAAAAGATGATAGAGCTAAAAAATATTAGCAAGAGTTTTGGAGAAATAAAGGCCTTAGATAAGGTTAGTTTTAAATTGCCAAGCGAGGGCGTCATTGGTCTTTTGGGACCAAATGGCGCCGGTAAAACAACTCTGATGCGAATTTTAGTTGGCTATCTTCAACCTGATCAGGGTAAAATTCTCTGGGAGGGAAAAAGAGTTAATCCTAATTCCATTAAACACAAATCACGTCTGGGCTACTTGCCGGAAAATAACCCTCTCTATGACAATATGACTATCAAAGAATATTTATCTTTTATTGCCAGCATTAGAAATGCCGCCGAAGAACAAATTAATAAAGTTGTCAGAGAATGCGGTCTTAAAAATGTGATTCAGCAAAAAATAGAAATTTTATCGCGGGGTTATAAACAAAGAGTTGGTTTAGCGGCAGCTCTCCTCGGTAAACCCAAGTTATTGATTTTAGATGAACCCACTTCGGGTTTAGATCCGAATCAGATTATCGAAATCAGACAACTGATTAAAAGACTAGCAGTAAAAAAACTAATTATCTTATCAACCCATATCCTGCCAGAAGCAAGGGAAATCTGTCAAAGGATACTGATTATTTCGCAAGGTCGAATTGTTTTAGATGCTGACCCCAAATCCATTAAAGATTTAGAGAAAAAATTTGTGGAGTTAACTGGATGAAAAATACTTGGTTAATTACTAAAAAGGAATTAATGGATTATTTTTATAGTCCACGGGGTTATCTGGTCACTGGGGCTATGATTACGGTGGCTAATTGGCTTTTTTTCAAAAATATTTTTCTCATTAATCAGGCTGAAATGTCAAATTATTGGGAAACAATGGCATTTTTACTATCGCTTCTTATTCCGGCGATGACGATGGGTCTTTTTGCCGAAGAAAAAAAGAATCATACCTGGGAAATCCTTAATTCTCTGCCACTAAAAATAAAGGATATTGTTTGGGGTAAATTCTTAGCCGGGGTCGTATTTATTTTATTTACCCTAGCTTTAAGTCTACCAGTCGCTGCCACCTTGGCCTTTTTAGGCCGGCCGGCGATAGGTCTTCTCATTGGCGGATATTTAGGGGTTATTTTGATGGGATTAGCCTTTCTTTCCTTGGGTTTATTTATCTCCTCATTAACCAACCAACCATTAACTGCTTTCCTGATAACTAGTTTGATTTTGATCTTAAATAATCTTTTAGCTCAATTTAAACCCCTTACTTTTTTAAGTTTGGCGGCTAGAAGTGTCAAATTCTCTTCTGGTTTAATTGATATCGGCGATCTATTTTTCTTTATTACTTGGATATTAATCTTTGTTTTAGCGACGATTATCAGTCAAAAAAGAAAAAAAATAAATTTACCTTTGATTAATTTAGGAATTATTTTAGTTCTAATTAACCTCCTGTTAACCTTTTATCCTTCATTAAAATTAGATTTAACTCAAGATAAGGTCCATTCTTTATCTCCGATTTCAAAAGAAATTGTCCGTAATTTAGATGATATAGTCAATATTAAAGTTTTAATGAGCCCTGACCTGCCGGTGGAAGTCAAGCCGGCTACCGATAAATTAAAGGCAATATTAGCCGAATTTAATCGAACCAATCGCCGTAAATTTAAGGTGGCTTACCTTGACCCGGCTAAAGATGAAAATGCCCAGGCAATGGCGGCAAGTCTAGGTATTCGACCAATTCAATTTAATCAAATTAAAAAGGATAAATTAGAGCTTCAAAATGCCTATCTGGCAGTAGTTATTGTCTATGGTCAAAAGCAAATGGTGATTAATCTCGACTTACAAAACATGGAATATTTAATTATTTCCAGTATTAAAAAACTAATAAATGAAAAATCTCCCACTGTAGCTTTATTTTCGGAAAATAATAATGACCTTCAGTACTTCAGACAATATCTTAGCAAGGATTATACTGTTATTAATGCCGATTTATTTAGTAAAAACGAGCTACCACCGGCCGATACTTTAATCATCGCTGGTTTATCAAAAAAATTAGATGACAAAAATCTCAATAAAATAAAAGAATGGCTGAAAACCCAAAAGGGATTAATTGTTTTTCTTGATCGGATTGGTGTTGACGAAAACATGATTAGTCAGCGGTATGATTCAACCGGTTTAGAATCACTTTTAGCCGAAAATGGAATCAAAATCGAGGACAAATTAGTTTTGGACGGAAGTGCCGGCGTAGCCACTTTTAACACTGTTGACGGTCGAATTTTGGTTCAATATCCCTTTTGGCCCTTAATTAAACCAGAAAATATTAACAGCCGTCTGCCGGTAATGTCGGGCATTGATTCACTCCAGTTAGCTTGGGCCTCACCTTTAACTATTGATGACAAAATCCTGCCTCTCTTTACCACTACCGATAAAGCTGAAGTTACGGATAATTTCAACGATCTATCACCGCTAACTAAACTTGGCTCAACTCCCCAACAGCAACAGATTTTGGGGGCTATTAAAACTGATGATGGACAAAAATTAGCTGTGGTCGGTGACGCTGATTTTATTAAAGATAATTTTATTGTCAGTAACGATCGCAATCTCTATTTTGCCCTAAATTTAGTTGACTATTTTTCCGGCGATTCCAGTCTAATGACCATTCGCTCTAAAGCTCTAAGAATCAGTCCCCTTAGAGAGACTACTGATCAGGAAAAACTAATTATTCGAATCGTTAATTTAGCCTTGCCGACAGTCATTCTCAGTTTAATTGCCTTTATAATTATAAAAAGAAGAAAATTGTTCAACAAACAATTCAATGAAGAATAAACAATTAACTTTTTTGACTTTAATTATTCTAGTAGTTGTTTTAGCCCTCGTGCTTGATAAATTTAATATCTTTCACCGATCTGCTGAGCCATATTTTGGTCGAAATATTGACCAGTTTTGTCTTAATGACCGCTGTTATCAAGTCAACGATCCAAATCTTAATCAGGAAATAATTTCGCCCACAATTGAAAAATGGAAGACTATTAAGTTAATTGATATTATTTCTGAGAACAAAGATAAATTTAAAGATCTTGGTTTTGATCCTCAAAAAAAAGTGGTTTTAAAAATAAATAACCAAAGTTTAGAAATCGGTCAGATCACCTCGGATTATACCGGTACTTTGGTCAAAAAGGAAAACGAGGATAAAATTTACAAAATCAACGTTGTTATTAATAAAGACAATATTAATGACCCTAATTACTGGGCAAACACTACCAAGTAAGTTTGAGGAAATTCCCAATTTTGTCAATAATGCTTTCACCAACTACCAAAATGTAATTTTGTTTTTATGTGATGCC
>DAOTMI010000015.1:0-9949 GCA_035450165.1 Candidatus Woesebacteria bacterium
ACAGAAAAGAGATTCGAGCGGAGGTTTTTCGAAGGTAAGAAACCGTTATGATTCTCACTTTTCAAAATAGCACTTTAGATGAAAAACACGGGTTATTCAAGGGAGTAGGGTCACTAAGGGTGCCTAACCTGGCTGCCCCGCGTGGATTCGAACCACAATAAACAGCTCCAAAGGCTGCTGTCCTACCATTAGACGACAGGGCAATTAAGGTAAATTTTCTCTATTAAACCATAAATCTTGCCGTTATTCCAGTCAGATTTTCATTTTATTTTTTCACCGGCATAAATACCCCTGATTTCCACTACCCCACCCCGGAGATATCTTAAAATTTCCTTAAGACGTTTTTTGGTTTTAGCGTTGTCATTTTGACGGCCGTCAACAACCAGTCGATAAAAACCTTCCCGATTAAGATTACCGAGACGAACATCAGAAGTGAAGATTTGAAGACTAGGTGAACGAGTATTTTCGTTATTATCAGGTTTTTTTTGACAAAGATGAAAATAAATATTCGGCTTTTTGTCGGTTAATCCAAATTGTTGTTGATATTGATCAAGAATAATCTGGGTTAACTCGCCTGGTTTTAAATTATTTAAGTCCAAAGAATTTAAATCGAGAAATTCCTTTTTATTTAGGTTGACCGATTGAACCTCGATACCTATTGTTGGTACCGAATTAGGTACATAAGGTCGAGTAACAATTTGTTCAGTCATATTTCAAGTGACTCCAGTGGGAGTCGAACCCACGATTACCTGGATGAAAGCCAGGTGTCCTAACCACTAGACGATGGAGCCGTTAAACTGGTCTTATTTTAACAGATACAGGCCGAACTTGATATATGGCCTATAGTGTGATATAATAAAAGTATATGGTAGAAAGGGATAATTTTAGGGAAGTTTGTAGGCTAGAAGAACAAATAGACCCGAGGAAAATTAAAGCCAAGTTTGGAAGTCTTTTTAATGAAGCCCAAAAGAGCCAATTATTCGAGATAATTGAAAAAAAACAGGGCAACTATGAAATCACTTATATTTCCCTGTTCGGAACAGTGATAGCGGTAAAAGGTGTTGATTTTGGGAATAAGGATATTGTTTACACTTTGTACGGAGGTCGTCATGAGGTGAAGTTAAATTTACTTGAATCAGAAAACGGTAAACTAAAGACAGTTTCGATTGAATTATCTCCGGAATGGGTTCAGAAATTAAGAACTAATGAAAATATAGTTGAGTGCATTAATGACCTTTTTAGTTTATAGAATAAAGCAGGCTAACTTATTGAGGTAGAGAAGATGGAGTAGCAGTTTCGGTGGAAAACGAGGTAGGAATTGGTGTCGGCAGGATTAATGGGGCTGATTCGAGTTTATCTAGAATTTTATAATCGATACTTTTGTAGGCTAAATAACCGGCGTAAGTCAAAGCCAAAAAAAAAGCTACAATAAGACTAGCTCCTAAAAGATCAAATTTAGCTGGTTTCATGTTTTTATTTTAATCGAGAAATGGTGTAAATGGTAGGATAAGAAAGGAAGATGGCGGGGCATTCTTCCAAGAGATATTTTTGAAAGTCCTGATAGATTTTTTTGCGTTCAATTGGATCAAAAGTCTGTCTCCCCTCCTCGAGAAGTTTATCGATGCGGGAATTATTAAATTTAGTTAAATTGGTTTGGGTTTGAGTGCTATGCCAAAAAAGATATTGGTCGGGATCAGCTAAAATACCGCCATAGGCCAGAAAGGCATCAAAATTTTGAGGATCAATTTTATTAACTATTTGAGTTTCTACCTCGATACCTAGAATATCATGCCATGATTTTTTTATATTTTCGGCAGTATTTAAAAGTTGTCTATCAGCAACCGCAATTTTCAATTGACCTAAATCAGTTTCACCCAATAACTCCTTAGCTCGTTCGGGATCGAAATTATATTCTTTAACTGTTGGATTATAAGCCCAAGAATTAGGGGAAATCGGTGAAAGAGCTCGTTCATGTCTATCTTTGGTTTTAGGAGTGGCATAAGCTAAGGCCTGGCGGATCGATTTATTGTTGAGTTTTTCAGTATTTAAGAAAACAGCCAAATATTTTTTATCGGGAGAAATTTTTTGGTTGAGATTAACATTATTCCATTTTTCAATATCGGTCGGCAAAAGGTTGGTTTCAATTTTATCCACCTCTCCTAATTTAAAAGCGGTGATTAAATCAGGATCGGAAAAGTAAAATTTATAAACAGTTTTAATTTTACTATCTCTATTTTGAATAACAAGTTTTTTTAAATAACCACCCTGATAATCAATTTGGATTGCTTTATTAGGACCAAGGCCGATCAAATTCTTTTTATAAAGCGGTTGATTTAAGGCGGCTAGTAAGGGGGAAAATAAATTTGGGGTAGTAATCATTAAAGTTAAACTATCTTCGGGTTTAATAACGGCGCCAGCCAGATTATAGTTAATGTCGGCGGCGGTTAGTTTTTTACCATTGTGCCAAAAAATATTATCCTTAAGTTTAATGATATAACGGTGATTATCGTCTTCTTGGTAAATTGATTCGACTATGGGAGAAGCGATCACTTTTTTATTTTCGGTAAAAGTGGTTAGACCGTAAGTAAGAAGATCGTTAATTTCCGAAGGCAGATTAGCAGTGGTGTACCTGCCGGCGACGCCAACATATTGTTTTTGGAAAGTTGGTAATTGTTTGATTTTAACCAAATGGCCACGGCCGATATATAAAAGAAAACCTATAGACACTCCGACTAACCAATAAACCCAACTTTTTTTGAGATAGTAGCCGATTAGGATTAATTTAAAATAGATTCTTTTGAGCATTAGAGGAGAGTTTGAGCGATAGAGAGAATGAGGAAAATGACGAGAGTGATAATCGTTAGTTGAAAGGTAATTTTCTCCCAACCCCGTTTCTCAAAGTTAGTGGTGGTGAGAATATTAGCTCGGGATTCGTCACTACCTTCGGATTGAAAAAAAATCAAGGTAATTAGAGCAATACCGGTAATAATTTGAGCGATAATAAGAACGTTTTTCATTTTTTAATTTTGACAGTTAAAAGGGAGCGAAAAATAGTAAAAATAAAGTTGGTAATAATGGCCGTAATAATCACAGCCGCAAAACCGGTTAGATGGTAGGACCAGATATTAATTGTTCCGATCTGAAAAGAATCAATAAAAAGAAGAGCTAAATAAAAACCGAAAGTATCAATAATAATTCTAAATAGACCCAAGGTCAGGAGGTTGATTGGCAGAAGGAGAATTCTAATGATGGGTTTAAGGAAAAGTTCGAAAATAGTCAGAATTAAACTGACTTGGAGAAGAGTTAAGCCACCCTGGCCAAAATAAAAGTGATGGATTAATTCGTTAGTAATAGATAATGAGAAGTAGAAAAGAATGGTAAACCTAAGAAATTTTTTCATGTCTGGTTATCATTATACCGCAAAGACAAAGAAGAACGATGGCCGCGGTAACTGTCAAGGCTAGATTTTGGTAATGAGGCAGGTATTTTAAGTTGTATTTCTGGTTTTCATAAAAAATATCGATGGTTTGATTGTGTCGACGGAGAGAGTCGATAAAGGACATTTTCGGGAGATTTATGGAGGTTTTTCCGTAAGGTCCAATGAAATTAATAGTATTTTTCCACTCAAGAGTCGGTGAGATTAAGTTAATTTGGAAAAGAGGATTAGGATTAGGATTGGTAATGATTAAATGAGATCGATCGGCGGTAATTAAAGGAGCCTTGAGATCGGGAAAAATTTCTTGACTGGCAAAAGCTACTTCAACTCGATCAGGAGGCGGTGGATAAAGGCTATCCCGACCATGGATAACTAAAATAAAATGATTAAGATCTAAATCGTGGAAATAGTCAATACCACCAGTAGTTTTACCCCAAGTGGGATCAATAGCAATCCATGTTTGTTGGTAGTTGTCGTAATATTGCGGCCAGGCGTGCAAAATAGTAGCGTTAAGACCGATGGGTTTAAGTTTTGGATTGTTAGTGTAAGCAAAGCCTTCAATTTCTCGGGCTGGAATTCCTTTAGCTCGAGCTAAAGTGATAAATAGATCAGTAAATTCAAGACAAAGAGCTTGGTTAGGTTCAGCTAAAGCTTGGAGAGCACCTTGGCGGCGAGTAGTTTGATTTAAACCATCAAAGTTATAAGAAAGAGTCTTGATAACGTAGTTATAGATATCTTGGGGAGTGTTTAAATTAGCAGCAATTTGGTTGATAAGTTGATTATCAACCGGCCAAAACTGGGAGGCAGAGAGAAGTTTATCATCAGTGGAACCGGTTGACCGAGCCCCCATAATTTTTGCTTGACCGGCGGCAGTAACAATTAAATTTTCACCTGGTTTAAGGTTATATTCAGCCAACCAATTGCCGTCGGGGTCAATATTAATATTAGCCGGCGGCGGTTCAATTGTTTTGAAAATTATTTTTTGACTATCTAAAGCAGGCGGCAAAGCAATTTGAGTTAGAGTAGCCTCCCCTTTTTGGTTATCAAGTAAATATTGCAGGGTAAAATCAAAAAGCTGGTAATTACCAAAGATAAAAAGATGGTTTTTATTTTTGACCTGATTTTGGTTTAATCGGAGTTGGTAGTAATTGGCAGTCGGGGTAAGAACTGATTGACCCAGAGAAGAAAAAGCTAATTTGCCAAATTGAGTAGGAACCTGAATAAGAATAGTCAATTGGTCATTATCCCCAATATTTTGATATTGGGGTAGACTGATTTCCCAAATATTACCTTTATTTTCCGCAAATTTGTTGATAGAGTAATGAAGATTAATTGGAGTAGTTTTACCTTTGCCAATATTTTGAACATTAAATTGGAGTTTGATTTGGGTAGAATCTTTTTCTTGGTTAATATCTTTAATAATGTTGCCTTCCTGATCAGCGGCGGTTATAGCGGTAATCTCACTACCGACAAGATTAATTTGATATTCGGTCGGGTAAATTTGGGAGATGTTATTAGTTAAAACTATTTTCTCTTCCACTTGAGCTTTGCCAGTAAGATCAACTTTATAAATTACGTCACGATTTAATTGAAATTCATCAATAGCGGCTATCTGGTTTGGAAAAGTCAAAAATAGCCAGCCAAACAAAACAAGAATAAATAGCATATCTTATTTATAGTTTACATGATCCAGTTGACTTTGGGTAATGTTCGGGTATGATAAGAAGTAATGACTGCAGTTTTATATAAACGACAAAAACAAATTCTAGATTTTATCGAGCGGCAGATTGATAAATATGGCTGTGCCCCAACCTTGACGGAAATTGCCGATCATTTGGGTTTATCATCACTGGCTACTGTCCATGAACATTTATCGGTTTTAGAAAAAAAAGGTTTTATTCGACGTTATCAAGGAGCGGTTAGAGGGATTGAATTATTAAAAGGGACCAAGGAAAAGGTCAGGAATTTGGTTGAATTACCAATTTTAGGTTTTATTGCCTGTGGAGCTCCACTAGAGCCATACACTGATCCCAATGCCACCTTATTAATTAGTTCTAATTTAATTTGCCCTGGGGAAAAATCTTTTATTTTACAGGCCAAAGGCGATTCAATGGTAGATGACGGTATTTTAAATGGTGACTATTTAGTGGTTAAAGAACAACATCAAGCGAATAATGGTGATATTGTGGTTGCTGTTTTAAAGAATGGTTTTGCTACTCTTAAAAGATTTTATCAGGAAGCTAATTTAATTCGACTCCAACCAGCTAATGTTAATATGTCCCCTATTTATGTTAAAGATGTAGAGATTAAGGGCAAAGTAGTGGCGGTTATCAGGCAATTTAATTAGGATGTTGTATCTAATTACTACCCCAATTGGCAATCTAAATGATATTAGTCAACGGGCAATTGAAGTTTTGGAAAAAGTCGATATTTTACTCTGTGAAGATACCAGAAGTAACCTTTTAGATTTATTGGGAATAAAAAATAAACCAATTCGGGAATCATTTTACGACGAAGTGGAAGAGCGAAAAATACCGCAGATTATTAAATGGCTTCGGGAGGGAAAAATTATTGGTTTGATCACCAAAGCCGGGACGCCGCTTATTTCTGATCCGGGTTGGCGGCTGGTTAAACAATGTCAAAAATTAGGGTTGAAATATACTGCTATTCCCGGTCCTTGTGCCGCCATCAATGCTTTGGTTTTGTCCGGTTTACCTCCGAGCCGATTTAGTTTTCTCGGATTTTTACCTAAACGATCAGCCGATAGAATGAAAATTTTAAGTAATTACAAGGAAATTGAAGGGGTGAAAATCGTTTATGAATCACCCTATCGGATTCAGAGGTTAATTGGCGAAATTAAAGCTATTTACGGAGATAATGCGGAGATTATTGTCTGTCGAGAAATGACCAAAAAATTCGAGGAGATTATTCATGTAGGAACGTGTCAAGGACGCAATCCGGGTGCGTTCCCTGAGAACGCCAAAGGCGAAATAACAGTGGTATTTAAGGGTGTTTCTGTCTGATTTTTCGTTTTTCTGCCCAAGCGACAATTTCCCGAGTTCGGTCAATAGCGTCAGGTGAAACAGAAATACTATCTATTCCCCATTTGACAAGTTTTTCTACTAAATCTGGGTAATTGCTTGGTGCTTGACCGCAAATACCGACTAAAATTTTTCGCTTATGCGCCTTTTTAATTAAATGACGCAAGCTCCAGAGAACTGCCGGATCCATTTCATTAAAATTATTGGCAACTTCGGCGTTATCTCGGTCAAGTCCTAAGGTTAACATGGTTAGATCATTACTACCAATGGAAATGCCGTCAATACCGACATCAATAAATTTGTCCAAAATAATTACATTACTGGGAATTTCAGCCATCATGAAAAGTTTAAATGAAGGGGAGCGAAGCAATCCGGCGGCAGCAATAATTTTTTTGACTTTAAATAATTCGTCGGGAGTACGGACAAAAGGAATCATTAACCAGAGATTTTTATAGCCATATTTATTCCTAACTTGTTTAATGGCCTCCAACTCCATCATGAAAACATCGGGTGAGGTAATATAACGGCTGGCTCCACGAAAACCCATTAATGGATTGGGTTCGATTGGTTCGTACAAACTTCCATATTTTAGAAAGCGATATTCGTTGGTTTTAAAGTCGGTAGCTCGATAAATTACCGGCCGAGGGGAAAAAGCTTGACAAAATTTAACCATATCCTTGGCTAATTTATCGATGTAATTTTTTTCCTTATGTTCGGCAATAATTCTTTTGGGATGAATACCGATATTGGCGATCATAAATTCGGCTCGGAGAAGACCAATACCATCACAATTTTTTTGAGCCATTTCTTTAGCTAGGTCCGGTTCTCCGAGATTAACATAGATTTTAGTGGCTGTTTTTAAGTTAGGCTGGAAATTAATTGGTTTTCCGGGTAGATGAAAAGTATTATTGGCTATTAAATTACCATTCCAAATTTTACCAGTAGTACCGTCAATAGTTACTGTCTCCCCTTCTTTAAAAAACTTAGTAGCGATTTTAGCTCCGACGACACAAGGAACACCCAATTCTCTAGAGACAATAGCGGCGTGAGAAGTTTGACCACCCTTGTCGGTAATAATACCATTAACTTTTTTCATCGCTGGGACAAAATCAGGAGTGGTCATAGTAGTAACTAAGATTTGGTTTTGACCAACCCGATTAATTTCCTTTGGAGAATTGATGATGATGATTTTACCAGTAGCCAAACCAGGAGAAGCTGGTTCACCGGTTAAATCGGCAGTTTGATCAATTCTAGATTGATTATCGAGAATTTTTTGAAGATTAATAACCGTGGTGATCGGTCTGGTTTGAACAATGTAAATTTTACCCTTTTCAATGGCAAATTCAATATCCTGAGGTTTGGTGTAATAATTGTGAAGCTTTTGACTAATTCGAGCGAGTTCTAAAACTAATTCATCAGTTAATTTAGGTTTATTCTGATCCTTTTTGGGAATTTTAACCTCTTTTGTTTCCTGTTGAGATTTAATTAATTTAATTTCTTGTGGAATATGGGTTTTTTGAATCAAGCTCCAATTGGTTTTATCCACAATAAATTGATCAGGGGTAACAATGCCCTGAACAATATATTCCCCTAAACCAAAAATAGCCTCAATAACTATTTGTGATTTATTGTTAGTAACTGGATTGATAGTAAAAATAATGCCGGAAACATCAGATTGAACTAATTTTTGAATGGGAACAGCCACACCAATTTTAAAGTGGTCAATGTGTTTTTTAAAGCGGTAAAAGATAGATCGGGGAGTAAAAAGTGAAGCCCAACAATCGCGGACACGCCGAACTACCTTGTCTTCGCCAATAACATTAAGAAATGTTTCCTGCTGACCGGCAAAAGAAGCGTCGGCTGTATCTTCAGCCGTAGCCGATGATCTCACTGCTACCGCTAATTTCTTATTATTATATGACCTGGCTAATTGACGATATGATTCAATTATTTCTTTAGTAATTATTGGATCCATTGGACTAGTTTTAATCATCGTTTTTATTTTCTTGGAAGCTTCTAATAGACTGTTCGGATCATCGGGGTTGGTGATTTTTAAGATGTTTTGAATAAGTGAAACTAATCGGTTAGTTTCCAAAAAATGAAAATAAGCTTGGGTGGTTACCACAAAACCATTGGGAACAGGAATACCTGAGCGATACATTTCTCCTAAATTAGCACCTTTACCGCCAACGATAGGTATATCGTCAAGAGAAATTTCTTTGAACCAGAGAATATTTTTGGGCATTAAAAAATGATAACACAAATTAAGTCAAAACAGTCATCATTATTTGAAGCAAGGCAATCTCTTTGTTAATAGTTAATTGACCGGTTTTATTTTGGTAATCCAGCTCTATTAATTGAAGGTAAGCGTCTTTATACTTGTTTTGACGAAGAGTTTTTTTAATCATAAAGAAAAGAAGGTCAAAAGGAACGCTTTTTAGAGCGGCTTGGTAAGCGGCAGCAAAGTTTTTAAAGTTATGAGGGCGGATTTGGTTAAGACAGGCGTAGAGGGTGTTAGGCAGTGGGAAATAGTTTATTTTGGCCTTAGGAAAAATTTTTAAAGCGGCCGGATTGAGTTTTTTATCTTGCCAGATGGCAATATCGGTGTTAGTTTGGTTAAATATTTGAGCTATTTTTTTTTGACTGGCCGGAGAAAGAGAAAAAAAATTTGATAAAGCTAGCATTTTGGATTCGCTTAAAAGGGAGGCTCCTTCAAGAAAGTTATTGATTTTATCGAGGTTAATTTGATGATAATCAATCCGGAGAGTTTCACCTGAAAAATGATCAATTATCTGATTAAAAGCTCGACGGCTTTTTTCTAAATCGTCGCCATGAAAAAGAAAAATCATGCAAGAGCATTATACCAATTAGAATTCCTAAAAGACTTAACCAAGTTCCCATCCAGAAAGGAAGAGCGTCGGAGCGAAAGAATTCGAGAATAAATCTAATAAAACTGTAACCGATAAAGAAATAAGCAGTTTGATGATTTTTTATTTTTAATAGAATTAAAAATAAAAAAAAATCGAGGATTAATTCATAAATACAAACAGGAAAAATTTCGTGATTTAAAATATTGCCGATACGGCCAATACTTATACATAGTGGAATGATAGTAACAAAAGAATCGGTAAATTTAATAAAATTTATTTTTTTAAACTGACAATAGATTATTAAATAAATTATGGTAAAAACAATGCCGCCTAAAATTCCCAATCCCCCGGCGCGGGTGTTGAGAATTTGGAGTGGGTTTTGAAGGAAGTAGTTTAAATTGCCTAAGACAAAATAAATTCGGGCGCCTAAAAAAGATAGAATAATCAATGAAAATAGAAAAATATTTTCGCGGTTTTTGGGGATAATTTTGTTATGCTTTTGAAAATAACTGATGAAAATAACAACGGCGATGCCAATTAAAAGGCCATAGAGAGACATCTCTTTATTTCTTGGAATTAGTAATTTGTAATTTGTAGGTGTG
>DAOTMI010000016.1:0-9275 GCA_035450165.1 Candidatus Woesebacteria bacterium
ATCCCGGGCTTTATTTGATTGTTCAATCGGATTAATCGTCGACAGCACTGCTACCGACAAAATGGCGATTAAAGCAATAACAATTAACAGTTCGACTAAAGTAAAAGCTTTTTGTTTCATGCAATAATTAAAGCCCTTTAAAATTGACTTGTCAAGTTGTAAATCGGCATCAGTACAGCAATGATCAAAAAGGCTACGCCAATACCGAGAACAACCATAATCAATGGTTCAATCGCCGCCGTCAATGATTTGACCGATTGTTCCGCTTCAATCTTAAAAAAATTTGATACCCGCATCAAAACATCATCCAATTTGCCGGTCGCTTCGCCGGTAGTCACCATTTGGGTAACAATTGCCGGAAAAATACCCGTTTCTTCAAACGATGAAGCAATATCAAAACCCTTTTGGACCCGCTGGGCAATTCTTATGTAAGCATCATAATAAACTTCATTGCCGGCTACCGAAGCCACAATTTTCAAAGAATCATCCAAAGAAATACCAGCGGCCGTCAGCATTGATAAAGTTCTGGTCGTATTGGCAATAATTGTTTTTTTGGTCAGTTCTCCCCAAATCGGTAATTTTAAAACCAGCCGGTCTCGTTTCAGCCGAAAACTTTTGTTCTTCTGTCCTGTTTTCAACATAAACATCAGGCCGATAATCAAAACCGGCAGTAAAAACCAAGTTTTGGAAACAAAACCGGAAAGAGCAATCAGAAATTTGGTTGCCGCCGGCAGTTCAGCGCCAAAATCACCATACATCGTCATCAGTTTAGGAATAACGAAAATCATCATAATAATTGCCACGATTATCATGCCGACAATGATAATAACCGGGTAAATCATGGCTCCTTTTACCTTACCCTTGAATTCCTGTTCACCCTCTAAATTATCGGCTAATTTTTGGAGAATTTCTTCTAGAACTCCGCCTTCCTCGCCGGCGTTGATGGAAGCCACGTAAGCTTCACCAAAAACTTCCTTATATTTAGCCAAGGCTGTTCCCAGCGACTGCCCTCCTTGAACCATTTTTAAGGCATAATCTAAAATTTCATACATTTCCGTCCCTTCCTTAACCTGATTCCGTAAAAGCGACAGAGAATCGGTCAACGCTAAACCGGCAGTCATCATTGTCGATAATTCCCGAGTAATATTGGCCACCTGTTTTGATGAAGCTCGACCGATCAATCTTTTGGTTAACTCTGTAAACCAACTGTCTTTTTTTTGAACCACCCGAATTGGCACCAAACCACTCTCTTTAATCGAATTAATCACTTGCTGTTTATCAGCCATTTCCAAGGTCCCGCTAACTAACCTCCCATTCCAATTTCGAGCTCGATATAAAAATTTAGGCATATTAACTAAATAATTTTAATTTCCCGTAAATAATTTTGGAGGGCACTAGGTTTTAAACTAAAACTCATGGCCGTTTCTTCAGTTACCTTACCCTGCTTCACCAAACTAGCCAAGGAATAATCTAGGCTGACCATACCTATATCGGCTCCAGTCTGAATAATATTATCGAGCATAAAAGCCTTGCCTTCCCTGATGCAGTTTTTAACGGCCGGAGTAGCAATTAAAATTTCAAAAGCCGGAATTAATTGACCTTCTAAAGTCGGGATCAACCGTTGGGAAATTATCGCGCTAATCACTGCCGCCAACTGAACCCGAACTTGTTCCTTTTGATCGAAAACATCAACAATTCTATCAACTGTTTGGGCGGCCGAGTTAGTATGTAAAGTCGAAAAAACCAAATGACCAGTCTCCGCCACCGTCAAAGCGGTAGAAATTGTTTCTAAATCCCGCATTTCACCAACAAAAACGACATTTGGATCCTGACGAAGCGAGGAACGAAGAGCCCGGGCAAAATCATTAGTATCAAAACCGATTTCCCGTTGAGAGATAATCGAATTCTCCGGTTTAATAATATATTCAATCGGATCTTCAATAGTAACAATATGGCAGTTACGCCGTTTGTTAATTTCATTCAAAATTGAGGCAACAGTGGTTGATTTACCTGTTCCGGTTGGACCGGTAACTAAAATAAAACCCTGTTTAACTTCAACAAATGATTTAAAAATTTCCGGTAATTTTAATTCCTCAAAAGTCGGAATGGCGGCGGGAATAACCCGAAGTGAAATTGCCATCCGGCCTTGCTGAAAATAAGCATTAGCCCGAAAACGGTGATCTGCCATTTCCAACGAATAATCCAGCTCTTTTTCTTGTTTAAATCTTGTTTCCTGATCAGGTGATAAAGTCGATAAAATCATCTCAGCTATTAAAGCCGAATCATCAGGAAAATTATTAACTTCGATTAACTGGCCCCTAACCCGCAACTTCGGCACCATACCCTCAATTAGATGAACATCCGAAGCCTCGCTGGAAATAGCTAATTTTAAAATTTCCTGCAACTTTGTGTTCATTTTTTTACTAATTACTAATTACTAGTTACTAGTTACTAGTTACTAACTAATATTGCGCCACCCGCAGCACCTCCTCGACGGTGGTAATACCCTCCAAGACCTTGACATAGCCATCCTGCTTCATTGTCAACATGCCCTCTTCAATGGCCTGCTTCTGGATGTCAGCGGCCGCCGCCTTGGAAACAATTAATTTAGCGATTTTTTCCGAAACCGGCATAACTTCATAAATAGCGATTCGACCGAAATAACCAGTGCCATTACATTTATCACAACCAACCGGTTTAAAAACTTTTAACGATTTGTTTTCCTTTTTCCATTTTTCTTCGATCATGTCATAAATCGGCCCTAAAGTAATTTTTAAATCATCAATCTGTCCTGCCGGAATATCAATTTCTTGACCGCAGTCCTTACAAACCCGGCGTAAAACCCGCTGGCCAACCACACAATTTAACGATGAGGTTAAAAGAAATGGTTCAACTCCCATATCCAGCATCCTTGGCGGCACACCAGCGGCATCGTTAGTATGCAGGGTTGAAAAAACTAAATGGCCGGTTAAGGCCGCATTGATGGCCAAATCGGCCGTCTCCGTATCCCGAATCTCACCAACCATAATAATATTCGGATCCTGCCGAAGAAAAGACCGAAGAGCCGAGGCAAACGTCAGGCCAGCCTGAACGTTAACTTGAACCTGATTAACACCTTTCATTTGATATTCCACCGGATCTTCAATTGTCACCACATTGACTTTGGGAGTAGCCACAATTCCCAAAATAGAATACAAAGTCGTCGTTTTCCCCGAACCAGTCGGCCCACAGACAATAATAATCCCATGAGGTCGTTCAATCGCCGTCATCAAATTTTTCAAAGCCAATCCTCTTAAACCCAGTTCGGGCAAGGTCGGGGTTTTGATTGATTTTTGTAATAGTCTCAAAGCAACTTTTTCACCATAAGTTGTTGGAATAGTTGAGACCCGCAAATCAATTTCATTACCCTGATAAGTAAAATAAAATCGACCATCCTGAGGAACCCGCTTTTCATCAATTTTCATCCCGGAGAGGATCTTAATCCGGCTGACAACAGCATCATGAACATTACGGGGTAACAGATATTTTTCCTGTAAAATACCGTCTATTCTATAACGTATTCTTACATTTTCTTCTAATGGTTCGATATGAATATCGGAAGCCCTGGCTCTGGCGGCATATTCCAAAATAGTAGCGACAATTTTGGCTACCGGAGCCTCGGCCGACACCTGCTCTTCCGCTTCCTCAATAACCGCTTTTTCTTCCTTTTTTTGCTCCTCAACGGCCTTGCCAACTTCAGTGGCAATCCCTTTTTCCCTGGTGTACTTTTCCCCGATAAAATCATCGATCTGTTTTTGAACCGACATTCCGGCTACCACCCTCATGCCACTTTTCTTTTCCAAAAACTCAATTGTCTCCAAATCCAATGGATTAACCATGCTGACATACAAAATTTTATTCTTAGGATCCAGTTTATAAGGAGCCACTAAATATTTTTTAGCTACTACCTCTGGCACCAACGATAGAGCTTCCGGTGAAAAACCAATTTTATCAAGATCAATAAAAGGGATTCTTAAATATTCAGCCTTAGCTTCAACAAAATCACGATCGCTAACCAGCCGCAGCCGTTTAATAATTGTCTCCTCACTATCACCGGTTTTCAGCTGGCGCATTCCTATTTCCTGAGCCTGCTCTTGATTAATCAAATTTTTAGCCAATAAAACCTCGCTGATATTTCGATAAACCGTTGGGGCAGTATTCGTCATATAATTAATACTACATGAAGACCCTTTTTCCTTCAACTCTCATTATTGGTGAATTCGACGAATTAATTCAACAAATTCTTCATCTTAAGGGACATCAAAAAATTATCAATAATCCTGATATTTTTCTCATTGATTCCGATTATTCTATTAATCAGATCCGGGCTGTAAAAAAATTTTTTTTTCAAAAGCCGTATAATCATGATTCTAAAATTGTTCTTATTAAAAACGCGGATAATTTAGAAATTCCAGCCCAAAATGCCCTTTTGGTTACTCTTGAAGATCCCGGAGAAAACAATTTTTTAATCCTAACTACTCTCAAACCAGCTGGTCTTTTACCCACTATTATCTCCCGCTGTCACCAAATTAAAGCCAAAGCTAAAGACAAGACCAATGGATCGATTAAAAGTAAAATCCTTATTCCCACTGGCCAATTAACCGATTTAAAAATCGATAAAGAAGCTGTTTTGCCCTTTCTCAAGGAACAATTAGTCATTTATCATCAACTTCTGGTTGATTCGCCAAATATTCAAACCGCCGGTCGAATTAAAACTCTGTTGACATCAATCGACATGATTGAGCATAATGTTGATCCCAATCTAGCTTTGGATTATTTTCTGCTATCGTCGTAAATAGATTAATATACTTTAAATAGGTTGTATAGTGTTTATTATAGTTAGATATTATTTGTAATAATAGGACAAATTTAATTTTCGGCTGTTATTAGCAGTCACTCAAGGAGACTGCTAACAACTTTTCCAGGTCTTTTTGGAGTTGATCTGGGTTTAAATAAACGATTCCTTTCATGCCTAAACTATTAGCAATGTCTATAAAATGTTTAGTATCATCAATAAAAATTGTTTCTTCAGGTTTTACATTTAGTTTTTTTATGGTCAATAAATATATTTCAGGATTGGGTTTTTTAATACCGACATCTGTTGACAAAATAACGGTTTTGAAAGGTTTATAAAGGCCAATTTTTTCATTAAATTGTTTATCCTCAAGATTAACATTGCTCATAATGGCGGTTTGGTAACCAAGCTTTTTTAGATAAGCGGCGATTCGGTAAACCTTTTGGTTGGGAAAACAAACCCGCTGGAAATTATGATGGTCAGGAACATAGTCGAGAATTATTTGCCGCCACAGGTTGCAGGCCGTAATTTCGCCGGCTTGCCAAGCAGGATAGTATTGGCGGTAGCTTTGGTTAATTTGTTCTAGAGTAATAGGGAATTGAGCTATGATTTCCTTCTTGGTGGCTTTGGTATCGGTTAGTTTTAAAACCCCGCCGACATCGAAAATAACGGCCTTAAAGCAGGGCTTCAAATTCCTTTTCATTGATGATTTTAATTCCCAGTTTTTTGGCGGCAAGAAACTTGGATGAAGTGGCATTTTTCTCATTAGTTAATAGATAATCAGTTTTGGAGGAAACGGCTGAGTGGACAGTACCGCCAAGGGATTCAATTTTGTCAATCATCTGTTTACGAGGGATTGATAGCTCACCAGTAATGACAAAATTAAGGTTATTTAATAGAGACGTCCGCCATTTGGTGGATGTTTCTATTTTTATTTGATTAAGGATTGATTGGATAACTTGCCGGCGGGCGGAGAGGCCAGCGATGATTTTTCGGGCTAGAGTAATTTGAAATCCAGGCAGACCTTCGAGATCAGTTACTTTTAAATTTAAAATCTTTTCGGGGGTATCAAAACCGGCTTTAATAACCTGCTTGATTCTGGCAGTAGAAAAATTAGGAATAACGGCGGCATCAAACAATTGAACCAAAGTTAGTTTTTGTTTAGTTTGAATCTGATTAAGAATATTCCTAGCTGATTTTTCACCCAAATTTTCCAAACCGGCGATATCATCGACAGTCAATCGGTAAAAATCACCAGGAAGTTTTAATTTCCCGGAATTAAAAAGTTTTTCAATGGTTTTATCGGACAGACCTTTAATCTCTAAGGTTTGACAAAAAAGTTTTAAAATACCCAAAATTTGGGCTCGGCAGCAGAGATTAGGACACCGAAGAGCCTTCGATTCAACCCTTAGTTTAGTCTGACAACTAGGACAATTAACAGGAACAGCTACATGGCCGGGTGTAACCTTGGTCACAATCTTTTCGATATGGGGAATGACATCGCCGCGACGGCTGATCTCAACAATATCACCGATATTAATGTTTAATTTCTTTACCAAATCATAATTAGCCAAAGAGGCAAAACGGATAATGGCCCCGGCCAACTCAATTGGTTCAACTTCAGCTACCGGAGTAACAAAACCTAGCGGTCCTACCTGCCAGCTGATATTTTTTATTCGAGTTTCTGACGACTGGCTGGGAAATTTATAAGCCACCTGGCCTTTGGGTCGATTATCATGCTCACCTAAATTTCTCTGAATCGCCAAACCGTTGACCTTGATAACCAAACCATCAATTTCAAAAGGATAATTTTGCCGTTTAGCAAGAAATTGCTGATAAATAGCCTCAACTTCGACTAGACTGCGGCAGAGATAAGAATCAACAGATTTAATACCTAAAGATCTGATAAATTCAATTTTTTCCATTTCAGTTTTGAAATTAGCCGGAAAGAGATCAACTACATAAAGAGAGCAAAAATCAGCATATTTGCCATCAAGACGTTGAGATAAGCCGGAAGCGGCATTGCGAGGATTGGAATATAAATCGGTAGGGCGGACCTGTCGATCTGTCTTTACGATATTATTTAAACGTTCAAAATCATTATAGGTAACCATAATTTCGCAACGGATCGAGCCGGTAAATTTTTTTTTCAACTTTAAAACGAAATTTTTCATTTTAACCACATTCTGAGTAATTACATCGCCGATAAAACCATCACCTCGGGTAATGGCATCACTAAACCGGCCATTTTGGTATTGAATTTCCAAGGAAATACCATCACATTTTGGTTGAACCACAAATTCGGTATTATCGGGTAATTTTTTAAGTTTAAAATAATGAACTAGTTCATCATAGGTAGCAACTTTATTCTGAGAGCTTAAGGGGAAGGCATGCCTTTTCTTATCAAAACCGGTATCGAAGTTGGGATTACCTACTTTCTTAAATAACCGATGATAAGGGGCTTTTTCTCTCAAAACCTCTTCCAAGGTGTCATAAGTGTGATCGTCCATAATCGGCTGGCCGCTGGTGTAGTAGGCTTTTTTGGCGGCGATTAAAATTTCGCCCAATTCTTCGGGAGTAATCGTTTCGAGATTAAAATCAGCTAATTGATACATATAATCCACTCTATCAACCTTATTTAAACATTAGCCAGACAATAATAGGCACCCTTAGTAGAGCCGCGTTTTTCCACCACCCGATCATCAATTAATTTTTTCAAATCACGCCAAATAGTATCATCAGAAACCATTGGTAAAATTTGCTGAGCATCCGGCATCCGCAGGCCGCCAAACTGCTGCATAAACTCGACTAATTTGATCTGCCTTTCGGTCAAATGGATCTGTTTTCCTCCTAATTTTTGTTTAAATTTAAGGTCACGAGAAAGCGACTGAACTTTTTCCCGAACCCGGTTTAATTCGATTGCCAAAACTTGGGTAAAATATTCAATCCAAACTGTTAAATCTCTTTTAAAAATATCAGGTGAAAGCTGGTGGGTCGTCTGGATAGTATTATAATAATCATCGATATTACGGTCAAAATATTCTTCAAGAGAAAAAAGGCGGCGGATATCGTAACCCTCAACATAAAGAGGCAACATTGCAAAAGCCCGAGAAACCCGGCCATTACCTTCAATAAAAGGGTGAATTGCCACCAAAATATAATGGGTAATGGCACTGCGAATTGCCGGATGAATCTCTTTTGCCTCCCGGCTATTGAGCCATTCGATAAAATCAGCCATAAGATAGGGTATTTCTATGGCAGGTGGGGGGCGATGGGCAATTTCACCGGTTTGAGTATTTTTCAAAACCACTTGTTGATGGCGATATTTACCCTGTTCTTCTTCGGGAATAATTTTAAAAGTAGTTAATTGATGAATTTTTTTAACAATAGTTTCCGAATAAAAAAAGGGGCGGCGGCCATGGTCATCAAAATTAGGCACTGTTTTTTCTTCCGGCAAGGGCATATTGGTAGTGTATAAATTCCATAATTCTTCCAAATAAGCAATTACATTTCTATAATTAATAACTTCTTGAATATCGCGTTCACCCGCGGTTACTTTCTGGCCGTCAACTAATTTAGCCACCTCCTGATAACTAAGATCATTACCCTCAATTCGAGTGCCGTAATGAACGGTGCGAATGACTGCCTCCTGTTGAAACTGCTTCTCGTAGGCAGGAATCAGGGGAGCTTCATCAATAATCGCCTTGGCCGCTTCAACCGTTCCAATATTGGTTAAAATACGATTATTAATTGAGAATACCGGTAAAAACATTCTAAAGGCATTATACCACTAAAACAAAAAATCAATGAGGGAAAAATGCGGAAATTAGATAACCGGGCGATTTGTTACAATAATTTATGCGTCTCTTTGTCGGTTTAGGCAATCCGGGTGAAAGATACCAGAATACCCGTCATAATTTAGGAGTAATGGTTATTAATAAAATTGTTACTGCTCCTAAATATTATTCCAAATTAAAGGCTAAAATCACTAAAATTGACGGGGATATTTTTGCCACCCTTGATACTTATATGAACACCTCTGGTCCGGCTGTCAAAAAAGTAATGAAATTTTTCAAAATTCAACCAAAAAATCTTTTTGTTATTCATGATGATTTAGATCTCGGGGTAGGGGAGTGGAAAAAACAATTTAACCGCTCTGCCGCCGGCCATAAAGGGGTGCAATCGATCATTGATACCCTTGGCACTCAGGCTTTCAATCGTTACCGCATCGGTATCGGCCGACCAGCCGATAATGTGTCTACCGAAGACTATGTCCTTCAGCCATTTTCTCCCGCCGAATCGGTTATAATAGACCAGGTAATTAAAAAAATAATTTCTGATTTCTATTCAGTTAGAAATTAATATTAGGGGCTTATAGTTAAACGGAATAACGTACCCTTCGCATGGGTAAGTTCTGGGTTCAATTCCCAGTAAGTCCACA
>DAOTMI010000017.1:0-8232 GCA_035450165.1 Candidatus Woesebacteria bacterium
GCATTAGTCTGCCGACTTTTGTAGTTAATCCCAGCACCGACAGCAACGGCAAAATTATTACTATCTTTTTTGATAAAATGCCGGATAAAATCTTCGACTGCTGGGTATTAAAAAGCGCCAAAGGCGAATACGACCTTAGAGGTTTTTGGGAAAACAATCCGACTTCATCCGAGCAAGTGACTGTTTATTCTTCTCAATTTCAAAGTGAGCCCTAGCCGGGGCTAATTTTTTGATCAACCAATCGCCGATTTTTTCCTTTAGATCTAGTGGATGGAGACGGCCGCTTTGATAGTCTTTAATTAATTGCTTGTATTCGGCTGTTTCTTCGCCCCAAAACATCAAGGTTTTTAGCCAATTAATCATTGGGTTGTTGTCAATAATTGCCGGCGGGCAATAAGCCTTTTTAATTTTGGCTCTGATTTCTTCCGGGCTGTCGTGGATAAAAATCGCTGATTCCGGCTTCGATTTGCTCATTTTTAAATCTGAAGTTGCCGCCTTCAGCCCCGCTACTAAATTATGATGAATAGCAATCGGCGGCTTCCATTTTAGTTTTTTGGCGACATCCCGTGCCACCACATGAGCCTTCCTTTGATCCATACCGGCATGGGCCAGGTCGATATCCAAAGTAAAAATATCGGCCACCTGTAAAGGCGGATAAATTAAAGTAGCCATATCAACCTCTTTGCCTTTGGCTTTGCCCATAATGGAAATTGACCGTAAATTGCGTGATAAAGTAATATGCTGGGAAACCCGCATTAGTTTTTCCCAAATTTCCGGGTTTTCTTTGTAAAAATCCTTTTCAGTCAGCCAGTCAATTTGACCGGCTTCAATATTGAAACATTTTAACGAAGCAATTAAAGCTTCCTTAAAATAATTTTCCGCTGCCCATCTAATTTCTGCTAAATCACCGCCTAATTTATTATTAAGGAAGGAATGGTAATCAGCCAGCAAAATAGTACAGTCAACGCCGGCTTGGACAAAATCGGCTATTTTACCCATGGCCATCAGCCCGGTGCCTAAATGAACTAAACCGGAGATTTCAAAACCAATATAATGTTTGATCGGCCGACCGGATTCAACTAATTTTTTCAAGTCCTCCCGGGTAATTATTTCCTCACAATTACGGGTAATTAAATTAATCCTATCCTCATTAGTCATAAAATCATTATAACAAATTAAACCTATATCCCCTCATTTCATTCATATTACTTCCACTTTATCCCCGGTTTTTAAGACCTGATATTTATCGACTATTTTGCCGTTGACCTTGCCCTTTTTACATTTTTTCCCCAATTCAGTATGAATTTTGTAAGCAAAATCCTTCACGGTAGCGCCGGCAGGCAGTTCAATAATGTCGCCCTTTGGAGTAAAAACATAAATAAAATTAGCTAAAACATTTACCTGATAATTATTGACATTATCGGTATTTTTTTGCCATTGGATTAATTTTCGAATCCAGCTGTATTTTGGATTAAGGCCGCGGCCATCACCAATTTTGTAAATTGTGTGGGAAGCCGGCCCAAATTCGGCTAACTGGTGCATTTCTTCCGTTCTAATCTGAACTTCCACCCAAAGCTTGTGTTTCCACTGGAGAGTAGTTTGAATTGTCTGATAACCGTTATCTTTAGGCACTGAAATATAATCATTAAATTCTTCCTTAACATAGGGATAATTAGAATGGAGCACCCCCAAAACCCGGTAGCAGTCGGTTATATTTTGGGTAATTACTCGAAAACCAATTCTGTCTTTTAAGTCAATTTCACCCTTATGCTGGGTTTTTAAATAGCTGGCATATAAACCTTTAATCCGGGCCTGGACTTCATACTGCCCACCGCCAATTGGTGGATTTTTAGCTAATAAATCGGTTAAATCTTTCTTAAATTCATACAAAACCCGGGCCTCTTTTCGATAATTCTTTTTAACAATTTTTTCCCATTCCTGAGCTTCCTGAGGATACATGATTTTAAAGGCAGTATCTTCCAAAATTGGTTGGAAATGATTTAAGCCGATATAGCCGGCCAAGGGGGCATAAAGACCTAGGGCCCGCCGGGCAAAATTAATTTTTTGAGCCGGAGACAAGTAAGCTACTGTTAAACTATCATGGAGCTTGTCAATTAAACGGATAATTAGTCCCCGGATGTCTTTGGCTGAAGCCGCCACAAACTTTCTTAAATTTTCCCAATTTTTACCGTAGATTTTTACTCCTTTGGTCCTGCTATTAACTGTATTTAGTTCTTTGGCTAATCGAACTGTCTCCGGTCCAAAAAGCATTTGTAATCTTTGCCAAAATTGAGGCTCATTTTTAAAACAATGATGAAGCAAAGCGACAATTAACGCCTCCTGGCCCAGATTAAGTTGGGCGGCAATTTTAGCCACCCATACTGGATGACTGATAAAAGGTTCTCCTGATCGTCTGGTTTGGAATTTGTATTCTTCAAAAGCAAAGGTATAAGCCTTATAAATTTCGGCTAAATCAAAATTACCTTTATCTAAATATTTTTGAAGATACAGCCAATAATTCCGTTCATTTTTGTTGATTAAATTAAGGTCGAGCGGCATAAACTAAAAGCCTTTTCCAATCAGTGCCGATGGGCCAGCAGGTTTGGAGAATTAATAACTCTTTATCGTCTTCTTTATCATAAATATAATTAATTTCTTTAGGATTAACTATCTTTTTATCATAAACTACATAAACAAAGGCCTGGTCAGCCGTTTTTAAGTAAATTAAATCGCCTTTTTCCAGCTCTCCTAGAAGATAAAACACTGAGTTGTTTCTCACCCGACTGAGACCTTGCTGACTAGAATGGGCGAAGAGATAGGTAGTAGTTCCCTTACCTTCATTGGGTAAATTGGTACCTTTGGCTTGAGCAATTAAATTTTGATCCAAAATCGGTAAATATTCTTCAGGATTAAACGGATCAATATTAATTTTAACGTCACCGATAGCACCGATTTTAGGGATAAAAACATAGAAGTTTTCTATTTTGGGCGGCGGCGGGGGAGCAACTGCTACCTGATCGGTTTGGTATCTAAAAACAGCCGTTAATAAAGGATAATAGAGATAGATTAAATAAATTACGGCGGCTAACAGTAAAATTGATCCCAAATGAAACAAAAACTTTCTAACCGGATGGGGATTATGATAAATTAAACCCTTCTTTCCATGAATTTTAACTTTTCTCTTCTTGGGTACCACTCTGAAAAAATCAAGCATCCTGAGATAATAATAGCAAATTCCAATAACCAAATTACAAATTGATGTTTAATCCCCGATACACATCCATTACATATAATTTGACAAATTGGGCTTTCTCCCTTAAGATATAGCCTTGATAAAAAATAAGGCCCAATTGACCCAAGAGGGTTACGACAAACTCTGCCAAGAATTAGAAACTCTCAAAAGTCAAAGAGATAAAATTATTACCGAAATTGAAGAGGTAGCCCAGCCGGATGAATCCGGAGAGGATAGTCTGGTGACGCAGTTAAAAGAAGAATTGGAGCTGGTTTTAGGAAAAATTGAAGATCTAGAACATGTTTTGGAAGAAGCCAAAATTATCAGTAATTTCAAAAGAAAATCAAATGTAGTTCAGGTAGGCTCAACAGTAAAAATTAAGATTAGTGGTAATTCAACTAAAGAGTTTTATATTGTCTCCGATATTGAATCTGATCCGTCTCAAAATAAAATTTCCGACAGTTCACCTTTAGGTCAGGCGCTAATGGGCAAAAAGATCAATGATTCCATTGAAGTTGAGGCACCGGTAGGAAAAATTACCTACAAGATTGTGGGAATTAAATAAAATCCCTTTTTCCTCCCCGCCAGTCGGCAGAAAGAACGAAAGGGTTTTGTTAAATTTGCTATAATGGTTTATGGATTACCCGCAGCCAAATCTACCTAATAAAAATACCTGTCTTCAGGCAAAAGATATGATAGATAGGGAGGTGGTTTTGGCCGGTCGGATTATGGCTAAACGCGGCCACGGCCGGCTGGTCTTCTACGATTTAGTTGATGAATCGGGGAAAATTCAACTTTTCTGTCTTGAAATTGAACCTAATCTAAAAATTGGCGATATTGCCGCCTGCTCCGGCACTGTTTTTAAAACTCAAGCCGGAGAAATTTCGGTCAAGGTAAAAAAACTGGAGTTACTGGCGCCGATTGTTCGTAGTTTACCGGAAAAATGGCATGGCTTAAAGGATGTCGAGGAGCGTTACCGGAAGCGTTATCTTGACCTGATTGCCAATCCCGAAGTTAAAGAAGTTTTTAGGGCAAGAACCAAAATTTTAACTGAGATTCGTAATTTTTTAAATAATCACGGCTTCATGGAAGTAGAAACGCCGGTGCTTCAACCAATTTACGGCGGCGCCAGCGCCAAACCCTTTATCACCCGCCATCATGAACTGGCCGAAGACCGCTATTTGCGAATTTCCAGTGAACTTTATTTAAAGCGGCTGATTGTCGGCGGCTTCGAAAAAATTTACGAAGTTTCCCGTGATTTCCGCAATGAAGGCGTTTCCCGCTTCCACAATCCCGAATTTACTCAAATTGAATTTTACTGGGCTTATGTTGATTATGAAGAATTAATGAAATTTACCCAAGAATTAATTAATTATGTCTTAACTAAGGTTGAAAACAAATCCGGCTTTGATTTTACCAAGATCAAAAAGATAACTTTTCATGACGCTGTTCTTAAAGAAACCGGTATTGACACCGATAAAATTACCGAAAAAGACCTCAAAATTGATGGTATTGGTCTTGGCGCCAAATTAGACAATCTCTATAAAGAAAAAGTTCGCCCCAAAATTATCGAGCCGACTTTTGTCGTTGATTACCCCAGTGAGATGATCGCTTTGGCTAAAAGAAAGGAAAATAATTCCAAATATATTGCTTCTTTTCAGCTTTTAGTCAATGGGGTCGAATTATTGAAAGCTTACAATGAGCTTAACGATCCGGTTGAGCAGGCCGCCCGCTGGAATGATGAGACTGCTTTGGCCAAAAAGGGTGCTGAAAACGCGATGCAATTTGACCAAGACTATATTCAAGCGCTGGAATATGGCTTGCCGCCGGTGGCCGGCTGGGGGATGGGCATTGACCGCTTTGTTCAAATTATTACCAATCAACCCTGTATCAAAGATGTTATCTTTTTCCCGGCAATGCGAAGCGAAGAAATTTAATTTTAAAATTTAATAATTAAAATTCATTGGATTTTGAAAATTGAAAGTTGAGTTTATGAATCGTGATCAATATCTTCAGGCTGTTCAAAGCCAATTAGAGAAAAATATTTTTTATCACTCGCTTGCCCTCGAAGCTTGCATGGGCGGTCTTTATGACTATTTGTCCCCCCTTGTCAAAGGGGGATGTCCGGAGGACAGGGGGATTTGGACTCTCGCCGGTCTCATTCACGACATTGATTATTCCGAACCGTATAAAAATGATCATCCTAATAAAACTGCCGAAGTATTGGCTAAATATGATTTAAAAGCACCCGATGAGGTTTTAAATATGATCAAAGCTCATTCTCCCCAAACCTCCGGTGTTTATCCGACTACGGCAGGACAGTGGGCGATTTTCTGCGCCGATTCCCTTACCGGCTTAATTACAGCCACGGCTTTGGTAATACCTTCCAAAAAATTAGCCGAGGTTAAATTAGCGTCAGTGATGAAAAGATTTCTTAAAGAACCCCGTTTTGCCGCCGGCACCCGTCGGGAGGAAATTAAAATGTGTGAAAAACCTGAAGGTCTTAACATTCCTTTAGAAAAATTCATTGAGATTTGCCTGACCTCCATGCAATTCATTTCCGACCAAATTGGACTTTAAACCCCTCAGTCCTTCGGACAGCTCCCCTTGACAAGGGAGCAAAACTTTTTGCGTTTTATTTATGGAAATAAAATTAAAAATTAATGTTAAAATTAATCAATCAAAAGTTCCCCCTTGTCAAAAGGGGTGCCAGCAGGGCAGGGGATTTTTATGGTCGACATTAATGTTTTAAAAGCTGATTATCTAAAAATTCTCCGGGAAGTAGAGCAGCTGCGGGCGGTTAAAAATCAGATTAAGGGCAAGCCCACTGCCGAAGAATTAGCCAAAGCCAAGAAACTCAAAGAAGAATTAAAAGCCAAAGAAAAATTATTAAAGACTGCCGAAACTGCCTGTCAACAGGCTATTTTAGGTGAACGAAATACGCCGGCGCCGGATGTGCCGGCAGGAGAGAATGACAAAGATAACGTAGTTATCAAAACTGTCGGTGAAATTCCTAAATTTGACTTCACTCCAAAAGACCATTTGGCAATAGGGGAGTCGCTTGACATTATTGATGTTAAGAAGGCGGGAGTAATTTCCGGCACCCGCTTCGGCTATTTTAAAGGTCTCGGCGCCGAATTGGAGTTGGCCCTGATGTATTATGCCTTTCATAAATTAACTAAACTGGGTTTTATTGGTATGATTCCGCCGGCTTTGATTAAAACCGATATTGAGGCCAAAATGGGTTATACTACCGGCAAAGATTTAGGCGGTGATTATTATCTTTTACCGGAAGATAATTTGGCTTTAATCGCTTCTTCCGAGCATTCAGTTGTGCCTTATCATGTCGGGGAAACAATTGATTCTAAAAAATTACCCTTAAAATACGTTAATTTTTCTGCATGTTTTCGTCGCGAGGCCGGTACTTACGGCCAAGACACTCGAGGACTTTTCCGGGTTCACCAGTTTAATAAGGTAGAAATGAATGTTTTTACCGCTCCTGACGACAAAATTTCCGATGAAATGTGTCAGGAATTACTGGCAATTCAAGAGGGGATTATCACCGATTTAGGTCTCCCCTATCAGGTAGTTAAAAATTGCACCGGCGATCTCCCCCGGCCAAATCGACGCATGTATGATATTAATGCCTGGTTTCCGGGACAAAATAGGTATCGGGAAATTACTAGTTGTTCAAATTGTACCGATTATCAGGCAAAAAGATTAGGGATTAAAAATGTCCATATTTTAAATGCCACAGCCGTCAGCGACCGTTTTGTTTTAGCCATTATTGAAAACTACCAAAAAGCCGACGGCACTTTTGAGATCCCCAAAATTTTACTGCCGCTTTTATAACTTTAGAGGAGCCACCTTTTTTCCCTCCCGCCATTTGGTGGGAGAGGAGAAAAGAAATTCCAATTTTAAACCCCTCAGTCCTCCGGACAGCTCCCCTTGACAAGGGAGCAAGACAAAACAGAAATTGTGTTTCTGGAAGGGGGTTTAATATATAATGTAATTGGTGGAGCGTTTTTCTTTTAAATCTCTTTTAATCATCATCGTTGTTTTATTAATCGGCATTGTCGGTTTGTGGCAGATTCAACGGCGTGCTAAACCCGCCGAGGCGGGATGGTTTAACGAATCTTGGCAATATCGCCGATCTATCGGTATTTCAAATCCTTCCGGCTCTAATTTAACCGATTTTCAGGTCAGCGTTAATATTGGCACTTCAGCTTTAATTGCCGCTGGCAAAATGAAATCCGACTGTTCCGATATCAGGTTCACCGATCAAAACGGCAAATTACTGGATTACTGGATTGAGGAAAACAATCCTGGCTGTAATCAGACTACCGATACTAAAATCTGGGTTAAACTTCCTTCTCTTCCCACCTCTAACGCTACTGTTTATCTTTACTATGGTAACCCTTCCGCCGCTGCCGTCCAAGACGGCAACAAAGTATTTGAGTTTTTTGATGACTTTAACGACGGAAATATAGACACCAACAAATGGGAAATGCTTAAAACTGATAATACTGATGCATCACCATATTGGTCAGAAACAGGTGGCTATTTATTAGCGGCTAAAACACTGGGTTGGCCAACTTATTCAACCATAACATCAAAAAACTATACCACCCAAAATGGCATCATTGAATCGCGATACACCGGTACCGGCAGCGGTGATCCCGATAATGATATGCTTTGGGTTTGGCGCTGGCAGGATTATCGGAATTTTTATTTTTTCCACCACGACTGGAATAATTTGGATGCTAAAAGCTGTGCCTGTCTTCCGTCGGATAATATAAATTTTTCAAAACTTATAAATGGCAGTGAAACATGTTTACTTTATATTGGGGAAACTGCCGTTGATACTGAAGGAACATGGTATAGAAATACCATCCAATTTAACAGCAATACTTTTACTTTGAATTTTACCAAAAATTTATCAGTTGGTTATTCGACTATCGATTCAACTTTTTCTAGCGCAGGACGTGTTGGTCTCGGTA
>DAOTMI010000018.1:0-7964 GCA_035450165.1 Candidatus Woesebacteria bacterium
ATTCAGGGGAATATACTATAAAAGTTACTCCTTACGATTATTATATCTCTCAAACTTTTATCTCTATTCATCATATCCGTTCCCAGGAAACAGATTAAATTATTACCCAGATGACTACTTTGGGTTTAAAACAAAAATGTGGTAGGATGAATGTGAATCCGATTAAAATGAAAAAAATTTATGTTTACATTTTAGGTGGAATTTTAGTTGCAGGTGTGGGAGTATTGGCTTATCAGAGGATTAATTCATCAACAGGTTCCAAGCCGACCCAACTGCCGGTTTTGACAAAAGAAATAAAATTAGAGCCCGGCAAGCCTGTTTGTGACCAAATTCCTGCCAATGTTGTTGAAGGGATATTGGGAGAAAAAGTGGAAAGAGCCGAAGATTTGTCCGAGGAACCTTTTGGTATTTGTCGATATTGGTTTAAAGACAATGATTTTTTAAGTATTAGCACCGGTAATTTCAGTTATGATGAACAGAAACAAAATCGGCAGAATTTGGGCCGGCAGATTAAAACCAACCCTGCAATTGCTGTTGAACATTTTATTGGCATGGATGATAACGGTCGGGTGAGTGATGTGGTTTTAAAAATTTCGGATAATTATTTTTTAGCTGTTGAATTTTTTAACTTGAAGAGTATGCATTTTCGCAAAGCAACTAGTGAGGAAACAGTAGTGGCCTTTGTGGCTAACTTAGTTAACTATTTACAGACTGGAAAAATTAATAAAATAAAAATAAATCTCTCCGAAACGGTGGAAACCATTCCCCAATCATCGCCCGCAACCCATGTAATTGTTTTGCCGGAAGATCGGGATTTTATTAACCGTTTCTTTGGTTTAATTAATCAAAAAAAGGCTGAAGAATCGGTTGACCTGCTGACTTTGTCAAACATTAAAACTGAAGAAATGAAAGCAATGTGGCAGCAGCAATTTGAAGCAATCCAATCTGTTAAAGTTCTTTCAATAGAGCCGGTTAAGGAGGATGCTTGGACAGATCAAAAACATGAATATAAAGTTATTTTAGATATGGTTATGGATGAAGCGTCTAAAAATGCCCCGATACCTTATTATGGTTACGATCAAGGTGAGAATACTCGTTTTATTACTCTAGTTAAGGAAGGCGATAACTGGTTAATAGAAGCGATTGCCACCGGGCCATGACAGACTAACAATAAAACTTAATAAAAAATTCTTGTCCTCGAGAGAAATAATTGTTAGAATGAAATTAGTGAGAGGTGATTGCGGGTCTTAAATGAAGAGGGAGAAGAAATTTAAGTTTTAAAAATTAGCATGAAGAGCAAGATTAAAATTAAAACTAAAACTAAATTAAAAACTAAACTTAAACAAAAAAAAACAGCAAAGCCGCGTCCTGAAAAATTAAAGAATATCGCTTTAATTAAATCAGAAGACAATCCCCTGATTGCGCCGATTCCTGAACATAATTGGGAAGCTTGGCAGACTTTTAATCCGGGGGTTATTTTATTGGCTGATAAAGTTCATTTTCTTTATCGGGCGGTTGGTCAGGATGCTATTTCTCGTTTTGGTTATGCCAGTTCTGATGATGGTTTTTCGATCGACGAGAGATTAATTTTTCCGGTTTATGAACAGCGGTTAACTCAACCGGGGCTAAATTATTTCTCACTGGCTTCGGGAGGAAGTTTCGGCGGCGTGGAAGATTGTCGGCCGGTTCGGGTTGGCACCGAAGAAGTAATTTATATGACTTATACTGCCTGCGACCAAGGATTGGGAGTGGCTTTAACTTCGATTAAAGTTGATGATTTTTTAAAGAAAAAATGGTGTTGGCAAACTCCAGTTTTGATTTCTCCTCCAGGGGAGGTTCATAAAAATTGGGTTATCTTTCCGGAAAAAATAAATGGCCAATATGCTATTTTACATAGCCTGAGTCCACAGATCATGATTGCCTATCGTGATAGTTTGGTTTTTAAAACGGGCGAATATATCCAGAGTTTTTATGATGGCACTAATAACAGCGGCGGCTGGGAATCACGAATAAGAGGGATTGGGCCGGCGCCGATTAAAACCGAATATGGCTGGCTTTTGCTGTATCATGGCCTTGATAAATTAGACCCGGGTAAATATAAAGTCGGAGTTATGCTTTTAGATTTGGTTCATCCGGAAAAAGTTTTAATGCGCTTTCATGAGCCGATTTTAGAGCCGGATGAAATTCTTCAACAAAATGGATTTAAACCCGGAGTGGTTTATGCCTCGGGAGCGGTGGTTAAAAATGGACAAATTTTAATTTATTATGGCGCCGCCGATAGTTATGTTTGTTTAGCTTATGCTGATTTTGATGAGTTTATGGCGGCGATAACAGCCGAAATTAAACCCCATTTAAAATACGGACTGCTTAAAAAAATAAAATGATAGTTAAAAGGTCGGATGAAAATCCAATTTTAAAACCCTTAAGCGTTCATGCTTGGGAAGGGGAGGCAGTTTTTAACGGCTGCCCGATTGAAAAAGACGGCAAAATTTATCTTCTTTATCGGGCTTTGTCTTTAGCTCACTATCATACTGCCGCTCGAGCTAATATGTTGACTTCAGATATCGGGATTGCTGAGAGTAACGACGGCCTTCATTTTCAAAACCGGCGGCGGTTGATTGTGCCGGAGAACGATTGGGAGAAGTTTGGTTGTGAAGATCCCAGGGTGACTAAATTAGGAGATAAGTATTATATTTTTTACACTGCTTTATCGGCGTACCCTTTCCAGCCTGAAGGTATTAAGGTGGCATTGGCGACCAGCCAGGATTTAAACACTCTTGAGGCGAAATATCTAGTGACTCCTTTTAATGCCAAAGCCATGGCTCTTTTTCCCGAAAAAATCGGAGACAAATTTTGGGTAATTTTGACTGTTCATACCGACCAGCCGCCAGCTCAAATATGTTTGGCCTCTTTTGATAGGGAAGAGGAAATTTGGTCCGAAACTTATTGGCAGCAATGGTATAAAACTTTTACTAATCAAGCTTTGCCTCTTCAACGCCAGCCCGGGGATCATCTTGAAGTTGGGACGCCCCCGATTAAAACCAAATACGGCTGGCTTTTATTGTATTCATATATCCAAAATTATTTTTCGGCCGACCGGCTTTTTACCATCGAAGCAGTTTTACTCGATTTAAATAATCCCTTTAAAATTCTTGCCCGGACTGAAGGCCCGATTTTAACCGCAGAAGAATATTATGAAAGAATTGGTTTGGTTCCAGGAGTGATTTTCCCCTCGGGAGCGATTATTAAAGATAATTGGATTTATCTTTATTATGGGGCTGCCGATACCACCTGTTGTTTAGCCCTAATCGATTTAAATTCTCTTGGAGAGCAGCTGCGGCAAACGGATCAAGAAATAGGAAAATTGCAACGGTCGCGGGAAAATCCCATTATTGTTCCCAACAAGGAGCATCCTTGGGAAAGTAAGGCCACTTTTAATCCCGGCGCTATTTATCTCGACAACAAAGTTCACCTTCTCTATCGAGCTTTGACTGAAGATGATGTAGCTACCCTGGGTTATGCCGCCAGTCGTGACGGCATTCATTTTGAGGAAAGATTACCTCAACCGGTTTATGTGCCGCGAGAGCCATTTGAGCAAAAACTTCAGCCCGGAGTCGGTTCTGGCTGTGAGGATCCCCGACTGACTCAGATCGGCGACAGAATTTATATGTGTTATACCGCCTTTAACGGTAGAGATGCTCCCCGGATAGCTTTAACCTGGATCAATGTAAAAGATTTTTTAGCTAAACAATGGCTTTGGGCTAAGCCGGTTTTAATTTCCCCGGCTGATTTAAATGATAAAGATGCCTTTATTTTTCCCGAAAAAGTCAATGGCCGGTATATGTTGGTTCATCGGGTCGGCTATGATATTGACTATTCATTTTGTCCAGAATTGGATTTTAAAGATGAAAGATGGTTTGAAGAAGAACGTTGGATTTTTAGACGAAAAGGCTGGTGGGATAGTAAAAAAATTGGCGCTGCCGCTCCGCCAATTAAAACTGAAAAAGGATGGATTATGCTTTACCATGGAATTGCCGAAAACGGTGTTTATCGGGTCGGCGCGGTTCTTTTGGATTTAACCGATCCGATTAAAATTATTGGCCGAACCAGCCGCCCCCTCTTAGAGCCTAAAATGCTTTATGAAAGAGAAGGTTTGGTGCCAAATGTGGTTTTCCCTTGTGGGGCTGTTGATCTCGGCGGTAAATTATTTGTTTATTATGGTGGAGCCGATCGGGTAATTGGAGTAGCGACTATGGAAATTAAGGAATTATTAAAGGTTCTTGAATTGAGTGAATAATGCCCTTTAAAACCCCGCCGTAGCGGGGTTTTAAAGATCTTTTTTCCGGTCTATTTATTCCTTAATGGTTTTGATAGCGATTCTTTTCGGTTGAGCCTTTTGGGATTTAGTGAAGGCAATGGTCATTACCCCACGTTTATAAGTGGCTTCCGGTTCCTGATTGGGATCGATATCACTGGGAACAGCCACTCGATAGGAAAATGACTGACTGGCTTTTCGATAATATTTTTTCTTTTTATTTTCCTCTTCCTCCTTTTTCTCTCCTCGGATCCAGAGATAGCCGTCTTGGAAAGTTACCTCGATATTTTTAGGGTCGATACCAGGAACAGCTGCCTCGACGTAAACTTTGTGGTCATCTTCGGAGATGGAAAGACCACTCTGGGTGGAAGGAAAAGTAAGCCAGTCTTCATCTTCTTCCTCCCACGGCCACCATCTTTTAGGCATTAAACTTAAAGTCATCTTTTTACCTCCTACTAAATTAGTAATTATTAGCAGTCTATCAGATCGACTGCTAATTTGTCAAGGGGGAAAATAGGTGTAGAATAGATTTATGGGAACACCGGAGAAAAATCAAGAAAACTTAATGAGATTGGACGAAATCCCCCTTTTGGGCTTGTTGGCTAAGAAGGTGGATAAAATGGTTGGTCAGTTGGGATTATATGAGGCAGCTCGAGAATTAGTTCGAGAAAGCGCTACTAAGCTGGAAGTTAAAAATCAAACCAGTGAAACCCAAGATATTTTACGAAATAAGCCAGCTGTAGTGGTTTATAATCATCCTTATGATGCCGAACCGGCTGCTTTGATAGCTAGTTTACCCCCTCGGGCCGACATTTCTCTGGTTACCACTGAGACTCTCTTGGGTTTAGGGAATAATTTAGCTAAATATTTTTTACCGATTTATTATACCGAACAAAGTAAGATTAAAAAAGAAGCAGAAAGATTCTTCAAAATACCAGAAATACTTCGGGTAAGATTTAGTCCAGTCTTAAATGAATTTGAAAAGGCTAAGAAAAATTGGCAAACTTTAAAATTAGCTGCCCAGCGGGTAATTAATGGCAGTTTAGTGGGTATTGCTCCAGAAGGTTCTTGGGGTAAAGAAAAAAAATGGTTTACCGGCATTGGCCACTTACTTAAGGAAATTAGCAGTGGTACCGATGCTTATTTTGTTCGTGTTTATATAAAAGGTACTTCTGATTTAGATATTTTGCGTCTTTTTCATTTAACCGGCACAGTTTTACCCAAAATTGAGGTTGTTTTTGATACGCCAAAGAAAATAGCCGATCTTCTTCAGGGTAATCCTTCAGCTAAAGAAATTACCAACCACGAAGAGGCGAGTTATAAATCTTGGGTGACTTCCATCGAGCGGCGAACTCTCTAGCTGTCATTGGAAACAAGATATCGTTATCTTGAGCCGATTCCAAAGGGTAGGCTGTGAAAATACCGTTTTTACTGATAAAACCTTCAGAATCAACAAAAATGATTTTTAATCCTTTAGCCCGAGCCTGCTCCTGAACCTTTCTTCTGTCGGCGTGGGAACCGACGACTAGAAGTGACCTAGCCTGGGGGTGAAAATTTATTTTGGGAAAATATTGATGGTTATCAAAAGTCCGGACATATCTTTCCTTTAAATCGACTAAATTACAAAGACCGTCAAAACTTTCGGTGATAATTTCCCCAACTATAATTTGTCGGTCATATAATTCTTTAAGTAAGTAATGAAACTCGGTCAAAGGAGCCGTCAAGGCGGTGGCATAAATTCGACCGGAGCGACGGAAAAATTTTTTTGGTTTTTCTATAATTTGATTTAAAAAATGGTCTTTATTTAATTCTAAAATAGGTGTTCCCTTAATTGGCTCTTGAACGCTGTAAAGGGTGTGAAAATAATAAAGGGGAGGAATACCGGCTTCAATTGACGGCCCACAGCCTAATTCGACCTGCATCGGAAAATATTTTTCTATTTCTTTAGGATTTTCGGCGATTTGAGGATTACCTCTGGTTCCTTTTGAACGAATGCCTCGAGCTAAGGTATCCCAACGATTTTGTTCTTTTTCTCCCGGCTTATTTTGACTGCTTCTAATTTCTAATTCCACTAAGTGATAGTCGGTTGGCCATGACCGGCCGGCGGCCGTATCCTTAATTTCCCGATTTTTTATTTGATATCTTAGAATTAAATCATCCAATTGGTAGGTTCCAGTTTCCCGTTTTTGCCATTGACTACGATTAAGATTAGTTTGAATTTTTCGTTCATATTTTTTTATTTCTTTGGCTGGTACGGCCATTTGATACCACACATAGGGGTCAATGTTCACTAAAGAATAACCATTAGTAGTAGCCACGACTGCATAAGTATCTAGACCATGGATCATTCGCCTTTTTTGCCCCTGCCCGTCCTGTTGGGTGCGCACCCAAAGGAGTTCTAATTCCTCCCGGCCGAAGTTGACAAACTGCTTGTGAAAGCGATCAAGATGTTTTTCAGTTAATCCATTTTTAATTTCTATCGGCATTATCTTCGTTTTGATATAGATTGGCCTATTATAGAAGGCAAAGATTGATGTTACAATACCATCAAACGAAAAGGTTTATTAAAGAAAAAATTAAAGAGATTAAGCTGGCGGTTGGAGATAATCTGGCCATGACTGCCTTATCAGGCGGGGTTGATTCATCGGTGGTAACGGTTCTAGGACATAAGGCCCTAGGAGAAAAGCTGAGTGTTTGTTTTATTGACAATGGTTTGATGAGAGAAAATGAGCCGAAAAAAGTAGTCGCTCTTTTTAAGAAGTTGGGAATTAAAGTCGAAAAAATAGATGCCCGGGAAAAGTTTTTTCAGGCTTTGAAAGGCATTACTGATCCGGAAGAAAAAAGAGAGGCCATTACCCAGACTTTTTATAAAGATGTTTTTGGCCGTTTAGTTAAAGAGAGAGGAATTAAATTTCTCCTTCAGGGAACAATTTTGACCGATATTGAGGAAACCAAAGCGGGGATTAAAAGGCAGCATAATGTGCTGGAGCAGTTGGGGATTGATCCTCAAAAAGCTTTCGGCTATCGGGTGATTGAACCTTTGGTAGAACTGCGTAAGGATGGGGTAAGACGGGTGGCGAGGGATTTAAATTTACCGGCGTCGATTTATCGGCGGATGCCTTTCCCTGGGCCGGCTCTAGCGGCTAGGATTATCGGCGAGGTAACGCCGGCAAAGGTAGCTTTAATAAGGAAAGTAACAGCGATAGTGGAGGCGGAATTGGCCCATCTTAAAGCTTTTCAATATTTGGCTGTTTTACATCAGGATCAAGTGACCGGCCTACGGGAGGGAAAGAGAGCTTTTGGCCATCAGATAGAGATAAGATGTTGGAACAGTCTGGAGGCGCGAACGGCCGAACCGACCAGGGTTCCCTATAAAATTCTTTTTAAACTGGCGCGGAAAATAACAACCCAAATTCCTGAAGTGGTCAGCGTTACTTACAATATAACGTCTAAGCCGCCCTCAACCATGGAAGCTCTTTGAAAGAGTCGGAGTAAATAGTTTTTTTAGCTCAATTTTGGCCTGTTCTAGAATCTTTTTTTTCTCCGGTTTAAGTTTTTTGCCAGCCCGGTTAATATAAAAATTAAGCATGCTCATAGCCGATTGATAAGGGGTGCCTTTCCGTCTCAAACTTAATTCAGCCGATTCTTT
>DAOTMI010000019.1:0-3298 GCA_035450165.1 Candidatus Woesebacteria bacterium
CCGGCTAAAATCAATAGAATCAGGCCGACTGAAACCACGACTTCAATTAAACCTTGGCCGTTTTCATGGATTAACTTCGGTAATTTTGCCATATTCATCAACAATTAATGAGTAAGCCGCCCCGCCGCTGGTAACAACTATTGTTTTCGCCGCCGTCGTCCCAACGCCACAGTCATACTGCACTGTCTCAAACGGCTTAAAACAAACAGTAACATTATTTATCTCTACTCCTTGATCGTTAAAATCCCGATCATTGCTACCAAATTTTCCTTCAGTATCTGAAGAAAAATGAACCAAAATTTCAGCCTTTTTATCTTGAATAAAAAATTGGTAATACTCTGGTGTTTCCAATGAAGCCGCCGGATACTGCATGGTTGAGGCATAATTTTTGGCCAGTTCTATCATTGATTTTATTTCACTCCTGACGCCAATAGCCTTCTGTCGATCATTAAAATTATTCATCGTTAAAATGCCGCCGCCGGTGAATAAAAGCAAAATGACCGTGGCCACGATCATTTCAATTAAAGTAAAGCCCTTCATATTACTAATTACTGCTTACTAATTACTAATTATTCCTGTTGTCCCTTCCGGCAATAATAATCACCGGTTGATCCTATATCACAATTTGCTGAAGTTGAATTTCCTCTGGCCTGGTCCTCCATTTTACTGCAATAACATGAATTAGTTTCATCAATCAAACCATAGCTGAAATCATAACCTGTTTTAATTGACGCGGGCAACTGCTGGATATAATCACCTACTAAGTCGTTAATATCATCTGGATATTTGGTATTATCGGCATAATACTGCTCCAAAGCCTTGCCGACGGCATCAACATCCTGAATCCGCCGGGCATCTCTAGCCTTCTTTTGGGCATTGCTATAACTGACAATGGCCACCACTGTTAAAATGGCAATAATAGAAATACTAACTAATAACTCAAACAGAGTAAAACCTTGGCCTTTATTTTTCTTCATAATTTTTAATTCATAATTTTTAATTAAATTTTAGTTAGCGCAAACCACAAAATAACCTTGGACAGTGGTGTCAATACCGCATTTTGCTTGAGAATCGGTATCATCATCACCCACCGCTGAGCTTAAAGCCGTCCATAACTGAAAACCATCTTCATTATTAACTGATATATAACTGTAACCAATTCCTTCCATCACCGGCAAATAATCCGGCGCCAAAACATCTAAACAATTGGTGCAGCCGCCAGAGGGGAAAGAACCACGATGAGCAGGATAACTTTGATGGTCGTTGTAATACATCCTCAAAGCATTTTTAACGGCGTTTAGATCCTGAACTTTTTGGGAATCTTTGGCCTTTTCTCTGGTCCCCATAAAGTTTGGCAGTAAAGCGGCGGTCAAGACGGCAATAATCGATATTGCCACCAGCAATTCAATTAAAGTAAAACCTTTTTTCATAAGCTCTAATTTTTATTTAAATCTCCTCCTGCCTCCTCTTCAAAAAAGAGAGGATTAGAAGAAAATTTTATTTTTAATTCGTAATTAATTTACAAGCTGCAGCCGCTAATATCGCTAAAACTGATATTGGGGCTGATAAAGCCAAAATTATAACCATCTTTGCCGTTGCAGGTTTGACTTGGCGTTAACTTAGCATCCTGATCCTCGACATTCTCCAGACAACCCAGCAGGGCATACTTATTTCTATCATCATTGGTCAGATAAACATAAGGGCAGGTAGCATTATTTACACTGTCCTTAGGTAAAATTTTCATGTAAACATACCCAGTGGCATCTTGAAATGGCCCGTCGCCCCAAGTCAAACTGTCCGTCCCGTTGCCGATTTGATCCGGAAATTTATTGTAGTCGGCATAATACATTAACAGGGCCTTCGACAGGGCTGATAAATCAGATTTCCTCTGAGAATCCCGAGCTTTTATTCTGGCGGTATTAAATTGAGAAACGGTAATAATTGTCAAAATCCCCATGATAGCCATGACCACCAACAGCTCGATTAAGGTAAAACCCCGCCGCTTCATATAATAACTTTACCACATTCTAGAAACTAGGGGGAAATAACACAACTACAGGAAGACGGCACCGGCGTTAAACAGTACATATCTAAAAAGCAGTTAGACCCTTCACAGCCATGGTCAAGAACATTACACATCCCCCTCCAAATTTAGCAAAACACTCTTCTTGAGAATAATCACAGGAAGTTGATGTTGTCGTCGAGGTAGTTACCGGCGGCTTGAGCTCCTCGGTGGCACAGTCATTCTCCTCCTCCCACTTCTTATTCAAGCTGGAAACGCCATAATTACAGACAGTTTTTGCCCCTTCAGTCTCCAATCTGGTTACGACCGTAAACCAATTGGCACAGGACTCCGGACCGCCGGTTTTAATCACGTAGCGGTTGCCATTAGGATCACAGGGCCAGGGATTAAGCTGATAAAAACTGGACGATTGACATCCTAAACTATCAATTAAAGTCTGCGGCGGGTAACAGCCGTGGTCATTATAATATTCTTCAAAAGCAATACTGATTCGCCGCAAATCTTTTTTCCGGGTGGCATCTTTGCCTTTGTTAACCTGAACAGTCGGGTTAAGGCCGGCAACAGCAATGATCACCATAATAACCACAATCGTGATAACAATCAGCAGTTCCACCAAGGTAAATCCCCGCTTCATATTGTCATTATATACTCAATTATAGCCTCACCCCACCACCAAGCTAAAATTGTCCCTAAAATCAAAAACGGTCCGAAAGCAATTTCCGATCTGAATTGCTTCTTTTTCAAAATCATTAAAATAACACCCACAATCGCTCCAATAATAAAAGCAATATAAAAGGCAATTAGCGTCTTGGGCCATCCTAAAAATAATCCCATAAACACGGCATATTTCACATCGCCGAGCCCCATGCCTTTTCCCTTGGTAATTAAATATAAAAGATATAAAAATCCTGAAGCGCCAAAGGCACAATAAACATTATTGATATTCTTTATAAAAACTAGGGACAACAAAATTAAAATTACTGTTGAAAAATCAGGTAAAATCATGTATTTAAAATCAAAAACGGCACTAAACATCAAAAAAATTAAAATTAAATAAATGAAAATTGATTGAAAATTGAAAATTGAAAATTGAAAATTTAGGAGAAATAGCAACCCGGTGGCTATTTCGACGATAGGGTAGAGAACAGGTAATTTTTTACCACAGCACCGGCTTTTCCCTTTCAACCACAACCAGCTGATCACTGGGATATTATCAAACCAATTCAATTGTTTTCCGCAAAAATCACACACCGAGCGACTCCCTAAAAAATTCCC
>DAOTMI010000020.1:0-3180 GCA_035450165.1 Candidatus Woesebacteria bacterium
CCTCTTTGAGACCTTCAGCTTTAACAGAAAGAGCCGAAACAAAAAATAATCCGATGATAAAAATAAGAGATAAAAATTTTTTCTCCATCTTTATTGTATTTTACTTCTTTATTTTTTTCTTGACAATAAAGACTAAAACAAACACTAATATTATTAAACCAACAAAAATGCCGATTTTTTCTAATAAGTTGCTCCAGAAATATTCGGTTTTTGTCGTGGCATTATTAAAATTATCAACCACTAACAGCTGAATTGCCCAGATGTTTTTAGAAAAAGCATAAGGATTTTTTGTTTCTTGCCACTCGCTCCACTCCATGCCGCTCTTCGTCCGAACCAAAATTTTACTAATACCAGAGTCATTATCTTTGGCCTCAAAAATCAAAAACATTTGATTAGAATCAAAAGGGTTAGGCTCAATTTTAAAAACAGAAATTTGAGGCGGAGTTTTATCTGTCTTTAAAATAGTCCTCTTGGAAACATCAGCAACAAAAAGATTACTCGATTGCCCCTCAATTTCTGCTTGGGAAATAACCAGTGACACATTCTGAATAATCACCTCATCGGCCAACGTTCCTTGACCATCAGCTAAATAAGCTGAGGCTTTTTGAAAAACAAAGTTATCTTTGCCAGGCATCACTGCTTCAAAAATAAAAGTGACTAACTTTCCATTCTCTCCTTCAAAGGGTTTTGTAGATCCGCCCTGAATTCTTATTTCGCTCTCAGAAATCACATCCAGACTTTTCCAAACATCGATAATAGAATCCTGCGTATCAAAACGCTTCAAATGAATAAGATTACGAGGAAACTGGACAACTAAATCATAGGCATTAAGAGGTTTATCCGAGTCAACTTTCACTGAAACTAAAAATTCTAGTGATTTTTTGTCCGGCTGTTGCCCTTCGAAATAAAAAGTTGTTTTGGCTTGAGCCAAAGAAAAAGAAATAAAACAACCTCCAATTATAATAGAAAGAAGAAGGAGTTTTTTTCCTTGTTCCAATTTTTTTCGATGTGCCTCGGCACTTTTTTTAAAAATAAGCTTAAACTTTTCCATAATACTCTGAATTTAATTTTACCCTCGCCAATAATATAAAATAATTGACAGATCAACAATATCTAATATTTCATCATTATTTAAATCATAGCGATCCATAGAAATATCTGCCCTGCCCCAGCGATAAAGAAACATAGACAGATCCACAATATCGACCTTACGATCATTATTAAAATCAGGCGTCTTCTTTCGGAGATATAATTCTGGTGGTAATGTCGGGCCTAAAGGTAAAGGAATGATGGTGGAAATAACAAAACCGCCGGCCACAAATGGCGTCGGCGTAGAAGTTGGTGTAGCCGTAGGAGTTGTGGTTGGAGTAGGAGTAGGAGTAGGAGTAGGAGTAGGAGTTTCAGTGGGAGTAGGCGTTGGTGTTGAAGTTGGAGTTGAGGTTGGAGAAGGGGTCGGAGTTAAAGTGGGCGTTACCGAAGGAATAACTACTTCAATGATTAAATTTTGACTCGCGGAAAAAGCTTCTTTGGCAATAAAAAAAATCAATAAGAAAAAAATTAGCCTGCCGGCATATGTCTGCCACTTTTTTATCTTTCTCATAATAGAGAGATTTTTAGATTTTAGTTTCTTTTTCGGAATTTAACTCTTCCGGTCTTTCTACTTTAACAATTTTGAATTTACGCTTGAAAGTTTTCACTCCCCAGATAATCAAGATAATAATGAGTAAAATAATAATGGCTTCTTGATATGGAAAAGCCCAAGTCGTTATTTTCACTGGTTCGATGGCCGGCCCATCAGGAATGAAAGCATTAACCGTAATCGTTAATGGACCGAAAAGATATTTTTTATTCCAGCTTACGTCATAAGTCCGCTCAAAACCAGGAAAAACCACCTTTTGTTGCCAAGTTAATTCTGCTTTTTGAAACCATCCTGAAACAACCACCTTGCCTTCGGGAAAAAGATAGGTATTACCATCGTTTTTTACCTTAAAATGAATGTCTAAGGGCCCGTGGGCAATGAAAGTCGGGGCATCTAATGATGTAATTTCCGCTTTTTTCACCACATCGCCAGTAACTTCTACTAAAATAACTGTTCCTGTACGACCAGAAACACCAATGCCTGTCATTTCTTCGGGTGGAATTCCTCGGAATAAAACAGCGGCGTAATGACCGCCGGGTGGCGCATTATCCGGAATTTTAATTTTATAATGAAATTCTTTGCTGGCTTTTGGCTCTAAGGTGAATTCTTGTTCATCAAAAGAAATCCAATTCATTAATCCATATTGGGACATTTCTTCAGTCGTTAAAGAAATATTACCTTCCGCTCCACCAATAATATTTTCTTTTTCGGGTTTAACAGTTAAAGGAAAATCATTGGGATTAACCACTGTTGTGATTCCCTCCCATTCCTGACCGGGATTTAAAACTAATTTATAATTAAGCGGATAAATAGTAATACCAATATCTGCGTGCGCTAATGGAACGAGGAATAAAAAAGAACCTAAAATGAAAATAAATAGTGGAATTAAATTTTTAGCTGTTTTGGACAACATAATTTTTAAATCATCCATTTTCGGCCATGCTGTTTTTAATAACTACAATTGCGCCAAGGCTGTTAAAGTAATCTGACCAGTATAGCTTCCTGTTTTTTGAGTTGCTGGCGCATCAACGCGAAATCCATAAGTCACTGTTGCTGCACTGGCAGAATAACCCGTTGCAACCGCTATATTAACAGACGTTGTTGGTGGAAAACCCGCCCATTTGGCATTGCCTGAGTCGTCGGTCCCCCACCACGAACTATTGTATCCTGCTGTTGTACCGCCGCTATAAACTCGGAAAGATAAATTAGCACCGGGTGACGTAGTAGCATTATTACTTCCATTCCAGGCCGTAGCATCGGGAAAAGCAGTTGTTCCATCACTATGCATCAAAGTTGAAGTAGCGCTGTTTCTTTTAACTAATAATTGCCAACCATTAGCCGCATTGGTAGTAATAGTACAGGTAGTTGTTGAAATTATAGCCGATCCGGGTGTTAAAGTACCTAAGGCAATAGTGCTTGTCGCCAAATTAAAAGTTAAGGTACTCGTAACTGTAAGATTAAGAGTTTGAGATTTATCATCGGCTTGTACTCCAGAATTAAATGAGAAAATACCAACCATTATCAAACCGACCAGAAAAACA